>NZ_CP108106.1:4002500-4623750 GCF_041435195.1 Streptomyces sp. NBC_00224
GACCTTCGGGGTCGTCGCCTGCATCGCGTCGCTGGTTTCGGAGCGCGGGCGGCGGATCGGGGATGTGTTCGCGGGGACCCTGGTCGTACGGGAGAGGGTGCCGGTCGGACGGGCCGCTGCCGTGCCGCCTCCTCCGCCTTGGCTGATGGGACGTTTCTCCGGGCTCGATCTGTCGGGGGTGCCGGACGCGCTGTGGCTGGCGGTGCGGCAGTACCTGACGCGGATGGGGCAGCTCGACGCGCAGGTGAGCTGGGCGATGGCGGTCCGGCTGGCCGACGATCTGGTGGCGCGGACAGGGGCGCCGGCGCCGCAGGGCGTGCCTCCGGCCGCGTATCTGGCGGCGGTCATGGCCGAGCGGCAGACGCGGGACGCGCGGCGGGCGTTCGGGACGGGGCGGGCGGCTGGCGGGGCCAGCGGCATCGCCGGAGACAGGGTTTTCGGTACGACGGTGGGCGGGGCCGCGGCCATGGGCGGGGCATCAGCCCCGGGTCCTGCCGCACCGGCGCCTCACGACGCGGCGCACATCGCGGGCGCGCCCGTCTGGGCCGCCGCTCCCCCGCGGACGCCATCCGCGGGCACGGCGTCCGCCCCTTCGGCACCGAAGCCGGGGCCCGAGGCCGGGCCCGAGCCCGGTACCCGGTCCGCAACGGGCTTCGTACCGCCTGCCTAAATCAACTGGCCGGTCCGTCGGCCCCATCCGTCCAGGTCATCTGGCCGCGCCTGCCCGGCGCGCCCGGGCTGCCTACGGCGCCCAGGCCGATGGCGGGCTTTCGAGGGATTCGAGCTCGATTCCGGGAGCCGCGAGGACCACGTCGCCGGCGATGTGGACGACGTGCTGTTCACCCGTGTCCAGGGCGCTGACCTGGTACTCGTCCACGGTCAGGGGGCCGTTGTCAGTGGCGTGCGCTTCACTGTTCACCAAGGCCCAGGACTGGTCGAGGGTGCGGGGGGCGAGGACGGGGTCGGTGAAGGCGACGAGGCGCACGCGGGTCGCGGGGGAACCGGGAGTGAGGCGGAGCAGACGTGCCGTGGCGATGAGAAATGCCGGGGACATGCCGGTGAAGGCGTGGGCGGGGACGTTGCCTTCGGTGGCGTGAGTGCCGGTGGGGTCGGTGCGGACCCAGGTGACGCCGTCGAGGGCGGCGCCGCGCACCTGCCAGCCTCCGGCGTGGAGTTCGAGGCGGATGGGGCGGCCGAGGTCGTCCAGAGCAAGGTCGACGGAGCCGACGGGGTCGCCGGAGGGGGTGGTGATCTGGGAGACGTAGCGCCAGCCGGAGGGGCCGGGCGCGCAGTGGAAGTGTTCTTCGCCGAGGGGGGTGTGGTCGTGCGGATCGTGAAGCGAATACCGGCCGCGGGGCATGGGGTCTGGTGGTCCTCGGGGGCGTAGGGGTGGACCGTTGTACGGAGCGGGGTACGGGGCAGGCCCCCGGCACGGGGGTCCGGGGGCCTGCCTTGTACCGCCGCTCTCGGTACTACGTTCTCGGTACCGCGGCTGTTGAGTCCGTCAGTTGCGGAATCAGTAGCGGTAGTGGTCCGACTTGAACGGGCCCTCGACCTCGACGCCGATGTACGCGGCCTGCTCGGGGCGGAGCGTCGTGAGCTTCACGCCGAGCGAGTCGAGGTGGAGGCGGGCGACCTTCTCGTCGAGGTGCTTGGGCAGCACGTAGACGTCGGTCGGGTACTCCTCGGGCTTGGTGAACAGCTCGATCTGGGCCAGGGTCTGGTCCGCGAACGAGTTGGACATCACGAACGACGGGTGGCCGGTCGCGTTGCCCAGGTTCAGCAGGCGGCCCTCGGAGAGGACGATGAGGACCTTGCCGTCGGCGAACGTCCAGGTGTGGACCTGCGGCTTGACCTCGTCCTTGACGACACCGGGGATCTTGGCCAGGCCGGCCATGTCGATCTCGTTGTCGAAGTGGCCGATGTTTCCGACGATGGCCTGGTGCTTCATCTTGGCCATGTCCGCGGCCATGATGATGTCCTTGTTGCCCGTCGTGGTGACGAAGATGTCGGCCTTGTCGACCACCTCGTCGAGCGTGGTGACCTGGTAGCCGTCCATCGCCGCCTGCAGGGCGCAGATCGGGTCGATCTCAGTGATGATCACTCGGGCGCCCTGGCCGCGCAGGGACTCCGCGCAGCCCTTGCCCACGTCGCCGTAGCCGCAGACGACGGCGGTCTTGCCGCCGATGAGGACGTCGGTGGCGCGGTTGATGCCGTCGATCAGGGAGTGGCGGCAGCCGTACTTGTTGTCGAACTTGGACTTGGTGACCGCGTCGTTGACGTTGATCGCCGGGAAGAGGAGGGTGCCGTCGCGGTGCATCTCGTACAGACGGTGGACACCGGTCGTGGTCTCTTCAGTGACGCCGCGGATCTCGGACGCCAGCTGGGTCCACTTCTGCGGGCTCTCGGAGAGGGTGCGGTTCAGCAGGGTGAGGATGTAGCCGTACTCCTCGCTGTCCGCGGTGGACGGGTCCGGGGCCGCACCGGCCTTCTCGAACTCGACGCCCTTGTGGACCAGGAGCGTGGCGTCACCGCCGTCGTCCAGGATCATGTTCGGGCCGCCGGTCGGGGAGTTCGGCCACGTGAGGGCCTGCTCCGTGCACCACCAGTACTCCTCAAGGGTCTCGCCCTTCCAGGCGAAGACCGGGACGCCCTGGGGGTTCTCGGGGGTGCCGTTCGGGCCGACCGCGATGGCGGCGGCGGCGTGATCCTGGGTGGAGAAGATGTTGCAGGAGGCCCAGCGGACCTCGGCGCCGAGGGCGACGAGGGTCTCGATCAGGACGGCGGTCTGCACCGTCATGTGCAGGGAGCCGGTGACCCGGGCGCCGGCGAGCGGCTGGGTGGCGGCGTACTCCTTGCGGATCGACATCAGGCCGGGCATCTCGTGCTCGGCGAGGTTGATCTCCTTGCGCCCGAAGGCGGCGAGGGAGAGGTCGGCGACCTTGAAGTCCTGGCCGGCGTCGACAGTCGTCATGGCGAGCTGCTCCTCGTGGGTGGGTCGAGGGTGGGTACGGAAGGTCTGTGGGCGCGCCTGAGCATGGCGACGGCCACGCGGGCACCAATGGGGCCCGGGCGGACATCGCGATGTCCGGGTGGACACCGGAGTGTCCGTGGGCACCAAGCGGTGCCCGTCGTGCTCACAGCGCAGTCCGTCGGAGGCCCTCTCTCCCTCGGCCGGTGCGCGTGGCGTACCGACCGACCGCCATCAGCAGCGACGTCTGGCTCTGGTCACGAATCTACACCGATGGCCCAGCCGCCCCCAGCCCGTCCCGGATGGCGCGGTGGCGAAATTCAGGGTCGGGTGCCTTCTCAAAGAAGATCGAGGAGCGGCGGCGAGTGGCCATGAGCGTTGCGGGTGGGGAGGCGGCACCGGCCGCGCATACGGCGGTGGCCGTCGACCGCGTTCCGGTTGGGCGGCTCCGGTGGCAACCGTTGTCGCCGCCGGGACTCCGGGCCGTACCGGGGGCGCTTCCGGCGCGAGCAGTGTCGGCGATTCTCCTGATGAACGCCCCGGCGGCTCCAGGAGTTCCAGCCGATCCCACGCCCCCGAAGGTTCCGACGGCCCCGCAGGTTCCGGCGGCCGCGCCGGCTCCCGCGAAGTCCTCTCCGACTACCTCACCCTGGACACCGTGAAGGTCGCCTGGCAGCGGGCGAGAAGAGGATGGGGCAGTAGTAGACGTGTGGGCGGGGCGGGAAGTCCTCTCCCGCCCCGCCCACACACTCACACCCGCCTACCGGGGCCTCGGCCCCACACCTGCTTCGCAGGTGACAGTGCCGCGTACTCGGCGACCGTACTCAGTGACCGTTCTCAGTGACCCGTGCCGCCCGGCGTGGCCGCCGGGTCCGAGCCCGCTGCGGCTTCCGTCGCGCTGTAGATGTCCGGCTCCAGGTAGATCACCCGGGCGATCGGGACCGCCTCGCGGACGCGGGCCTCGGCCGCGTTGATGGCGTGGGCGACCTCTGCCGCGGTGTCGTCGTGCTGGACGGCGATCTTGGCCGCGACCAGCAGCTCTTCCGGGCCGAGGTGGAGCGTACGCATGTGGATGACGGAGGTGACTGTGTCGCCGTCGACGATCGCCGTACGGATCTTCTCCACCTCCTCCGTACCGGCAGCCTCGCCGAGCAGCAGCGACTTCGTCTCGACCGCCAGGATGAGGGCGATCAGGATCAGCAGCGCGCCGATGCACAGGGTGCCGACGCCGTCCCAGACGCCGTCGCCGGTGGCCAGCGCGAGACTCACGCCGCCGAGGGCGAGGACGAGTCCGATCAGGGCGCCCGCGTCCTCAAGGAGGACCACGGGGAGCTCGGGGGCCTTCGCCCGGCGCACGAACTGCGACCAGGAGAGCGAGCCCCGCGTCTCGTTCGACTCCTTGATGGCCGTACGGAAGGAGAAGCCCTCGGCGATGATCGCGAAGATCAGGACGCCGACGGGCCAGTACCAGGCCTCGATCTCGTGCGGGTGCTTGACCTTCTCGTAGCCCTCGTAGAGGGCGAACATGCCACCCACCGAGAACAGCACGATCGAGACCAGGAAGGCGTAGATGTAACGCTCCCGGCCGTAGCCGAAGGGATGTTGGGGCGTCGCCTCACGCTGTGCCTTCTTGCCGCCGAGCAGCAGCAGGCCCTGGTTGCCCGAGTCCGCCAGCGAGTGGACGCTCTCCGCGAGCATCGACGACGAACCGCTGAAGAGGAACGCCACGAACTTGGCTACCGCAATCGCGAGGTTGGCGCCGAGCGCCGCCACGATCGCCTTGGTTCCGCCTGACGCACTCATACGTGCACGTGTTCCCTTCGTCGGTGTCGCGGCCGCCCAGGTGCCGCCATACGGCCGCACATTGTTGCATCAGGCCACGACAGTGGCGCGAAAAGCAGTGCCTGTTCCAGACAGTTCGGCCTTTTCGCCCGCCCGGACGAAGGCCGCCTGGCCGGGGGCGAGGCGCAGGTCGCCGAGCTCCACCGCACCCGCCGTGCACAGGACGATCTGCGCGGTCCCGGCCGTCAGGTCGGTCGGAGCAGCGCCCTCCGCGCGTACGAAACGGGACAGGCGGAATTCGTCGATCGGGGTGTCGTAGAGCTCCTCGCCCGTCTCCGACGCCTCGGGGCGCAGCACGCCCGGGTCATTGGCCTCGAAGCGGACGACCCGGAGAAGTTCGGGGACGTCCACGTGCTTCGGGGTCAGACCGCAGCGCAGCACATTGTCCGAGTTGGCCATGATCTCCACGCCCATGCCGCTCAGATACGCGTGCGGAATGCCGGCACCGAGAAACAGAGCCTCGCCGGGCTGGAGTTGGACGTAGTTGAGGAGCATGGCCGCGATGACGCCGGGGTCGCCCGGGAAGTGGTGGGCGAGCGAGGCGTAGGCCCGGTAGGCGTCGCCGCCGAGGCGCTCGCAGGCCGCCACGGCCTCGGTCACCGTCGCCGCCATCTCCTGCGGATCGGCGGTCAGTACGGCCGTCAGGACCTCGCGCAGCGCCGCCTCTTCGGGGTGGGCGTGCAGGAGGTCCACGTACGGCTTGAGGGAGTCCACGTCGAGCGCGGCGAGAAGATCCGCGGATTCTTCCGGAGCCCGGAACCCGCACAGGCCTTCGAACGTTGTCAAGGCACAGATCAGTTCGGGCTTGTGGTTGGCGTCCTTGTAATTGCGATGCGGGGCGCCGAGCGGAACGCCCGCGCTTTCCTCGTCCGCGTAACCCCGCTGCGCCTGGGCGAGATTGGGATGCACCTGAAGCGAGAGGGGGGCGCCCGCCGCCAGCAATTTGAGAAGAAAAGGAAGACGGGGGCCGAATTTGGCGACGGCCGCGTCACCGAGTTCCGCCGTCGGGTCCGCCGCGATGACGTCGGAGAGCGGAATCCCGCCCGCACCCCGGTCGATACGGGACGGGGCGCCCGGGTGCGCCCCCATCCACATCTCGGCCTGGGGCTCGCCGGTGGGGGCGTTGCCGAGCAGTTCCGGGATCAGCGTCGTGGAGCCCCAGGCGTAGGGGCGCACGGTGTTGGCGAGACGGTCCATGGTTCGCGTGGTCTCTTTCGCGTGGTCTCGTACGGGTTCGGTCGCCGCTTGCCCCGGCAGCTGTCGGTATCGGTCGTTGTTGGCACCGGTCGCTGTCGGCATCGGTCACCGGTGTCCTCGGCCACCGGCCGCGTCGGCGTCGGGCTGCACCGGCGGCGCCCTATGCGGGGGGCGGTGTCGATGCGAGGGCGAGGTACGCAATCGTGAAGTCCGTGAGGGCGAGGAGTTCCGCCAGGCACTCCAGCTCCGTGCCCTCCTCCGGCTCCAGTTCACTGATCTGCGCCTCGTGGCTCAGGGCGAGTTCGCGCGCGGCCGGGGCGGCGGAGAGGCCGCCCGCCGGGCGGTCGCGCAGCAGGACGACCCGGGCGTGCAGCACCGCGGGCTCTTCCACCCGGTCGCGGAAGAAGTCGTCCGGGTCTGCGCCCTCCCCGAGCGAGCCCGCGAGCAGGATGCCGTGCGACGCGAGCGTCTCCGGCAGCTCGCCGGCGAGTGCGGGGCGGCCCGCGAGCTCGGCCAGTACGGTCGCGAAGCGGCGGCCCGCCGGGGCGGCGCCCTCGCCCTCAGTCCAGACGAGGGGGAGCGAGTCGGCGAGTTCCGTCGCGAGGGTCTTCGCCGGGTTGCTGTACGTGGCGATGGCCGGGCCGCAGCGTTCCGCGGTGCGGTCAAGGCGGTCGGCGATCTTCTCCAGCGTCTCCGGGGGCGCGGCGGTCAGCCCCAGGCGGTCGAGCAGGGCGAGGATGGGGGTGAACAGGGCCCACAGCGCGCTCGGAGAGGCGGCCGGGGTCCTCCCGTCCTCGTACAGCTCGTGCGGGGCCGTCGCCAGCGGCACCACCAGGCCGTGCACCCCGTCGACGGCCTCGGAGAGCGGGGAGCCCTTCGGGGCGACGGCCACGACCGTGCAGCCCCGGCGGTAGGCCTGCTCCGCCAGGAGCGCCAGGCCGGGCTCGCTGCCGTCCGTGGTGGTGATGAGCAGGAGGTCGACCGAGCCCGCCCAGCCCGGGAGGTTCCAGCGCAGGGCGCCCGCCGCTGCGGCCACCCCGGTCGAGACGAGCCGGGCGACCGGCGCGGAGGCTCCGGCCAGCGCCGTGACCAGGTCGGCCACGCCCTCGGCCGCGGTGCCGGGGCCCGCGATGAGCACGGCCCGGGGGCGGCCCTCGGGCTGCAGCTCCGCGATGCCGGCCTCGATGGCGTGCCGGGCGGCGGTACGGACGCGGGCGCCGGCCTCCGCGGCTCCGCGCAGCAGACCGCGGCGGTCCGCGCGGGCCAGGGCTTCCGGCGCGTCGAGCAGCGACTCATCGAGCATGTGCGGCGGCCTCCGGGGCGATCGGGGTTCCGGGTCACTCGGTTCCCGGCTGGTGCGCCGGGCGGGGTCTGCGGGACGGAGTCCGCGCGGGGCGGGGTTACGCCGGGCGGCGGGCCTCGTCCACGAGGAGTACGGGGATGCCGTCGCGGACCGGGTACGCAAGGCCGCAGTCCGCGCCGGTGCAGACCAGCTCGGGCGTCTCCTCGGCCGTGGCGTCCTTGAGCGGGGCGTGGCACGCGGGGCAGGCGAGGATGTCGAGGAGGCCGGCTTCGAGCGGCATGGAGGTCCTTCCGGAACGTCTTCGTCGTCTTCGTATACGTGGATCGGGTGCCTGGATCAGGCCTTGTCACCCTACCGCCGGGGTGCGGTACGGGCTCCCCGGGTGGCCTGGCCTGACCGCTGGTGGCGGCGGACGCCGGGTGCCGGCCCGCCAGGCCGCCGGGACGAGTCCCGCCGGGCGGCCAGGAACCGAGCCCCGGCCGTCCGGCGCGGGATTACGCCCGTACCAGCGCCAGGACCTCGTCCCGCAGCTTCGCCATCGTCGGTTCGTCACGCGCCTCGACGTTCAGCCGCAGGAGGGGCTCGGTGTTGGAGGGGCGCAGGTTGAACCACCAGTCGGCCGTGGAGACCGTCAGGCCGTCCAGCTCGTCCGTGGTGACGCCCTGCCGCGTCGCGAAGGCCTCGCGGACCGCCTCCGTACGGGCGGTCTGGTCGGTCACCGTCGAGTTGATCTCGCCCGAGCCCGTGTAGCGGTCGTACGCCGCCAGCAGACGGGAGAGCGGGGCCTTCTGGGTGCCCAGGGCGGCCAGGACGTGCAGGGCCGCCAGCATGCCGGTGTCGGCGTTCCAGAAGTCCTTGAAGTAGTAGTGCGCGGAGTGCTCGCCGCCGAAGATCGCGCCCGAACGCGCCATCTCCTGCTTGATGAACGAGTGGCCGACCCGCGTGCGGACCGGGATGCCGCCGTTCTCGCGGACGACCTCCGGGACGGACCAGGAGGTGATCAGGTTGTGGATCACCGTTCCGCCCGGGTGCTTGGCCAGCTCACGGGCCGCCACCAGCGCGGTCACGGCGGACGGGGAGACTCCCTCGCCGCGCTCGTCCACCACGAAGCAGCGGTCGGCGTCGCCGTCGAAGGCGATGCCCAGGTCGGCGCCCTCGGCGCGGACGCGCTCCTGGAGGTCGACGATGTTGGCGGGGTCGAGGGGGTTGGCCTCGTGGTTGGGGAAGGTGCCGTCGAGCTCGAAGTACATCGGCACCAGCGTCAGCGGCAGACCGTCGAAGACGGTGGGGACCGTGTGGCCGCCCATGCCGTTGCCCGCGTCCACGACGACCTTGAGGGGACGGATGCCGGAGACGTCGACCAGGGACTTGAGGTGGGCGGCGTAGTCCACGAGCGTGTCGCGCTCGTCGAGTGTGCCGGCCGTCGCCGCCGCTTCCGGGGCGCCCGACTCCGACCAGGCCTCGACCAGGGCGCGGATGTCGGCCAGGCCCGTGTCCTGGCCGACCGGGGCGGCGCCCGCGCGGCAGAGCTTGATGCCGTTGTACTGGGCCGGGTTGTGGGACGCCGTGAACATGGCGCCGGGCAGGTTCAGCTTCCCGGACGCGTAGTACAGCTGGTCCGTGGAGCACAGGCCGATCAGGGTGACATCCGCGCCCTGGCGGGCCGCGCCGCGCGCGAACGCCGCCGACAGGCCGGGCGACGAGGGGCGCATGTCGTGCCCGACCACGATCGCGTCGGCGCCCGTCACCCGTACGAAAGCCGCTCCGAACAGCTCGGCCAGAGACTCGTCCCACTGATCCGGCACCACCCCGCGGACGTCGTACGCCTTCACGATCTGCGACAGATCAGCAGTCACGGCCCAACCCTTCTGAAATCACCTGCGGAGACATCCTGCGGAGACATGCGGCCCCCTGGACCGAGGCTACCGGCTGGGGCTGTCAGGGCTGCGGCGCCTGTGGACAACTCGATGCCCGTGGAGAACGCGGGCCTGTGGAGAGCGTGCGCCTCTGGAGAACGCGGGGCCTGCGGAGGACTCCGGAGCGGTCGGCCCGTGAAGGTCAGGGCTCGCATTGCCCGGCCCCCGTCCCAAGCGGCCGGCCCGCTCGGCCCCTCAGGGCTCCGGGGAGCGCAGGACCCGGAGGTGGCCTCGACGGGCGACCTCCATGGGGTCGGCCGCGCGGGCGCCGCCGGCCTCGGCGGCGCGTTCGTGCGGGCGGGCCGCTTCCCGTACCGCGTTGGCAAGCGCTTCCAGATCGTCGCCGCTGGGGCGGCTCGGGGCGGAGGCGTCGGTGAGGCGGACGACCTCCCAGCCGCGGGGCGCGGTGAGGCGCTCACTGTGCTCGGCGCACAGGTCATAGCAATGGGGCTCGGCATAGGTGGCGAGCGGGCCGAGGACTGCGGTCGAGTCCGCGTAGACGTACGTCAGTGTCGCGACGGCAGGGCGGCCGCACGCAGTGCGCGAACAGCGACGTACAGGGCTCACGACGTTGGACGGTACCGCACTCTTGAGCGGGCCGCGACGACTCTCCACCGGGTCACTCCACCGTGTCGCGGTGTGAGCTCGGGCACAGCGGCGCCGTGAGCAACTGGGCTGACCTGCACGGGAAGAGGGCCGCACGGTCTGTGACCGGACCGATTACGTTCCGTACTTGGGAATCTTCCGGTCAAACGACGCGAAAACCACTGTCTCGTATGGGCCGGTAATCGCTCTCAAGCGAGAGGGAAACGGTCATCCCGCGACATGCCGTGGAACGGGCCGCCGCCGCGATCGCACGGCGCTCCGGAGGGCTACGCTGCGTCAGTGATGGACAGTTCCAGTTCCGGCATCGGCTCCGGCCCCGACTCCGTACCGGCCGGCCCGCGGCCCCGCCGCCGCGACCGGCACGGGAGGGGCATGCGCGGACCCGTGGCCCCGCCGCAGGTGCCGCTCTCGGCGAGCCGTGCGGAGAGCTTCCGCGATCTGGTGCGGGACTCGGTGGAGCGGCTGGAGCGGCGCTGGCCACAGCTGGCCGACGTCGACTTCCTCGTCTCCGACGTGCCGCTGCCCGAGTCCGACGACGACGGGTGGAGCGACGAGGCCGTACCGCTGGGCCGCGCGCTGCCCGCCTCCAAGGGCTCGCCCGCGCGGATCATCGTCTACCGGCGGCCCGTCGAGATCCGCACCAAGAGCCGGGACGAACGGGCCCTGCTCGTCCACGAGGTCGTGGTCGAGCAGGTCGCCGAACTCCTCGGTCTCGCACCGGAGTCGGTCGATCCCCGCTACGGACAGGACTGAACCGGCAGGACCGAACGGACAAGACTGAACGGACAGGGCCGACCGGACCGGATCCGTCCTCAGTCGTCCAGTACCGACAGGTCCTGCTTCGCCGCCGGGACCGCCACCGTCCCCTTGTCGTCGGGGAGCGTCTGCACGGTGAACATCGGGATGCCGTCCTGCGGCAGCGCCAGCGTTCGGGAGGCGTAGACCGGGCCGCTGCCCGGCTGGGTCTCGACCGTCAGCGCGTACGAGCCCTTGAGCCCGGACGGGACCGGGGGCTCGACCGCCAGCGTGGTGCCGGCCTTCACGGTGTACGTCTTGGTCTGCGGCTCGCCGCCCTCGGTACCGGGCGACGCGGTGACCTTGACCGTGGCGGCGGCGCTCGGCGCGGTGAAGGCCAGCGTCGAGCCCTTGGCCCGGTTGTCGGCGGCCGTGGACCGGTCGCCGACGGGCTCGGTGGCCGGAATGTATGCGGTCTCCTGCTTGTCACCCGTGCCGCGCACTACGCGCAGCGCCGCCACGATGGGCGTTTTCCCGCCATCCGAAGTCGGGGCGAGCAACAGGGAACCCGCCTCACCCCTCGTAACGTTCTTCAGATCAAAGGACGCCGTCATCCCCGACTTCACGTGGACGGTGTCCAGACCAGCAGGGGTGAAGCTGCCGCCCGCACCGGCCAGCCGCACCTTGAGATCGGCGTCGTCGGCGCCCTTGGCGTACACCACCAGGCGTACGTCGGTGGCGTCGCCCGGGATGCCCGGGAGGACCTGGCTCGCCGCCGGGTCGGCCGACGCGGACAGCCAGTCCGCGCCCGCCTTCGCGTCCGATGCCTGCACGACCGCCCCGACCCGGCCGGAGCGGGTCGTGACGTGAACGGTCAGGTCATCGGCCGCCGCCGAGGTCAACGTTGACAACAGAACAGGGACGCTGGATTTCGCGGGGACCGTAATGCCCTCCCCCACCTCCGACTTGATGACGCCGTCCTTGCCGAACAGCTCGATGTCGGCGACCGCCGCGGTGTCGTCGGGGTTGGTCAGATGGACGTAGTCCTGACGGGTCTTGGCGGTGGAAGCGCCGGGGAACCAGAAGTCGGTGTCGGGTTCGGTGCAGCGGGTGCCGAGCACCGCGCGCGTGTCGCCCGCCGAGACCACCGTGGTCTGCTGCGCCGCCCAGCCGGGCGCGAGCGGGCCGTCGGCGGACCCGGCGAGCGCGGGTGCGTCGGAGCCGTCGGCCGTGGCCGACGCGGGCTTGCCGGGCTCCTTGAGGGTGACGACCGCCTTGTTGGGGTCGGGCTTCTCGGGGGTCTTCCCCTTCTTGCCCTTCTTGTCCTTGTCCGTCTTGTCGGTGGACTTGGCGGGGGTGCCGTCGGTGAGCGGGGTGACGGCGGGCTTGAGCACGGCGCTGCCGGCCGTGCCCGCCTTGGCGCCCGCGTCGCCGCTGCCCTTCGGGGTGTACGTGGTGTACGTGGTCTCCGCCAGGTCGGACAGGCTGGGCGCCGGGCACAGCAGGCTGGAGCGCTCGACGGGCAGCCGGGCCGGACCCTTCGCATCGGCCTTCGCCGAGTCGCCGCCCGGCGCGGTGACGGCCGCGAAGCCGGTTACAGCGGCGAGGGCGACGGCGGCCGCGATCAGGGAGAGGGTGCTGCGGTTCACTGGTTGCTCCCGTCGGGGCGGTGCGGCTGCTCGGTGTCGTGGCCCTGGCCGTCATGGCTCTGGCCGGGGATGCGGCCGCCCTCGCCCTGCCCCTGGCCGGGGGCCTGCTCCCCGCCGTAGCCATAGCCGTAGGGGTCGTACGCGGGCTCCTGCGGCGGGTACTGCTGCTGCTGTTGGTACGGGTCGTACTGCTGGTACTGCTGCTGGTACGGGTCGTACTGCTGCTGCGGGTACTCGGCGTTGGTGTACGCCGTCTCGTCCCACTGTCCGTAGGACTGCTGCTGCGGCACTTCGGCGTACTGGGCGGTCGCGTACGGGTCGTGCTCGGGGGCCGTGGGCGCGGAGGCCGGCGGGGGCGGGAAGTCCTGGCCGGCCGGGCCTTCGGGCTCCGCCGTCGGCTCGGCGTCGGCGGCCTCGGCCTCCGCCTGGGCGCGCAGGCGGCGGGCCCGGCGGCCCTCGCCGTCCCGGGCCGGGGGCAGCACCGGCTGCTCCTCCTCGGGCAGGTCGTCGTCGATCCGGCGGCGACGGCCCGGCAGGGCGAGCACGACGAGCACCAGGGCGAGGAGCGACTGGGCCCAGATCCACGCGGTGTGCGTGAAGGGGGCGTCGTAGGTGATGTCCAGGCGGCCGCCGTCGGCGGGGAGTTGGAAGCCCTGGGCCCAGCCGTCGACGGTGGTCTTCTTCAGCGGCTTGCCGCCGAGGGTCGCGGTCCAGCCGGGCGCGGCACGGTCGGCGAGGCGCAGGACGCGGTCGACCGGACCGGCCGGGATCTTGGTGTGGACGTCGACCGGGTCGGCGGCGACGGCCACCGGCTCGGCGGCGCCGCCGGCCTGTGCCGACCCCGTCTGGGCCCCGGCGGAGGCGGCGGGCGGCACGATGACGGCGCGGGCGACCTGCCGGTCGACGCGCCACAGCGCGCTGCCGTCGAGCTGGCTCAGTCGGCTGAGGCCGGGGGTGGTGTCCAGGACCCGGCCGAAGGTGCGGGGCGCTCCGTCGCGTACCAGTACATAGCGCACGGCGAAGCCGCTGAGCTGGGAGGACTGGTCGGCGCCGGAGCCGGCGACCAGGTTGGCGACGACCTTGTCCAGGCGGGGGTCGCTGCCGCCGGAGGCGGCGAGTTCGGCGTCGCCGAGGCGGCCGCCGGAGCCGCGGACCAGGGTGTAGGAGACCTTGGCGGCCGAGGCGCCGCCCAGGACGAGGGTGCGGGCCTGGTCGCGGGTGCCGCTCTCCTCCGCGACGAACGCGGGCACCTGCACCGGGTCGCGGCGCTCCAGCGGCCCGTCGGCGCCGCTCAGCATCCAGCCGCCCGCCGCGATCAGCGGAGCGACCGCGGCGGCCAGGGCGATCAGTGCGGCGACCGGCTGGCGCCAGCCGAAGCCGTGGGCGGCGACGCGCTCCTTGGCGCCTTCGGCGCCGAGTACGGCGGCGGCGATCAGGGCGAGGCCGTAGACGAGGGTGGCCGGGCCCGCCCAGCCGCTGTTGTTGGAGAGGGCGGCGAAGAGGAAGCCGGTGAGGGCGACGGCCCAGGCGGTGCGGATCGCGAACTCCCGCTCCCCGCGCAGCAGGGCGGCGAGCGCCGCCAGCACGAAGCCGACGAGGAGCAGGCCGCCGACGGTCTTGGGGCCGCCGGGGCTCGCGCCGAGCAGGTCGAGCGCGGAGGCCGAGCCCTTGCCGTACTCCAGACCGGCCTCGCGGAAGAAGCCGGACGGGCCGGTGAGCAGGGTCAGCGACCAGGGGGCGAGGATCAGGAGGGGGGTGCCGACGGCGGCGAGGAAGCGCAGACCGTAAGCGGTGATGTCGTCGCGGCGCAGCACCAGGACGACGGCTCCGAGGAGCGCGGCGACGGGCCAGACGACGGGGGTGAACGCCATGGCGCTGGTGAGCAGCAGCGCGTACGTCCAGGTGGCGCGCCAGCTGCCGCGGCCCTCGCCGCGGAACCCGGCGGCGGTGACGCCCGCGCGGGCGATCAGCGGCAGGAGTACGGCGAGGACGGCGGTGCCCAGACGGCCGGTGGCGAGGGCGCCGGTGGCGGCAGGCAGGAGGGCGTAGGCGACGGCCGCCCAGGCGCGCAGCAGGCGCGACTCGACGAGAGGGCGCGAGGCGAAGTAGGCGGTGAGTCCGGCCAGCGGGACCGAGCAGACGAGCAGCAGGGTCAGGGCGAAGCCGGTGGAGCCGAAGCAGAGGGCGGCGAGGGCGGCGATGGCCGCGAGGTAGGGCGGGGCGGTCTGGGTGCCGCCGGTGCCGATGGGGTGCCAGGCGTCCGCGTAGCGGCCCCACAGGTCGCCGACGCCCGAGGGCGCGGGCAGCAGGGCGCCGCCGGAGAGGGCGCCGCCGCCGAGCAGTTCGCGGCAGGCGGCCAGCGAGATCAGCAGGAGCAGGGCGAACAGGACGGGCGCGGGTTTGCGGGCGATCTTCTTCAGCCGCGCGAACTGCTCGATCTCCAGGAAGTCGGCGTCGTCTCCGCCGGGGCCGGATTCGACGGCGCCGTGCCGGGAGCCGCCGGTGTCCTCGGCCCCGGCGCCGAGCCCGGCGGCGACCTGTTCGACGGTGGCGCGGACGGTGGCTCCGGGCGGCGGGAAGAGCGGCCGCAGCTCGCTCGCCTCCACCCCGCTCTTGCCGCGTCTGCGCCGTCCGGCGAGGATCCGGCCGGGCCGCAGCAGGGTCGCGGACAGGCCCATGATCTCGTCGACGGCCTGGCCGGGCGCCTTGCCCAGCAGATAGGCGAGGGTGCGCAGTACGGTGCCGACGACGATGCGCAGGAACACGTAGGGCAGCGCGGCGGGGCGCGAGTTGACGAGCATCGTGTAGACGGCGCCCGCCTTGTCGACCCGGTGCGGGTCGACGGCGGAGCGGCCCGCGCAGTCGACGGTGCGGCGCTCGCGGGCGGCGGCCTCGGCGTGCCGTACGACGGCTTCGGGGGCGACGAGGACGGAGTGCCCGGCGGCGTGCGCGCGCCAGCACAGGTCGACGTCGTCGCGCATCAGCGGCAGCCGCCGGTCGAAGCCGCCGAGCTCCTCCCACACGTCGCGGCGGATCAGCATGCCGGCGGAGGACACGGACAGGACCGGGCGGACCTGGTCGTGCTGGCCCTGGTCCTGCTCACGCCGGTCCAGGCCGGTCCAGCGGCGGCCGCTGCGGGCGATGGAGACGCCCACTTCGAGCAGCTGCTTGCGGTCGTACCAGCCGCGCAGTTTGGGGCCGACGATCGCGGCGTAGGCGTCGGAGTCGGCGACGCGCAGCAGTTCGGCGAGGGCGTCGGGCGCGGGGGCGCAGTCGTCGTGCAGCAGCCAGAGCCACTGGACGGGCTCGCCGTGCGGCAGTTCGGGCAGGTCGTAGGTGTCGTCGCGCCAGCTGCGCGAGACGGGGTCCCAGCCGCTGGGCCGCTTCAGGTACGGGAGCTCCTCCGGGCCGAGCACCCCCGCGGAGCGGACGGCCTCGTCGACGGCGGCGCCGAAGCCGGTGCGGCGCGCGAGGTGCAGGACGCGGTCGGCGCCCAGGGCCTCGGTGACCAGGCGGGCGGAGTCGTCGGCGCTGCCGGTGTCGGCCGCGTACGCGCTCTGTACGGGGCGTTCCTGGCCGAGCAGGCCGGCCAGGGCGTCGGGCAGCCAGCGCGCACCGTCGTGCGAGACGAGCACGGCGGTGACGACGTGTCTGGGGAACTCGGGGGTCGCGGCCTCGGAGTACGGGGCAGTCGACTGGCTGTGCACGGACATCGAGGTACGGGCCCCTCCGGCCGGGGTCCGGGGGTTGGGGGCCCCGGAGGCTGCTGTGCTGACTGGCAGCGCCCCACACTAATGGCTGGGGAACGCGGCAGTCCGCCGCCTGCGGAGGCCGGGTGGAGCCGGAGGAGGCCCGGACGGGGTCCGTAGAGGGTCCGGAGGGGGCAAAGCCCCCGAAAAAACTAGACCGCCGCCTTCTTCAGGCGGCGGCGTTCCCGTTCGGACAGTCCGCCCCAGATGCCGAATCGTTCGTCATTCGCGAGGGCGTATTCGAGGCACTCGGAGCGGACTTCACAGGCGAGGCAGACCTTCTTGGCCTCCCGGGTGGAGCCGCCCTTCTCGGGAAAGAAGGACTCGGGGTCGGTCTGGGCGCACAACGCGCGCTCCTGCCAGCCGAGTTCTTCGTCCACATCGTCGACCAGCAGCTCCTGGAACACCTCGGTCATGTGCACCCCTCGTCTGTCTTTGCTGCCCCGTGATGCTGCCGTTACCGATTTCGGGCGAACGACACGAGTGAAATTACAAGTGTGCGGATCCGGGCCAGTCAAGCCGAGATCTGCTATTGGGCCCCGTATTCACTCTGCGGAACCAAGGCTATACGGAAAGTGTTCAAATCGGCAAAAACCATGACACATGCCAATGGCTCAATCGCTCTTCCCTCACCTGCCCAGAGAAGACGAGTCGAATATCGATCTTGTTGCGTCCGGGCGGCGGAAGCGACTGGGATCACAGTCCGGTCACGAGAACACAACGGCGTTTGCACGCACGGTTGCAGCGCCACATCTCCGGCAGTGCCTGTGCACAAACCTTTCTCCGTACGCAGTAACCGGATGAGGTGAAACATTGCGGCCAAATCGGGTATTGAGTTGACAGCTCGGCTCTTCTTGGTCACCTTTGATTGCATGCCAGCGACCACAGCACTCTTCGCGACCCACGTCCGTGGGTTCCGCAGTGCTGTCCAGGCGCGCTGTTGCTGTTCCAGCTGTTGATGCCGTAGCGCTCCAGCCTTCTCCGCGTTCTTCCCGGCCCTTCGGGCCGCTCGCGCACCCACGCGCACACGCCTTTGCGACACCCCCGCACTGCTTCCTGCAGTTACTGCCGAGGAACCACCGCACCCATGAACAGCGACAGCGACCTTCAGATCGCCGGCGACCTCCTTGAGGTCCTGCACCTCCTCCAGCCCGCCCGCGAGCACCCGAGCACCGTCGCCGACTTCGTCGGCCTGGCCCGCTCCCTCGCGGCCGACCGCACCCAGTGGGAGCCGCTCGTCCAGTACGACGCGACCAGCCGCTGGTACCACCGGCTGCGCACGGTTCCCCAAGCTCTCGGCTCCGCTCGAACAGGGGAGACCCCAATCGGCTACGAGGTCTGGCTGCTGTCCTGGGTGCCCGGGCAGCGCAGCGGGCTGCACGACCACGGCGCCTCCTCGGGCGTACTGACCGTGCTCCAGGGCGAGTTGACCGAGCGCACCGAGCGCGGCACCCGCGCCCTGGGCGCCGGGGCCCAGCGCGTCTTCGCGCCCGGCTACGTCCACGAGGTCGTCAACGACTCCCTGGAACCGGCCGTGAGCCTGCACATCTACTACCCCGGCCTGACCGACATGCCGATGCACGCCAGCCAGTCCACAGCCGCCGCCCAGGATGTCGTACCCGCCTGACACACTGCTGTACATGCGCATTGTGGTTCTGGCCGGCGGCATCGGCGGTGCCCGTTTCCTGCGCGGCCTCAAACAGGCCGCGCCGGACGCGGACATCACGGTGATCGGCAACACCGGTGACGACATTCATCTGTTCGGGCTGAAGGTCTGCCCCGACCTCGACACGGTGATGTACACCCTGGGCGGTGGCATCAACGAGGAGCAGGGCTGGGGCAGGACCGACGAGTCCTTCCACGTCAAGGAGGAGCTCGCGGCGTACGGGGTGGGACCCGAGTGGTTCGGCCTGGGCGACCGCGACTTCGCGACCCACATCGTCCGTACGCAGATGCTCGGCGCGGGCTATCCGCTGAGCGCGGTCACGGAGGCGCTCTGCGCCCGCTGGCAGCCGGGCGTCCGGCTGATCCCGATGTCCGACGACCGCGTCGAGACGCATGTGGCGGTCGAGGTCGACGGGGAGCGGAAGGTCATCCACTTCCAGGAGTACTGGGTGAAGCTGCGGGCGTCCCTGGAGGCGACGGCCGTGGTGCCGGTCGGGGCCGACCAGGCCAAGCCCGCGCCCGGCGTCCTGGAGGCCATCGCCGACGCCGACGTGATCCTCTTCCCGCCGTCCAACCCGGTCGTCAGCGTCGGCACCATCCTGGCCGTGCCCGGCATCCGCGAGGCGATCGCGGAGGCGGGCGTTCCGGTGGTCGGGCTCTCCCCGATCGTCGGGGGCGCTCCGGTGCGGGGCATGGCGGACAAGGTGCTGGCCGCCGTCGGCGTCGAGTCGACGGCCGCGGCGGTCGCCGAGCACTACGGGTCGGGACTGCTCGACGGCTGGCTGGTCGACACGGCCGACGAGACCGCCGTGGACCGGGTCGAGGCGGCGGGCATCCGCTGCCGCGCGGTCCCGCTGATGATGACGGACCTGGACGCGACGGCGGCGATGGCGCGCGAGGCGCTGACGCTGGCCGAGGAGGTGCGCGCGTGACCACCGACTCCACGAACACCCCTCCCTCGTACCGCGTACGGGCCCTCGGCGGCATACCGGAGGTGCAGGCCGGGGACGATCTCGCGAAGCTCATCGCGGGGGCCGCGCCCGACCTCGTCGACGGGGACGTCCTGCTGGTCACCTCGAAGATCGTCTCCAAGGCGGAGGGGCGGATCGTCGAGGCGGCCGACCGGGAGGCGGCGATCGACGCCGAGACGGTACGGGTGGTGGCCCGGCGTGGCGCCCTGCGCATCGTCGAGAACCGGCAGGGCCTGATCATGGCCGCCGCCGGGGTCGACGCCTCCAACACCCCCGCCGGGACCGTGCTGTTGCTGCCCGAGGACCCCGACTCCTCGGCCGAGGCGATCCGGTCCGGGATCCGGGCAGCGCTCGGCGTCGAGGTGGGCGTCCTGGTGACGGACACCTTCGGGCGGCCGTGGCGCGCCGGGCTCACCGACGTGGCGATCGGCGCCGCGGGCGTGCGCGTCCTCGACGACCTGCGCGGCGGCACGGACACGCACGGCAACGAGCTGAACGCGACCGTCGTGGCCAGCGCCGACGAACTGGCCGCCGCGGGCGACCTGGTCAAGGGCAAGGCCGCCGGCTTCCCGGTCGCGGTGGTCAGCGGCCTGGCGCACCTCGTCTCGGCGGACGCCGAGGACGGCACCCGGCCGCTGGTGCGGGGCGCGGCCGACGACATGTTCCGCCTGGGCACCTCGGAGGCGATCCGGACGGCGGTGACCCAGCGGCGTACGGTCCGGGCGTTCGCCGACGAGCCCGTGGACCCGGGCGCGGTGCGCCGCGCGGTGGCCGCCGCCGTCACGGCCCCGGCGCCGCACCACACCACTCCCTGGCGGTTCGTGCTGCTGGAGTCCGAGGAGTCGCGGGTGCGTCTCCTCGACGCGATGCGGGACGCGTGGATCGCCGACCTGCGGCGCGACGGCAAGTCCGAGGAGTTCGTCGCCAAGCGGGTGCGCCGGGGCCAAGTCCTGCGCGACGCGCCGTACTTGGTGGTGCCCTGCCTGGTGATGGACGGCTCGCACACCTACGGCGACGCCCGCCGGGACGCGGCCGAGCGCGAGATGTTCGTAGTCGCCACGGGCGCGGGCGTGCAGAACTTCCTGGTGGCGCTCACGGGCGAGCGGCTCGGCTCGGCGTGGGTGTCGTCCACGATGTTCTGCCGCGATGTCGTACGGGAGGTCCTCGGCCTGCCCGACAACTGGGACCCGATGGGCGCGGTGGCGGTCGGCCGCCCGGCCGAGGAGCCGAAGGAGCGGCCCGGGCGGGTGGCGGACGCGTTCATCGAGGTGCGGTGACGGCAGCGAGGGCGGGGCGCGGGGCGTTCGGGCTGCGTCGGGTTGTCGCGCGGCTGCGGGCCGTCCTGGGCTGAGCGCGCGGTTCCCCGCGCCCCCAGGGGGCGGTGGTTGCCGCGAGTGTCGCCGCGGCGGGGCGTTTCTCTACAGCGCCCCGAAGTCGCGTGGCGACATCCGGGGTGCGCGGCGGGGCGGGGTGCGGCCGCTGAGGAGGATCAGCCGGGTGGCGCGGTGGCGCTGACCGGCGTACGGGGCGAGGAGCTCCAGCATCGCGGCGTCGTCGGCGGTGCGGTCGCCGGCCAGGGCGTAGCCGATGATGCCCGGCAGATGGAGGTCCCCGACAGTGACCAGGTCGGGGGCGCCCATCGCGCGCTGCAGGGTCTCGGCGCTGGTCCAGGGGCCGATGCCCGGAACGAGGTGGAGCCGGGCCGCGGCCTCCTGAGGGGGCAGTGCGGCGGCCTCCTCCAGACGGCGGGCCACGCGTACCGCGCGCAGGATCGTCGACGAGCGCTTGGCGTCCACGCCCGCGCGGTGCCACTCCCAGGACGGGATCAGGGCCCAGGTCCTGGGGTCGGGCATCACGTACATCCGCTCCGGCATACGGTCGCCGGCCGGGCCCGGGGCGGGCTCGCCGTACTTGCGCACCAGCAGCCGCCAGGCGCGGTACGCCTCGTCGGCGGTGACCTTCTGCTCCAGGATCGACGGGATCAGCGACTCCAGGACCAGGCCGGTCCTCGTCAGCCGCAGACCCGGGCGGCGCCGGGCGGACTCGGCGAGGAGGCGGTGGCGGGGGGCGAACTCCTCGGGGGCGTCCGCGTCCCCGAGGAGCCCCGGGAGGTGCGCGAGCAGCCACTCGGCGCCCGGCCCCCACGCCTCGGCCTCCGCCCGGCCCTCGCGGAGCGCGACGCGGAGGGTGCCGGGGCCGTCGGGGGTGCGGGAGGCTCGCCACACCGAGCCGTCCGGGGTGGTGCGGAAGGTGGGGTCGGCGGGGCCCCTTCGCAGGGGGCCCAGGACCAGGCCGAGGTCCAGGGGGCCGGGTGGGGTGTAGTGGCGGGCGGCGGTGTTGTGGGCGGGGTGGGTGGGGGGTGGGGGTACGTGGAGGTGGCCGCCTCGCACGGTGGTGCGGGTGGGGGTACGGGGGTTGAAGCGGCCGGCCATGCTTCCGAGACTACTGGGCCCTTTTCCCCACCCCGCCCCTTCCCGTAAGCCCTCTGGCGGGCGGCCGGGGGCTACGCCCCTGGACCCGTGCTCGGCTGCGGGCCGGTGGGGGCTGGTCGCGCAGTTCCCCGCGCCCCTTAGGTGACTCCGGCGTTTACGGGGCCCGGGGCGAAGCCCCGAAGCGAGGTTCGGGTGCCTACTCGTCCGATGAGAAGCGGAGCGCTGCCCCCGGGATTGTTGCGTCGCACCACACCCGTACCCCTTCGCGGAGCTCGTTGTCCGGGCCCACCCTCGCGCCGTCGCCCACCACCGCCCCCGCCAGCACGCAGCGCGCCCCGATGACCGCGCCCGCGCCGATCAGCGAGTCCGTGATCACCGCGCCGGGCTCGACCACCGCGCCCGCCAGGACCGTGCTGCCGGTGATGCGGGCGCCCGCGCCGATCACAGCGCGCTCCCCGACCACCGTCCCGCCGGTGAGCTTCGCGTCCGGGGCCACGGAGGCGCCCGGCAGGACGAGGCGGTCGCCGCAGCGGCCCGGGACCGCCGGGGACGGGGCCCTGCCCTGGACCAGGTCGGCCGAGCCCCGGACGAAGGCCTGCGGGGTGCCCAGGTCCAGCCAGTAGGTGGAGTCCACCATTCCTTGGAGATGGGCGCCCGCCGACAGCAGGCCCGGGAAGGTCTCTCGTTCCACCGACACCGGACGGCCCGCCGGGATCGAGTCGATCACCGAGCGGCGGAAGACGTACGCCCCCGCGTTGATCTGGTCGGTGACGATCTCCTCCGGGGTCTGGGGCTTCTCCAGGAACGCCTGGACCCGGCCGTCCGCATCGGTGGGGACCAGGCCGAACGCCCTGGGGTCGGGCACGCGCGTCAGGTGGAGGGAGACGTCCGCGCCCGAGGACGAGTGCGTCTCGACCAGGGCCCTGATGTCCAGGCCCGTCAGGATGTCGCCGTTGAAGATCAGCACGGGGTCGTCCGGCCCCGAGCGCAGCCGCGACGCCACGTTCCTGATCGCGCCGCCGGTGCCCAGCGGCTCCTCCTCCGTCACGTACTCCAGGTGCAGCCCGAGCTCCGAGCCGTCGCCGAAGTACGGTTCGAAGACCTCGGCCAGATAGGACGTCGCCAGCACGATGTGCTCCACGCCCGCCGCCCGCGCCCGGGCCAGCTGGTGGGTGAGGAACGGGACGCCCGCCGCCGGGATCATGGGCTTGGGCGTGTGCACCGTGAGCGGGCGCAGCCTGGTGCCCTTGCCACCGACCAGGAGGATCGCTTCAGTCACCTGTCGTCTCTGCTTCCTGCTGGGGCCGGGCGGAATCGTTCGTTCAACTACGGCCGGCCAGTTTATGCAGACGGTTCGCGCCCGATCGGTACGCCCCCGTCCCGGTCAGCGCCGGCCCTGGAGCCGGGCCGAGGACGACCGGGCCTTGCCCAGCTTCTTGTAGAGGCGTGCGCCCGGGCACTCGGTGGCGAAACCGTCCCGGTGCCCGGAGATGGCATTGAGCCTGACGCTTCGCCCCTTCCGGTAAAGGTTCCCGCCGGCCGACGTGAGATGCGTGGTGCCCGTCGGATTCACCCCGTACAGACCGAGCTTCCAGGCCGTCAGGCGGGCGATCGCGTCGAGGGCGGCGGCGGACGGGTTGGTCGAGGTGTACGTTCCGATGACCGCGACGCCCATGGAGTTGGTGTTGAAACCGAGAGTGTGCGCCCCGAGGACGGGCTTGGCCACACCTCCCGCGCGGCCTTCGTAGATGTTGCCGCACTTGTCGACGGCGAAGTTGTAGCCGATGTCGCGCCAGCCGCTGCTGCGGACGTGGTAGCGGTAGATGCTGCGCAGCACGGAGGCCGCCTGGGAGCAGCGGTAGTTGTTGCCGGACGCCGTGTGGTGCACGAAGGCGGCCTTGACCTTGCCGGTGTAGACGTAACCGGGCTCGCGCAGGTGCTCGTCGGCGCCCCAGCCGTGGCGCGTGATGATGCGCGGGCGCGGGCCGATGTACGGGCGGGCCGCCGCCACGACGCCCTCCGCCCGCGCGCCGGACGCCAGGGCCCGGTCCCGCTCCGGCCCGGCACCTTCCTCCTGCTCCGGCTCGTCCGCCGCCCCCACCCCGGCCGGGTCCGCGCCCGGGTCGACCAGGTCGATGTGGAGGCCCCTGGGCAGCGCGCCCGGCGTCGCCCGGCCCTCCCCGGCGGCGTCCGCCCGTACGCGCACCTGGACGCCGTCCGAATGGCCCACCCACAGCGGGGCGGTGGAGCCGTGGATGTGCGCGGCGTCGTACTCGGGGGTGCCGGGGTCGGGGGCGTGCTCCTGGTTGTGGGTGTCGACGTCCTGCCAGCCGGACCAGGTGCGGGTGCCGGCGGCTCGGGTGCGCACCTGGACGGTGCCGTGGAGTTCGGCCTTCGCGTCGTCCCAGACCACGCCGAGCAGGGAGAAGGGTTCGGTGTTCCGCTCCGGCAGGCCCTGGGCGCGGGCGGCTCCCAGGGTCCGGTCGGTCGCTCCCAGCGGGGCGAGCGGCAGCGACTGGGTGGAGCCCGCCAGTTCGGCGGACGAGGAGGAAGCGGCCGAGGAGGACACGGAAACAGCGGAGGACGTGGCGGACGCCGGGCTTGCCGCGGCGTCGGCGGCCACGGCGAGCGGCAGGGCGAGTGCGGTGGCGCACGCGACCGAGATCGAGGATGCAAGGAGTGCACGCATGCTGACGATCGTGGACATAAGCGTACAAGTCTGTCCATCTCAAAACTGACGGGCCGTCGGCCGAACCGGTGTACGCGGACGGCGCTCTCCCCGGGCGCGCCCGGCGCCCCCACCCGTACGCTTGCCGCGTGAACGCCAGCGACCGCACCCCCGCCGACCTGCTGCGATCCGCGCTCGCCGCGGACCCGGCCCGCCCCCTGGTCACCTTCTACGACGACGCCACCGGCGAACGCGTGGAACTCTCGGTGGCCACCTTCGCCAATTGGGTGGCCAAGACCGCCAATCTGCTCCAGGGCGACCTCGCCGCCGCGCCCGGCGACCGGCTCGCGCTGCTGCTGCCCGCGCACTGGCAGAGCGCCGTCTGGCTGCTCGCCTGCCACTCGGTCGGCGTGGTCGCCGAGGTCGGCGGCGACCCGGCGGGCGCGGACCTCGTGGTGGCGGGGCCGGACACGCTGGACGCGGCCCGCGCCTGTTCCGGCGAGCGGGTGGCGCTCGCGCTGCGCCCGCTCGGCGGCCGCTTCCCGCAGCCGCCCGCCGGGTTCCAGGACTACGCGGTCGAGGTGCCGAGCCAGGGCGACCGGTTCGCGCCCTACGCACCGGTCGACCCGGCGGGGCCCGCGCTCGCCGTGGACGGCGCCGAGCTGAGCGCGGCCGGGCTCGTGGAGCGCGCCCGCGCCGACGCCGCGGCCCTGGGCCTGGAGCCCGGCTCCCGGCTGCTGTCGGCGCTCCCGTACGACAGCTGGGAGGGGCTGGCGCGCGGCCTGTACGCGCCGCTGGCCTCCGGCGGCTCGGTGGTGCTCTGCCGCAACCTCGGCCAACTGGCCGACGGCGGGCTGGAGAAGCGGATCGAGAGCGAGCGGGTCACCCACCGGGCGGTGTGACGGGCGCGGGCCGCCGGGAACGGCCACCGGTCGGCGGTCGCGCGGCCACCGCGCGACCGCCCGGCCGGCCCCGGGATCACCGCCGTACGGCCCTCGCGCGCACCCGGTACGACCATCGCCGCGGCGCCACCCTTGTGGCCCACAGCGGGCCGAGTCCCTTGGGTCCCGGGCACAACTCCGGTGGATGATCGGCGGTACGCCACACAACCAAGCGCGCGCGACGACCGTCTACCGGGGTGCCCGGGCGGCTTTCCGCCCGCCGCCGACCCGTGAAGGATGGACGCCGACGTGACCGACAGCCCGCCCCCCGCGCCCGACCACCGGGCCGAGGACGAGCCACGACCGGACACGCCGACACCCCAGGGACCGGCCGGGCCCACGGAACCCGACGCGCCCGGCGAGCAGCCCGACGCCCCCGAGCCGACCGAGCCGACCGGGCCGACGGAGCCGACCGGGCCCGGCGAACCTGGCGCGCCCGACGCGTCCGACACGCCCGACACCGGCAACCGCCGTCACCACTGGCTGCGTTGGACCGCCGTCGGCGTCTCGTTGCTCGTGCTCGGCGCCGCCGGGACCGGCTGGTGGTTCTACAACAAGCTCGACGGCAACATCCGCACCGACACCACGGCCGCCGCCGAGCTGGAGCGCTACGAGAAGGAGCGCCCCCCGCCCGGCGCGGACAACGCGCAGAACCTGCTGCTCATCGGCTCGGACTCGCGCGCGGGCAGCAACAGCAGATACGGGCGCGACGACGGCGGGAGCCAGCGCTCGGACACCACGATCCTGCTGCACCTGGCGGCGGACCGGAAGTCCGCGACCGCCGTCTCGCTGCCGCGCGACCTGATGGCGGACGTCCCGGACTGCCTCAGGCAGGACGGCACCCGCACCAAGGTCCGATTCGCGCAGTTCAACGAGGCGTTCGAGGTCGGCGGCGCCGCCTGCACCATTCGTACGGTGGAGAAGCTCACCGGAATCCGGGTCGACCACCACATGGTCGTCGACTTCAGCGGCTTCAAGGACATGGTGGACGCGGTCGACGGCGTCGAGGTCTGCCTCAAGCAGCCGGTGGACGACCGGCAGGCGCATCTGAAACTCCCGGCGGGCCGCCAGACCCTCCACGGCGAGCAGGCGCTGGGATTCGTCCGCGCCCGGCACGGCTTCGGCGACGGCAGCGACACCGAGCGCATGGACCGCCAGCAGCAGTTCCTCGGCTCGCTGGTGCGCAAGGTGCAGAGCAATGGGGTGCTGCTCAATCCGACCCGGCTCTATCCGGTGCTCGACGCGATGACGAAGTCGCTGACCACCGACCCGGGGCTGAATTCCCTGAAGGACCTGTACGACCTGGTGCGCGGGATGCGCGGAATCCCGACCGACAAGGTGCAGTTCCTCACCGTGCCGCGCAAGCCGTACACGTACGACACGAACCGCGACGAGCTGGTCCAGCCGGACGCGCGGACGCTGTTCCAGCAGCTGAGGGACGACCGGCCGCTCCAGGTGGCACCGGCCGGGGCCGCGGAGAAGGACAAGGGGGACGGCAATGCGCAGAGAGGGACGGCGGAGGGGTCGGACGGCTCGCCGTCGGACGACAAGCCCGACGATCCCGCTTCCCCCAGCCCGGCGCCGACGTACCCGGGTTCGAATGCCGCCGTGGGCATGTGCGGGTAAAGCGTGTGTCAACGGAGAACAGGCGGGGATGCGGATTGGGCGGATTGCCCGGTTGTAAGGGGCGTGGAATTTGTCACGGCCGTCGCTCTTCGCTCAACTGGGCAGATAGTGTGACGCGACCCGGTGCTTGTGGCCACCCGAGGCCACGCACTGCAGGATCGAATGACTGAGCGCTTTGGGGGAAGTGACTCGCGTGGCACCGACGGAGGACTAAGGCAACCGTGGATGCGCAGAGCCGTGGGCGGGCAGAGGAAGTCGACCCGGCAGACCAGTGGGTACTCAACCCGCAGACGGGCAATTACGAATTGCGACTGAATCCCTCCGGACCGCAGTCGTCCCCGTCGGCAGGCACTCCCCCGCGCAGAACCACCGCCCCCGGCAGAGGCGGCCCGTCCCGTCGTCGTGACGTCCCCGGCCAGCGCGACAACCGCCGCTCCGGCGGCGACCAGGACGGCTCCCCGGCCGCGCCGGGCCGGCGCAAGCGCAAGCCCAAGGCGTCCCGCAAGAAGAAGGCGCTGCTGTGGACGGGCGGGGTGATGGGGTTCGTCCTCGTCGCGGGCTCGGCCGGCGCGTACCTGCTCTACCAGCACTTCAACAACAACCTGAACACCGTGGACGTCGGTGACGCGGGCAGCAAGCACGCCACCTCCGACGGGCCGGTCAACATCCTGATCATCGGTACGGACAAGCGCACCGGCAAGGGCAACGAGGGGTACGGCGACAAGGGCAGCGAGGGCCACGCCGACACCAACATCCTCTTCCACGTCTCCAAGGACCGGACGAACGCGACGGCCCTGTCCATCCCGCGCGACCTGGTCACCAACATCCCGGAGTGCCCGACCAAGCAGAAGGACGGCACCAGCAAGACGGTGCGGTCCGAGGCGAACGTGCGCTTCAACACCAGCCTGGGCCAGGACGGCCGCGACCCGGGCTGCACCATGCGTACGGTCAAGGCGCTCACCGGGCTGAGCGTCGACCACTTCATGATGGCCGACTTCAACGCGGTCAAGCAGCTGTCGACGGCCGTCGGCGGCGTCGAGGTGTGTCTGACCAAGCCGGTGAACGACCCCAAGTCGCACCTCAAGCTCCCGGCCGGCGTCTCCAAGATCAAGGGCGAGCAGGCCCTCGCGTTCGTACGGACCCGGCACAGCTTCGGCAACGAGAGCGACCTGGACCGGATCAAGCAGCAGCAGCAGTTCCTCAGCTCGATGATGCGGAAGATGAAGTCCGACTCGACGCTGAGCAGCCCGACCAAGATGTACGGGCTGGCGAACGCGGCGACCAAGGCGCTCACGGTCGACTCCGGCATAGGGTCGATCAAGAAGCTGACCAGCCTCGCGCAGGACCTCAGCAAGGTCGATCTGAAGAACGTGACCTTCACGACCGTGCCGGTGATCGACAACCCGGCCGACGGCCCGGTGCACAAGACGGTCGTCGTCGACCCGTACAAGGCGCCGCAGGTGTTCAGCATGATGCGCTCGGACGTGTCCTTCACCGAGGTGAAGAAGAAGGAGAACCAGGCCAAGGACGCCCAGGCGGCGCTCCTCAAGGGCACCCGCGCGCAGGCGTCCGCCGTGCGCGTCCAGGTGCTCAACGGCGGCGCGGTGGCGGGCTCCGCATCCCAGACGCTGGTGTGGCTGCAGAACAGCAAGGGCGTACTGAAGTCGGAGAACGGCGGCAACGCCCCGGCGAAGCTGGCGACCACCACGCTGGCGTACGCGCCCAACCAGGCGGACCAGGCCCGTAAACTCGCCGATCTGATGGGTCTGCCGGCGAGCGCGCTGAAGCCCGGGACGCAGGACGCGGTGGGCAGGACGCCGATGGTGCTGACCCTCGGCGCGGACTTCAAGAGCGCCGGCATTCCGATCGCCGCTCCGGCCAAGGCGCCCGAGGGCATCCAGAAGGTCGAAGCGGACAAGTCGGTGTGCGCCAAGTGACACGCGTATGCAACTGATGCGTACGCAACTGACGTGTGCCAAGTGACAACAGGTTTCCGGCCCTTACGGGGCACGGGGACCGCCTGAGACAGGGGGTATTGGGGTGGGGCAGAACAGCGTGCGCGGGGAGGGAACGCGGCCGCGGCGCGTCCAAAAGGCCGATCAGCTCGGCTGGGACGAGTCGCTGTACGGCGAGGAGGGGGGCGGCGACAAGCCGCCCGCCCCGCGCTCCTCCGGCGACGGGCCGGACGACGGCAAGGGCGCACCCGAGAAGGCCACGGCCGCCGACGGCGGCGGGCACCGGCGCGGCGGTCCGCGCAAACGGGTCAAGAAAAAGGGCAAGAGACGAATACTGCGCTGGGTCGCCTCGACGCTGGCCCTGCTCATACTCGGCACGGCCGGCGCCGGATACCTGTACTACCAGCACCTCAACGGCAACATCCGCAAGGGTGACCGCAGCGCGGGCGGCTCCAACGCCAAGAAGACCGCGGCCAACGCCGACGGCCAGACCCCGCTCAACGTCCTGCTGATCGGCTCCGACAGCCGCAAGGGCGACGAGAACGTCAAGCTCGGCGGCGCCAAGGACAGCGCCAACAACCCGCCGCTGGCCGATGTGCAGATGCTGATGCACGTCTCCGCGGACCGCAAGAGCGCCTCGGTGACCTCCATTCCGCGCGACACCCGCGTCGACATCCCGTCGTGTGTGAACCCGGTGACCAAGAAGACCATGCCGGCCACCAACACCCTCATCAACGAGGCGCTGGGCCGGGGCGGCGCGGGCTGTGTCCTGGACACCTGGGAGAAGCTCACCGGCGTCTACATCGACCACTGGATGATGGTCGACTTCGCGGGCGTGGTGTCGATGGCGGACGCGATCGGCGGCGCCGACGTGTGCGTCAAGCAGAACGTGTACGACGGCCCCAAGCCCAAGGTGCCCGGCGGCTCGCACCTGCGGCTGACCGCCGGAACGCACCCGGTCAAGGGCGAGCAGGCGCTCCAGTGGCTGCGCACCCGGCACGCCTTCGAGAGCGACTTCGGCCGGGCCAAGGCCCAGCACATGTACCTCAATTCGGTGATCCGCCAGCTGAAGAAGCAGAACGCGTTCACCGACACCGGCCGGATCATGGGCCTCGCCGAGACCGCCACCAAGTCGCTCCAGGTCTCCCGCGAGCTCGGCACGGTCAAGAAGCTCTACGACCTCGCCATGGAGCTGAAGAGCGTTCCCACGGAGCGGATCAACATGCTGACCATGCCGCGGATCCAGGACTACAAGAACAAGGATCACGCCCTTCCGAAGCCCGGCGCGGCCGACGCGCTGTGGTCGATGCTGCGCGAGGACAAGCCGCTCGACAAGAAGGACGACGGCCCGGCCAAGCAGGAGAGCAAGGGCCCGGCGGCCACCCCGGCCGGCTCGCTCGCGCTCAGCGTCGTCAACGGCACCGGCGTCAACGGCGCGGCGCCCACCCAGAAGCGGGCGACCACGGTCACCGACACCCTGAAGAACAAGGGCTTCTACAAGGCGAAGGCCTCCGACACCCGCGGCTCGGCCTCGGTCACCACGCTCACGTACCCCAAGAGCGCGGGCGCGCAGGGCAAGGCCGACGCGCTGTCGGTGGCCACCGCGATGGAGCTGCCCTCCAGCGCGGTGAAGGTGTCCGCCGACGTCTCCACGCTGACCCTCACGGTCGGCGCCGACTGGCGCACCGGCGCCACGTACCCGAAGAAGGCCGCCGAGGACAGCGACCCGCTGAAGGACACGGAGAACGTCAACGGCGCCAGCAAGTCGGACTGCATGGACGTGTACTGGCCCTACCGCTGGTAGTCGCGGGTCCCGCGGACACGAAAAGGGGGCGCCCGGTGCTGTGAAGCACCGGGCGCCCCCTTTCGTACGTATGACGTACGTGAGGTCAGACCCTGATCAGACCTTGACCGCCGGGCGGCGGCTCGCGATGACCTTCTTGGCGAGCGCCTTCGGGCTGGTCAGGAAGCCGTAGCCCCAGGACATGTGCATGGTGGCGAGCGCCACCGGGATCCGCAGACGGGCCTTGAGCGGCAGCCCCTTGCCCGCCGGGAACGAGCCTGCCGCGATCGCGGCGAGATAGCCGGCCGGGATCACGAAGCCCACCGGGGTGAGCGCCGCGCCCACCACGACGCCCGCCGCGATCGCGCAGACGGCGGTCGGCGGGGCGAGGTAGCGCAGGTTGATGGAGCCCTCGTGGTAGCGGGCGACGACGTGGCGCCAGCGGCCGTAGTCCTTGTACTGCTTGGCCAGGGCGCGCACGCTCGGGCGCGGGCGGTACTGGACCTTCAGCTCGGGCGAGAACCAGATGAGGCCCCCGGCCTCGCGGATGCGGAAGTTCAGCTCCCAGTCCTGGGCGCGGATGAACTCCTCGTTGTAGCCGCCCTGTTGCTCCAGGGCCTCGCGCCGGAAGACGCCCAGGTACACCGTCTCGGCCGGGCCCGCCGCGCCGCCGGTGTGGAAGGCCGCGTTGCCGACGCCGATCTTCGACGTCATGGCGGCCGCGACCGCGTCCTCCCAGGCGTTCTCGCCCTCGGCGTGCATGATGCCGCCGACGTTCTGCGCGCCGGTCTCCTCCAGGAGGCGGACGGCGGTGGCGATGTAGTTCGGGGAGAGCATGCCGTGGCCGTCGACCCGCACCACGATCGGGTGACGGGAGGCCTTGATGGCCGCGTTCAGGGCCGCGGGCGTGCGCCCGGTGGGATTGGGGACGGTGTGGACCCTGGGGTCCTCCCGTACCAGCTCGGCGGCGATCTCGTTCGTGCGGTCCGTGGAGGGGCCGAGCGCGATCACCACCTCCATCTCGCCGTCGTACTCCTGTTCCAGGATGTGGCGGACCGAGTTGCGCAGATGCCGCTCTTCATTGAGAACCGGCATGATCACGGAAACAGCGGGGTGCGTGGCGTTCATCGTGGTTCACGTTACCGCGAACGGGGGACAGCGTTGCGCCCGGCCGGGGCGGCGCCGGTTGTCGCAGATCGTATGGGCCTACCGTGCTCACTATCCCCCTTTCGCCCGCGGAGGTCCCCGTGCCCACGCCGCCCCGCTCCCGTTCCCCCCGTACCGGCCCGCCCCGCGGCAGACAGCAGGACGAGCGGCCCCGCTGGGGCATGCGGATGGCGACGACCCTCTCGGTCCTCGTGCTCGGCGCGGGCGGGGTCGGCCATGCCGTGGTGACCAGTCTGAACGGCGGGATCGGGCGGGTGGACCCGTTCAAGGACATGAAGAACCGGCCGCAGGCGGGGCACGGCACCAACATCCTGCTCGTCGGCACGGACGGCCGGGACACGATCACGCCGGAGGAGAAGGAGAAGTACCGCCTGGGCGGGGCGCCCTGCCACTGCACCGACACGATGATGATCGTGCACGTCTCGGCGGACCGGAACCGGGCGAGCATGGTGAGCATCCCGCGCGACAGTTACGCGGAGATCCCCGAGCACACCGACCAGAACACCGGCGCGCACCACAACCAGCACCCCGTGAAGATCAACGCGGCGTACGCGGAGGGCGGGCCCGCGCTGACCGTGCGCACGGTGGAGCACATGACCGGCCTCAAGATGGACCACTATCTGGAGGTCGACTTCACCAGCTTCATGAAGACCGTGGACGTGCTCGGCGGGGTGCAGATCTGCACGGCCCGGCCGATGAAGGACTCGTACACCGGTCTCGACCTCGCGGCGGGCACGCACGAGCTCGACGGCGGGCAGGCGCTCCAGTACGTACGCTCCCGGCACACCGACGGGTCGGCGGACCTCGGCCGGATGCAGCGCCAGCAGCGGTTCATGGCGGCTCTGATCCACAAGGCGACGGGGTCGGGCGTACTGATGAACCCGGTGCGCTTCCGCGAGGTCGCCTCGACGCTGCTGTCGTCGGTCCGCGCGGACCAGGGCTTCGGCGCGGAGGAGATCCTCTCGCTGGGCCGGACGATGCGGGGCTTCTCCCCGGCGTCGTCGGAGTTCGCGACCGTGCCGATCGGGCAGATGAGCTTCCCGGTGAAGGGGATCGGCTCGACGGTGAAGTGGGACCCGGCGAAGTCGCGGAAGCTCTTCGAGGAGCTGCGCGAGGACCGGCCGCTGGCGCGGGCGCACGGGCAGCAGGACGGCAAGGGGAAGCCGCCCGGGGCGATGGTCGAGGTGGCGCCGGACCGGATCCGGGTCCAGGTCTACAACGGCACCCGCACGGACGGTCTCGGCCGCCGCGTGGACGACGCCCTGCGCGCCACGGGCTTCCGCACCACGGGGAACCCGATGGCGGGCGGCACCGGGGACCTCCACCGCACCCTCGTCGAGTACGACCCGCGCTGGGACCGCTCGGCGAAGTCCCTGGCAGCGGCCCTGCCCGGCGCCGAGCTCCGCCCGGTCAAGGGCCTCGGCCCCACCCTGAAGGTGACGGCGGGCACGGACTTCAAGGCGGTGACGCCGGTACGGGCGGAGGCGTCGGGGGCGGGCGAGTTCGAAACGGTGCGGGGGGACGAGGTGGTGTGCCCGTAGGGCGCGGGCCCGTAAGACGCGGGCCCGTAGGACGCGGCGCGTACGCCTAGTCGTCCAGGCCCTCCGCCGCCCGCTTCTCCCGGAGCTCCACGATCGCGCGGCGGCGGGCCAGGCGGTGGGTGCGGCGGATCTGGGCCTCCTGGTAGCGGCGCTCGTCGCGCTCCGTCTCCGGGAGCACCGGCGGCACCTGGCGCGGCTTGCCGTCCGCGTCGACCGCGGCGAAGACCAGGTACGCCGAGCCGACCTGCTGGGCCGGGGTGGACTCGTTCCAGCGCTCGGCCAGGACCCGTACGCCGACCTCCATCGAGGATCGGCCGGTCCAGTTGACCTGGGCCTTCACATGGACCAGGTCCCCGACCCTGACCGGCATCAGGAACGCCATCTCGTCCATGGACGCCGTGACCGCCGGGCCGCCCGAGTGGCGTCCGGCGACCGCCCCCGCCGCGTCGTCCACCAGCTTCATGATCACACCGCCGTGGACCGTACCCAGAAGGTTCGTGTCATGGGCGGTCATGATGTGGCTCAGGGTGGTACGGGACGCCGAGGTCGACTTGCCCGGAAGATCAGTCATACCGACCAGCTTATGCGCGGCCGCCCGTGCGCTCATCGCACGTACATTGCATCAGCTGTGCAACAGCCCGGGCCCAGATCCCCACCCGCCCTGTCAGACACGCGGGGGACCCGTGCATGCTTGACGGCATGAACGACGGATGGTCCGACGACGACCGCGGTGAGCGCTACGGCCGCGGCAGCTCCGCCGCGCAGCCGGACGGCCCGCGCGTGATGCGCCACGTGCAGCGGCCCGTGGGCTCCACGCCCGTGCGCCCGCAGCGCCCGGTCCCGCCGCAGCAGCCCTCGTACGACGACGGGCAGGGCTACGGACAGCAGCAGTACGGCAACGGTGTGCCCGCACCCGGCCAGTACGACAGCGGCTACAGCGACGGCCAGGTCTACGGCTCCCCGTCCGGGCGCGGCCCCGACGGGCCCGGCGGCCGCAGTCCTGGCGGGCCGGGCGGGCCGGGCGCGGCGTCTTCCCCCGCCAGGCCGCGTGCGAACTGGAAGCGCCGCATCATGATCGGCTCGGCCGTCCTGGTGGTCGCCGTGGTCGGCGTGTCCGTGGGCACGTACTTCTGGGCCGACGGCAAGGTGCGCCGCGAGGTGGACCTGTCGAAGGTCATCGACCGCCCCGGCGACGGCAAGGGCACCAACTACCTCATCGTCGGTTCGGACTCCCGCGACGGGCTCTCCAAGGACGACAAGAAGAAGCTGCACACCGGCTCCGCCGAGGGCAAGCGGACCGACTCGATGATGATCCTGCACACCGGTGACAACGGGAACACGATGATCTCGCTGCCGCGCGACTCGTGGGTGCAGATCCCCAGCTTCAAGGGCTCCCAGTCCGGCAAGCTGTTCCCGGCCAAGGGCCACAACAAGCTGAACGCGGCGTACGCGATGGACGGCCCCGAGCTGCTCGTGCGCACGATCGAGGCCAACACCGGGCTGCACATCGACCACTACGCCGAGATCGGCTTCGCGGGCTTCGCGAACATCGTGGACGCGGTCGGCGGCGTGGAGATCGACATCCCGCAGGACATCAAGGACCGGGACTCGGGCGCCGACTTCAAGAAGGGCAAGCAGACCCTCGACGGCCAGCAGGCCCTGGCCTTCGTCCGCAACCGCCACGGGTACGCGGCCGGCGACCTGGAGCGCACCAAGAACCAGCAGCGCTTCCTGTCGGCGCTGGCCGCGCAGACCGCGACCCCGTCGACCGTGCTCAACCCGTTCAAGCTGTACCCGGTGATGGGCGCGGGCCTGGACACGCTGGTCGTCGACAAGGACATGGGCCTGTTCGACCTGGGCGAGATGTTCTGGGCGATGAAGGGGGTCACCAGCGGCGGCGGCACGTCGATGAACATGCCGATCTCCGGCAACGGCCCCCAGTCGTCCCTGACGTGGGACACCGCGAAGGTCAAGCAGCTGGTGAACGAGCTGAACAACGACCAGAAGGTCACGGTGACTTCGTCGCGCTGACGCTCTGTCAGAGTGGGTGGATCGCCGCTCGAAGCGCGCCGGGCGCGACAAGACTCACAGAGAAATCACAGGGCTCTGCACAACTGCCCGCCCTTGCCCCGCTTTGCTCGCCCGTCCGGCGGCCAGGGCGGGGCTTTTGGCGTGAAGAAAGCCCTATGGGCGGCCTGGTCGCGGTCATACGATCACGCGTACTCATGCATTCTCTCGAACCCAGAAAAGGGCTCCAGTGAAGATTCGCCGTGTTCTGGCGACGGCCGTCGCCGCCGCTGTCACCGCGCCCGTCGTGATGCTGTCGGCCGGGTCGGCGTTCGCCGACGCGCAGCCGCCGTCGCAGACGCAGAAGAAGAAGCCGACCATCGCGGAGCTGGAGAAGGCGGCCGCCGCGGCGAAGAAGGCGTACCAGGACGCCCTCGCCGCCGAGGAGACCGCCAAGCAGGCCGTGGTCGCGGCGACCTCCGAGAGCTCGCCGCTCCATGTGAAGGCCAAGGCCGCCGACAAGGAGGCGGGCGCCGCGACCGCCGCGAAGGCCGTCGCCGACAAGGCTCTCTCGGACGCGCAGTCCATCCTCGACAAGCTGCCCGCCGACACCAAGGCGGAGGACCGCGCCGCGGCCCAGCAGGCGGTCGAGGACGCCAAGAAGGAAGCCGAGAAGGCGGCCGGCGTCGAGAAGACCGCCGTGGAGAAGTCCAAGGCGGCCACCAAGGAGGCGAAGGACGCGGAGGTCGCCGCTTTCAAGGCGCTCAACACGGCCTCGGAGGCGGTGCGGATCACGCGCGCCGCCAAGGAGGCGGCCGACGAGGCGCTCGCGGACGCGAAGAAGGCGGCCGAGAACCCGCCCTGCGACTACGACGCGAAGCTCACCACGGTCGCGACCGGCCTGCCGTCGAAGATCGTCGCGGGTACGACCACCGACTTCTCGCTCCGGGTCGCCAACGACACGGGCCGGACCCTCGACAAGGTCTTGCCGTTCACGTACCTCCACGCGACCGACAAGAGCGGCTACAAGGTCACCGACGACCTGCTGCACCTCCAGTGGTCCACCGCCGCCTCGGGCGGCTGGAAGGACGTCGACGCGCTGCACCGCGCGGGCGTCGTCAACAAGCTGGGCAACGGCCGCCACGTCGACCTCAAGCTCCGCCTCAAGATCGACGCCAAGGCCCCGGCGGGCCCGGGTATCGCGTTCGTCGCGGGTGACTACCGCAACGCCGACGGCTCGTGCGGTGGTTCGCCGGACCTGGCCGAGTACGACTTCGAGATCCTCGCGGCCGGCACCGAGCCCGGCCAGGTCGACCCGGCCAAGCCCGGCAAGGGCAAGGCGAACACCCCGGACAACAAGACGCAGGGCACGACGTCCAGCACCCCGCTGAACCCCACCACCGGCACCCTCGCCGCCACGGGTTCCTCCTCCGCCACCCCGAAGCTCGCCCTCGCGGGCGGCGCGGCCGTGGCGGTCGGCGCGGGCGCACTCCTGGCGGCACGCCGCCGCCGCACCGACGGCTGAGCACACTCCCCCGAACACGCCTCGGGCCCGCATCCGTGACTCACGGATGCGGGCCCGACTCGCTTACCGCTACGGCAGGTTGCGCGCCATCACGATGCGCTGGACCTGGTTCGTGCCCTCGTAGATCTGGGTGATCTTGGCATCGCGCATCATGCGCTCGACCGGGTAGTCGCGGGTGTAGCCGTAGCCGCCGAGGAGCTGGACGGCGTCCGTGGTGGCCTCCATGGCGACGTCCGAGGCGAAGCACTTCGCCGCCGCGCCCAGGTAGGTCAGGTCCGCGTCGCCGCGCTCCGAGGCCGCGGCGGCCTGGTAGGTGAGGGCGCGGGCCGCGGAGATCTTCATCGCCATGTCGGCGAGCATGAACTGGATGCCCTGGAACTCGGCGATCGGCTTGCCGAACTGCTTGCGCTCCTTGACGTAGCCCTTGGCGTAGTCGAGGGCGCCCTGGGCGATGCCGAGGGCCTGGGCCGCGATGGTGATGCGGGTGTGGTCCAGGGTCTTCATCGCCGTGGCGAAGCCCGTGCCCTCGGCGCCGATCATGCGGTCGGCGGGGATGCGGACGTTGTCGAGGTAGACCTCGCGGGTCGGGGAGCCCTTGATGCCGAGCTTCTTCTCCGGGGCGCCGAAGGAGACGCCGGCGTCCGACTTCTCGACGACGAAGGCGGAGATGCCCTTCGAGCGCTTCTCCGGGTCCGTCACGGCCATGACCGTGTAGTAGTCGGAGACGCCCGCGTTGGTGATCCAGCGCTTCACGCCGTTGAGGACCCAGAAGTCGCCGTCGCGGACCGCGCGGGTCTTCATGCCGGCCGCGTCCGAGCCCGCGTCCGGCTCGGAGAGGCAGTACGAGAACATGCCGTCGCCCTTGGCCAGCGGGCCCAGGTACTTCTTCTTCAGCTCCTCGGAGCCGGAGAGGATCACCGGGAGCGAGCCGAGCTTGTTCACGGCCGGGATGAGGGAGGAGGACGCGCAGACGCGGGCCACCTCCTCGATCACGATGACGGTGGCGAGCGCGTCGGCGCCGGCGCCGCCGTACTCCTCGGGGACGTGGACGGCGTGCAGGTCGTTGGCGACCAGGGCGTCCAGCGCCTCCTGCGGGAAGCGGGCCTCCTCGTCGACCTCGGCCGCGAACGGCGCGATCTTCGCCTCGGAGAGCGAGCGGATCGCGTCGCGGAGCATGTCGTGTTCTTCGGACGGGCGGTACAGGTCGAAATCAGCCGTTCCGGCCAAGGTGACTCACTCCCAAGGGCGCTAACTACCGTTAAGTAACCTTAATTTTAGAGGGGTGTACGCCCCGGGGCATACGTGAGTTTGACGACAGGCGCCGACGGCCTCGGTGATCGCCTCGCCGTCCGCTTCGGATCAGTGCGGATCACGGGGCCCGTACGCCCCCGACTATGCTCGGGCAGCGCCCGCAAAGCCCGTACCTCCCAGGAGCACCGCATGGCCCTCAAGATCACTGTGATCGGCACCGGATACCTCGGGGCCACCCACGCCGCGGCCATGGCGGAGCTGGGATTCGAGGTGCTGGGCCTCGACGTCGTCCCCGAGAAGATCGAGATGCTGTCGCAGGGGCGCGTGCCGATGTACGAGCCGGGCCTTGAGGACCTGCTGCGCAAGCACGTCGCCGGGATCGACGGATCCAGCGGGCGGCTGCGCTTCACCACCTCCTGGGAGGAGGTCGGCGCCTTCGGCGATGTGCACTTCGTCTGTGTGAACACCCCGCAGAAGCACGGCGAGTACGCCTGCGACATGTCGTACGTCGACGCCGCCTTCACGTCGCTGGCTCCGCATCTGCGCCAGGGCGCGCTGGTGGTCGGCAAGTCGACCGTGCCGGTCGGGTCCGCCGCCCGGCTCGCCGCGGGGCTGCCCGAGGGCGTGGACCTGGCCTGGAACCCCGAGTTCCTGCGCGAGGGCTTCGCCGTGAACGACACCCTGCACCCCGACCGGCTTGTGGTCGGCGTGGAGAGCGAGCGGGCCGAGAAGCTGCTGCGCGAGGTGTACGCGACCCCGGTCGGCGAGGGCTCGCCGTTCGTGGTGACCGACTTCCCGACCGCCGAGCTGGTGAAGACCTCCGCGAACTCCTTCCTGGCCACCAAGATCTCGTTCATCAACGCCATGGCCGAGGTGTGCGAGGCCGCGGACGGGGATGTCGTGAAGCTCGCCGAGGCCATCGGGCACGACGAGCGGATCGGCTCGAAGTTCCTGCGGGCCGGGATCGGGTTCGGCGGCGGCTGTCTGCCGAAGGACATCCGCGCGTTCATGGCCAGGGCCGGCGAGCTCGGCGCCGACCAGGCGCTCACCTTCCTGCGCGAGATCGACTCCATCAACATGCGCCGCCGCGGCCAGATGGTCGAGATGGCGCGGGAGGCGCTCGGCGGCGGGTCCTTCCTCGGCAAGCGGGTCGCCGTGCTCGGCGCGACCTTCAAGCCCGACTCCGACGACGTACGCGACTCGCCCGCCCTGAACGTGGCCGGGCAGATCCACCTCCAGGGCGGCCAGGTCACCGTCTACGACCCCAAGGGCATGGACAACGCCCGCCGTATGTTCCCGACGCTGGGGTACGCGGACACCGCGCTCGACGCGGTGCGGGGCGCGGACGTGGTGCTCCACCTCACCGAGTGGCGCGAGTTCCGCGAGCTGGACCCGGCGGCGCTGGGCGAGGTGGCCGGCGCCCGGATCGTCCTGGACGGGCGGAACGCGCTGGACTCGGTGAAGTGGCGCGAGGCGGGCTGGACGTTCCGGGCGATGGGCCGCCCGAGGGCGTAGTCGGCCCGATCTACCGCGGGTCCAGATCCTCGATGGTGGCCGTGGAGGGCCCTCGGCGGGGCTGGGCCGCGCGGGCGGCGAAGTCCACGTCACGGATGACCCGGGCGAAGTTCCCCCAGGTCAGCGCGGCGAGATCGGCGTCGCCCCAGCCGCGGCCGATCAGCTCGGCGAGCAGTACGGGGTAGCAGGAGGCGTCCTCCAGGCCGACGGTGCGCGGGGCGCCCGGCGTCAGGCCGTACCCGCCCGAGAGGCCGATGTGGTCCGGCCCGACGACGCCGCGCAGATGCTCGATGTGGTCGGCGACGTCCTGCGCGCAGGCGGGCCGCCCGGACCGCGCGACCTGCGCGGGAGCGAAGCTCACCAGACAGACCCCGCCGTTCTCGGGGAGCCCGGCGAGGAGCTCGTCGGTGACGTTGAGCGGGTGGTCGGTGAGGGCGCGGGCGGCCGAGCGGGTGAAGATCAGCGGGGCCTTGGCGGCGCCGATGGTCTGGCGGATGGTCTCCGGGGCCGCGCCGGACAGGTCGATGGCCATACCGAGCCGGTTGAGCTCCCGTACGACCTCCTGCCCGAAGCGCGTCAGGCCCGCGCGGGTCCAGCTCGCGGTGGCGGTGAGGGCGACCGCGCGTACGCCGAGGGCGTGGTACGCCCGGACCGTGCCCAGCGAGTCGCCCAGCGCGTGAGCGGCCACCGGCCCGAAGAGCGACGCGATACGGCCGTGGTTACGGGCGTCCGCGAGGTCCCCGACGGTCTGCGCGAGCCGCAGCCCCTCCGGGCAGGCGTCCACGAGCGTACGGAGCCGGTCGACGCGTTCCAGGGTGGCGCTGACGGGGTCGGGGCAGTCGCCGGCGACCATCAGCGACCAGAACTGCGCGCCGACGCCGCCGTGCCGGAGCCGGGGGATGTCGGTGTCGAGCGAACTCTCCCCCAGCTCGACGTCGTGCCACGGGGTGTTCACGAGCACCTGGGCGAGGGTGTTGTAGCCGTCGGCGACGGGGTGTGCGCGGAGGAGGGTGTGGATGCGGGTGCGCACGTCGGGGTCGAGGGTGTCGCCGGGGGCAACGGCTTCCGGCCCGGCTTCGGGTGCGGCTTCCGATGCGTCGGCTTCTGGCGCGTCGGCCTTCGGTGCGTCGGCCTTCGGCGCGGGGTTGCCGGGCTTGGGCTTGGAGCCGCGTTTCCGGGGGGTGGGGCGGTCGGGTGCGCCTATCGCGGCGGTGGCGACGTCGGCCTCGTCCTGCAGATCTGCCATGACGGTCTCCCGGTTCGGCCTCGGCGACGGCAGTACGGCCACGATCACATGGGGGCGGCGGGAGGACACGGCGGACGGGGCGTTCGGGGGAGGCCCCGCCCTCGCCTCCCCGACCCCCCGTTTGTCTGCGGACCCGGTGGGGGCTGGTCGCGCAGTTCCCCGCGCCCCTTATCGGCCCGGTGTTCGTCTGCGGGTTGTGGTGGGTTGCTCGCGCCGTTCCCCGCGCCCCTCAAGGGGCCCGCACCTCGCACTCGGGAGGGGCTGGAGTTGCCTAAGGGGCGCGGGGAACTGCGCGACCAGCCACGGACGGTCCGCAGACGAACAGGGTCCGGGGGCGTAGCCCCCAGGAGAACCCACCCCCGGAGGGTCTAGGGGAAGGGGCGGGGTGGGGCTAACCGTCCAGGGACTCCCGCGTCGCGTTGGACGGCCCCCGCCGCGACCGCTCGTCCCGCCCCACCGCCTCCGCATCCCGCAGCACCCGCACCGCGTTCCCCCACGTCAGCTTGGCCACGTCCGCCTCGGACCAGCTGCGGCTGAGGAGCTCGGCGATCAGGTTGGGGTAGCCGGAGACGTCGTCCAGGCCGGACGGGGTGAACGCCGTGCCGTCGAAGTCGCCGCCGATGCCGACGTGGTCGATCCCGGCGACCGCGCGCATGTGGTCGAGGTGGTCCGCCACCGTCACCACGGAAGCGACCGGACGCGGGTGCGCCGCCTCGAAGGCGGCGTGCAGCGCCATCGCCTCGGGCGAGGTGTCCAGCGCGTGCAGCCCGTGCGCGCGCAGGTTCTCGTCCGCCGCCGCCGTCCACTCCACCGCCGCGGGCAGGATGAACTTCGGTACGAAGGTCACCATGGCCACTCCCCCGTTGCCGGGGAGGAGCGACAGCACGTCGTCGGGCACGTTGCGCGGGTGGTCGCAGACCGCCCGCGCCGAGGAATGGGAGAAGATCACGGGCGCCGACGACGTCGACAGCGCGTCCCGCATCGTCGTCGCCGCCACGTGCGAGAGGTCGACGAGCATGCCGAGGCGGTTCATCTCGCGGACCACCTCGTGGCCGAACGGGGACAGGCCCCCGACCCCCGGCGCGTCCGTCGCCGAGTCCGCCCAGGCGGTGTTGTCGTTGTGGGTCAGCGTCATGTAGCGGACGCCCAGCGCGTACAACGCCCGTAGCGTGGCGAGGGAGTTGTTGATGGAGTGGCCGCCCTCCGCGCCCTTGAGCGAGGCGATGCGGCCCTCCGCCCGCGCCTTCTCCATCCCGTCCGCCGTCAGCGCCCCCGCCAGGTCCCCGGGGTAGCGCGCGATGAGTTGGTCGACACAGTCGATCTGCTCAAGCGTGGCGCTGACCGCCTCGTCGCCCGCCAGGTCCGTACGCACGTACACCGACCAGAACTGCGCGCCCACCCCGCCCGCCCGCAGCCGGGGGATGTCGGTGTGCAGATGGCCGGTCTGGTCCCGGCCGACGTCACGGCGTTCGAGGTCGTAGCGGACCTGCTTGCGCAGCGCCCAGGGGAGGTCGTTGTGGCCGTCGACGACGGGGTGCTGGGCCAGCAGCGTACGGGCTCGCGCGAGGTGGTCCACCGTGCTCACTTTCCGAAGCCGAAGGACGCCGAGGCCTCCACCTTGGAGCGCAGCCGCCTGCCCTTCTCCGTCGCCTGGTCGTTCAGCTCCTGCTGGAACTCCCGCATGCGCGCGAGGAGTTCGGGGTCGTGGGCGGCCAGGATACGGGCGGCCAGCAGGCCCGCGTTGCGCGCCCCGCCCACCGAGACCGTCGCCACCGGCACCCCGGCCGGCATCTGCACGATGGACAGCAGGGAGTCCATGCCGTCCAGGTACTTCAGCGGGACCGGGACGCCGATCACCGGCAGCGGGGTGACCGAGGCGAGCATGCCGGGCAGATGGGCCGCCCCGCCCGCGCCCGCGATGATCGCCTTCAGACCGCGGTCCGCCGCCTGCTCGCCGTACGCGATCATCTCGTGCGGCATCCGGTGCGCCGAGACCACGTCGACCTCGTACGGGATCTCGAACTCGTGCAGGGCCTGGGCGGCGGCCTCCATGACCGGCCAGTCGGAGTCCGAGCCCATGACGATGCCAATGACAGGAGACGCGCTGCTCATTCGGTGATCGTTCCTCTGAGGTAGTCGGCCGCGTGACGGGCGCGCTCGCGCACGTCAGCGAGGTCGTCGCCGTAGGTGTTGACGTGGCCGACCTTACGACCGGGCTTCACGTCCTTGCCGTACATATGGATCTTGAGCTGGGGGTCGCGGGCCATGCAGTGCAGATACGCGTAGTACATGTCCGGGTAGTCGCCGCCGAGCACGTTGCACATGACCGCCCACTTCGACCTCGGGCGCGGGTCGCCCAGCGGAAGGTCGAGCACGGCCCGGACGTGGTTGGCGAACTGCGAGGTGATCGCGCCGTCCTGGGTCCAGTGGCCGGAGTTGTGCGGGCGCATGGCCAGCTCGTTGACGAGGATGCGCGGCACACCGTCGGCGTCGCGGGTCTCGAAGAGCTCGACCGCGAGGTGGCCGACCGCGCCCAGCTCGTCCGCGATGCGCAGGGCCAGCTGCTGGGCCTCGCCCGCCAGCTCCTCGTCGAGGTCGGGCGCGGGGGCGATCACGGTGTCGCAGACGCCGTCGACCTGGACCGACTCGACGACCGGGTAGGCCACGGCCTGGCCGTGCGGGGAGCGGACCACATTGGCGGCCAGCTCCCGTACGAAGTCGACCTTCTCCTCGGCCAGGACCGCCACGCCCGCCTTGAAGGCGTCCGCCGCGTCCGCCTCGGAGCGCACGAACCACACGCCCTTGCCGTCGTAGCCGCCGCGCACCGTCTTGAGGATGACGGGGTAGCCCTCGCCCTCCGCCGCGAACCGCGACACGTCGGCCGGGTCCGCCACCAGCCGGTGGCGGGGGCAGGGCGCGCCGATCTCGTCGAGCTTGGCGCGCATCACCCCCTTGTCCTGGGCGTGCACCAACGCGTCGGGCCCCGGCCGGACGGGAATGCCGTCCGCCTCCAGGGCCCGCAGGTGTTCGGTGGGTACGTGCTCGTGATCGAAGGTGATCACATCGCAGCCGCGCGCGAAGGCGCGCAGCGTGTCCAGGTCGCGATAGTCGCCGATGACGACCTCGCTCACCACCTGGGCCGCCGAGTCCTGGGGGGTGTCACTGAGCAACTTGAATCTGATGCCGAGGGGGATGCCCGCCTCGTGGGTCATACGGGCGAGCTGACCGCCGCCGACCATGCCGACTACCGGGAACGTCACACCCCCAGGGTATCCGCCGTCCCCGGGGCCCTCGCCGGAGCGGCCCGTGGACCCCGCCGGGGCCGGGCGTGGCCGGGATTTGCGGGCGTCCACGAGCAATGCCCAGAGGCGCTGGTTAGCATGGCCGGGTTGGCGTACGGCGAACGACACCGATACCGAGAACGACACTGAACCGAACGGGGCTGGGCGATCACCATGAGTGAACGGGGCGCATTGCGTACGCGACTGCAGCTGCTCGCCCGGGAGATCGCGAAGTTCGGCGCCGTGGGCGCCATCGGGTTCGTCGTCAACGCGATCGTCTTCAACCTGTGCATGCACGTGGCCCACCTCGCGGTCGTACGCTCCGGCGTCATCGCCACCGCCGTCGCCATCGCCACCAACTACGTCGGCAACCGCTACTGGACCTACCGGCACACCGACAGCGGCCGGCGCAGCCGGGAGCTGATGCTGTTCCTGCTGTTCAGCGGCATCGGCCTGGTGATCGAGAACGGTGTCCTCGCGCTCTCGCACTACGGCTTCGGCTACACCTCGACGGTCGCCGACAATGTCGCCAAGAACGTGGTGGGCCTCGGCCTCGGCACGGTCTTCCGGTTCTGGTCGTACCGCACCTGGGTGTTCCGGGCGCTGCCCGCCCGGGAGGCCGTGGAGACCGCCGAATCCTTTCTCGGCGATGCCCCTCAGCCGTACGCCCGCAACAATTCCGGCTCCTGATCCTTCGAGCCCGTGAATCAGGGGCGTAATCCGGTCATCTGATCGTCTGCTCCGGCTCGCGCGGGTCGCGTGGGTCGCGCGCGTTGCGGCTCAGGAACAGCGCGAACACCGCGGGCTGCTGCTGGAGCATCTCCAGGCGGCCGCCGTCCGCCTCCGCCAGGTCGCGGGCGACCGCGAGGCCGATGCCGGTGGAGTTGCGGCCGCTGATGGTCCGCTCGAAGATCCGCGCCCCGAGGTCGGCCGGCACACCTGGCCCCTGGTCGGTGACCTCGATCACGGTCTGGTTGCCGGTGACCCGGGTGCGCACCGCGACCGTGCCGCCGCCGTGCATCAGCGAGTTCTCGATCAGCGCCGCCAGGACCTGGGCGACCGCCCCCGGGGTGCCCACCGCCCGCAGCCCCTGCTTGCCGGAGCGCACGATCGCGCGGCCCGCGCTGCGGTAGGCCGGGCGCCACTCCTCCAGCTGCTGCTTGACCACCTCGTCGAGGTCGAAGACGACGGCCGAGCCGATCCGGGGGTCGCGGGAGTTGGTGAGGAGGCGCTCCACCACGTCGGTGAGCCGCTCGACCTGGGTGAGCGCGATCGTCGCCTCCTCCTTGACCGTGTCCAGGTCGTCGGTGAGGGCGATCTCCTCCAGCCGCATGGACAGCGCGGTGAGCGGGGTGCGCAGCTGGTGGGAGGCGTCGGCGGCGAGCCGGCGCTCGGCGGTGAGCATCTTGCCGATCCGCTCGGCGGAGGAGTCCAGGACGTCGGCGACCCGGTCCAGCTCGTGCACCCCGTACCGCTTGTGGCGGGGACGCGGGTCGCCGGAGCCGAGCCGCTCGGCGGTCTCGGCCAGATCGGTGAGCGGGGAGGCCAGCTTGTTGGCCTGGCGTACGGCGAGGAGCACCGCGGAGACGATGGCGAGCAGCGCCACCGCGCCGATGATCAGCAGGGTGCGCCCGACCTCCCGGGTGACCGTGGAGCGGGACTCCTCGACCAGGACGGCCTCGCCGCGCGCGCCGGTGGCGGTGCCGCGGATGAGCGAGCCGCTGGGCCGGGAGCCGAGCTCGATGGGGGCGCGGCCGGGGATGTCGATGCGGGCGTAGCGGTCGGGGCCGACCCCGGCCAGCGACTGGGGGCCGACCGTCTCGCCCGCGAGCATCCGGCTGTCGATGACGCTGACGAGCCGCAGCGCCTCGGAGTTCACGCTCTCCTGGGCGCTACTGCTGATCGTCCTGGTCTCGACGATGACGAGGGAGACGCCGAAGACGGCGATCACCACGAGCACCACGGCGAGCGTGGAGTTGATCAGTCGGCGGCGCATGGCTCAGTGTCCCAGGACGTACGGGCCGCGGGTCGTCAGCTCTTCTCGAAGCGGAAGCCGACGCCGCGGACGGTGGCGATGTAGCGCGGGTTGGCGGCGTCGTCGCCGAGCTTCTTGCGCAGCCAGGAGATGTGCATGTCGAGCGTCTTGGTCGAGGACCACCAGGTGGTGTCCCAGACCTCGCGCATCAGCTGGTCGCGGGTGACGACCCGGCCCGCGTCGCGCACGAGGACCCGCAGCAGGTCGAACTCCTTGGCGGTGAGCTGGAGCTCCTCGTCGCCCATCCAGGCGCGGTGCGACTCGACGTCGATCCGTACGCCGTGGGTGGCGGGCTGGGGGGCCGGCTCGGTGGCGCCGCGCCGCAGCAGGGCCCGCACCCGGGCCAGCAGCTCGGCCAGCCGGAACGGCTTGGTGACGTAGTCGTCGGCGCCGGCGTCGAGGCCGACCACGGTGTCCACCTCGTCGGCGCGGGCGGTCAGCACCAGGATCGGGACGGTGTGGCCCTCGGAGCGGAGCCTGCGGGCCACCTCCAGGCCGTCCATGCCGGGCAGCCCCAGGTCGAGTACGACCAGGTCGGCGCCTCCCTGCAGTCCGGCGTCGAGGGCGGTCGGGCCGTCCTCGCGGACCTCGACCTCGTAACCCTCCCGACGCAGTGCGCGGGCCAGCGGCTCCGAGATGGACGCGTCGTCCTCGGCGAGCAGTACACGGGTCATGGGGGTGATGGTAGTCCGCGACCGGGACGGCCTGTCCGTGGAACCCGTCAGGGATCGGCCGGGGTTGGGGGCCGCGCCCGTTCTTGATCGTCCCCTGACCGCCTCTTGATCGTCCGGCGGCCGTTCCTTGATCGTCTTTTGCCCGTCCGCCCCTGCGGCTCTGGGATGCGATCCTGTTAACCACCTTCGAATGTGGGCAGATGGTTCCAGCAGCGCCTGTGATCCATATCTCAAGTCCTTCCATATGCGGCTGTGTGGTGTCGTATGGTGTCTCAACGCCTTTAGCACTAACACGGGGACCTTTGGCCTGCTTGGCGCGCCAAGGGTCTCTTTTCTGCACAAGGACCGGAATTACTTATTCCGGTTCTGAAGACAGTGAATGACCTATGGGCCGGGCCCCGGGCGCGATGTTGCGCCCCGGGCGTGGATCCCGGTGGGTCCGTCCTCTCGCCTCCGTCACCACGGAGGCGAACCCCTCGGGCGTAGGGGCGGGGCGGCTCCCCTGCCGGTGCCGGCCACCCCCCACCGGGCGCGACCACCGCTCACGAAGCGCGCGTCCCGAGCAAGCAAGGATCGACCATGGCGTCCAGCCTGACGAAGGACTCGGTCAGCACCACCGGATCCGAGAAGACCTTCTTCGGCCACCCCCGCGGCCTGGCCACTCTCTTCATGACCGAGATGTGGGAGCGCTTCTCCTACTACGGCATGCGCGCCCTTCTCGTGTACTACCTGGTCTCCGGCGGTGCCGACGCGGCGACCGGCGCCCAGGGCGGCGGCCTCGCCATGCGGGCGACCACGGCCACGGCCATCTACTCCGTCTACGTCTCCATGGTCTACCTCATGGCGATGCCGGGCGGCTGGTTCGGCGACCGTGTGTGGGGTGCCCGCAAGACGGTCACCGTCGCCGGCTTCGTGATCATGAGCGGTCACCTTGCGCTGGCCCTGCCCGGTCAGGCGCCGTTCTTCGCCGGCCTGGTACTGGTCGCCGTCGGCTCGGGTCTGCTCAAGGCCAACATCTCCACGATGGTCGGCCACCTGTACAACGGTGCGGACGACCCGCGACGCGACGGTGGCTTCACCGTCTTCTACATGGGCATCAACCTCGGTGCCTTCGCGGCGCCGCTGGTCATCGGCACGGTCGGCAAGGAGCACAACTGGCACCTGGGCTTCGCCCTCGCCGCGCTCGGCATGGCCCTGGGTCTGGCGCAGTTCCTCCTCGGCACCAAGCACCTGGACCCGAAGAGCAGCCTCGTCCCGAACCCGCTGTCCGCCGAGGAGCGCAAGGGCGTCCTCACCAAGGTCGCCGCCGTCGTCGCCGCCGTCGCCGTGTTCTACGGTGTCGTGGTCGCCATGGGCGCCTACACCCTGAACTGGGCGCTGGTTCCGCTCACCCTCGCCGGTCTGATCATCCCGATCGCCGTCCTGGTCCGCATCAAGCGCGACAAGGACCTGTCGACGACCGAGCAGTCGAAGATGAACGGCTACATCTGGCTGTTCGTCGCGGCCGCCGTCTTCTGGATGATCTACGACCAGGGCGGCTCGACCCTGTCGCTGTTCGCGGACGCCAAGACCACCGACAACGTCGGCGGCATCCACTTCTCGGCCACCTGGTACCAGTCGCTGAACCCGCTCTTCGTCATGGCCCTCGCCCCGGTCTTCGCCTGGCTGTGGCTGTGGCTGGCGCGTAAGAACCAGGAGCCCAACACCATCGTGAAGTTCGCGATGGGCCTGGTCATCATCGGTGCCTCGTTCTTCGTCTTCATCGTCCCGATGAACATGGCGGGCGACGGCAAGGTCTCCCCGATGTGGCTCGTCTCGATCTACATGATCCAGACCATCGGCGAGCTCTGCCTCTCCCCGGTCGGCCTCTCGGTCACCACGAAGATGGCGCCGCAGAAGTACGCCTCCCAGATGATGGGCGTCTGGTTCCTCGCGGTCACCGCGGGCGACTGCTTCACGGGTCTGCTCTCGCTGGCCGGTGTGAGCCTCGACGGCCTCGGGATCATCGCGATGGAGGCCTCGATGGCCGCCGTCGCGGGCCTCGCGATCTACATGTACCGCAAGAACGTCAAGTCGCTCATGGGCGGCGTGCACTAAGCGCACCGCACCACGTCGCACGGCCAAGGGCCGCCGCACCTTTCGGGGTGCGGCGGCCCTTCGCGTGTCCGTACCGCGTGTCCGTACTGCGTGTCCGTACCGCGTGTCCGTACGTACGGGACGGCTCAGCGCGTGCCGCGCAGCCGCCGCCACGGGGTGAAGGTGAAGACCGCGCCGCCGAGCAGGACGGCGGTCCCGGCGATGAGGCCGAGGGCGCGCAGGGCGCCGTGGTCGTTCGCGCCGGTCTCGGCGAGGCCGCCGGAGCCGCTGCCGGCGCTGGTGGAGCCGCCGGAGACGCTCGTGCCGCCGGACGTACTCGTGCCGCCGGACGCGCCGCCCTGCTGGGCCGTGGTGTCGAGCTCCAGGGACACGGGTGCCGTGCCCTTGACCGTGCAGGGGATGTTGATCTTCGAGCCGCCCAGGGTGACGTCGATCGTCAGGGTGCCGGGGCTGAGCGTCGACTTGCCGTTCGCACCCGGTTTGTAGCTGCCGGTCATGTCGGCGAGGCTGACCGGGTCGCCGGTGTTCAGGGGGCCGGAGTTGGCCGGTCCCGTCACCGTCACCGAGCCCTTGTCGGCGCCGCCGACGGTGATCTGCATGGAGGGCTTCAGCGCGCCCGCGGGGAGCGGGGCCGGGCTGTTCATGACGCCCTTGGCGGTCTTGACCGTGAGGTCGTAACTCCCGCCGTTCTTCTTCGCGCCGATCGTCACCTTGGAGTTGATACTGGCCGGGCCGGGCGACTTGCAGGCGAAGGTGACCGCGACTTCCTTGCCGGGGAAGTCGGTCTGACCGCCGCTGCCGCCGGTGGTGCTTCCGGTGGTGCCGCCGGTGGACGTGGTTCCGCCCGTGGACGTGGTGCCGCCGGAGGTCGTGGTGCCACCGGTCGTCCCGCCCGAGGTGGTGGTGCCGCCGCTCCCTGTCGTACCGCCGGACGTCGTCGTCCCGCCCGACGTCCCGCCGCCCTCCGTCACCTTGATCGTCGCCCCGGCGCCGACCGTCTCCTTCGGGGAGCACTTGGTGTCCGTCGAGAGCGGCTTGCTGACGTTGATGTTGTACTTGTCCGGCGTCAGCCTGACGTCGCCCGCCTTGGTCAGCTTCAGCTTGGCCTTCATGTCGGGCAGGACCATCGGGCTGTTCTTGGGGATCGGCGGGTTCTGCCGCGGCCCCTCCACCGACAGGTCGGCGCTCTGGGCACCGGCCACCTTGACGGTGCCGGTCGGCTTCACGGTGTCCTTCTCCAGGTCGAGCACATCGGGGTTCTTGGAAGCGGCCTGGACGGTCTTCCACACCACTTCGACCTCGTCGCCCACCTTCGCCTCGGCGGGCGCGGTGATCTGCACCTTGGTGGTGCCCTCGACGGGCGGCAGGCCGGAGATGGGTGGCGGGATGCACTCGGTGGCGTAGGAGACCTCTGCCGCCCGGGCGGGCCCGGCGGCCAGAATGATTCCCGCGCCGCCGAGCATCAGCGCGACTCCGGCCGCGCTCATCCTCCGTTGCGTGGTCACGGATTTCCCTTCGTCGTGGGGGTGTTCGGACGGTTCTCGGTCGGTGCGGAGTCGGGGGTGAACCACGGCAGGGGCGTCGTCACCGTGGTGGTCGTGGTGGGGGTGCCGTTGGCGTTGGCCTGCGGGGGCGGTTCGGCGGCGGCTCGGCGTACGGGCCAACGGGGTCGGGCGCGACCCCCCGCGCGGCCCCGCCGTGCGTGCCCCGCCCCGCTCGGGCGGACCTTGTCCACCACCGCCATGCCGATACGGAACACCGCCGCCGGGACGACCACGCACAGCAGGATCCAGAAGAGCGTGACGCCCCACGGGCGGCCCACCCCCCACGGCTGGGTGGCGAGCACCTTCTGCCCGTACTTCACGGAGACCTGGTAGTCGCCGTGCGCGCCCGCCGACAGCTCGAAGCCCAGCCTGACCTCGGCCTTGCCGCCGGGCTTGATGGTGCCCTTCCACTGCCGGTCCTCCCACTGCGGCGCGAACACGCCGTGGGAGGTGCCCACTTGGAAGACGGGGTCCTTGACCGGGGCCGCGCCGAGGTTGCCGACGGTGACGACGAGCGTGCGCGAGGGCGGCGACCCGAACCAGGTGAGGATCCCGCTGCTCCCGTCGAGCTCCGGCGCGGTCAGGACGCTCAGGCGCCCGGTGCCCGACTGCTCGGGCAGCGGCGCCACCGGATGGCCGGTGATCTTCAACTCGGCGTCCACCACGGCCTGTTCGCCCGTCACCGTGGCCACGTGCACCACACAGGGGCAGGGCTTGGGCGGTGCGGCCACCGGCAGCGGTTTGCTGAAGGCGCCCTTGGCGTCGGTGGTCACCGCGCGCCCGTCCGCGTTGGCGCAGGAGTTGGTGCCGCCGATCACGCCCTGTCCCGGGGAGGACTGGCCGCAGACCAGCAGCATCAGGAGCGTGCCGGGCCGCCAGCCGGTGCCACTGGCGGTGATCTCGGTCCCCTTGGCCGCCTCCGGCTTCGACAGCGTGACGACGGGCTTCACGTCGTCGGCGCTCGCGGCCGCCGACGGCAGCGCCGACGCCAACGGGAGCGTCAACAGCGCGGCCGTGACCAGCGCCGCCCCTCTCGTACGCGGCTTCACGATGCGGCTCCCGTCGTCGCCAACTCGCTTACGGGGTCGACGGCTTCGGGGCCGCCCGGGTCCGGCCGACGCCGCCGCCTCCGTACCCACAGCGCCGCCCCCGCGCCCGCCGCCACGCACCCGGCGCCCGCCACCGGGCCCCACGGCACGAACACCGCCGAGGCCGCCGCCTCGCTCCGGGCGGCCCCGCCCGCCGTCACCGTCAGGCGCACCTCGACGCGGTCGAGGGCTGGCGGGCGCCGCCACGGTTCGGTCAGCTCGACGCGTTGGCCGGGCAGCAGCTCCACCGGCAGCGGCCGGGCCGGGCGCCGCAGCGGCTGCCCGAAGAGCCCGTCGGCGCGGACCGCGAGGCTCGGGGCGAGCGTCGTGTTGCCCCGGTTGACCAGGGCGTAACGGATGAGGGAGCGGCCCTTGTCGACGCGCACGTCCTCGACGGTGAGCGCGGGCAGGACCGGGCCCGCGACCCGCACCTGGACCCGCACCCCCGCCTCCCGGCCGCCGTCGGACGCGACGAGGGCCGCCGGGTGGTCGCCGGGCGGGGCGCCCGCCGGGACGGTGACCGCGAACGGCACCTCGGCCCGGGTGCGCGGCGGGATCCGCACCTCGGCCGAGGCGAGCGCGAGCCACGGATCGGCGCCGGGGCGCACCGCGAAGGCGCCGGTGGGGGTGTTGTACGCGGCGGCTCCGCGCAGCCGCAGGGTCAGCGGGCGCACGGTGGGGTTGGTGAGCGAGAGCCGGTCCTCCAGTACGGAGCCGGGCGCGCCCTCCAGATAGAAGTACGGTCTGCCGTCGCCGCTGGGCCGCGAGCCGCCGCCGGACGCGGGCGCGGCGGCCCACTCCCCGTCGGCGGCGCGCGCGGCGGGGGCGGACAGCGCGGTCAGGGCCAGGACCGCGGCGAACACGGCCAGGCGGATCGGTCGTGGCGGCATCAGCGGCTCCTGCGGATGCGGAGGGGGACCCGGTCAGCCCTGTGCCCGTGCGCCGCGCCGGGTCAGCCACAGCACCCCGGCCGCGCCGGTGAGCAGGACCGTGCCGCCGAGCGTGCCGAGGGCCACGGCCGAGTCGAGCGGGCCGGTCTTCGGCAGCGCGTCGACGGGCGCGGCGGCGCCGCTGACGTCCAGCGAGAGCGAGGGGCCGGGGCTGTTGCCCGGGGTGCAGGTCGTGGTGGTGCCCAGCGCCTTGATGGTGAGGATCGAGGCGGTGAAGGTGACCTTGCCGGACGCCTTCGGTGTGTACGTACCGCTCAAGTCGCTGATCTTGATCGGGCTGTTGGCCGGGATCTCGGCCGTGTTGGCCGGTCCGGACACCGCCACCGTGCCCTTGTCGACGCCGCCGAGCTTGATGACCGCGCTCGGGCTCATCGCCCCGGCGCCCAGCGCCACCGGGCTGGAGGAGACGCCCTTCTGGAACGACATGGTCAGCTTGTAGGCGCTGCCGCTCTTGACGGCCCTGATGTCGATGGGCGACACCGCGGCCTTGGGGCCGATGGGTGTCTCGCACTTGTAGTTGACGTCCACGACGTCGGCGTGGGCGGCCGGGGCGGCCATCAGCACCACCGGGGCCGCCACGGCGGCCGCAAGGGCGAGTGCTGTCCGCTTCTGGTACGACACGTACGACACCTCGAATTTCCCTCAGTCCCGAGGCCGTTCAAGTTACTGACGGCACATCAGATTGGGCGTCAAGGTACGCCGGGGACCTTGGAGAGGGAAGACACACAACGCAAGGGATGACGGACGCGAGTGACACGAGTGCCCTGGGCGACCGTCCGACGGATGCGGGGGCGCCCTACGCGGGCGCGGCGAGCTCCGCCCAGACCGTCTTGCCGGGCACTCCGGGAGTCCGGACGACCCCCCAGTCCAGACAGAGCCGCTGGACGATGAACATGCCGTGGCCGCCGGGCCGCCCCGCGCGGTGCGGGGTGCGGGGCGCGGGCTGGCCGGAGCCGCGGTCGGTGACCTCAAGGCGCAGCATCTTGGAGGTGCAGACGACGCGCAGCTGCTCGGGGCCCTCGGCGTGCAGACAGGCGTTGGTGACCAGCTCGGAGACCACGAGCAGGACGTCCTCCGCGGCCGCGCGCCGGTCGGCGGTGGCGGCCGGGAGCCAGCCCCACTCGTGCAGCGCCTGGCGGGTGAAGTCGCGCGCCAGCGGCACGATGCCGCTGGCCCCGTACAGGGCGAGGACGCGCGAGGCCGTCGCCGGAGCTCCGTCCGGCTCGGGGCCGCGGTCGCCCGGCTGGTGCTGCCGGGTGGTGCTCATCAGCGCTTCACCTCACCGATTCACCGAATGCCTGGTTCGCCAACGTCTTGAGTCTGGTCTCCTGCCCCGCCAGAGCGGGGTCAGTCGTCCAGTGCGGCTTCGAGCGAATCATGCACGGTGAAGACCGCTTCCGCCCCGGTGATCTCGAAGACACGGGCCACCACGGGGAGCATTCCCGCCAGATGGACCCCGCCGCCGGCGGCCTCGGCCTTCAGCCGGGCGCCGAGCAGCACGTTCAGCCCGGTGGAGTCGCAGAACTCCAGCTGCGAGCAGTCGACGACCAGTCGGCTGCGGCCGGCCGCGACCGCGTTCTCCAGGGGTTCGCTGAGCAGTTCTGCCGTGTGGTGGTCCAGCTCACCCACGGGCGTGAAGATCTCGCTGGGGCCGTGCGAGCGGACGCCGACCCTGAGCCGGCCCCGATTCGCGCTGCCGACCATGCCGCGGTCCATGCCCGTCCCTCTTCGCCATCATTCGCCGTGCCGCACCGTGAGCGGTGCGGCAGTGGTTCGCGTCGCCCGTAGGGTGCGGAAACCTGTGCTCCCCGTCACAAGTGACGCACCTCTCCGCATATGTCACCGAACACGGCTCCGTACACGCGGACTCCCCGAGAACACTACGCCTTCCCTACGCACGTCGGAAGCCGAACACCGTACCGAAACGGGCATATACGGACAACTCGACCTTGCGGCGGTACAAGCAAAGCGGGTAGGGGTAGTAGAGACAGCTTTTCACCACGACCGGCCATGGAGGCGCCGCACACCGATTCGCCACGTATGGGCATCGGCAGCCATATGCCGAGAACGATGGAGGAGACCCCATGTCACCCCGGCTCGACGAATCCATGGATACGTCGGCAACGCACGTGCCGCACACCCCGATCGAGGGACTCGACGATCTCCCGGAGATCCCTCCCTACGAACACATCGCGCCGCTGGACGCGCGGGCCCTGTCGAAGACGCTCTTCGCCCGGCTCGACTCCCTCGAAGAGGGCACCCACGCGTACTCCTACGTACGCAACACGCTCGTCGAACTCAACCTGGCGCTGGTCAAGTTCGCCGCCTCCCGCTTCCGCTCACGCAGCGAGCCGATGGAGGACATCATCCAGGTCGGCACCATCGGCCTGATCAAGGCGATCGACCGCTTCGAGTACGACCGCGGCGTGGAGTTCCCGACCTTCGCCATGCCGACCATCGTCGGCGAGATCAAGCGCTTCTTCCGCGACACCTCCTGGTCGGTCCGGGTGCCCCGGCGCCTCCAGGAGCTCCGTCTCGACCTGGCCAAGGCGGGTGACGAGCTCGCCCAGCAACTCGACCGCGCACCGACGGTGGGCGAGCTCGCCGAGCGCCTGGGCATCAGCAAGGACGAGGTCGTCGAAGGGATGGCGGCGAGCAACGCGTACACCGCGAGCTCGCTGGACGCCCAGCCCGAGGAGGACGACACCGAGGGCGCACTCTCGGACCGGATCGGCTACGAGGACCACGACCTCGAAGGCGTCGAGTACATCGAGTCGCTCAAGCCGCTGATCGCCGAACTCCCGCCCCGGGACCGGAAGATCCTGTCGCTGCGGTTCGTCGCCAACATGACGCAGTCCGAGATCGGCGAGGAGCTCGGCATCTCCCAGATGCACGTCTCCCGACTGCTCGCGCGCACCCTGTCGCGGCTGCGCAAGGGGCTGACGCTCGAAGAGTGAGCCGACGGATCGAGCACGCCTGTGCGAGGGCCCGTTCCTTATGGGGACGGGCCCTCGGCGTTGTTGACGAAGAGTGCGACCTGGGTCACATTGAGCGCGGGGCAACCGGGGGTCTGGGGGGACTCATGCCGTACGAGACCACGTCGTGCTCGACGCTCGAAGCGACCATGCGGGACCGGCTCGGGCGCGAGTGCCTGTATCTGCCGTCCTGCCGGCTCGCGCTGTACGTGGCGCTGCGCCACTGGTGCGCGCCCGGCGGCCGGGTCCTGATGTCGCCCGTCAACGACGACGTCATCTTCTTCGTGGTGCTCGCGGCCGGGCTGCGGCCCGTACAGGCGCCGCTGGACGCGCGCGACGGCTCGATCGACCTCTCGGCCGTGCCCGAGGAGACCTGGTCGGGCCTGTCGGCGGTCCTCACCACCAATCTGTACGGGAACCCGGACCCGGCACCCCAACTGCGCGCCACATGCGACCGGTTGGGCATCCCGCTCATCGAGGACGCGGCCCACGCCATCGGGAGCGAGGTGGCGGGGCAGCCGGTCGGTACGTTCGGTGACGCGGCCGTCTTCTCCCTCTCCAAGCACACCGCCGCCAAGGCGGGCGGCTTCCTCGCCATCGCCGACCCCGGCCTTCGCGAGGCCCTGGTCAAGACCCGCGACGAACTCCTCGCCCCGCCCCGGCGCACGGCCGAACTCGTCTACTGGGCGCGGCCGTATGCGGAGGCGACGGTCCGCGGCCTGCGCCTCGCACCCGCCGCGTGGGCGGTACTGCGGATGCTCGGGCGCCAGGAGCGCGAGGACATCCGGATGCCGCTCAGACCCGGCGAGCTGAGCCGGGCCGTCGCCGCCGCGCCCTCCCTGAGCGACTTCCACTCCTGGGTACGGGTGGACATGCACGACTACCGCACCGGCGCGGGCAAGCTCAGACGCGCCCGGATCGAACGGAAGCTGGGCCGCCTCGACGCGGTCCTCGCCCTGCACCGGGCCGGGGCCGAGCGGCTGCTCGCCAGCGAGTGGGCGCGACCGGGGCCCGGTCCCGTACAGCCGCTGTTCCGGGTGCCGCTGCTCGTCGAGGACCGGGACGCGGCCAGGGCGGCGCTCGCCGAGGCGCGGGTGAACGTCGGCTACCTCTACGACCCGCCGCTCGACGACTACGCGGGCGCCGGCTTCACCGACCCGTCGCCCGCCCCCGAGGCCGGGCGCTGGTTCGCGCGGCACGCCCTGCCGGTCGACCCGCTGAAGGCCGAGCTGTCGCTGCGGGTCCTGGCGGAGTCGGGGGCCCGCCCCGCGAGAAGCGGGCCCGGCGGTGGCTGACACCACGTCCGACGCGCGCCGGGCCGTCGGCGGGGACGGGGGGCCGGGCGCGACGGGACCGGCGGCCGGGGATCCCCCGGGGCCCGAGGACAGCCCACCGACGGCCGGTGACGGCGGCGGCGACTCGATGTTCCGCAACGCCTACGCCCTGATGCTCTCCACGGCCGTCTCCGCCGCCCTCGGCCTCGGCTTCTGGCTGGTCGCGGCCCGCTACTACAGCGAGGAGGCGGTCGGCCAGGGATCCGCCGCCATCGCCGCGATGCGGCTGCTCGCCTCGATCGCCGCCACCACCATGATCGGCGCGGTGGTGCGTTACATACCGCGCGCGGGCCGGGCGACCGGGCCCCTGGTGGTGCGGGCGTATGTGGCGAGCACCGTGGTGGTGGCCGTGGCGAGCGTCGGCTTCCTGTTCACACTGCCGCTGTGGGGCGCCTCCTACGAACCGCTCGGCGGGCTCTCGTCCGGGGTGGTCTTCGTGCTCGCCTCGGTCGCCTGGGCGGTGCTGACCTTGCAGGACGGGGTGCTCACCGGGCTGCGCAAGGCGGTCTGGGTGCCGGTCGGCAACGCGGTGTTCTCGCTCGGCAAACTGCTGCTCCTCGCCGGTTTCGCCGCCTTCACCCTGGGTGTCTTCCTCTCCTGGGCGGCGGCGATGGTCCTGTCGATCCTGCCGCTCGGGTGGCTGATCTTCCGCAGGCTGATCCCGGCCCAGGCGGCCGCCGACCGCGACCGTCCGGTGCCCCAGATGCGCGAGATCGGGCGCTTCCTGGCGGGCGACTCGGTCGGCGCGCTCTTCTCGCTCGCGATGATCAATCTGCTGCCGGTGATGGTCGCGGTCCGCTTCGACGCCGCGCAGAACGGGTTCTTCTATATCGCGTACACGGTCGGCGGGACCATGGAGTTCATGGCCATCAACATGGCCTCCTCGCTCACCGCGCACGCCTCGCACAGCCCGGACCGGCTCGCCGACGGCGTACGGGGGGCGCTGCGCAGGATGGCGCTGCTGCTGGTGCCGGTCGTCGCCTTCCTGATCGTCTTCGCCCCGCGGATCCTCGCCCCGTTCGGCGCGGACTACGCCGAGCACGGCACCCTCGTCCTGCGGCTGCTCGCCGCCGCCGCACTGCCCCGGGTCGCCGTCGAGCTCTACATCGGGGTGCTGCGTGTCCAGGGCCGCACCGGCGTCCTCGCCCTGCTCCAGGGCGCCATGTGCACCCTGGTCCTGGGCAGCGCGGCGGTCCTGCTCGGCACCACCGGCATCCAGGGCGCGGGCTGGGCGGTGCTGGTGTCGATGTGCGGCATGGCGCTCGTCTCGGCGCCAGGGCTGCGCGCCGCCCTGGCCGGACGCGCCACCGTGCGCACGCCGCGCGCATCCCGCAGGGGCGGCCCCGAGGAGTACGGCACGAGCTGGGCCCGCGACGCGGCGCTCGCCCGGACCGAGGAGGCCAAGGAGTACGGGACGCGCTGGACCACCCAGACCGCCTACCTCAGCGGCGGCCTGGAGACCGGGACCCCGGCGCTCGGCATCCCCGTGTACGTCCCCGGCGGCGCGTCGGGGGCCGGAGCCGGGGGCGGCCGGGGCGGGGCGACCGCGACCACCCTGCACCTGCGGACCGTACGGCCGGGCGAGCCGGAGCCCGACGACGAGTCGTTGCTCACCATCGTGCTGTGGCTGCTGCTCGGGCTCGCGGCGGGCCTGTTCTGGGTGCCGCTGTCGCGCGCCGAGGACGCCAGGAGCGCCGCCTCGGAGCACGTCGACGGCACCGGCCTCATCTCCGTGCTGCCGCCCGTCTCACTCACCGCCGGGGTGCTCCTGATCGTGGTGTGCAGCGCGGCCGTCTCGCTCTACCGGGCTCGGCCCGCCCTGCTCGCCGCCGGGCTCGGCGTGACGGTGGCCGCCCTGCACACCGCGCCGCTGATCCTCGGGGTGAAGCCGGACCGGCTGGCGGGACCGTGGCACTCCGCGCTGACGCGGATGCTGACGGAGGTGGGCGGGCTGGACTCGCCCGCCGGGGTCGAGCGCTGTCTGCCGATCGCCCTCCAGGTGCTCTGCCTGGCCCTGGTCGCGCTGACGCTGATGGGGGTGGGCGCGCACTGGCGGCTGACGTCGGTGGTGGTGTGGGTGCTCGGCGTCGCCGGCTGGGCGGGGCAGGCGGCGTTCGCGTCGGCGGCGGTGCCGGTTTTTGTGGGGCTGTGTGTGGTGGCGGGGGTTGCGCTGCGGCGGCGGGTTGCCTGACTTTGTCTGCGGACCGTGCGTGGCTGGTCGCGCAGTTCCCCGCGCCCCTTAAATGCGCCCCTTCGGGGCGCCCAGGGGATTGCCGCGCAGCGGCATCTCAGGGGCGCGGGGAACTGCGCGAGCAACCCACTACGACCCGCGGACAAAGGCCGAGCCAACCAGGGGCGGGCCCGGGCCTACCGGCGTCGTGGGCGTTCCGCCGCCCCCCGCGTCGCAGCCGGTAGCGGTAGGCCCGGGAAGGCGGACGCCACCGTCGCGAACGCCGCGAGTGCCACCAGGAACGCGGTCGCCGAGAACGCCTCCACCAGGAACAGGCAGGTCGACACCAGCGCCCCCAGCGAGAGGCTGAGCGGTGCCGCGAGCGCCAGTGCCTCCAGGCGGGCGCCGGGGCGCAGCATGTCGGGCTGTGGGTAGAGCAGCGCGAAGCCGGGGCCGAAGGAGACGAACAGGAGCACCGGGATCCAGCGCGCCGGGGTGGCGTCCGGCAGCAGGGTCGCGGCCAGCGCCACCCAGCCGGAGAGCGCCAGGGCGACGCGGATGCGGTTCTGGGCGAGGGTCACGGCGGCTTGCCTCCGGTCAGCGGAGAGGAGTGGGCGGCTGGTATCGCAGGACCGTTCCGTACGGGTTGCGGTCGATCACCCGGAACAGCGGCGACGCCGAGAGCTTGGCCGTCAGCTCCTCGAACCCGCCGGCGGGCAGCAGCCCCTCGCCCGCGGTGTAGACGTCCTGGGTGCGGGTGAGCAGCACGAACGCGGGTCTGCCGTCCTTGGGCAGGCCCGGCGCCAGGAAACCGGCCGGGTCCTTGAGCATCCTGATGTTGTCGGGCAGCGCCTGCTCCACGAAGAACCAGTGCTCCAGCTGGTCGTAGCGGTGCAGCGCCATCGGGAAGGAGCCGGTGGCGGCGAGGATCAGCGAGTCGCGCGGGGCCTCGTCGATCACCCGGGTGACCAGCGCGGTCTCGGCGGGCGGGGTGTAGTACATCCGCTCCTTGCCGTAGTACGCGGGCAGGAACCCGGCGACGAGGGCGAGCAGCACGGCGGGCAGCGCCACCGCCGAGATCCGCCGCCGCGCCACCGGCCCGAGGCGGATACGGCCGGTTTCCTTGGCGGCGCCGGGCGCGGGCACCAGCGCGGCCGCGGCGAAGAACGCGGCGCCCGGCAGCCCGAACAGATAGACCCGGAAGAGCATTTCGCCGCCGTAGTCGTTGATCGCGAACATCGGTACGGGCGCGATCGAGACGAGCAGCAGCGGCAGTGCGCTCTTGAGCAGCTTGCGGCGGGTCAGCACGGCGACGGCGGCGAGCGCGGCCACCACCAGGACCATCACGATGTCGGCCCGGCCCTGGAGCACGGGACCGGGTCCGGTGAGCTCGCCCGCGTACCCGGCCCGCGAGTTGTTGAGGAGGTTGCCCGCGGACTCCTTGAGCGAGTCGAGGGTTTCCACGAACAGCGGGCGGCCCATGGTGAGGTCCCAGACGAGCATGATCAGGCCGGTGACGACGAGCAGACCGGGGTTGCGGTAGCGGCGGGTGAGGTTGAGCGCGACCAGGGAGACGCAGAGCATCACCGGTGTGAGCTGGTGGGTGAAGTTGATGGCGGCGATCAGCGGGGCGAGGATCACCACGCACACCGCGCGCTGGCGGGCCGTCGTCGGCGGCGGCACGGAGGCGGCGGCCGGGTCGAGGTGTGCGCGCGAGCGCAGGTCCCCGGCGGAGCCCGGGCGCACGAAGTGGCGCAGGACCACCACGAGTACCGACAGGTGCAGGATCAGCGCCAGGCCCTGCGGCGAGAAGTAGTCCTGGCCCACCCAGTTGGCGACCTCGAAGATCCAGACGCCGGTCCACACCAGCCGCCAGTCCTCGGCGAAGGTGCGGTAGATCAGCACCAGGACGGGGATGAGGACCACGCCGTAGAAGAGCGCCGCCCAGTTCAGATACGACTGGGTGGTCTCCACGCCGAAGGCGCGCACCAGCGCCGAGTTGATGGTGAAGAAGCCGGGCCACTGGTCGTAGGCGGCCATGTTGCCCGACAGCGGGGTGCCCGGCCGCAGGTCCTGGTTGACCAGCAGGTGCGTGACGACGGCGTCGTGCTTGGAGGCCCACGGGTAGCGCACCGAGTCGTAGAGGATCGCGGTGGGCGCCTTGAGGGCGAAGAGCAGGGCGACGCTGTAGAGGCCGGGCCACCAGGGCGCGGTGCCTGCCCGGCGCAGACTGACCACGAACCCGGCGGTGAGCACCACGAGGGAGAGGAAGAAGGCGGCGGGCAGCCGGTCGAGCAGGCCCCAGTCGCCCATGTGCCGGTAGTCGATGTGCGGCAGCGCGTACAGCCACAGGGCGGTCGCGAGCACCAACGGCAGCCAGGTGAAGAGGAGTTGGGGCTGGATCAGGTCCGGTAGACCGCGCTTCGGGGCGCGCGCGACCTCCCCGTTTGCGCCGCTTTCCGGTGGCAGCTCGCTGCTTCCGGTCACCGGCGCGGGCACGCGTTGCTGCACAGTGCGACTCCCCCCACGAATGTGGTGCGCGGCCGTCACGCCGCCGTCCCCTGGCTGTCCCCTTCAGCGAAGTATAGGAATCTGCTTCGCCTTTGTGATGCTGTCGTACGGTCCCGTCCCGGACGGCTCCGCAGGGCCGCTCACCCCGCGAAGACCGGCCCGCGCACGGCCGCCCTGGCCCGTCGGTAGAGCCGCCAGCCGACGGTCGCGGCCGAGTCCCGGTACGGCGCGACACGGGCCCCCGCGCCGCCCATCCACGCCTCGACGTCCGCGACGGTGTGGCCGCGGCGCACGATGAGGCGGGCGATGCGGTACGAGTCGTCGGCGTCCGAGCTCAGCGCGTGCCGCACCGCGACGGCGCTCTCGTACCCGGCGGCGCGGGCGGCCCGGCGCACGGCGCCGCTGTTGTAGCCGTGCGGATACGCGAGATGGGCCACCTCGTGGCCGAGCGCGTCCTCCAACGTGGCTTTGGAGTCGGCCAGTTCGCGCCGCAGGGCCTTCGCGGTGAGCGTGTCGAGCTGGGCGTGCGAGACCGTGTGGCCGCCGATCTCCATCCCGTACTGCTCCAGGAGTTCCACCTGGTCCAGGGCCATCATCGGCGCCGGGGGCAGCAGCGAACGGCCGCCCGGGGCGAGCGCACCGGTGGTGAGGTACGCGGTCGCGGGCAGCCCGCGCGAGGCGAGCGCGTCGGCGGTGGGCCCGGGCAGATCGGCGAACCCGTCGTCGAAGGTGAGCACGACGGGCCTCGGCGGCAGCACCGCCCGCCCCGCGAAGTGGCCGGCGAGGGCGCCGACGGTGACGGGGGTGCGGCCGCTGGCCACGATCGCGTCGAGATGTGCGGCGAACTGCCGTGGCGGGACGGTGAATTCGGCGATCCAGGCGGGCGGGTCGTCCATGACGGCGTGGTAGAGGAGGACGGGGACGGCGTCCCTGCCGCCCGAAGGCGCGGTCATCGCGTCGCCTCCCAGGGCCGCCGCAGTCCGCGCACCCGGTGCCGGGCCCGCAGATAGCCGATGGGGCCGTACAGCATGCCCCGGCGCTCCAGGCGGGACAGGCCGCGCGGCCACGGGTAGTCCTGGGCGCCGTGCCCGCCCGGCACCGACTGCTCGCCCGCGGCGCGGTGGGCGCTGATGGCGCGGGCGTGGGCGAGGCCGCGCGGCAGGCGGGCCAGCAGCGCGGGCAGCAGGGCGGGGCGGCGCACCAGGAGCGCGGTGAGGTACGCGGTGAGCCCGGCGCCGTAGCCGTACGCCTGGTTCTCCAGGTCCTGCCAGGTCTCGCGGTGATGGTGCCAGACCAGCGCCTCGGGCGTGTAGCCGAGCCGGTGCCCGGCGACGACGATGCGCGCGAACGCGTACAGGTCGTCGCCGCCCCTGGCCGGGGTCCCGGTGCCGGTCGCCGGGTCGAAGCCGCCGACGGCACGCAGGGCGGCGGCCCGGAAGGCCATGTTGGCGCCGGAGCCGAACCGGCCCGCGGTGAACGGGAACAGCGGCTCGTCGGCGGGCGGCCGGGCCGGGTCGAAGCAGCGCGGCGCGAAGCCCTTGGTGAACCCGCCGTGGCTCTCCAGGAGGATCTGCGCGGGCGTGCGCAGCCGGGCGGGCAGGATCAGCCCGGTCGTACAGCCGAGCCCCGGGTCGGCGGCGAAGGGCGCGGCGAGCGCGCTCAGCCAGCGCGGGTCGGCGACCACGTCGTCGTCGGTGAACGCCAGAATCGTTCCCTCTGCCACGGCGACACCCCGGTTGTGCGCGGCGGCGAGACCCGGCACGGGCTCGCGGACATAGCGCACGCCGTGCGCCGCGTAGCTCCCCTCGACGAGCTCGCGGGTCTGGGCGGTCACCGGGTTGTTGTCGACGACCACGATCTCGTGGTCGGGGTGGTCCTGGCACAGCAGCGAGTCCAGCGCCCGGGCGAGCTGCCCGGCCCGCTCACGGGTGGCGACGACGACGCTCGCGCGCGGCAGCCGCACCGGCGACGCGACCCGCCCGTCCGGCGGCACATGGCCGGCGAGCTGCTTGCGGGCGGCCGCGGCCAGCACCTCGGCGGCGTCCTCGCCGGGCCCGACCCGGCCGATCACCGTGCCGACCGGGCGGCCCCGAAGCCGGACCAGGACGTACACCTCGCCCTCCCCGACGGGCGGCCCGCCGGGCGCGGGGGCCAGCGAGAGCACCCCGCCGTCGAGCCCGTCGAGGTCCAGCTCCCCGACGCCGATGCCCCCCTGGACGCCCTGCTCCCGGACCAGCCCCTCGGCCTCCGGCAGCCGTGGTGCGCCCGCTCTGTGTGCGCGTGCCGCTCTGTGTGCGCGTGCTGTTCGACGTGACATGCGACTCCCCCGTGATCTTCCGGGTGGTGCGGTGGTGCGGCGGGCCTACCGCCCGCCTCGCAGGCGGCCCGCCTGTTGCAGCGTGCGCCGGCCGAACGCGGCGAGCGCGGGCCGCTCCCGTACGAACCCGTGCGCGCGGCGGGACGGCTCGTGGCCCAGCCAGTGCAGTGCGGCCCCGGCCCCCGGCCGCACCGAGGCGCCCTCGTACACCGGGATCTCCCCGGTCTTCAGGGCGTCCTTGTACTCGGCGGCCCCCCGCCCCAGGTCAAGCACCCCGATCCCGGCGGCGGCCGCCGCCTCGGCCATCCGCAGATGCAGGACGAGCCCGGGCGAGTACTTGGCGAACTCCGGGTCGTACGAAGGGAACCAGCACGACAGGACCGTGCGCGAACGCAGCCCGAAGTGGGCGGCGACCGGGCGGTCCGCCACGTAGAGGACGGAGAGGACGCCGGAGCAGCCGGGCGCGCCGGTGTGCGCGAGGTACCGCACCAGGGTGCTGATCCAGTCCTGCGCGAACCGGTCGCGGCGGCCGGTGCGGCGGTACTGCGCGGACTTCCACTCCATGAGCTGCCGCAGCGCCCCCGGATCCCGCTCGTCGAAGACGAACCGCACCTCGCCCGCCTGCCGCCCGAGCCTGCGCTCCTTGGCGGTGGTGGTGCGGAGGAACTTGGGCGAGCGCGCGCGCAGCCCGCTCTCGTACGCCTCGTACCCCGCGCCGACGTCGACGACGAAGGAGGGGTACGAGTCGGCCGCGCCCGGGACGAACAGCCCCTGCCCGGCCTCCAGGTTGTCGAACGCCCAGGCGGAGAGGGAGCAGGCCCGCAACAACTCCCGGAGATCCAGGCCGATTTCGGGCCGGGCGACGATCCCCTGACTGTCGGACACGCCGAACCCGATGGCCCGCCCCCGCCCGAACCGGCCCTTCTCGAAGGGGAAGAAGGCGGCCGGTTCGCCCCCTTCGTCGACCACCGCGACCCGCGCCGAGGGCCGCACATGGGCGACGGCGAGGGTGAACTCGGGCTCCATGAACGGGTTCTCGGGCGCGCCCGACTTCGCCCGTATCTCACGCCAGACGTCCAGCTCACCGGCGTTCAGCTCACCGGGCCTGACCACCCGGATCCGCCCACCGCGTCCACTGCTCAACCCGACCCCCCGGTCTCCCCCATGAGCACGTGCCAAGGACGGTACCGGTCGAAATGTCGGGACGGTAGCCGGTCGGCCGCTCTTGTGACCGTATGGTGAAGGTCGCGCTCTAGCGGGCGAGCGCGGCGGTGACGGCGGCCTCGGCGTGGAGGCGGGTGGTGGGGAACACCGGTACGGGGCTGTGTTCCTGACGGATCAACAGCTCTATCTCGGTGCAGCCGAGGATGACGCCTTCGGCGCCGGCCGAGACGAGCCGGGAGATGACGTCCTGATACGCGGCACGGGACTCGTCCCGCACGACCCCCAGGCACAGCTCCTCGTAGATGACGCGGTGGACGAGGGCGCGGTCGTCGGCGTCCGGGGTGATGACCTCCAGGCCGTGCGCGCGCAGCCGGTCCCGGTAGAAGTCCTGCTCCATCGTGAAGGCGGTGCCGAGGAGGCCGACGCGGCGGATGCCCCGGGCCCGTACGGCCCCGGCGGTCGCGTCGCCCAGGTGCAGCAGCGGCACCGAGACGGCCGCGGCGACCTGGTCCGCCACCTTGTGCATGGTGTTGGTGCAGATGAGCACGAGGTCGGCCCCGGCCGCCTCCAGCCCCTTGGCGGCCCCGGCCAGGACCTCCCCGGCGCGCTCCCACTCCCCGGCGCGCTGGAACTCCTCGATCTCGGCGAAGTCGACGGAGTGCAGGACGCAACGGGCCGAGTGCAGCCCGCCGAGCCGCTCGCGTACGAGCTCGTTGAGGAGCCGGTAGTACTCCGCGCTGGACTCCCAGCTCATTCCGCCGATCAGGCCGATGGTCTTCATCCGGCCACTCTAGGCTGGGAGATGATCGACTGACTCGACGAGGGGTGGGGACGCGTATGTTGACCGAGGTCGCGGGGATAGGGGTGCCCGAGGGGCATGCGGCGGAGGCGGCGCGGCTGGTCTGCGCGGAGTACGCGGACGAGGCGCTGTACCACCACTCGCTGCGCTCGTACTTCTTCGGCGCGGCGTGGGCCGAGGAGCGGGGCCTCGACTACGACCGCGAGCTGTTCTTCGTCTCCGCGCTCCTGCACGACCTGTCGCTCACCCCGCCCTTCGACAGCCACACCCTGCCCTTCGAGGAGGCGGGCGGCCATCTGGCCCGCGTCTTCACGGCGGGCCTCGGCTGGCCCGACGCACGCCGCGACCGGGCGGCCGAGCTGATCGTGCTGCACATGCGGGACGACGTGACCGTCGAGCAGGACGTGGAGAGCCGGCTGCTCCAGGTGGGGACGACGGCGGATGTCTCCGGCGGCGGCCTGGACGCCTTCGCCCCGTCTTTCCGGGAGGCCCTGGTACGCGCATACCCCCGGCTCGGCTTCGCCGCGTCGTTCGTGGACCTGTTCCGCGACCAGGCCGAGCGGAAGCCGGGGTGTGCGGCGGGGGAGCTGGTGGCGGGGGGCTGGGAGGCGCGAGCGCTGGGGAACGGGCTGGATCGCGGGTAGCCCCACGCCGTGGGCGTGCGTGCCGACTCTCTCTCCCCCCCGCTGTGGGCATGCGTGCCGCTAGGGGCGGCACGGGTGGGCACAGCGGCGACCCGCGTGCGCGGGTGAGCACTCTTTCCCCCACGACCGGCGCTGCGGGAACGGGGCTGGGGCCGGGCGGGTTGCACTTGGCGGCGTGCGCAGCGTGCCGCTGTGCCCACCCGTGCCGCCCCAGCGGCACGATTGCCCACAGCTAAGGAAGGGAGTTCCCATGACCCACCCCGTCATCGCCGTCACCGGCGCCAGTGGAGCCATCGGCGGGCGGGTGGCCCGGCGGCTGGCGGACAAGGGCGTGGCTACGCGGCTCGTCGGGCGCAGCCCGGACCGGCTGCCCGATCTGCCCGGGGCGGTCAAGGCGCCGCCCGCCGCGTTCGGGGACGGTCCAGCCATGCGGGACGCGCTCGCCGGGGCCGGGAGCATGCTGATGGTGTCGGCGCACGAGGCCCCCGACCGCGTGCGCGAGCACACCATCGCTGTGGACGCGGCCGTCGCGGCGGGTGTGCGCCGCATCGTGTACGTGTCGTTCCTCGGCGCCGCCCCCGACGCCGCGTTCACCTTCGCGCGCGACCACTGGCACACCGAGCAGTACATCCGGGGTACGGGCCTGGCGTACACGTTCCTGCGGGACAGCCTCTATCTGTCCGGGCTCGCCGCGATGGCGGGCCCGGACGGGGTGATCCGGGGCCCCGCCGGGGACGGCCGGGTCTCGGGCGTGGCGCACGAGGACATCGCGGACGTGGCGACGGCCGTACTCCTGGACGAGGGCACGGGGCACGACGGCGTCACGTACGACGTCACCGGGCCCGAAGCCCTCACGCTCACCGAGGTGGCGGCGGAGCTGAGCCGGGTGGCGGGCCGGACGGTCACCTATGTGGCGGAGACCCGGCAGGAGGCCTTCGCCTCACGGGCCGGGTACGGCGCCGAGGAGTGGGAGGTCACCGGCTGGGTGAGCTCGTACGAGGCGATCGCCGCCGGGGAGATGGCGACGGTCGCGGACACCGTGCCCCGGCTGGCCGGGCACCGGGCGCAGTCGTTCGCCCAGTACCTGGAGGCCCACCCCAGGAGCTACCGGCACTTGACGCCCTGACGCCAGACGTCGCTGATCAGCGGCACACCGGGCCGGTAGGCGAGGTGGACGTGGCTCGGGGCGTCGAGCAGCGCGAGGTCGGCGCGGGCGCCGGGCGCGATCCGCCCGACGTCGGTGCGCCGCAGCGCGGCCGCGCCCCCGGCCGTGGCGGCCCAGACGGCCTCGTCGGGGGTCATCTTCATGTCCCGTACGGCGAGCGCGACGCAGAACGGCATCGAGGACGTGAACGAGGACCCCGGGTTGCAGTCCGTGGACAGCGCGACGGTCACTCCCGCGTCGAGCAGCCGCCGGGCGTCGGGCCACTGGGCGCGGGTGGAGAACTCGGCGCCGGGGAGCAGGGTGGCGACGGTGGAGCCGCTCGCGAGCGCGTCGACGTCGGCGTCGGTGAGGTGGGTGCAGTGGTCGGCGCTGGCCGCGTCGAGCTCGACGGCGAGCTGGACGCCGGGCCCGTAGGAGAGCTGGTTGGCGTGTACGCGGGGGGTGAGCCCCTTGGCCTTGCCCGCGAGGAGGATGGCCCGGGCCTGGTCCCCGTCGAACGCCCCCTGCTCGCAGAAGACGTCGACCCAACGGGCGTACGGGGCACAGGCGTCGAGCATCTCGCCGGTGACGAGCTCGACGTAGGCGGCGGGGTCCTCGGCGTACTCCGGAGCCACGATATGAGCCCCCAGATAGGTCACTTCGTCCGTGTGCTCGGCGGCGATGCGCAGGGCGCGGGCCTCGTCCTCGACGGTGAGGCCGTACCCGGACTTGGTCTCGAAGGTGGTCGTCCCCTGGCGCAGCGCCTCGCCGATGTACCGGGCCACGTTCGCGCCCAGCTCGGCGTCGGTGGCGGCGCGGGTGGCGGCGACGGTGGTCCGGATCCCGCCCGCCTTGTACGCCTGCCCCGACATCCGGGCGTTGAACTCCTGGGTGCGGTCGCCCGCGAAGACGAGGTGCGAGTGGGAGTCCACGAACCCGGGGATCGCCGCGCGGCCCTGCGCGTCGTGGGTGGTGTCGGCGGGGGGCGCGGCGTCCTGCCTGCCCACCCAGGCGATGGTGTCGCCGTCGATCACCACGGCGGCGTTCTCGATGAGGCCGAGGGGGGTGGGGCCGAGGGTGGGGTCGTTGGTGACGAGGGTGGAGATGTTGGTGAGGAGGGTGGTGGTCATGAGTGCGGGCTCCTGTCGGGGGCGAGGTTTGTCTGCGGGCCGGTGGGGGCTGGTCGCGCAGTTCCCCGCGCCCCTTAGGTAACTCCAGCTCCTCCAGCGTGCAAGGAGCGGGGCCGCACATCCAGCCCCTCCGGCGTGCACGGGAGCGGGGCCCGGGCGAATTCAGCCCCTCCGGCGTTTGAGGAGCGGGGTCCGGGGCGGAGCCCCGAAAGCGGGGTGCAGGGGCCGCAGGCCCCGCAACGGGGTCCGGGGGCGCAGCCCCCGGGAAACCCACCTTCCCCCTCCCCCACCCCCGGAGGGTTTAGGGAACGGGCGGGGTGGGGGCTACTCCCGTAGGGACGCGATCGCCGCGCCCAGCGCCGCCCCCACGTCCGGCACCCCCACATGCACCCCGTCCCGCACCACACGCCGACCCCCCACCACCACATCCCGCACATCCGCCGCCGACGCCGCGAACACCGCCGTCTCGGCGGCGAGGCGCGGCAGGGGCCCGGCCGTGCGCGGCGACGTGAGCGACACCGTCGCCAGGTCGGCGTGGGCGCCCGGGGCGATGCGGCCCGCGTCGGGCCAGCCCAGGGCCGCGTGGCCGTCGGCGGACGCCGCGCGCAGCAGCGCCGCCGCCGTCCAGTGCCCCCGCGTCCGCGTACGGAGCCGCTCGTCGAGCTCCATCGCCCGCGCCTCCTCCAGGAGGTCGACCACGGCGTGGCTGTCGCTGCCGAGGGAGAGCGGGGATCCGGCGCGCTGGAGGGCGACCGCCGGGCCGATGCCGTCCGCCAGGTCGCGCTCCGTCGTCGGGCACATGCACGTGCCCGTCCCCGACCCGCCGAGCAGCGCGATGTCCTCGTCGGTCAGGTGGGTGTTGTGGACGCCCGTCGTACGGGGGCCCAGCACGCCGTGGTCCGCGAGCAGCCGCGTCGGCGTGCAGCCGTGCGCGGCCAGGCACGCCTCGTTCTCCGCGATCTGCTCGGAGAGGTGGACGTGGAGGGGGGCCTCCCGCTCCTCGGCCCACGCCGCGACCGTACGCAACTGGTCCGCCGGCACCGCCCGTACGGAGTGGATCGCCGCTCCGATCCGTACGCCGTCGCGCGGCTTGAGCAGAGCCGCCCGCTCGGCCCACGCCTGCGCCGTGCCGTCGGAGAACCGCAGCTGGTGCACGTTCGGCGGCTCGCCGAAGCCGGAGGACAGATACGCCGTGTCGAGCAGTGTGATCCGGATCCCGGCGTCCGCGGCGGCCGCGATCAGCGCCTCGCCCATCGCGTTCGGGTCGGCGTACGGCGTGCCGCCCGGCGCGTGGTGGAGGTAGTGGAACTCGCCCACCGCCGTGATCCCGGCGAGCGCCATCTCCGCGTACACGGCCCGCGCCAGCGCGTGGTACGACTCGGGCGTGAGCCGCGCCGCGACCGCGTACATCGTCTCGCGCCACGTCCAGAACGTGCCCGAGCCGACCTGGACCGTGCCGCGCAGGGCCCGGTGGAAGGCGTGCGAGTGGGCGTTGGCGAGGCCGGGCAGGGTGAGCCCGCGCAGGGCGACGGCGCCGGGGGGCGGCGTCCGGACTCCCTTGCGGACGGCGGAGATCCGGCCGTCCGCCACCTCCACCAGCACGCCCGGCTCCACCACGGGGTCGAGCCAGGCGTGCTCCAGCCAGTACGACGTCACCTGCACGCCAGGCCCTCCAGAACATCGGCGAGTGCGAGCACCCCGGCCACGCAGTCGTCCTCGCCGGCGAACTCGGCCGGGGAGTGCGAGACGCCGGTGGGGTTGCGTACGAACAGCATGGCGGTCGGGACCGTCCCGGAGAGGATCCCGGCGTCGTGTCCGGCGCCGGTGCCGAGGACGGGGGTGTGCCCGCCGAGGATCTTCGCCAGCTCGTCGCGCAGGGCGTGCCCGAACTCGACGACGGGCGTGAACGACTCCCGTACGACGGTCAGGTCCACCCCGTCGCGGGAGGCACGGTCCCGGGCGGCCGTCTCGATCGCCGCGACAACCGTGTCCAGCGTCGCCTGGTCGGCGGCGCGCGAGTCCAGCCAGCCGCGCACCAGCGACGGGATGGCGTTGACGCCGTTGGGCTCGCAGGAGATCTTGCCGAAGGTGGCGACCGCGCCCGCGAGTTCGGCCTCGCGGCGGGCGGCGAGGACCGTCTCGGCGTACGTGAGCATCGGGTCGCGCCGGTCCACCAGGCGGGTGGTGCCCGCGTGGTTGGCCTCCCCGGCGAAGTCGAACCGCCAGCGCCCGTGCGGCCAGATCGCCGAGGCGATGCCGACGGCGTCGCCGCTGAGGTCGAGGGCGCGGCCCTGTTCCACGTGCAGCTCGACGAACGCGCCGATACGGGCGAGCCGTTCGGGGTCGGGCCCGATGGCGTCCGGGTCGTAACCGGCCTCTTCCATGGCCCGGGGCAGGCTGATGCCGTCGCCGTCCCGCAGCCGGTGCGCGGCCTCCACGGTCAGCTGCCCGGCGGCGAGCCGGGAGCCGACGCAGGCGAGCCCGAAGCGGGCGCCCTCCTCGTCGCCGAAGTTGACGATCGCGAGCGGCCGGGTGAGGACGGCCCCGCGCCGGCGGAGCTCGTCGAACGCGGCGAACGACGACACGACGCCGAGGGGGCCGTCGAAGGCCCCGCCGTCGGGTACGGAGTCCAGGTGCGACCCGGTGACGACGGCGTCCCCGGCCTTCGGATCCCCGGCCCAGGCCCACTGGTTCCCGTTCCGGTCGAGCTCGTAGAACAGCCCCCGCGCCTCGGCCTGCGCCGCGAACCAGACTCGGCACTCGGCGTCGGCCTCGGTCCAGGCGTGGCGGCGGTAGCCACCGGATTCGGGGTGGCGCCCGATGGGGCGGAGGTCAGCCCACATCCGCTGGAACGTCGGGGGGGTGAATCCCCCACCCCGCCCCTTCCCGAAATCCTGCGGAGCTTCGGGGGCAGGGCCCCCGGACCCCGCCACGGGGCTCCGCCCCGGACCCCGCTCCTCGAACGCCGGAGAGGCTGGATTACTCACTCGCCCTCCCGCATGGGTACGCGAACCCCACGCTCGTCCGCGACCGACTCCGCGATGTCGTACCCCGCGTCGACGTGCCGGATGACGCCCATCCCGGGGTCGTTCGTCAGGACGCGCCGGATCTTCTCGCCCGCCAGCGCCGTGCCGTCCGCCACCGTGACCTGGCCCGCGTGGATGGAGCGGCCCATGCCGACGCCGCCGCCGTGGTGCAGGGAGACCCAGGACGCGCCGGACGCCACGTTCACCATCGCGTTCAGGAGCGGCCAGTCCGCGATCGCGTCGGAGCCGTCGAGCATCGCCTCGGTCTCGCGGTACGGGGAGGCCACCGAGCCGCAGTCGAGGTGGTCGCGGCCGATGGCGAGGGGGGCCGCCAGCTCGCCGGAGGCGACCATGTCGTTGAAGCGCTCGCCCGCCTTGTCGCGCTCGCCGTAGCCGAGCCAGCAGATACGCGCGGGCAGGCCCTGGAAGTGGACGCGCTCGCCCGCCAGCTTGATCCAGCGGTGCAGGGACTCGTTCTCCGGGAACAGCTCCAGGATCGCCTTGTCCGTCTTCGCGATGTCCGACGCCTCGCCCGACAGCGCCGCCCAGCGGAAGGGGCCCTTGCCCTCGCAGAAGAGCGGGCGGATGTACGCGGGGACGAAGCCGGGGAAGGCGAACGCCCGGTCGTACCCGGCCAGCTGGGCCTCGCCGCGGATGGAGTTGCCGTAGTCGAAGACCTCGGCGCCCGCGTCCATGAAGCCGACCATCGCCTCGACGTGCTTGGCCATCGACTCGCGCGCCCGGGTCGTGAAGCCCGCCGGGTCCTTCGCCGCGTACGAGGCCATGTCGTCGAAGTCGACGCCGATCGGCAGGTACGCCAGCGGGTCGTGGGCCGAGGTCTGGTCGGTCACGATGTCGATGGGGGCGCCCTCGGCCAGCATCTGCGGCAGCAGCTCGGCCGCGTTGCCGAGCAGGCCGATGGAGAGCGGCTTGCGGGCGTCGCGCGCCTCGACCGCCAGCTCCAGCGCGTGCCGCAGGTTGTCGGCCTTCACGTCCAGGTAGCGGTGCTCGATGCGGCGCTCGATGGCGCGCGGGTCCACGTCGATACAGATCGCGACGCCGTCGTTCATCGTCACGGCGAGCGGCTGCGCGCCGCCCATGCCGCCGAGCCCGGCGGTGAGCGTGATCGTCCCGGCCAGCGTGCCGTTGAACTTCTTCGCCGCCACGGCCGAGAACGTCTCGTAGGTGCCCTGGAGGATGCCCTGGGTGCCGATGTAGATCCACGAACCGGCCGTCATCTGGCCGTACATGGTGAGGCCGAGCGCCTCCAGGCGGCGGAACTCCTCCCAGTTCGCCCAGTCGCCGACCAGGTTGGAGTTGGCGATCAGGACGCGCGGGGCCCACTCGTGGGTCTGCATCACGCCGACCGGGCGGCCGGACTGGACGAGCATCGTCTCGTCCTGCTTCAGGGTCTGCAGGGTGCGGACCATCGCGTCGTACGAGCGCCAGTCGCGCGCGGCCTTGCCGGTGCCGCCGTAGACGACGAGCTTGTCGGGGTGCTCGGCGACCTCGGGGTCGAGGTTGTTCTGGAGCATCCGGAGGGCGGCTTCCTGCTGCCAGCCCAGGGTGCTCAGTTCCGTACCGCGCGGTGCCCGTACGGGGCGGGGTCCTGACATGGCGAGGCCTCCTCACGACGTGACTCAGATATTCACATCCTGGCGGTCTGAATAGAACTAGTCAATAGACCAGGTGGGGAGAAGGGCGAAGAGGAGGAGGAAGGGGAAGGCGAAGGGGCGCGGAATCCGGCCGTATGGCTGCGCCGCCGGGCGGCCGGTGCTTGGCTTGATTCCATGACCGAGCCTGATGCCATGACCGGCACACCGGCGGCGGCGCGCCGCGACCAGGCCGTGCGGGCGGCCGTGGAGCAGGGGCTCGTCGGCCCGGACGCCCCGCTCGCCGCCCTCCTCGACGTCACCGGCATCCGGCTCGGCGCGGCCGCGCTGACCTCGGCCTTCGCGGCCGTGACCGACGCGCCCGTACTGCACGCCTTCGCCGTCAAGGCGTGCCCGCTGGTCCCCGTGCTGCGGCTGCTCGCGGCCCAGGGGCTCGGCGCGGAGGTCGCCAGCCCCGGCGAGCTGGCGCTGGCCCGCGCCGCCGGGATCGGCCCCGCCCTGACCGTCCTGGACTCCCCCGCCAAGACCCCCGCCGAGCTGCGCGAGGCCCTCGCCCTGGGCATCGCCGTCAACGCCGACAACCCGCAGGAGCTGGCCCGCCTGGACGCGCTCGTCGCCTCCGCCGCGACCGCCTCGCCGCTGGGCCTGCGGGTCAACCCGCAGCTGGGCGCGGGGTCCATCGGCGCGCTCTCGACGGCGACGCGGACCTCGAAGTTCGGGGTGGGGCTGCGGGACGAAGGGGCCCGGGAGTGGGTCGTGGAGGCGTACGCGGCCCGCCCCTGGCTCACCCGTCTGCACACCCACGCGGGCTCCCAGGGCGTGCCGCTCGCGCTGATGGCCGAGGGGGTGCGGGCCGCGTACGAGCTGGCCGAGGAGGTCAACGCGCGCGTGGGCCGCCGCCAGATCGACACCGTCGACCTCGGCGGTGGGCTGCCGGTGAACTTCGCCTCGGACGAGGAGAGCCCGACGTACGAGGAGTACGCGCGACTGCTGAGTGAGCGGGTGCCCGGCCTCTTCGACGGTTCGTACGCGCTGGTGACCGAGTTCGGCCGCTCGCTGCTCGCCAAGCACGGGACGGTGCTGGCCAGGGTGGAGTACGCGAAGACGTCCGGGGGGCGGCCCATCGCGGTCACCCACGCGGGCGTCCAGATCGCCGCCCGTACGGTGTACGCGCCGGCCTCCTGGCCGCTGCGGATCGCCGCGTACGGCCCGAAGGGCCGCCCCAAGGCCGGTCCGCCCGTCCTCCAGGACGTGGCCGGTCCCGCCTGTTTCGCGGGCGACCTGCTGGCGGAGGCGCGGATGCTGCCGCGGCTGGAGCAGGGCGACTATGCGGCGGTGCTGGACACCGGGGCGTACTACTTCGCGCACCACTACGCGTACAACAGCCTTGCCAGGCCGGGTGTTTACGGCTTCGTCGCGTCGGCGGACGGCGTCCGCTTCGCGGTGGTGCGGGAGCCGCAGGCGCTGGCGGAGATCGTGGCGGAGTCGGGGGGCGCGACCCCGGACGCGCTGCTGTTTTAGCGCGTCTTTCGCCTGCGGCCCGGTGGGGGCTGGTCGCGCAGTGGACGGGTCACTCCACGAACAAGCCGCGCCCCGCGGCCCCCGCGTCGAACTCCTCCAGGCGCGCCTGTGCGTCCGGCAGGTCGTCGCACATCGCCTCAAGCAGGACGCGGCCGAGCAGCATCGGGGCGCAGGCCGTGTCGAAGGCGAGGCCGGTGCCGACCGCCGCCGGGATCAGCAGGTCGCTGTGGCGGGCCACCGGGGCGAACGCGGAGTCGGCGACCGTGACGACGGTGAGGCCCTGGGAGCGCGCGTACGCCAGCGCGTCCACCACCTCCTTCGGGTGGCGCGGCAGCGCGAAGCACAGCAGCGCCGACGCCCCCGCCCGGCGCGCCGCGTCGATGCGGTCCACCAGCATCGAGCCGCCCTCGTCGAGCAGCCGTACGTCGGGGTGGACCTTGGCGGCGAAGTAGGCGAAGCCGCGCGCCTGGGAGGAGGCCGCCCGCAGGCCGAGCACCGGGAGCGGCCGGGAGGCGGCGAGCAGCCGTCCGGCCTCCTCGACCGGCGCCGGGTCGGCGAGCAGGCCCGCCAGATGGCGCAGGTTCTCGATCTCGGCCTGGACCGCCTGCTGGTACTCGTTGTACTCATCCTCGCCCTCCTCGGGCGAGGACGCGGGCACCACCTCGCGCAGATGGCGGCGGAGCGCCGGGTACCCGTCGAAGCCCAGGGCGACCGCGAAGCGCGTCACCGACGGCTGGCTCACCCCGGCCAGCTCGGCCAGCTCCACGCTCGACAGGAACGGCACATCGGCGGCCCTGCGCACCATGGAGTGGGCGATCCGCCGCTGGGTCGGTGTCAGCCGACGCCCCTCGAAGAGCTGTTGCAGCCGCGCGGCAGGACCGTCGCTCATGCCGTCCCCCTTCCTCACGCCCGGATCTCCACGATATTCAGTCGCCCAGAACTCTGCATGACCATATGCAGACGGGCAAGTACGGGGGCTATCCCCACTGCGCCCGCGCGGTCCACTCCGTACCGTGGGGAAGCATGGAAGCCCGCGACGCCGATCTGAGAAAAGAACTCGACGCCACCCTGCACGCCCGCAGGGAGCTCGGCGAGGAGTACGAGCCCGCACTCGTCGACTCGTTCCTGGAGAAGGTGGAGCAGCGCCTCGACCCGGCGATCGACCGCCGGGTGCGGCGCCAGCTCGCCGAACAGCAGATGGTGGTGGCCCGCGGCGGCCGCCCGGCCGGCCAGAGCCCCGACATGGGTTTCGCTGAGCGCTTCGGGTTCGGCATGATCTCGCTGGTCCTCGCCATCCCGCTGTCCGCGATCGGCGCCGTGAACGCGGGGCTGAGCGGCCTCTTCGTCACCTGGCTCGGCATCTTCGGCGTGAACGCCGTGCACGCCGCCCGCCCGTGGCCGTGGCCGCGCCGCCAGCGTGGTGACGGCGACACCGACTGAGGAAGCTGAGCGCGGGGACCGCCGCACCCCCGGTCGCCCGGGGGGCGGGACGACGGCGGTCCCCGCGTGGGACGGGGTCCCGGGTCAGGGCCGGTCGCCGCGTCCTGGGCGTCCGGGAGGTCCGGGAGCCGCTCCGGAGTTCCTTGACGCCGCTGGTGGTGCCGGCCGGGTCTCCCCCGCCGACATCCACCAATGTGCCGCACTTGTGTTAAGCGGGTGCTGCGCGGACATGTCGCGCTCGTACCAGTTCCGCGACCAACACGACGGACCGTCAACTGCCGCGGGGCGTACGGCGGTCAGGGGTGGGCCGGGTGCGCCGGGTGGGCGGTGGACGGCTCGGTCGCGGTCAGCCGCCGCCGGCGGCGGTGCTTGAGCAGTGCCCAGGGCGCTCGGGCCCCGCTGACCTCGGTACCGGGCTCCGCGGCCGCCTCCGCCGCCGCCTTGGCGACCGGCAGGATGTCCTCGTCGCGGTCCGCGTCGAGCCGGTCGGCGTCCGGCCACAGCCCGAGCGAGGCGCAGAGCGTGGGCAGTACGGCCATCGCGGCCGTCGCGTACCCCTCGGCCGACGGGTGGTAGTTGTCCGGCCCGAACAGCTCGCGCGGGTTCGCCTCGAACTCGGGGCCGAGCAGATGGCCGAGCGAGACCGTCCGCCCGCCCTGCTCGACCACCACGATCGTCTGCGCGGCCGCGAGCTGGCGCGAGGCCCGCCGGGCCAGCCAGCGCAGCGGCTGGTAGACCGGCTCGACCGAGCCGAGGTCGGGGCAGGTGCCGACGACCACCTCGGCGCCCGCCGTCCGCAGCCGCCGCACCGCACCCGCCAGATGGCGCACCGACGTGGTGGGCGGCATCCGGTGGGTGACGTCGTTCGCGCCGATCATGATCACGCAGACGTCGGGGATCCGGACCGGGTCCGCCAGCATCTGCGAGACCTGGCGGTCCAGGTCGTCCGACTGGGCGCCCGGCTGCGCCACGTTCCGCAGCGTGACCATCTGCTCGGCCACCGCCGCGAGCCCCGAGGCGAGCAGTGCGCCCGGGGTCTGCCCGGCCCGCCGCACGCCCTGCCCGGCGGCCGTGGAGTCGCCCAGGATGCCCATGCGCAGCGGGGGTGTGCCGTTGGCGAAGGCCACCCCGTACAGCCCGTCGGCGCTCGGCGGGTGCGGGGCGGTGGCGCCGCCCACCGACCGCCTGGCCAGCGCCGCCTCCGCGATCAGCACGCCGACGGCGGCCGCCCCGATCAGGCCGATCCCGCCGCCGCCGAACGCCGCGCCCGCCGCGATCCGGCGCGCCACCCGCGCCCTCGATCCGGCCGACATCCCGGCCGAAACGGTCGACACACTCCCAGCCACCGCCACCTCCTTGGAGCCGTACATCAGCTACCTGCCCGGTGACAGGTGTCGCTCAATCCCGCTGTGAGGTGAACGGGCGCTCGCTCTGCGCATACGCTGGCGGCACCATCACGGAGACCCCGGAGACAACGGTGCAATTCCACGACTCGATGATCAGCCTCGTCGGCAATACCCCGCTGGTGAAGCTCAACAGTGTGACCGCGGGAATCCAGGCGACCGTCCTGGCCAAGGTCGAGTACTTCAACCCCGGCGGCTCGGTCAAGGACCGGATCGCCGTGCGCATGATCGAAGCGGCGGAGCAGAGCGGTGCGCTCAAGCCGGGCGGCACGATCGTGGAGCCCACCTCGGGCAACACGGGTGTCGGTCTCGCGATCGTGGCCCAGCGGAAGGGCTACAAGTGCATCTTCGTCTGCCCGGACAAGGTGTCGCTCGACAAGATCAACGTCCTGCGCGCGTACGGGGCCGAGGTCGTCGTCTGCCCGACGGCGGTCGACCCGGAGCACCCGGACTCGTACTACAACGTCTCGGACCGCCTGGTGCGCGAGACGCCCGGCGCCTGGAAGCCGGACCAGTACAGCAACCCGAACAACCCGCGCTCGCACTACGAGACCACCGGTCCCGAGCTGTGGGAGCAGACGGACGGGAAGATCACGCACTTCGTGGCGGGCGTCGGCACCGGCGGCACGATCTCCGGCACCGGCAAGTACCTCAAGGAGATCTCCGGCGGGTCCGTGCGGGTCGTCGGCGCGGACCCCGAGGGCTCGGTCTACAGCGGCGGCTCCGGCCGTCCGTACCTGGTCGAGGGCGTGGGCGAGGACTTCTGGCCGACGGCGTACGACCGTGAGGTCACGGACGAGATCGTCGCGGTCTCGGACAAGGACTCGTTCCAGATGACCCGCCGCCTCGCCAAGGAGGAGGGCCTCCTGGTGGGCGGCTCCTGCGGCATGGCGGTGGTGGCGGCGCTGCGCGTCGCCGAGGGCCTCGGGCCGGACGACGTGGTCGTCGTCCTCCTCCCCGACTCCGGCCGCGGCTACCTGAGCAAGATCTTCTCCGACGAGTGGATGGCCGGGCACGGCTTCCTGGAGGAGGCGGGCCCCGCCGCCCGCATCGGCGCCGTCCTCGCCGACAAGGAGGGCGCCATGCCGTCGCTCGTCCACATGCACCCGGAGGAGACGGTCGGGGAGGCGATCGAGGTGCTGCGCGAGTACGGCGTCTCGCAGATGCCGATCGTCAAGCCCGGCGCGGGCCACCCCGACGTGATGGCCGCCGAGGTCATCGGCTCGGTGGTGGAGAAGGAGCTCCTGGCGGCCCTGTTCGCCCAGCGCGCCTCGCTCTCCGACCCGCTGGAGAAGCACATGAGCGCGCCCCTGCCGCAGGTCGGCTCGGGCGAGCCGGTCGCGGAGCTGATGGCGGTCCTCGGCGAGGCGGACGCCGCGATCGTTCTGGTGGAGGGCAAGCCCACGGGCGTGGTCAGCCGTCAGGACCTGCTGGCGTTCCTGGCGAAGGACGCGGCGAAGTAGTCCCGGCCTGTCGAGGGGGCGCCGCACCTTTCGGGGTGGGGCGCCCCCTTTGCCATGGGGCGGCACGCTTTCCCGTGGCGCGGCGCGGGGCGGTCACTGAGCGCCCGCTTAGAAAAGAGGCCCGCATCACACGCGCCTCCCGATGACCAATTCCGTACGTACGGGTAACTTCCCAGAGAGTCCCCGAGGTCTCTGAGCCCGTCCCGCCGCCCCCATGGAGCCCGTGATGCCCGAAGCCGTGATCGTTTCCACTGCTCGTTCCCCCATCGGCCGCGCCTTCAAGGGCTCGCTGAAGGACCTGCGGCCGGACGACCTCACCGCCACCATCATTCAGGCCGCGCTCGCCAAGATCCCCGAGCTCGACCCGCGTGACATCGACGACCTGATGCTCGGCTGCGGCCTCCCCGGCGGCGAGCAGGGCCACAACCTGGGCCGCATCGTGGCCGTGCAGATGGGCATGGACCACCTGCCGGGCTGCACGATCACCCGCTACTGCTCCTCCTCGCTCCAGACCTCCCGGATGGCGCTGCACGCCATCAAGGCGGGCGAGGGCGACGTCTTCATCTCGGCCGGCGTCGAGATGGTCTCCCGCTCGGTCAAGGGCTCCTCCGACGGGCTGCCCGACACCCACAACCCGTTCTTCGCCGACGCCGAGGCCCGTACGGCCGCCGTCGCGGAGTCCGCCGGCGCCTCCTGGCACGACCCGCGCGAGGACGGCCTGGTCCCCGACGCGTACATCGCGATGGGCCAGACCGCCGAGAACCTGGCGCGCGTCAAGGGCGTCACGCGCGCGGACATGGACGAGTTCGGCGTACGGTCCCAGAACCTCGCCGAGGAAGCCATCAAGAACGGCTTCTGGGCGCGCGAGATCACCCCGGTGACGACCCCGGACGGCACGGTCGTCGCCACGGACGACGGCCCGCGCGCCGGCGTCACCCTGGAGGGCGTCCAGGGCCTCAAGCCCGTCTTCCGCCCCGACGGCCTGGTCACCGCCGCCAACTGCTGCCCGCTCAACGACGGCGCCGCGGCGCTCGTCATCATGAGCGACACCAAGGCCCGCGAGCTCGGCCTCACCCCGCTCGCGCGGATCGTCTCGACCGGCGTGACGGGCCTCTCGCCCGAGATCATGGGCCTCGGCCCGGTGGAGGCGTCGAAGCAGGCCCTCAAGCGCGCGGGCCTCACCGTCGGCGACATCGACCTCTTCGAGATCAACGAGGCCTTCGCCGCCCAGGTGATCCCCTCGTACCGCGACCTGGAGATCCCGCTCGACAAGCTGAACGTCAACGGCGGCGGCATCGCCGTCGGCCACCCCTTCGGCATGACGGGCGCCCGCATCACCGGCACGCTCATCAACTCCCTCCAGTTCCACGACAAGCAGTTCGGCCTGGAGACGATGTGCGTGGGCGGCGGCCAGGGCATGGCCATGGTCATCGAGCGGCTGAGCTGACGACGCCCTACGCTGCGGCAGGGGGCATGTCGGATGCCCGGGCGGGGCGACATCGGAGTGACGTCGAGGTGACGTCGGAGTGACCCCTTTCAACCCCGTTTCGGCCCGACTCAACCCCGCCGCGTCCGGTTCGTGACCCAATCTCCCCCAGGATGTGACGTACATCCCGGGGGAGAGACGTTCCCGCAGGTCACAGCGTTTTCAGGGGTCACAGGGATAAACCTCAGGCACAAAGACCTGTCCGTTTCGTGACGTAATGCACTGACAAGGGGAGCGGACGCCCGACAAGCTGATGTAGGAAGTCGGGGAATCGTTTGAATCCGGGAGTAAGTCAGTGAGCGCCATGTCTCTTGCCCTGCTGCTGACCACGGCCGCTGCCACGGCCGTGGGCGCCGCTGCCCTGCACGCCGCCCACGGGCTGCGCAAGCAGGTCGTGGCGCTGCGCGCCGACCTCGCGGCCACGAACGCCGGCCGGTCCGCCACCGTGCCCCACCAGGCGCGCGGCGCGGAAACGCCCGTCGCCGAGATACGCGCGGCCGTCGCCGAGGCGCTCGCCGAGGAGCGCGAGCGCGAGCTCGCCGAGGCGCGGGCGTTCTGGGCCGCGCAGGAGGCCCGCGACGCGGCGGACGCCCCGTCGCTCCTGGGCGGCCTCCCGGGCCTCGGGGACGACGCCTCCCTGTTCCTCCCCCGGCAGGCCGACTTCGCCGGTCTGGAGGGCGTGGAGCTGGGCGCCGAGCCGTACGAGGAGTTCCCCGAGGACTCCCCGGAGCTGGCCGCCGCCCGCCGCCGCCACCCCTCGCACCCCGACTTCGTCCCGGTCCAGACGTCGGTCGTGGCCGACCACGAGTCCACGGTCTCGCGCCTGGAGCAGCTGGCCGAGGCCCGCACGGCGCTCGCGGACGTACGCCCCGGCCCGCTCGGCACCCTCGACGTCTACGTCTTCGCCGACGGCACCACGCTGTGCATGACCCCCGGCCACCGCGAGACCTCCGAACGCCTCGCCGAGGCCCTGCGCGAGGGCGACACCCCGGTGCTGCTCGGCGGCTCGGGCATCTCCGGCGCGTACGCGCTGACGTTCTCGTGCGGCGAGGAGAGCGTGTACATCCTGGCGGACCGGGTCATCGCTTCGCTGTAGGCGTCTGCGAGACGAGCCGCGCACGCTCGTACAGAGCGCGAGCATGCTGGTTCTTGAGGTAGGGCCGGATGCGCTCGTACATCGTCGTGACGCGTTGGTCGCACTGCCCAGATTGAACGTGGGGGTAGATCTCCACGACCTGCCCCCATGTGTCGCAGGCCGCCTCCAGGTGGCCCAGCTCCAGTTGGCGTTCGGCCATCATGGACAGGTAGCGCACGCGGTTGCGGCGGAATGTGTGGTGGCGGAGCTTGTCGGACTCCTCCAGCGCCGCGATGGAACCCTTCACGTCTCCGAGCTCGTACCTGACCTGCCCCACGTGGTACGCGAGGGACGAGGGGTTGTACGACGCGAACGTGGTGGCCCGCGACTCGGCCTTGTCCATGGCCGCCTCGGCCTCACGCAAGTACGTCAGCGCGGCGTGGCGGTCACCGATCTGCGCTGCGGCGTGGGCCTGCTGGCCCGCGAGGAAGGCCCGCATCCGTGGACCTGCCTGGGGAGACGCCGCCGCTGCCGAGTCGGCGAGCCGCATGGCCGTCCGGCCGTGCCCCAGGTCAACTGCCTGCACGCTCATTCCGCGCAGCGTGGTGCAGTACGTCAGGTGGTCCTTCGCCGCACCGGCGAGCTCCAGAGCCTTGAGGTAGTAGCCCTGCGCCAGTCCGTGGAGCCCCTCGTCGACGGCCATGTAGCCGGTCAGGTAGCAGAGGTCCGAAGCGGCTGACCGCATCGCGTCCTTCACCGCCTCGGGGCCGTCGGCACACAGACCGGGTGCCACGATGTTGACCAGGAAGGCGGCGGCCATCGGACGCGCGTACCGCCCGCCGAACTCGTCGTCCAAGTCGGATACGCGCTCGGTCATCGCCACGACCATGTCGACGTCGGTCATGCCGATGCGCTTGATCTTCCCTGTCTGAATCGCCTCGGAACGGCTCACCACGTCCGGCCAGCCGGGGACCGTGAGCGCGACGGAGAAGAGCCCGACGCCGAGGACGCTGCGGCGTGACGGGTCCATGTCGTCCTTCCCCAGTTCGATCAGCCCCGCCACCGTATCCGGCAGAGAGTCGGGCTGACCGGCTGGAGCCGCGAATCCGGCGTCGGCGGGGGTCACCGGACGATGGAGGCGGCGGGAGAACGCCTCAAGGATGACCCTCCGCACGTCGGCCCGGGGAGTCGTCCCGCCTAGCCAGTGGTGGACGGCGGACGCGTTGTACCGCAGGGCCGTACCGGTTTCCCCGCCCACCTGATTCACAGCCCTGGCACACTGGCTCAGAGTCCAGCCGCTCTCCGCGAACAGCCGTCGCAGGTGCTGGTTCGGCTCGCTCGCCATGATCGCTCAACTCCCGGCGCTCGTCCGCCCGTTAAACGCTTTAAAACCGCCGCGCTAGCGCAACGGTACCGCCGTGCGTGGTCGTGCGGTTGCGTAGAGGCAGGAGACGCCGTCGAAGAATGGAGCTGCCCGACGTGGACACGAGAAGCGACGCCCGCCGGGTCGTTGTCGTCGAGTACCGGTGCAGGGTCACGGCCACCCCTGTCGACGCCGGGCCGCACGAGGAGACGGCCCTGGGGGCCACGTGCACCCCGTCCCCGGCCCTGGCCGCCTCGTGGCTCCGCGCCCAGGCATCGCTGCTCGTCTGGCGCCTGGAGCCGGGTTCGGCGGCCTCCGCGCAGCTCATGGCGTGGCGCGACGACGAGACGGAGCAGCGGATGGCGGCCGGGGCCCTCGTCGCCGGGCAACCCGTCCGCTTCCGGGTCCTCGACTCGGAGATCACGTACGAACTGTCCGCGACGCGGGTGATCAGGAAGCCCTGAAGTGCTGGACCCGCGCCCCGGCGCGCAGGGACGGGTTCCGGGACTGGGCGACAGCGCCCACCATGCACCTACCCGAACGCCCGCCCCATCGCCCCCTCCACCAGCCCCACCGCCTCCTCCAGGCCCCCGGCCGGCGCCGCCCCCGTCCGTAGCGCCTCGGCCAAATCGCGGCCCGCCACCGCCACTTGGTCCGCGACCGCGAAGGCGCCCGCGTCCGGCATCACTCGCGGCTCGGCGTCGGGGGTCTCGGCGAGTTGGGAGCGGGTCGACAATTCCCTGGCCAGGGACAGGGCTTCGGCGGCGGCGCCGCGGCGCAGGCGGCTTTCGGGGGCTGCCCGCAGGCGGTCGGCGAAGCGGTCCACGGCGGCGAGGAGCGGGGTGACATCAAGCACGCCGCGACCCTACGCGCCGCCCCGGGACTGTTGCCAATACGCGAACGCTCAGGCACGGTGACGTGAAGGACTTCCCCCCGGGTTCTCGGCTCCGCCCGAGCAGGGGGGACCCCCAGCGCAATGCGTCCGGAGGCGCCGATGTCCCAAGTCTTCTTCGAAGAAACCCATCGCAACCTGCTCTCCCGCATCCCCCATTGCACCGGTCGTGAAGTCTCCGACTGGCTTCGCACCGTCGACGAAGGCCCTTCCCTCGTACGTTTCGAGGAGAAGGTCAGCTGGCTCCGGAGCGAGCACGATCTCGCCTACGGTCACGCCAAGGCGATCATCCATGAGTACGACCTGAGGCGGGCCGCGCGCCGCCTGCTCTAGGAAGGAACCCTTGCGCTCCGCCCCGCCGATCCGACCCCCGGCGGGGCGCAGCACAACGCGGAGGGGCCCGCCCGGCTGCTGCCGGACGGGCCCCTCCTCACTGCGCTACGGGCGTCAGTCGTCGCCCTGGAGGATCGCCACCAGTCGCAGCATCTCCAGGTAGATCCAGACCAGCGACATGGTCAGGCCGAAGGCCGCCAGCCACGACTCCTCGCGCGGGGCGCCGTAGGTGATGCCGTCCTCGATCTGCTTGAAGTCGAGCGTCAGGAAGAAGCAGCCGATCAGGATGGCCAGCACACCGACCGCGAAGCCGAGCGGGCCGAAGCTGCGCAGACCGCCGCCGTCGGCGCCGCCGAAGGCGACCACCAGCAGGTTCACCATCGTCACGAGGACGAAGGCGATCGCGATGGTCATACCGATACGGGCGTACCGCGCGGTCACGCGGATCCAGCGCTGCTTGTACGCGAACAGCGTCGCGCCGGAGACCGCCAGGGTGCCCAGGACCGCCTGGAAGGGCGCGCCCGACCAGCGCTCGTTGAACATCTCGCTGATCACGCCGAGGAAGACGCCCTCGAACGCCGCGTAGCCGATGATCAGCGCGGGGACGGCCTTCGCCTTGAACGACTGGATCATGGCGAGGACGAACGCGACCAGCGCGGAGCCGATCGCGAGGCCGTAGCTGCTCGACGAGACCGGCAGCAGCGTCCAGGCGAGCACCGCGGCGACGGCCACCGTGCCCAGCGTGATCGCGGTCCGCGAGACGACGTCGTCCATCGTCATCACGTTGCCGCGGGCCGGGGCCTGGGGGGCGCCGTACTGCGTGTCCTGCTGGGCGTAAGGGTTCGTCGCGTACGGGTTCGTCGCGGACGGGCTCGTCGGTGCCTGCGCGTACGGGTTGCCCCCGGCCTGCGGCGCGGTGTTGAAGCCCGCGTAGCCGTTGTCGCGGCTGAACCCCCGTCGCGAGAAGACCGGGTTGCTGCTCCTCATCTCACTCCTCCATGGCCGCCGAGCGCGGCCTTGACGTCAAGGGTAATGGGAAAGCAAAACAATCACCCTAGTGCTCTGGGAGGATCTTTCCTCGCCATGCGAGGCGTACACCAGAGGCCCCGCGGTCACAAGAGTGCCACGAGAGCCAACGGGAGACACCGGAGAGGCATCGGCCGGGAGCCGCGGCGGGCCGGGCGGGGTGTCCGGGGCGGGAGTGGGACGCGGGGCGAGGGCAGCCCCGCCGGCACGTGCGGGAACTGTTTACCCACGCGTCACTCATTCGCCGGTAATCCGGCCGCGCCGACCGTCCCGTAGTCGTTCCGCGATCGTTCCACGGTCGTTCTGTGCACCGAATTATCGGTTCTTCCACCCCTCCCCGGAGGGGGTGAGAGGTGCCCGGAGCCGGACTTGAACCGGCACGGCCCTAGGGCCAGCGAGGTTTAAGCTCGCCGTGTCTGCATTCCACCATCCGGGCTGGTCGCGCGGTTCCTACGTTCGCCCGAAGAGCCTATCGGGACGGCTCCCCCACCCGGCGGAACGATGGCCGATGTTGTCTTATTTTATTGGCGCTTGAGGGGGCGTCAGTCCGACCCCAAACGGCTGCGGCACATGCCGGAGGCGGTTGGCAGGCATACCGGTCAGCCGAACTGTGCGTAGCGGAATGACGCGAATTCGACTCCCCTCCCCCGGCCCGCCCGCGCGGCCCCGGCGGCCAGGGCCGTCTCGGGGGCGGTGTCATACCGGAGGAGGAGGCGAGCGGCGCTCGTATAAGACTCAAGAGGGCCGGGGAACGGGCACAGGGACTGACGATCCGGGGGTCCGGCTGCATCGAGGATGGAGGAGTCCCCGCACCACGTCCGACAGGAGTCCTCCGTGACCACCATCTCCACCGCACACCGCGCCACCGCGGTGGCCGCCCGCGCCACCGAGCTGTCGAAGGTCTACGGGGCGGGCGAGACCCAGGTGGTCGCGCTCGACCGGGTGACGGTCGACTTCCGCCAGGGCGAGTTCACCGCGATCATGGGCCCGTCGGGCTCCGGCAAGTCCACGCTGATGCACTGTGTGGCCGGGCTCGACTCGTTCAGCTCCGGGTCGGTCCGCATAGGCGAGACCGAGCTCGGCTCGCTCAAGGACAAGCAGCTCACCCAGCTGCGCCGGGACAAGATCGGCTTCATCTTCCAGGCGTTCAACCTGCTGCCGACGCTGACCGCGGCCGAGAACATCACGCTGCCGATGGACATCGCGGGCCGCAAGCCGAACAAGCAGTGGCTGGACCAGGTCATCGACATGGTGGGGCTGTCCGGGCGCCTCTCGCACCGGCCCACCCAGCTCTCCGGCGGCCAGCAGCAGCGCGTGGCCGTGGCCCGCGCCCTGGCCTCCCAGCCCGAGATCATCTTCGGTGACGAGCCGACCGGAAACCTGGACTCGCGCTCGGGCGCCGAGGTCCTGGGCTTCCTGCGCAACTCGGTGCGCGAGCTCGGCCAGACCGTGGTCATGGTCACCCACGACCCGGTCGCCGCGTCGTACGCGGACCGCGTGATCTTCCTGGCCGACGGCCGCGTCGTCGACGAGATGCTCCACCCGAGCGCCGACGGCGTGCTCGACCGCATGAAGGAGTTCGACGCCAAGGGCCGTACGAGCTGATCCGCGGGCCCACCGGCCCCAGCCACCCGCCCCCTGCCGAATCCCTCCAGGCCGAACCCTCCAGGACTGAGAAAAGCCCCATGTTCAAAACCGCCCTGCGCAACGTGCTGGCGCACAAGGCCAGACTGCTGATGACCGTGCTCGCCGTGATGCTCGGTGTGGCCTTCGTCTCCGGCACCCTCGTCTTCACCGACACCCTCAAGAGCGCCTTCAAGAACCAGTCCGCCAAGAGCTACGAGAACGTGGCCGTCGCCGTCACCTCGTACGGGAGCGGCGACGACAAGCAGGACCCCGGCGTCAGCAGGCAGACCGTCAAGAAGATCGAGGCGCTCGACGGGGTCACCTCGGTCAACGGGCGCGTCGACGGATTCGCCGGGGTGGCCGACAAGAAGGGCAAGCTGATCGGCCAGGGCTGGGCCAACAAGGGCGGGAACTTCTCGCCGAGCCGGGACGGCAAGGACCCCGCGTACACCTTCGTCGAGGGCTCCGGGCCCGTCCGGGACGCGCAGATCGCGCTCGACCAGGACACCGCCGACAAGGGCGGGTACAAGGTCGGCGACCGGATCCGCGTCGCCACCAACGGGCCGGTGAAGACCTACACCCTCGCCGGTGTGTTCACCACGGAGGACGGCTCGGTCAACGCGGGCGGCAGCCTCGTCCTGTTCGACACCAAGGTCGCCCAGCAGCTCTACCTCAAGCCCGGGTTCTTCCAGAAGGTCAACGTCTCCGCGAAGCCCGGCGCCGACGCCCAGAAGGTCCTCGACCAGGTCCTGCCGCTGCTGCCCGAGCACGCCACGGCCCGGACCGGCCAGGCGCTCGCCCAGCAGGACGCGGACGACATCGAGAAGGGGCTGAGCGCGCTCAGCCAGACGCTGCTCGCCTTCGCCGCCATCGCGCTCTTCGTCGGCATCTTCCTGATCTCCAACACCTTCACCATGCTGGTCGCCCAGCGCACCAAGGAGCTGGCCCTGATGCGCGCCGTCGGCGCCTCCCGCGCCCAGGTGCGGCGCTCGGTGCTCACCGAGGCGCTGGTCGTCGGTACGGTCGCCTCGGCGGTCGGCTTCGGACTCGGCCTCGGGCTCGCGGTGGGGCTGCGCTCCGCGATGGACTCGTTCGGCGTGAAGCTGCCGGCCGGTTCGCTGATCGTCTCGTCCACCCCGGTCGTCGCCGCGCTCGCCGTCGGTGTGATCGTCACCCTGATCGCCGCCCTGCTGCCCGCCTGGCGCGCCGCGAAGATCCCGCCGGTCGCCGCGATGAACAGCGTGCACCTGGCCGCCACCACCAAGTCCCTGGTCGTACGGAACACCATCGGCGCGATCATCACCCTGGGCGGCTTCGCCGCGATCCTGGCCGGTGCGGGCGCGGGCCGGGACGGCAAGACGCTGATCGGCCTCGGCGCCTTCCTCTCCCTGGTCGGCATCATCGTCCTGATCCCGCTGCTCTCCCGGCCGGTGATCGGCGTGATGCGCCCGCTGCTGATCCGGGCGTTCGGCGTCTCCGGCAAGCTCGCCAGCCAGAACGCGGTCCGCAACCCGCGCCGCACCGGCGCCACCGCCTCCGCGCTCGCCATCGGCCTGACCCTGGTCACCGCTCTCTCGGTGCTCGGCATCACGGTCGGCAAGGCGATCGACAAGACGACCACGGACAACATCAAGGCCGACTACATGGTCGCGATGGCCAGCGGGGACCGGCTGGACAAGTCGGTCGTGCCGGAGCTGCGCAAGGCCCCGGGCGTCACCGCGGCCTCGCCCAAGCAGTCCTCGTACGTGAAGGTCGACGGCGACTTCCGCTCGGTCTCCGGTGTCACGCCGGGCGACATCGAGAAGGTGCTGAACGTCGAGACGGTCTCCGGCTCGCTCGCCACCCTCGGCCAGGGGCAGCTCGCGGTCGACGACGAGACGGCGAAGAAACACGGCTGGAAGCCCGGCTCGCGACTGCCGGTCGAGTTCGACGACAAGAAGAAGGCGTCCCTCACGGTCGGCGCGGTCTTCAAGAAGCAGGAGTTCCTGGACCCGATGCTCGCGGCGACCTCGGTCCTCGACCCGCACGAGACCCGGCCGCACATCGAGTCGGTCTTCGTGAAGATGTCCGGCGGGGCCACCCAGGCCAATGAGCAGGCGCTGGTCAACGCCCTCGGCGACAACCCGGCGATCAGCTTCATGGACCAGCAGGACATCCGCGACACGTTCGGCGGCATGATCAACACGCTGCTGAACATCATGTACGGCCTGCTCGCGATGGCACTGCTGATCGCGGTCCTCGGCGTCGTCAACACGCTGGCCATGTCGGTCTTCGAGCGCCAGCAGGAGATCGGGATGCTGCGGGCGATCGGCCTGGACCGCTCCAGGGTCAAGCGCATGATCCGCCTGGAGGCCGTCGTCATCTCGGTCTTCGGCGCGGTGATCGGCGTGGGGCTCGGCACGTTCCTGGCCTGGGCGATCGGCGAGACCATCAAGGGCTCGATCCCGGCGTACGCGCTGGTGATCCCGTGGGACCGGATCGGGCTCTTCCTGGTCCTGGCGGGCCTGGTGGGCGTGCTGGCCTCGCTCTGGCCGGCCCGCAGCGCCGCCCGGCTGAACATGCTGACGGCGATCAAGACGGAGTAGTCGCCGCGCTCGGACACACGAGATCGGACACACGAGAAGGGCCGGATCCCCTGCTGGGGGTCCGGCCCTTCGTGCGTGTACGCGTCAGCTGCCCGCGCAGTACGACATCAGCTGGTCGTGGTTGGCCTTGAACTGGTCGTAGACCGCGTCGTCATTGATCTTCAGGATGGTCTCGTCGTTGGAGCGCAGCGCCTGCCACGAGTAGTTGTGGCTGCCGGTCCAGACGACCTTCTCGTTGGCGACGCCCTCGTACGTACCGTTCACCAGCAGGTACTTGGAGTGGATGCCGATGTTGGTGGTGTGCCCGGCGGGCGGGGTCTCGAAGCACTCGACGCGCGCGGTGAGCTGCCCGTACAGGATCGACTCGACGGTCTTGCCCATCGACGGGGTGCCCGTGCCGCCGCCGTTGGGGTTGGCGTCGGCCGCGAGGTACACCTTGCAGCCCGCGTCCACCATCGCCGCGAGCTTGGTGGCGATCTGGTCGCGGTAGAAGAGGTTGGCCGCCATCCGCACCTCGGAGTGCTGGGTGGAGGAGCAGGTGACCTTGTCGAGGATCAGCTTGACCGTGTCGGTGGCCGGGTCCGTCGAGTAGGTGGTGCCGGACGTCTCCTTGCGGGGGAAGAAGTACGTCTTGTAGTCCGGGTCGGTCGAACTGATCGGCGTCGAGTAGTAGTTGTTGTCGCTGGTGCCGGAGGAGCCGTTCGCCACCTGGTCGTTGAAGTACGCCTGGTAGTTGGCGTAGAGACCCGCGTCGGTCAGCGTCACGGCGTTGTTGAAGAGGTCGGTGCGCTGGGTGCCCGACATGTTGGCCGAGGTCTGCACGACGACGTTGTCCGCCCCTCCCGTGTGGGAGAAGAGGAAGAACTTGTTGTGGTTGATCGAGCCGTCGTCGTCGGAGTTGAGCTTGCGGTTGGCGATGCAGCCGCGGCCCTGCGGGCAGGACAGGATCCAGGACGCCTTGGTGCGGTCGGTGCCGAGCGCCGCGGCCAGGTTCTCGTACTCGCCGCCCTTGGTCAGCTCGCTGCCGTCGGGCTTGAAGTTGTGCGACTTGTAGTCGACGACGACCTTCACGGCGACGCCGCGGTCCTTCGCGGCGATCAGCGCGGTGCGCAGGACGTCGTCGGTGAAGGTGTACATCGACATCTGGACGGTGCTGCCCGCGGGGGCGTCGTTCACCAGCGAGACGACGTGGTCGCGGATCTTGTCCTGATCGGCGGTGGGGCCTGAGGGGTCGTTGAAGATCGCGCCGTTGGTGACGGTGACGGGGTCGGCCGAAGCGGTGGCCGCGCCCGGCCCGGAGAAGACGGACATCACGGCAACAGTCAGGCCAAGGAGCCAAGTTCTGCGGTGGCGGTGCACACGGGCCTCCCAAATGCGGCATATGCATGACAACCCGGACGCCATGATCAGCGCACGGGTTGCCGAACGTATCATTCCGCCTGCTGGCCGGTGGGGGCTGGTCGCGCAGTTCCCCGCGCCCCTATAGGGCGCTCCCCCACGTCCGTCCCCGCAGCGGCATCCCCGACCCCCCGCTCTCCGGCGTCTTCACCGCCAGGACCTGGTTGACCCCGATCCGGTTGTGCTCGAAGGACAGCGCGGAGGCGGCCATGTAGAGCCGCCAGACCCGGGCCCGGCCGGGGCTGGTCAGCTTCACCGCCCGCTCCCAGCCCGTCTCCAGATTGGCCACCCACTGACGCAGGGTCAGCGCGTAGTGCTCGCGGATGGCCTCCACGTCACGCGCCTCGAACCCGGCGTCCTCCAGCGTCGACAGCGTCCGCCCGAGCGGGGCCAGTTCGCCGTCGGGGAAGACGTACGCGTCGATGAACCCGTCCATGCGGTACTCCGCCTCGTCCCCCTCGGGGCGCCGGGCGATCTGGTGGTTGAGCAGCCGCCCGCCGTCCTTCAGCAGGGCGTACAGGGCGTCGGCGTACTCCCGGTAGCGCACGGAGCCGACGTGCTCGGCCATCCCGATCGAGGCGATGGCGTCGTACGGACCGTCCCGCACGTCCCGGTAGTCCTGCACCCGGATCTCGATCCGGTCGGCCAGGCCCTCCTCGGCGATGCGCTTGCGGGCATAGGCGGCCTGTTCGGCGCTGAGCGTGATGCCGACGACGTGGGCGCCGTGGTGGCGGGCCGCGTGCAGGGCCAGCGAGCCCCAGCCGCAGCCGACGTCGAGCAGCCGGTCGCCCTCCCCCAGGCCCAGCTTGCGGCAGATCAGCTCCAGCTTGTCGCGCTGGGCCTCTTCCAGGGTGGCGTCGGGGCGCTCCCAGTAGGCGCACGAGTAGACCATCGACGGGCCGAGGACCACCTCGTAGAAGGCGTTGCCCACGTCGTAGTGGTGGCTGACGGCCTGCTTGTCGCGGCGCTTGGTGTGCAGCCGCCCGGTGCGGCGGCGCAGTTCCTCGGCGGGCGGGGCGGGCGGCGGCAGGGGGCGCGCGAGCCGCAGCAGCTCCCGGGCGGCGGCCCGCAGCCTCGGGTCGCGTACGGGATGGACCGCGTCCTCGGGGTCCCCGCCGCGGTCCCAGATCAGTCCGGCGATCAGGTCCAGGGCCAGATAGAGGTCCCCCTCGATGTCGAGCTCGCCGGCCACCCAGGCGCGCGCCAGGCCCAGTTCGCCCGGCTTCCACAGCAGTCTGCGCAGGGCGCGACGGTGGCGCAGCACGACCACCGGGGCACCCGGCGGCCCGGCCTCGCTGCCGTCCCAGGCGCGGATGCGGACCGGAAGATCCTCGCCCAGGAGCTTGCCGGCGAGAGCGGTCAGCCGCGTCGCGGCGTCGGCCATGGCGCACACCTCCGTGAAGTCGACCCCCATATGCCCAGCACCCCGGACAACATTGCCCCGGGCACCGGTCATCCCGCTACAGCGCCACGGGCGTACGTCGGCGGCGCGAAGGTGACGGTCTCCACCGGGCGCACACGCCGAAGGGGCCGTCCGCACCACGGATGGCGGACGGCCCCTTCGGGGGTGTTACTGGGGGCCCTTCGGGCCGACTACACGGTCAGGAGGCCTTGGCCTTCTCCTCGACCTTGTCCTTCGCGACCGGGGCCGGGGCGGGCTTGGCGGCCTCGTAGAACTCCTCGCGCGGCGACTCCATGGCGCCGAGCGAGACGACCTCGCGCTTCAGGAACATCGCGAGGGTCCAGTCGGCGAAGACGCGGATCTTGCGGTTCCAGGTGGGTACGGCGAGACCGTGGTAGCCACGGTGCATGTACCAGGCGAGACGGCCCTTGAGCTTGATCTTCATCTTGCCCATGACGATCATCGCGACGCCCTTGTGGAGGCCGAGGCCCGCCACCGCACCCTTGTTGGCGTGCGAGTACTCCTTCTGCGGGAAGCCCCGCATACCGGAGACCACGTTGTCGCCGAGGACCTTGGCCTGGCGCAGCGCGTGCTGGGCGTTCGGCGGGCACCAGGCGTTCTCCACGCCGGCCTTGCGGGCGGCGAGGTCCGGGACCTGGGCGTTGTCGCCGGCGGCCCAGATGTAGTCGGTGCCCTGGACCTGGAGGGTCGGGGCGGTGTCGACGTGGCCGCGCGGGCCGAGCGGCAGGCCGAAGCGGGCCAGCGCCGGGTTGGGCTTGACGCCCGCGGTCCACACGATGGTGTTGGAGTCGACTTCGAGGCCGTTCTTGAGCACCACGTGCCCGTCGACACACGAGTCCATCGACGTCGAGAGGTAGATCTCGATGCCGCGGCCCTCAAGGTGCTCCTTGCCCCACTTGCCGAGCTGCGGCCCGACCTCGGGGAGGATCTTGTCGGCGGCGTCGACCAGCACGAAGCGCATGTCCTCGCGCTTCACGTTGGTGTAGTACTTCGCCGCGTCGCGGGCCATGTCCTCGACCTCGCCGATCGTCTCGGCGCCGGCGAAGCCGCCACCCACGAAGACGAAGGTCAGCGCCTTGCGGCGGACATCCTCGTCGGTCGTGGAGTCGGCCTTGTCCAGCTGCTCCAGGACGTGGTTGCGCAGCCCGATGGCCTCCTCGACACCCTTCATACCGATGCCCTGCTCGGCGAGGCCGGGGATCGGGAAGGTGCGGGAGACCGCGCCGAGGGCGACGACCAGGTAGTCGAAGGGCAGCTCGTAGGCCTCGCCGACGAGCGGCGCGACCGTGGCGACCTTGCGGTCCTGGTCGATGCTGGTGACGCGGCCGGTGAGCACCTCGGCTCCGCGCACGACGCGTCGCAGCGGGACGACGACGTGGCGCGGGGAGATGCTGCCTGCGGCGGCTTCGGGGAGGAAGGGCTGGTACGTCATGTACGACCGCGGGTCGACGACCGTGACAGTCGCCTCGGCGTAGCGCATCTTCTTGAGAATGCGCCGTGCCGCGTACAGGCCTACGTACCCACCGCCTACGACGAGGATTCGGGGACGCTCCGTGGTGCTCATGCCATCGAGTATCCACCCCCCTCCGGACCCCCGCTCGTGCGCCCCTTCACAAGGTCCGACGAGGCCTCTGCTACACTTCGCGGCCCACGTGACCCAGGTCATGGTGGCCGGAGGGAACCAAGGTGTAGGGGAGAACGTTGTTCACCCCTCCTGAACTGGCCCTCACACCGCTCCGCGGGCTAGACCACTGGGCCAGGACACATGCCCGTAACACACCGTCCGCCCCATGGATCGCGCGCTGTTGAGCCCCTGAACCTGCAGAAGAGAGGCCCAGAGCCCTCGATCGGGGCCAACTGACGGGTTTTCCTTGTGAAGAAGTTCACGAACTTTCTTGCGGGGGGTGGCCCGGAGACCCCCTCGGGGGCCCTCCGGGCACCTTTTACGCGATCGACCAGGCGATTCCGTCGAGGATGTCCTCGAACTTGCCGCGGCGTAGAGGTCCGGGTTGACGGCGTAGTCCGTAATAAGGACGAGTCAGCGCAGCGCTCCACTTGGTGTGGTCGGCTGTCAGTCGGGCCCGCTCTGCCGCCGGGTCGGGGCCGGACGGACGGCGCGGTGCGTTGACAGGGATCACGGGGGCATGGCCGATTCCCTCCGCCACGTCCTCCAGGAACTCGCGGACGATCTTCTTCAGGTCGTTGTCGGTGGCGCTGACGCTCTCGCCGTCGCCGGTGGCCTCGCCCGCGTGATGGCCCTGCCCGCCGCCGAGGCCCTGCTCGACCGCACTGGCCTCGGCGTGACCGCTGCCCCCTGTCCAGCCTCGCTACACCGACCGGCTTCGCGGCCCTCTCACCACCTGGCGAGCCATCACTGGTCGCCGAGGGGCGCTTGGGGCACCGAGTGCGCCGGAAAAGCCGCGAGTCCAAGGAGAGACCCCACACTCGGCTCAGCGCCGCGGCATCCTGGGTTGCAGCCCACAGACCCGGGGGATGCCATGGTCGATATCAGGGCCCGTCTAGGACACTTGCAGCGATGGCAGACTCTCCTAGCGGCGTTCGTCGCCTTGCTTGCTGCGGTCATCACGGCGTTGATCGCCGGACCCGGAAGCCACGGTTCCAGCCCTGAACAGCGCGTAACGCCCACTGGGGCGTTGCACCCTTCCGCACCGTTGTCGCTGAATTTCACGTCGTGGACTGAGAGGAGTCCGGACCCGCCAGCCAAGGAGTTCGACTTCGTTGGGCACGTTACCGGGCTCCCACAACCCTGGGACGTGTATGTGATGGCACAGATTCCGGACGCGACTCAGTCGATCCGGGGTGCAGCCCCCGCTCCCCGCGAGCCTGGCACTTCGGACTCGTCCAGCCCGCCGGGCGCCTGGTTGGTGTCACCCAAGGCGACGGTTTTGCAAGATGGTCGGTGGCACGTCCACTGGCGGATCGAACGCCCACCAGGCCAGGTGAAGTGGACTGCGGTCGTCTTTGACAACGGATGTGAGATCAGCGGTTGTTCGGACTTCCCCGGCAACTCGTCGCCAAAGCCAACCATGACGATGCCCATCACACCGGGCACACCGGATCCAACCCTCACGCCGAACCCGGCAGCCCCCACTTCAACCGATGATCCACCTCCGGGTGCGCTGACGCCGACCGGCAAGCCGCGCCCACCGAGCGCCTTGCCCACCACCCACAGGCTGGACCAGTTGCGTCAATTGGGGCCAGAGGCTACAGGCGCAAAGGTCGTCGCCGTTCCCCAGCAATCCCCAGGCTGACGACGCCGAAGGGCTCACTCTGGCGCCCGCCGGCCTGCTTGCCCTCATCGCTCTGGACGGCCTCGCTCTCAGCACATGGCAGCCCGCCGAGGCCTCTTTTGCAGGGGTCACCTTGCAGATGGACCTATACGGCCACCGGTGCGGGAGATACCTCCCCTCCGCACCGCACTCCGCCTCTCTAGGTGTCGGGGCGGTTGCAGTGATTTCTGGATTCGCGGCCGGGCTGGGTGCGCCGTCGGGTGGATCACGGCATCCCCCGTCCACCCTCGACCATCTTGAACCACACCGCTTTCGAGTGCGGGATCGCACCGCCATAGAGGCAGACACCCCACTGGTCCGCAAGCGCTGCCACCAACCCCAGCCCCATCCCGCCCTCCCGGACACCGGGGGCTTCCCCAGGGGGGACAGGCAGCTCACGGGGGCGATCGTCGTAGACGTACACCGAGACCCAGTCGTCGGCGAGCGTCACCTCGACGTGCACGAGTTTCGCCGGGGTGTGCCTGCACACGTTGGCGACGAGCTCGCTCGTGCAGATCCGCGCCGACTCTGCGAGTTGAGCGTGCCCAGCCGTGCGCAGCAGCGCGGCAACCAGTGCTCTCAGCTCACCCGCGGCGGTCAGGCGGCTTGCGGTGCTCAGGCGGTGCGTTCTCGTCGCAGTGGGCACAGGTGGTGGGGTAGGTACTAAAGATGCGGTCATTTTGCCGTCTCCCAACGCAGTTGAGCGCACACTGCTCCTCGTCCGTGGCTTTGACTGCTCCTCATGCCGCTCCAACTGGCATGGCAGCGACTGCATTTCGGCCCGAGACCCTTAATGGCGCGATGCTTGGACGACGGTAGCGCGCTCGTCTCACAAGTTGTACCCAAACGACTCAACTAAGGAACTGCTGGACCACCTTGGGGGTACGGGGCCACACTGGGGGCCGACAGAAGGGGAGGCCAATGCCGCCTAGGAAGGCTCCAACTGCGTGGCAACGACGTCTGGGCGCCGAACTTCGCAAGATGCGCGAACACGCCGGCCTGCCACTCGGCGACGCTGCGGCATTGCTCGGAACTGATCGCACCACCATCAGCAACAGCGAGTCGGGGCGCTTCGGGGTGAGCGGCGATCGCGTTCGCACCTGGGCCGGCCTCTACCAGTGTCCCGATGCTGCGTACATCGACGCTCTGGCCACCATGGCGGAGGACCGCCGCAAGGGCTGGTGGGAGGACTATCGCGGCAAGCTGTCGAGCGGCGCGCTCGACCTCTCCGAGCTGGAGGCCAACGCCACAGGGCTCCGCGGCGTCACCATCATGCACATCCCCGGACAACTCCAGACCGAGGAGTACGCCCGTGCCGTGTTCGAGGAAGCCGTACCGCCACTGAATCCGATCGATCTCCGCACTCGCCTGTCGCATCGGCTCAAGCGGCGCGATGTACTGGACCGCCCCGAGCCCCTGCCCTGCACCTTCCTCATCCATGAGGCGGCGCTGCGGATGCAGTACGGCAGCGCGAAGATCGCGCGCACCCAGCTCGAACACGTGCTCAAGGAGTCCGAGCGCGACAACATCACCGTGCGGGTGATCCCGTTCTCGGCTGGCGGGTTCCCGAACGCGGGGTCATCGACCCTCTACATCTATGGCCCGGTGCCGCAGCTCGATACGGTGCAGATGGACACCCCAACAGGCCCGGCGTTCCTGGACGCCGAAACCCTTCTCGCCAACTACCGAGCCGTACTCGATCGCACGCTTGAGCGGTCGATGGACCCGGCCCAGTCGCGAGACTTCATTCACGGCATCGCACAACAAGCATGAAGGCGTGGAGACAGTGGAAATTCAGTGGCGAAAGTCCTCGTTCTCGACGGACTCGGAGGGCAACTGCCTGGAGCTCGCCGAGGTCGACGGCGAGATCCTGCTTCGCGAGAGCGACCAGAGTGACGTGATCGTACGGACCAGCCGGGCGAAGCTCCGCGCGTTCCTGCTGGGCGCACAGGCCGGCGAGTTCGATCACCTGACCAAGTAGCCCCGACTCCTCTCAGCCCCCTGCCGACTCGGCAGGGGGCTTTCGCTTGCCGTCCCACTCGTTGTCATATGCCGTCTCACTCGTTAGACGTCAAACAGTTGATACGGATCTGTAGCTAGCGCTACGGTCGCAGAGCAATACCGGCCGTCGTCGACTCCCTTGATGGGCGACGCTGGCCGCTGCAACTCTCCATGCCATCGCGCCTGTTGGGGAGGGTTCGCACGCGGTTGCTCTCCTCCCTGGCGATGCACGGGAGGAGAGCAACCCCGACGCAGGAGGGCACCGCATGGGTGCAGCGATGTTCCAGACGAGCGCGATCACACAGTCGAAGCCGGTTTTCGCTGACGTAGTTGTCGGCGGGGCGGTCTGGTACGAGACGCTGCTGGATACGGCATGTCGAGCTGTGCGTGCGTTGCGGTGCGATCTACGCGCTAGCCACGTCTTTGCGCTCACTGCCCGTGAATCTCGCCGAGCGATCCAGTGGGCCGACATTGGAGGCGTAGCTATGCAGATCACCTTGCAACCCGGCTTAACCGGACTCAAGTCCCTTGAGCTTGAGATCACGGGAAAGTGCCAACTCACCTGTACGCACTGCCTGACCACCTCCAGCCCGCAAGCTACCGACGGCACCATGACCCGCGAAGACTGGCGATCTGTCATCAAGGAAGCCGCTGCTCTGGGCATCCCGCACGTACAACTGATCGGCGGCGAACCGACCGTGCACCCGTGTTGGGCCGAGTTCGTCGACCTCGCGCTCTCCCTGGGGCTCAAGGTGGAGATCTTCAGCAACCTGTACAAGGTCCTGCCTAGTTGGTGGGAGACGTTCGAGCGAGACGGGGTCACCCTGGCCACCAGCTACTACAGCAACGACCCCGACGAACACGACACCATCACCGGCAAGCCCGGAAGCTACGTACGCACCCGCAGCAACATCCGCGAGGCGGTCCGCCGAGGAATCACTCTCCGCGCCGGAATTGTCGATGTCCTCGACGGACAGCACGTCACCGAAGCCCGCGCCGAGTTACGCAGCATGGGCGTAACCCAGATCCTCACAGACCGAGTGCGGGCCGTAGGACGGGCCGCACTGCCGGGGCAGACCCCGACCGTTGACGCCCTGTGCGGCCGGTGCGCCCACGGGCGCGCCGCGGTACTGCCCAACGGCGACGTGGCAGGCTGCGTGCTCTCCCGGTTCCTGCCCGGAGGCAACGTCCTATCGCGCTCCCTCGGCGACATCTTGAAGAGCGCCGAATGGGCCGCCACGGTCGACCGGCTGCCCTCACGCGCAGCCGCGAACCCGTGCGATCCGGACTGTAACCCGGCCAAGGACGGCGGCGACTGCTCCCCGGCGGAGCAAGAAGCCTGCGACCCTGCCTACTAGTGCCACCGAGAAGGGGTCGCGATGAACTGGGAACACCACGCTCAACGACTCGCCGACGCGATCACCGATCCAGATTCCCGATGGCGCAGCCCTGTCGCCCAGACACCCCGGCACATGCTTGTACCCCGGTGGTGGGCCAGGGGTGACGACGGTCGATGGGCTCTTCGAGAGGGCCTGACCGATCCCGCCGCCTGGTGGGCGGCAGCCTACGGAGACGAATCGCTGGTCACCCGGGTCGGGCCTCTCCACGCCGACCACGCGAAGCCCGACGACCATCCCGAAGGGCTTCCCACCTCCTCCGCGACGATGTCGAGCCTGGCCGTCCAGATGCTCCGACATGGCCGCCTCCACACCGGCCTGTCCCTGCTCGACCTCGGAACCGGTGCGGGCGGCCTCGCCGCCTACGCGGCGCAGCGCCTCGGAAGCCAACAGGTCACCAGCCTCGACGTTGACCCCTACCTCACCGAAGCGGCACGCGACCGCCTCGCCGACATCGGGCTGCGCCCTCAGTTCATCACCGCCGACGCCACCACAGACATCCCCGGCACCTACGACCGCATCATCGCCACCGTCGCCATGCCCCCCGGCCCCGGGCTCCGCCCGATGCTGGCCGCCCTGCGCCCAGGCGGACGACTCGTGACCACCCTCGCCCGCATGGGCGTCATCCTCACCGCGTGGAAGGACGACCACGGCGAGTGCCACGGCCGAATCGAACGGGACGGTGCCGGATTCATGCTCACCCGCAGCAGTGACGACTACCCGCCGACCATCACGCCCGCCCCCGAGAAGGACGGCGCGGAGATCACCACGGGCCGCTATCCGGTGCTGAACGTCGCCGAGACTTGGGAACTGCGCAGCATGCTGGAGATCGCCGTTCCCGGCGTACAGGCACGCTACGAGGAACGCAGCGGCACTCGGACCGCCTACCTCGCCCACCCGGACGGATCATGGGCCCGCGCATCCGCAGAACGGCTCGCCCCGCCCACCGTCCACCAAAGCGGCCCACAGCGCCTCTGGGACAGACTCGAACGCATCCGCAACCGGCTCAACGCCGAGGGTGGCCTCCCCCTCTACGGCGCCCGCGCCAAGATCTCCCCAGACGGTGTCATCCACCTCTCGCGAGGCAAGTGGGAGGCCACCCTAGGCACCCGAGAGGCCAGCCCATGACCTCTCAGCGCCCCGACCTCACAGCCGAACTCCTGCGCCGCAGGGCAGCCGACCAACACGCCAGGGGCGTACGCGAACACGGGATGGTCGCACCCGACCTCGAAGCCATGCGCACAGTCGACGCCGACAACATCGCCGCGCTCAAACGGATCACTGCCGAGCACGGCTGGCCCGGCCGAACCCTCGTCGGCGACCAAGCCACGGACGCCGCATGGCTGCTTGTCCAGCACTCCGACGCCGACCCCGAGTTCCAGCAGCACGCACTCACGCTGCTCCGCGAGGCGGTCACCGCTGGAGAGGCCGAGCCACGGCACCTCGCGTATCTGACTGACCGGTGTCTCTTCCACCAAGGCGAGCCGCAGCTCTACGGAACTCAGTACATCAACGGCAAGCAGGGGCTGTGCCCGCAGACCATCAGCGACCCGGACAACCTCGACACACGGCGAGCCGGGGTCGGCCTCGGTCCATTCGCCGCGTACGACCGACAGGTACGCCATCCGGAGAATTAGAGCCCCCGGTGGATATCCCGCCGGGGGCGCTCCGTCTTGTCCGCGTTACCGCAGGCCAGCCCCTGCCCCTCTACGCGATCGACCAGGCGATTCCGTCGAGGATGTCGTGCTCGCTGACCACGACCTCGCGGGCGCCCGTGCGGTCCATGACGGACAGCAGGACCAGCGCGCCTGCGGCGATCACGTCGATGCGGCCGGGGTGCAGCACCGGGATCGTCGTGCGCTCGGCGTGGGTCGAGGCGAGCAGGCGGTCGGTGACCGCGCGGACCTGCTCGTAGGAGATACGGGAGTGGTGGATCGCCGCCGAGTCGTACGCGGGCAGGTCCAGCGTGATCGCGGCGACCGTGGTGACCGAACCGGCCAGGCCCACCAACGTGCGGGGCTCGCGGAGTGGGACCGTCTGCTCGGCCTCGTCCAGGGCTGCCTCGACGTCCGCCCTTATCGCGGCGATCTGCTCGGGCGTGGCCGGGTCGCCGGGGTGGTGGCGCTCGGTCATCCGTACGCAGCCGACGTCCACCGAGCGCGCCGCGCGCACCTGCCGGGAGCCGACCACGAACTCCGTCGAGCCGCCGCCGATGTCGACGACGAGGTAGTCGCCGTCGGAGTGGAGCTCCCTGGTGGCGCCGGTGAAGGAGAACTCGGCCTCCTGGTCGCCGGTGATCACCTCGGGCTCGACGCCCAGGATGTCCAGGACGCCCTGGACGAACTCGTCGCGGTTCTCGGCGTCGCGGGAGGCGGAGGTGGCGACGAAGCGGACGCGCTCGGCGCCGAACTCCTTGATGACCGCCGCGTACTCGCGGCAGGCCGCGAAGGTGCGGTCGAGTGCTTCGGGGGCCAGGCGGCCCGTCCGGTCCACGCCCTGGCCGAGGCGGACGATCGTCATCCGGCGGTCCAGGTCGACGAGTTCGCCGGATACCGGGTCCGCGTCGGCCACCAGGAGCCGGATCGAGTTCGTACCGCAGTCGATGGCGGCGACCCGGGTCACTTCTCGTTCTCCCCGGGCACGCAGGGGGTGACGCAGGGGCCCTTCGCCCACCACTCGGGCAGCATCGCGATCGCCTCGTCGCCCAGCGGGTTCACCCCGGGCCCGGCCGCCAGCGAGTGGCCGACCAGCACGTGCAGGCACTTCACCCGGTCCGGCATGCCGCCCGCGCTCGGGAAGCCCTCCAGGACCTCGATGGCGTCGCGGCGGGCGATGTAGTCCTCGTGGGCGGCGCGGTAGGCCGCGGCCAGCTCGGGGTCCGTCGCCAGACGCTCCGTCATCTCCTTCATGACCCCGTTGGCTTCGAGCGTGCCGATCGCCGACGCCGCACGCGGGCAGCTCAGGTAGTACGTCGTCGGGAACGGCGTGCCGTCGGGCAGCCGGGGGGCCGTCTCGACCACGTCCGGGTTGCCGCACGGGCAGCGGTGCGCGATCGCGCGCAGTCCGCGCGGCGGGCGGCCCAGCTGCTCCTGGAAGGCGGCGATGTCCGCGTCGGTCGGCTCGGTGCTGGGCGTCTGGGGCGGGGGCGTTTCCATCGGGGTTTCTGTCTCTGTCTCTGTCTGTCGCTGGGTCTGTCGCGGGCGGTCGCGGCGTCAGTTGCCGGGGCGGTCGGCCTTGTCCACGCCGTCCCAGAGGTTCTGGTGCCAGGGGCGGCCGGTGGCGGCCTTGCCGTCGCGGCGGCCCTTGCCGGCCGACGGGTCGGTCACGGTGTAGCCGGTCTCGCCCGGAAACTGCATGTGCAGGTGCTCACGGGCCAGCCGCTTGATGTACGCGTCGTCCTGGAGCCGCGCCTTCTCGTCGCGCAGCCGCTCGACCTGCGCGGCCGCGTCGTGCTCCTTGCGGCGCTGCTCGGCGATGTCGCCGCGCTGCGACACGTACTGGCGCATCGGGTACGCGAGGGCCACCACCAGCGAGCACATCACCAGGGCGAGCAGGGCGGCGCGCCCGGTGAGCCGGGAGCGGCGCGCCTGGCGCTTGGTCTGGGAGCGGTAGACCCGGGCCGCGGTCTGCTCGCCGAGCACCTTGAGCCGGGCCGCGGTGGAGAACCGGTCCCGGTTGCCCTTGGCCATGTCGCCCCGCTCCCCTCACGTACGTACAACGTCCCCGGACACGGTACGGGACCGCGGCCGGGGACGTACGTACGACAGGGCGGTCAGCCCATGTCAGGACTGCTCAGCCGGTCGGCTGATCAGCCCTTGAAGCGCGGGAAGGCGCTGCGGCCCGCGTACACCGCCGCGTCGTCGAGGATCTCCTCGATGCGCAGCAGCTGGTTGTACTTGGCGACGCGGTCCGAGCGGGCCGGGGCGCCGGTCTTGATCTGACCGCAGTTCACCGCGACGGCGAGGTCGGCGATGGTGACGTCCTCGGTCTCGCCGGAGCGGTGGGACATCATGCACTTGAAGCCGTTGCGCTGGGCCATCTCGACGGCGTCCAGGGTCTCGGTCAGCGAACCGATCTGGTTGACCTTGACGAGCAGGGCGTTGGCGGAGCCCTCCTCGATGCCGCGGGCCAGGCGCTCCGGGTTGGTGACGAAGAGGTCGTCGCCGACGATCTGGACCTTGGTGCCCAGCTTGTCGGTGAGGGTCTTCCAGCCGGCCCAGTCGTCCTCGTACAGCGGGTCCTCGATGGAGACCATCGGGTACGCGGAGACGAGCTCCTCGTAGTACTCGGTCATCTCGGCGGCCGAGCGGGACTGGCCCTCGAACTCGTACTTGCCGTCCTTGTAGAACTCGGACGCGGCGACGTCGAGCGCGAGCGCGATGTCCTTGCCCGGGGCGTAACCGGCCTCCTTGATGGCCTCCAGGATCAGGTCCAGGGCGGCGCGGTTGGAGTCCAGGTTCGGGGCGAAGCCGCCCTCGTCACCGAGGCCGGTGGACAGGCCCTTGCGCTTCAGGACGGCCTTGAGGGTGTGGTAGACCTCGGCACCCCAGCGCAGCGCCTCGGAGAAGGACTCCGCGCCGATCGGGGCGATCATGAACTCCTGGATGTCGACGTTGGAGTCGGCGTGCGACCCACCGTTGAGGATGTTCATCATCGGAACGGGCAGCAGGTGCGCGTTCGGGCCGCCCAGGTAGCGGAACAGCGGGAGGTCGCTGGCCTCGGAGGCGGCGTGCGCGACGGCGAGCGAGACGCCGAGGATGGCGTTGGCGCCGAGCGAGCCCTTGTTCTCCGTGGCGTCCAGGTCGAACATCGCCTGGTCGATCAGGCGCTGCTCGGTGGCGTCGTAGCCGACGAGCTCCGGGCCGATCTGCTCGATCACGGCGAGGACGGCCTTCTCGACGCCCTTGCCCTGGTAACGGTTGGGGTCACCGTCGCGGAGCTCGATTGCCTCGAAGGCACCGGTGGAGGCGCCGGACGGGACGGCGGCACGACCCGTGCTGCCGTCGTCGAGGCCGACCTCGACCTCGACCGTGGGGTTGCCTCGGGAGTCCAGGATTTCCCGGGCTACGACGACGTCGATGGACGGCACGAGCATCTCCTTCTGGGATGTGACGCGAATACGCCGGGCCGCGTGGTCCGGCACCCCTGAGCCTAACCGCCTCCGGGGCATCCACCAGCCGACCGACCGGCCCGTGGGACGAAACGGGGGGCAAAATGTTCCCGAACAAAACAATCCCCCTGGCGGGGGGGCGGGGGCGACGGGTTCAGCTTTCAGCGGAGTGGATCACGTGCGGGCCCGCGGGGGCGGGTGCGTGGATCATCTGCGGGCCGGTGGGGGCTGGTCGCGCAGTTCCCCGCGCCCCTGTAGGTGCCCGCATCATTAGGGGCGCGGGGAACTGCGCGCTCAGCCACAGATCACCTGCGGCCGGATGACGCGGAGCGACTAGCTCAGGTGGAGCTGCTGGTTCACGTAGATCAGGTTCGCGTCCTTCACTACGTCCTTGTTCAGCTCGAACAGCTTCTGCCAGCCGCCCTTGACGCCGTGCGCGGCGGCGATGGAGCCGAGGGTGTCGCCGGCCTTCACCTTGTACTCGCCGGAGCCGGTCTTGACCGGGGCGGGGCGGGACTCGCTCCGCGAGGCGGGCGCGGACTCGCGCTTCGGGGCCGGGGCGGCCTTGGGGGTGGCGGCCTTGGAGGACGAGCCGGACGTGTCCACCTTCGCGGACGCGCCACCGGACGTCAGGTTGCCCGCACCGGCGCAGGCCCAGGCGCCCGGCCCCTGCATCGCGAGCAGCTTCTCGGCGGTGGCTATCTGCTGGCCCTTGGTGGCCAGGTCGGCGCGGGAGGCGTACTGGGTGCCGCCGGCCGCGGCCCAGGAGGACTGCGAGAACTGCAGACCGCCGTAGTAGCCGTTGCCGGTGTTGATGGACCAGTTGCCACCGGACTCGCACTGGGCGACCGCGTCCCAGGTGGAGACGGAGGCGGCGGAGGCGGAGCCCGCGGCCATCAGCGGGGCGGCGACGGCCGCACCGGTGACACCGGCGAGCGTGGCGACGCGGACGGCCTTGGACGGGCGACGGTGCTTGCCCTTGCCGGAAAGCAGCATGGAGTTCTCCTCACCGACGCCTGCGAGGTGAGCTGTCGGGTTCGGGCGAGTGAGTGGCCCGGCCGCGCCGCTAGGCGCGTCTTCACCCCAAGCCGGTCCCGTCGGCCGTCTCGTACGTCCCGCCGTATGGCGTACGTCCTTCAACGGCCGGGCCCGGCGCTTACCTTGGGTCCCCCGCTCCTGCCTACGGCGCATCGAGCGTCGACTGTTCCCCGCGACCGGCGGCAGGATTCGGCGTTCCCGGTCGAAGGGGCCCGTGGTGACGAGCGCTCCGACCGTAATCACACCAACCCCTGATGTTCAAAGGGGCACATCGGGGAGAAATCGCCCCCACATGCCCCTCCACAACCTCTGTTTCCGCAGGTCGGGGGCGTAACGCCCGTACCGGACGGACGGGACACGCCAGTTGACGGAAAGAGACCCATGTCTCACTTGCGCAGAAGCGGACATAGGCCCCTGAACTACCCCTTGGCCGGGGCCGGGTTGTCCGTATTTGCCAGGTTCAGATCAAGGCTCTGGCCGGGCAGGATGAGGTTCGGGTCGGAGCCGATCGTCTTCTCGTTCGCCTTGTAGAGCGCGGACCAGCCGCCCTCGACCTTGTGCGAGCGCGAGATGTCCCACAGGTTGTCGCCGACGCGGACGGTGTAGTCGCCGCCCTCGGTGAGCGCGTCACCCGCCTCGCGTGAGTCGGCGTCACCTCGCGAGGCGTGGCGCCCCGATTCATGGCTGTTGTCCGTATTGCCCGGCTCGGTGGTCGCGGGGGTGCCGCTCTCGGCCGTGTCCGGCGTGCCGCGGTGCTTGCCGCCGGAGGCCGAGTCCGTGGAGCCGGTGGCCGGACTGGAGGGCGTCGTGGACCCGGGCTGCCCGCTCGTGCCCGTGGCCGGCGCGGACGGCTTCGTGGACGGCTTGGGCGCGGTGGAGGCCGAACCGGACGGCTTCGTGGGCGCCGGAGTCGTCTTCGCGGGCGCGGACGGAGTGGAGGCGTCCGGGGTCGCGGCTCCCTCCTCCGAGGGGACGTACGGCGAGGGCGTGGCGCCCGGGTCGACGGCCGGCGCGCCGCCGCCCGAGGTGAGCCCGGAGACCGTCGAGCAGCTCGTGAAGGCCTTGGGGCCCTTCGCGGCGAGCACCTTCTCGGCGACGGCTATCTGCTGCGCGCGGCTGGCCATATCGGGGCGCGAGGCGTACGCCGTGCCGCCGTAGGTCTCCCAGGTCTCCTGGGAGAGCTGGAGGCCGCCGTACAGGCCGTTGCCGAAGTCGGCGCTCCACGCGCCGCCGCTCTCGCACTCCGCGACGCGGTCCCACGTGGTCGCGGAGGCGGCGCTCGCACCGCTCGCCGCGAAGAGCGGAAGGGCTAGGGCCGAGCCGGTCACCCCCGCCGCGACGACGAGTGCGGGAGCCTGGCGGGGTCGGCGGTGCCGTCCGTTCCCGGAGCGCATGCTGTGGCCTTCCGTGTGACGACGTCTGTGACTACTGGGCCGGGCGTTGAGCCTGGTTTGCCGAGTCGAGGGGTGAACGTAGCCGTACTCGAACGCTTGTCACAAGTCGATGCACCCGCGATAACGCCAAAGTCACAGTTTTGACGAACCGTCAGTTCCGGTGGGTGTGAACTCGACCGGAAGCGTGCGCAGTCCACGCATGATGAGCCCGCCGCGCCAGCGCAAATCGGCAGGATCCGCCCCGAGCCGCAGGTCAGGAAGGCGGCGCAACAGGGTCGCCAGCGCGGTCCTCGCCTCCAGGCGGGCGAGCGGGGCGCCCAGGCAGTAGTGGATGCCGTGGCCGTAGCCGAGATGCTGGTTGTCGCGGCGGCCGAGGTCGAGCGTGTCCGGGTCGCCGAACCGCTCGGGGTCGCGGTCGGCGGAGGCGAGGACGACGAGCACCGGGTCGCCGGCGGCGATGTCCTGACCCCCGATCGTCAGCGGGCGGGTGGCGAACCGCCAGGTGGCGAGCTCCACGGGCCCGTCGTAGCGCAGCAGTTCCTCGATGCCGGTGTCCAGCAGGTCCGTCTCCCCGGCCGCGAGCGAGGCCTGGAGCCGCTCGCGCTGCTCCGGGTTGCGCAGCAGCGCGTACACGCCGTTGCCGATGAGGTTCACGGTCGTCTCGAAACCGGCGAACAGGAGGATGAAGGCCATCGCGGCGGCCTCGTTCTCGGTGAGGTGCTCGCCGTGGTCGCTGGCGCGGATCAGGCCCGAGATGAGGTCGTCGCCCGGGTTCTCCCGTTTGCGGTGGATGAGTTCGAGCAGATACCCGCGCATCTTCTTGACCGAGCGGGCCACGCCGCCGCGCGGGCCGCCGCCGTGCCGGATCATCATCCCGGCCCAGTCGCGGAAGTCGTCCTGGTCCTCGCGCGGCACGCCGAGCAGGTCGCAGATGGCGTAGATGGGCAGCGGGAAGGCGAACTCGTGGATGAGGTCGGCCTCGCCGCCCGCCGCGAACCGGTCGATGAGCTGGTCCGTCAACTCCTGCACCCGGGGCGCGAATTCGGCGACCGTACGGGGAGTGAACGCCTTCGACACCAACCGCCGCAGCCGGGTGTGGTCCGGCGGGTCGATGTTGAGCAGATGCGTCATCAGGTCGGCCTTGCGCTCGCCCGGAATGCCGGTCTTGCCCTTGGCGTGCGCGGGCTCGTCGTGGTGCGCGGGGTTCTTGGAGAGCCGCTGGTCGGCGAGCGCCTGCTTGGCGTCCGCGTACCGCGTCACCAGCCATGCCTCGACCCCGCTGGGCAGCTTGGTCCGGTGCACGGGCGAGTGCTCCCGCAGCCACCCGTAGGTGGGGTACGGGTCGGTGGCGAACTCCCAGGTGAACATCTCGGGCGGGGTCCGGTCCGCGCCGGACGGAGTGGGCTCCTGCACCGCCGTCAGCGCTCTTCCGCCGTGCGGATCGCGTCCCGGTACGCGCGGGCCGCCGCCCGCAGCGCCGCCTCCGGGTCCGTGCCGTCGGCCTCCGCCGCGACCGCGAGGGCGAGCAGGCGGTAGCCGATGCCCTCGCCGGACGGCAGGGGGACGTCCAGGGAGCCGATACGGGTGCGGGAGGCGAGCTTGGCCGCCAGGGCCAGGGCGGGCTGGCCGAGCGGGATGCCCTCGGTCACCGAGTCGCGCTGCTTCTCCGCCGCCTTCTGCCGCAGCCAGTGCTCCTTGACCTCCTCCGGCGTCTCGGCGTGCTCGTCGCCGAAGACGTGCGGATGGCGGTGGATCAGCTTCTCCACGATCGTCCCGGCCACGTCGTCCACCGAGAAGGGCGCCTCGGGATCCTCCTCCGCGATCCGGGCGTGGAAGACCACCTGGAGGAGCACGTCGCCCAGTTCCTCGCGCAGCTCGTCGCGGTCGCCCTCCTCCACCGCCTCGACCAGCTCGTACGCCTCCTCAAGGGCGTACTTGGCCAGGCCCTTGTGGGTCTGCTGGGACGACCACGGGCACTCGCGCCGGATCCGGTCCATGACCTGGACGAGGTCGAGCAGCCGGGCGCCCGGCAGGTCGTACGAGCCCGGCAGCAGCTCCAGGTCCGGCATGGCGACCCTGCCCGAGCCCGCGAGCCGGGCGAGCCCGTCGGTGAGCCGGCGGTCGCCCTCGCCGGAGGGGAGGACGACCACCGTACGGCCCCCGGCGCACGCCTCGACCAGCTCCCGCGCCTCCGGGTCCGCGAGCTCGACCTCGACGCCCGCCTCACGCAGATACGGCAGTTGCGGGTGCCCGGGGTCGGCGCAGAGCACCCGGTCGGCGGCGCGCAGCGTCTGCCACGCGGGCCAGGACAGCAGTCCGGGCGCCACGCGGTGGCTGGCGGTGAGCAGGACGACGCGGCCGGGTTCTTCGAGAGTCACCTCTCGAACCTACCCCGACCGCTCCCCGCCCCCGCCCCGGCCCGTCAGCCGGTGACCGGGGCGTCCTGTTCCGGCCCGTTCTTGGTGACCTGGGCGATCCACGGCGTCTTGGCGTCGGCGAGCTGGATCGCCTTGTCGTCCCACGTCCCGTACCGCGGATTGACGTCGATCTTCAGCTTCTTCGACGCCTCGGTGAGCGTCTTGGTGACGGCCGCCTGGCCCTGCGGGGTGGACAGGTCGGCGCCGGTCGCGGCGGCCAGCGCGGTCAGCTGCACCTGCTCGCGCACCGCGTCGTCGATCTGGCCGGGGGCGACCCCGCGCTGCTGGAGGAGCATGCCCGCGAACGCCTGCTCGCCGCCGGCCTGCTGGGCCATCGCGGCCCGGGCGTCCTGGAGCTGCTTGCGGGTCACGCTCACCCCGGCGTCGGCGGCGGCCCGGTCGAGCACCCGGTCGAAGATCAGCCCGTGCAGCTTGGCGCGGCTGAGCTGGCCGGTGTTCTTGATCAGCTGGGCGGCCTGCGGCGAGGCCTGCTGCGCCGTACGGACATCCTTGACCTGGGCCTGGAGCGCGGAGACCGGGATCCGGTCGCCTCCCACGACGGCCGCGGCGCCCGGGTGGGCCTCGCTGCCGCAGGCGGTCAGGAGTGGGCCCGCGCCGAGGAGCGCGACGGAGAGGGCGAGTGCGGTGCGACGGCGGCGGTGCAAAGGAGCCTCCCGGCGGATCGTGCGGCAGTGCAGCGACCTGATGACCTTGCGGTGATCGATGTTAGGCAGTCTCAGTGGCGTGGGCCACTGATTCGCCCAACGATTCGGCCGCCTCGGGGGTCTCGGGCCGCAACATGATCGTCCGGGAGAGGACGAAGGTGACCGGAATCGCCGCCGCGGCCGCGATCAGCGGGGCCCAGGTGCTGCTGAGGCCGAGCAGGTCCACCAGGACGTACATCCCGGTCGTGGTGATCACGAAGTTGGCCGCGTTGGTGAGCGGGAAGAGCAGGAACTTCCGCCAGGTGGGCCGGGTGCGGTAGGTGAAGTACGAGGTGAGGAAGAACGAGCCCACCATGGCGAGCAGGAACGCCGTGATGTGGGCGACGACGTACGGCACCCAGGGGAGGAACAGCAGATAGAGGCCGTAGTACGTGCCCGTGTTGACCACCCCCACCAGGGCGAACCGGACTATCTGGGCGGCGGTTCCGGACTTCATCGGCGGGCGAACTCCCGGTCCGTGCTCTCGCGTCCCGGCTGGCGCGGCACGCCGCCGCCTTCCTGTTCCTGGCCGGAAACATTCGTCGACTGCACCAGGAAGTGCGGACGGCGCTTGACCTCGTAATAGATGCGGCCGACGTATTCGCCGACCACTCCCAGCATCACCATCTGCACTCCGGCCAGCGCGGTGACCACGACGAGCAGGGTCACATATCCGGGGGTGTCCACGCCGTTCACCATCGCGACACCGACGATCCACGCGGAATACGCCGTGGCGATCCCGAGCAGCAGCATGCCCAGATAGACGGCGGCCCGCAGTGGCTTGTTGTTGAACGAGATCATCCCGTCCAGGCCGTAGTTGAGCAGTTTTCCGAACGTCCACGCGGAACGCCCCTGCTCACGCACCGCATTCTCGTAACTGAACGTGGTGGTGCGGAATCCGACCCAGGCGAAGAGCCCCTTGGAGAAGCGGTTGTACTCGGTGAGTTCGAGTACCGCGTCGACCGTCCTGCGCGAGAGCATGCGGAAGTCTCCCACGCCGTCGACCAGTTCCACATCGACCAGGCGGTTGATCAGGCGGTAGTACAGGCGCGCCGTGAGGGTGCGCGTGACGCGGTCGCCCTTGCGGGTGCGCTGGGCGATCACCTGGTCGTGGCCCTGGGCGTGCAGGTCCATCATGCGACCGATGAGCTCCGGCGGGTGCTGGAGGTCGGCGTCCATGATCACCACGGCGTCGCCGGCGGCGTGCCGCAGTCCGGCGAGCATCGCCGCCTCCTTGCCGAAGTTCCGGCTGAACGAGACGTAACGGGCGCGCGGGTCGCGGGCGGCGATCTCCTGGAGCAGCGGAAACGTACGGTCCTTGCTGCCGTCGTCGACATAGAGGAGTTCGAATTCCGCGTCGAGCCGGGAGATTTCCTTGGTCACCTGATCATGGAAGCGGCCGATGATCTCCTCTTCGTTGAAGCAGGGCACGACAATCGAGATGAGCACGGTTCTCCCCCGTCGATACGGAGTACGGCTGTGGCAGTCAACGAAGAACAGCCGGGCCAGACGTCCGGGGCGGATTCACCGAATGACGACCGGGCGTCGATCAAGTGAACTGAATCCCCGGGCCGCTGATTTACGTGCAACGGTCCGGCATATTCGACGGCAGCGAACAGCAGAGGATCCCCATGCCGACTCTCGAAGCCGTCCAGCTTCCCCCCGCCGCCCCGGCCGTGGCCGCCGGGGCCGGCCGCCCCCGTGCGCGGGCGTCCGCCCTCGCCGCGCTGATCACCGTGGTCTCGGTGTGCGCCGCCGACGCCGTCGCCCGGACCTTCCCCTTCGGGCGCCACACCCGCAGCGTCAACGACCTGGGCAACCAGTTCGTCCCGTTCCACGCCCATCTGTGGGACCTGCTGCACGGCCGCGCCCACGGCGGCGCCCTGGTCAACTGGCAGTCCGGGTACGGGACTTCGTTCCTGCCCGACATCGGTACGTATCTGGGCAGCCCGTTCGCCCTGCTGGTCGGGGTGTTCCCGCGCGCCGAGCTCGACCTCGCGGTCTATGTGATCACGGTCCTGAAGATGGCCGTGGCGGCGGTCGCCATGACCGTCCTGCTGCTCACCCTGCGCCCCTCCCCCGGACGGCGCTGGGCGGCCGGGGTGCTGGGGGCGGCGTACGCGCTGTGCGGCTGGTCGGTGATCGAGGCCACGTACAACACGATGTGGCTGGACGGGCTGATCGCGTTCCCGATGCTCTGCCTGGTCGGCGAGTGGGCCCGCACCCGCAGGCACGCGCTGGTCGGCCCGGTCGTGGTGGCCCTGGCCTGGACGGCGAACTTCTACACCGCCTACATGGCCACGATCGGGGCGGGCCTGATCCTGCTGCTGCGGCTGTTCCTGGAGGAGACGGAGACACGGGCCCGGGTGTGGGCGCTGGCCCGCGCGGCCTGGACGACGGCGCTCGGCATCGGCCTGTCGGCCCCGATCCTCTTCACCGTGTTCCTGGGCACCAAGCACGCGTATCCGGGCTGGAGCAAGGAGTTCCAGCCGGTCCCGTGGAGCGACTTCCTGGCCCGCTGGCTCCCGGCGACGTACAGCTTCTCCAGCCCCGCGCTGTTCCTCGGCACCGGCGCGCTGCTGCTCGCGGGGGCGCTGGCGTTCAACAGGGCGGTGCCGGACCGCGAGCGGTACGCGTGGACGGGGCTCGCCCTGCTCGTCGCGCTCTCCTTCCAGTGGAAGCCGACGCATCTGGCCTGGCACGCCTTCCAGACCCCGAACGGCAGCCCGTACCGCCAGACGTTCGTCCTCAGCGGGATCCTGGTGATCGCCGCCTGGGTGTGCGTGGCGGACGGTCTGCCCGACCGGCGCGCGCTGCTCGGCGGGGGCGGGGTGCTCGCGGTGATCGCGGGCGGGGCGGCCTTCAGCGAGCTGGTCTCGCCCTGGTCGTACCCCTTGTTCTTCGGCGGGCTCGCGGCCGCGCTCGGCGCGCTGCTGATCGCCGGACGGGCCCGGGGCCGCCGGGCGGTGGCGCTGGCCGCCGTACTGCTTCTGGCCGGGGCGCAGACCGCGCAGGCGGCGGTGACGGTGGCCTACGGCGACCGGGAGCGGCTGCACCGGCTCGACAGCTACCCCGCGTGGGGGACGGCGCACGACGCGCGCGAGGCGGCGGTGACCGGGGCCGACGGCTGGCCCGCGTACCGCACCGACCCGGGCCGCCGCCAGATCACCGGCAACGACCCGCTGCTGCTCGGCGGCGAGGGCGCCTCCTACTACAGCAGCCTCACCCCGGACGTGCTGACGAAGACGATGACCGCGCTGGGCGGCGGCTGGACCTCCCGCGGCCGGTCCGTGCAGAGCCTCGACAACCCGGTGACGGACGCGGTGTTCGCGGTCGGGGCGCGGGTGCGGGCGGAGAAGGGGCGGGCGCCGACGGTCACCCGCGCCCCGGTGCCGCCGCTGGTGACGGTGCGGGGCGACAACGGACCCCTGCGGTACGGGAGTTCGCCCTTCCGCAACCAGGAGATGCTGCTGGGGGCGCGGGTGTACACGCTGCCGCGTACGGTCGCCGAGGGGTGTGCGGCCGGGCAGGAGGCGTTCCTGTGGGCGCCCGAGTACACGGGCTGGGCGCGGCTCGGCACGACCGGGAAGTGGGTCGAGTTCCGGGGCGGGGCGCCCAAGCGACGGGCGGCCCTGGCCCCGCTGGGCGTCTCGACGAGCCCCTCGTCCGGGGTGACGCTGCGCCCCGCGTACAAGAAGGCGCAGCTGGGCTGTCTGGACCGGGGCGCGCTGACGGCGGCGGTGGAGCGGCTGCGTACGACGGGGGCGACGGATGTCCACGTCGGCGACAGCGGTGTACGGGCGGTGCTGCCCGCCGGGGCGGCCGGGACGGCGGTGTTCGCGATGCCGAGGATCGCGGGGTGGAGGTGCGCGGTGAACGGCGGCGGGGCGAAGCCGGCGGACTCGTATCTGGGTCTGGTGGCGGTGGAGTTGAAGGGCTCCGGGTCCCCCTCCACGGTCTCCTGCGACTTCCGCCCGCCGGGCCTGAAGGCGGGTTCGGCGGCGGGGGCGGCGGGGCTTGCGGGGCTGATCGGGACCGGGGCGCTGCTGGCGGTACGCAAACGGCGGGCCGGGGCGCCGAAGCACCCCTGACCCGCCTTCGCTCTGTTGCCTACTTGGCCACGACGGCGACCGGAGCGTCCCAGGCGTTCCGGTCGACGGTGAGGGTCACGCCGCCGTACGCCTCCTTCTTGTTGATGGCGTACTGGTGGCCCCGGCGGTGGCCCGACCACTTGGTCCCGAAGGGGTAGCCCGTGGTGGTCGACTCCGTGTCGTCGTACGCCGCGTACCAGAGCGCGTCCGGCATGTCCGTGCCCGGCGAGACGGCGGCGACGACGGCCGCGCTGGAGGAGGCGAAGCCGTAGAAGCCCGTGCGGTAGCCCTTGGCGTGCAGGGCCTTGTTCCACGCGCGCGTGTAGGTCAGCACGGTGTCCTTGCAGGAGGTGTTCGTGGTGTCGAACCCCTCCATGTCGAGGTAGACCGGGCTGCCCGGGCGCATCCCGAGCCCCGACGCCTTGGCACCGGCGTCCGCGCCGTCGGCCGCGCCGAGGGAGGCGGCGGTGGCGGCCGTCATCTTCTCCGGGTTGCTCCCGGACTTGCAGGGCGGCTGCGCCCCCACGTACAGGGGGATGAGCTTCCACCCGACCGCGCTCACCGACTTCACCCAGGATGCGGTGAGCTGGGGCTGGGCACAGCCCCGGTTCTTACCCCCGATGTAGACGGCGGCGCCCCCGTACGGCGAGGCGGTCTTCCAGGCCTTCATCTGCGCGAGCGTGGGGGCGGTGCAGGTGTCGAAGGCGCGGCCGGTGAAGGTGGCGGGCTTGGAGAGGGAGACGGGGCGGGCGGGCATGGTGGCCGCGGCCGGGGTCCCGCTCCCGGAGGAGGCGGCCTGCGCGGTGAGCGCACCGCCTCCGAGGAGGACGACACCGCCGAGGGCCATGGCCAGGTTGCGGTGCTTCTTGGTTATGCGGTGCTTGGACACAAAGCTCCTCGGGAGGCAGGAGAAGTCGGACGACCGGAGCCGGGAGGGCGGAAAGGGAAACAGGGCGACGAGCCGGAGATCCGGCCCGCCGCCCTGGGGATCGTGCTCAGTGGGTGTCGCGCATCCAGCTCAGGATCGCCTCGCGGTAGTGCATCGACTCCTCACCGCTCGCCATCCTGAGTTCGAACGCGTCGCGTGGCTCGAAGCCCGCGCCCCGGGCGAAGACCCGGGACGCCAGCTCCGCCTGGCCCGCGCTCTCGAAGGCCAGCCAGCAGGGATGTCCCTCCGGCGGCGCCACGCCGTTGCGGTCGAACTCCAGGGCCACGGCGAGCGCCGCACCCTGGACCTCGCGGACCCGCGGGTCGCCGTCGCCGTGGAAGGCGGCGACGGCCCGCGTGGCCTCCAGGGCGGCCGCGACGGCCGCACCGGACGGTCGGCCGCTCTCGGCGGCCCGTTCCCGGAGCCGGTCCACCAAAGGCACCGACTCCTGCTGGAACTCCGCTTCCTCGCCCTGCCCGCCCGTCTCGCGCCAGGCCGACTCGACGGCTTGGACCGCCGCGAACGCGTCTTCCTGCCGTGCGTGCTTCTCGAAGAAGACCGACACGACCGAGTTGACCCGCGCGGCGACCGCGACCGAGAACCAGCGCTCGGCCGGCTGCCGGTCCGTCGGCACTCCGTGATTGGACATATCCCTCAAACACCTACCACTTGGCCAGTCTCGGGGTAATGATCTTACCGCCGAGCCTCTTGATCAACGGTGCACAGAACTCTTCGCAGAAGTCGTTGCTCGCGATCAGCAACTGAGGTGTGGCCCCCAGGTTGACCGCTTCCGTCAACAGCTTCCCCTCAGCGTGATTGTGCCCGAGGATCAGCGGCGCGTCCGTCTTCTTCGGCAGGCGCGGATAGACGCGCAGCCCCTCGTCCGCCGCGTCCGACAGCGCGATCTGGGCGTCGGTGATCTCGCTCCGGGCACCGACCGCGAACAGGTCCATGCCGTTGCCCTCGGGCACGTGCAGACCGCCGACGGTCTTCCAGCGCGCGCCCGCGCCCATCTTCTTGGTCATCGCGTCCACCCGCGCCTGGAGGTGCATCGGGTCCGGCGTGGACGAGCCGTTGCAGTTGTGGACGAGGACCGGCGTGTCCCCGGCCTCCACGTAATACGTGTGGAGACCGTCGACCGTCAGGTCGTACGTAACCGTGTTCGCGTGGTACAGGCGGACGCCCGTGACCTCGGCCGTGCCGGTCGGGGTCTGGAGGACGTCGCCCTCGTGGAGGTCCTTCGCCTCCACGAACGCCGACTGCGTGGCGTCGTAGAACGGGTGGTGGAACGTGGTGGTGAGGTGGTCGCCCTTGGCGGTCACCTCCGCCGCCTGCGCCTTCTGCGGGGTCGCCGTCAGCGCGCCGAGCACCGCCGCCGAGGCCGCGAGGCCCAGCGCCGCCTTGCGGACGGCCTTCTTGACCTTCGCGCCGCGCTTCGTCGCCTTGATCGTGACGTCCACGAAGTCGCGGTCCGTCTTGGTGACGATCACTGCCGTGACCTTGTGCGACTCCGTGCCCGACACACCCGGGGCCGCGTTGGCGATGGTGTCGCCGACCCTGATCCTGTCGATGGCCTTGGTCGAGCCGTTGGCCATCAGCACCTTGGTGTTGCCCGTGAAGCTGTGCGGAACGCCGACCTTGCAGCCGATGCCGGACTCGCCGCGCGAGCCGGCCCCTTGGGCCTCGGCCCTGGACGCGGCCACTTCCGTCGCGTCCTTCGCCGCCGTCTCCTCAGCCGCCGCCCCCTTGCCGAACAGACCGCCGACGGCCTTCATCGCCTTCGGGGCCGCCTTGGCGAGCAGGGAGCCGCCGATCTTGCCGAGGACGCCGCCCAGCGCGCCGGATGCCGCGCCTTCGATCGCCGAGCCCGCGAAGGCTCCGACGCTGCATTCGTCGCCGCCCTTCTGGGCGCAGGCGAAGCCCTGGGTGACCAGGGAGCCGACCGCTCCGGCGACCGCCGCGCAGCCGATGGAGCCGACGCCCGCGGTGACCGCCTCGCAGCCCATGAAGACCGCCGTGGAGACCACGAACGAGGTGATCGCGGCCGCGTGGTTCTTCACGAACGTGGCCGTGGTCTTCGCCGCCTTCACGGTGGCGTGGTAGGTCGTGCGGGCCGCCTTGGCGACGGTGTGGACGGCCGCCTTGGCGACCTTCTTCGCCGCGTGGACCACGCGCTTCACCGTCTTGGTGACCTTGTGGTACGCGGTGTGTACGGCATGTACCGCCGCGTGGTAGACGCGCTTCACCTTGCGTACGGCGTAGTGGTAGACCCGGCGCACCACGCGGACCGTCTTGCGGTACACGTCACGGACCCGGTGGACGACCTTCTTCGCCACGTGCTTGGCGACCTGGACGACCTGGTGCACCACCTGGACGGCGGCGTGGTAGATCGGCGCCGCGACCTGGTGCACCACCGCGGCGGCCTTGTGGACCACCTTCTTGGCGCCGCACACCACGTCGTACCAGGAGCAGTTGCCGGACTGGTCCGTGCCCGCGAGCGGGTTGTCGTTGACGTACGCGAACGGGTTCGCGGACACCGAGTTCGGGACCGGGTTCAGCGAGATGGAGTCCTTGTTGCGGAACTGGCCGGTCGCCGGGTTGTACCAGCGCGAGGCCGTGCCCACGTCGCCCGAGCCGGGTTCGGTCCAGCCGGACTGGAAGCCGAGGTGGCCGAGGACGGTGTTGGTGCCGGTGTTCTTGCCCAGCGGGTCGTAGCTCGCCGAGCCCGACAGCGCGGTCGCGCCGGCGGTGAACGTGCCGATCACGTCGTCGTGCTGGTCGGTGAGGGCCAGCGCGCTGCCGGAGGGGCCGTTGCCGACGCCGACCAGGCCGCCCGACACGTCGTAGGTGTAGGTGTAGTTGCCGTCGGAGGCGATGGTGTTGCTCGCGCCCGAGTACTGGAAGGTGCGGCTGCCCTGGGTCGCGGTGTCGGTGTCGGTGATGTTCCGCCCGGTCGCGTCCAGGTTGTACGCGTGGGTGCCCGCGGTGATCTGGGCGCCGAACGCGTCGGTGGTGAAGGCGACCGTGCCGTCCGACCCGGCCTGCTGGGTCATGGTGCCCCGGGCCGAGTACGCGTAGCTGCGGTTGCCGTCCGAGGTCAGCTGGTCGCGGGCGTCATAGGTGTAGACGTCCGCGCCGACCCGGGTGCGGTTGCCGGAGGCGTCGTAGCCGTAGGTGGTCGTCGTGGAGCCGTTGTTCCACGAGGCGAGGCGGTTGGCGTAGTCGTAGGTGTAGGTGTGGGTGGCCGCGCCCGGCACCCCGGTCGTCGTCTTCGACGTCAGGTTGCCGTTCTTGTCGTAGCCGTACCCCATGGACGCCAGGCCGGTGGCGCCCTGCATCAGGGTGTCGCCGGTCAGCCGGTGGGCGGTGTCGTAGGTGTAGGTGCGGGTCTGGCCGGTGGCGCCGTACTTGATCTGGGAGATCTCGTTCAGCTTGCCGTACGTGTACGTCAGCCGGTTGCCGGTGGCCGCGTCGTCCAGGGTGGACACACGACCCGCGTTGTCGTAGCCGTACGTCGTCGTGCCGGCCGCGTCGGTGCGGGTCAGCGGCGCCGAGTCGGCGTTGTAGGTGAAGCTGGAGGAGCCGGCGGAGCCGGACGCGGAGAGCAGGTCGCCGCGGTCGTCGTAGCCGAACGCCTCGTGCGTGGCGGACTGGTGGTCCGCGTTGCCCGTGATGCCCGCCTCGGCGGTGTCGGCCGTGAGGACCCGGCCCGTCTTGTCGTAGCTGAAGGAGCGGGTGGCGGTCGCCGCGTCCGCGCCCTGGCCGGCCATGGTCAGGACCTGGTTGTTGCTGTCGTACGTCAGGGACGTCGACGTGCCGCCCGGCTTGACGGCCTTGACCATCCGGCCGTCCGCGTCATAGCTGAAGGTGGTGGTGGTGTCCGCCGCCGAGGTGTACTGCGCGGTGGACGGCTCGATCACCTTCTCCTGCTGGCCCCACGGCGTGAAGGTGTAGCGCCAGGAGTTGCCCCGCCCGTCGGTGAACCGGGTGCGGTGGCCCGCCTGGTCGTAGCCGAAGCTGGTGGTGATGGACGAGGTGTCGGAGACCGGCTGGATCTCCTGGGTGACCGTGCCCGCCGCGTCGTAGGTGAAGCGGGAGGTGCGGCCGTTGGCGTCGGTCGTGGTGACCACGTTGCCCACCGCGTCGTACGTCACCGAGGACTGCGAGAGCAGGGTGTCCGAGGCGTCGTACTGCTTGTTGTACGTCGGCTGCCCGGCCGCGTTGTAGTCGGTCTCGGTCCAGGTGTTGTCCGGCAGGATCGTCTTCTGCTGGTTGCCCTCGAAGTCGTAGGTGTACCGGGTGGTGTTGCCCGCCGCGTCCGTGACGGACGTGGTCTCGCCCGCCCGGTCGTAGCCGTACGAGGTGGTCACCCCGCCCGGCGTCGTCGTCGACGAGGTGTGCGTGCCGTACGGGTTGCCCGCCGTCACCGCGTAGGAGTTGGTGCTGGTCAGCGTCCGGGTGGACGGGAACCGCTCCAGGGTGGTGGAGGTGAGCTGGCGGCCCAGGTAGTCATAGGTCGCCTGGGTGGAGGCACCGGTGCCGTCGGTCACCGAGAGCGGGTCGCCGGCGTTGTCGTACGTGGTGTGCAGGGTGGCGCCGTCGGCCCTGGTGACCTGGGCGACGCGGCCCAGCTGGTCGTAGAAGTAGCTGGTGGTGCGCCCGCCCGCGGTGGTCGACGAGGTCTGGTTGCCCTCGTTGTCGTACGTCCAGGTCGAGGCCGCGGTGACCGGTGTGGTCTCCCCGGCCGGGGTGTAGGACGGCAGGGTCTCCATGACCTTGTTGCCGTTGGCGTCGTAGGCCGTGGTGGTCACGTCGCCGTTGGGGCCCTGCTCCTCGACGGCCTCACCGAAGGTGTTGAAACCGCTGGTGGTGACGGGGCGCACGGTGAGCGGGTTGGTGCCGTCCGTCTCCGCCTGGACGGCCGGGGCGGTGGCGACCGCCAGGTTCCCGGCCTCGTCGTAGGCGTAGTTGGTGGTGTTCTGGTTGGCGTCCGTCATGGACGTCTGCAGACCGCGCTTGTCGTACGTGTACGTGGTCTTCTGCTCGTCCGAGGAGGCGGCGGTGCCGCCGGTGCGCCCCTTGCCGTAGAGCGAGGTGATGTCGGTCGAGGTGAACGCGCGCTGGTAGACCTGCACGTTCGAGACCCCGCCGGGCAGCGCGTCGCCCACGGCGCCGCCGTACTTGGCGCCGCCGATCATCAGCGGCCCGTGCGCGCTCCAGGGCGCGCTGTTGGTGGCGCTGCCGGAGAGCGTGCCATTGACGTAGATCTGCACGGCGCCGTTGGTGGCGTTGTACACGCCGACCACGTGCGTCCAGCTGCCCGCGACGGGCTTCGCCGTGGAGTAGGCGGCCGGGAACGAGGTCCCCGGCGCGTCCGTGCCGGTCTGCTCCAGGGACCACAGCGGCGCGCTGGTGTGCGCGTAGTTGTACTGGAGCATGAACGCGCTGTTGGTGGTGCCGGCCTGGGCGACGACCGTCGCGTTGTGGGTCGGCAGCGACGCCATGTTCACCCACGCGGAGACCGTGTAGGAGGCGGCGGTGTCGAGCACCGGGCCGTTGGTGGCGATCTGCTGGCCCGCGTTGCCCGCGAAGGTGGCCGAGGAGCCGTTCCAGGTCACGCCGGTGGCGGCGGCGGTGTTGCCGGAGCCGGAGGCGTCGGTGACGGTCGAGCCGGCGGACTGGTCGAGCTTCCACCAGCCGGTCGGGTGCCCCGCGGCGTCCCCGTACAGCGTCTCGGCGATCTTGTTGCCCATCGCGTCGTACGCGTTGGTGACCGTGCGGTCCCAGCCCGAGGAGTCGTGGCTGTTCTCGGTGGCGATCTCGTCGTCCGGCGTGTACGACACGCTGGTCACCCGGGCCACGCCGGCCGGGTCGAGGGTGGTGGAGGTGTGGCGGGAGGCCGCGTCGACCGTGTGGGTCGTGACGGTCTCGCCGTTGTCGGTGGTGCTGGAGAGCAGGTTGCCCGCCGCGTCGTACGCGTTGGACTGCAGGACGTTGGAGCTGTTGCCGTCGGCGCTCTTCTTGGTGACCGTCGACGTCAGACCGTTGTCGGTGTAGGTGTACGAGGTCGTCGCGCCCATGGCGTCGGTGACCGACGCGAGCCGGCCCGCCGGGTCGTAGGCCCGGGACGACTCGGTCAGCAGCGACGGGGTCTGCGGGTTCACCGGGTCGCCCGCGTACATGACGCCCTGGGTCAGCAGCTGACCGCTGTCGTCGTACGTGTAGCGCATCTCGGTGCCGGAGGAGGAGACCTCCTTGGTCTTGTTGCCCTGGCTGTCGTAGGTGTACGTGACCGTGTTGCCGTTGGACGCGCCCGCGTTGGCGTTGGCGTCCTTCTTGGTGGCGACGTGGTCGTACGCGTCGTACGTCTGCGTCTCGGTGCGGGTGTAGTCGCCGCCGCTGCCGTCCGCGACCGACTGCGAGGTGATGTTGCCGTCGATGTCGAAGACGGTGGTGGAGACCGCCGCGTGCACCGCGCCGGTGACCCGGTCGGTGAGCTGCGGGTCCTTCTCCTGCACGACCTGGCCGTCCGCGTCGTACGTGTACGTCGTGGTGAGCCCGGCCGGGTAGGTGTCGGAGACGACCTTCTTGCTCAGTACCTGGCCGACACCGTCATAGGTGTACGAGGTGACCAGACCGCCGGCGTCCGTGGTCGAGGCCACGTCGCCGTTCTTGAAGTAGGCGACGGAGTTGACCGCGCCGCCCGGGCTGACCGTGCGCACCGGCAGGCCCTTGGGGACGTTGCCGCCACCGGTCGCCAGGTAGGTGGCGGTGCCGTCGCTGAAGACGGTCGTGGTGGTGCGCCCGCTCGGGAACCCGGCCACGGCCGGACCGGTGATGGTGGTCTGGTTGCCCGCGCTGTCGTAGCCGAAGGACGTCAGATACGTGTTGTCCGCCGCCGAGGCCGAGCGGCCGTCGCGCCGGGTGAGCAGGATGTCGTTGCGCGGGTCGGCGGTGGTGAGCTGCTCGGTGGTGTCGTCCGGGAAGTAGCTGAAGTACTCCGTGGAACAGGCGTTGGCGGCCTGGTTCTGGCAGGTGGTCGTGGAGACCGTGTTGCCGCGGACGTCGTGGCCGGTGACCGTCGTCGCCCCGTTGGGGTCGGTGACGGTGTGCTCGAAGCCGCCGGTGTCGTAGCCGAAGCTGGTGGTGTTGCCGAGACCGTCGGTCTCGGTCAGCGTCCGGTTGTTGTGGTTGACGTCGTACTGGTAGGTGAGCGTGGCGTTGGCCGGGGAGGTGACCTTGACGGTCGACACCGGCAGCAGGCCCGTGGAGTTCTTCGCGGCCTGGAAGTGCGCGGCCGCGTCCTGCGCGGTGAGCGCCGAGCGGTAGGTCGCGGCCTCGGCGAGCGAGCCGTTGAAGTACACGGTCGCGGGGTAGGGCAGACCGGCCCAGCCGGAGCCGGTGGTGCCGGCGCCGAGGTAGTCGGTGGTGCGCCCGCCCGTGGTGAGCGCGGCCGTGCCGGCCTTGGTGGCGGCCTGGGTGCCGTCCAGGTAGAGCGTCTGGCTGGTGGGCGAGGCGCTCAGCAGCACGTGGTGCCACTTGCCGTCGGTCACCGTGCCGGTGGTGCCCATCTGGACGGAGCCGGAGGTGGTGTAGAAGCCGCCGTACAGCTTGTTGTCGGTGCCGATCCACAGCTGCGGGGTGGTCGAGGAGACCGTGCCGCCGATCGGCCCGTTCTGCGCGTTCATCAGGATCGCGCCGCCGCGCGTGGTGGAGAACCAGAGCTCGGCGGAGGCGGAGGTGCTGCCGGTCTGGACGTCCGGCACCTTCACCCAGGAGCTGGTCCCGTTGAAGGCCGCCGTCTTCTGGTCGCTGAACGGCCCGGTGGCCCCCAGCGTGACGTTGCTGTACGTGCCGGTGCCGCCGCGCGTCTCGTCGACCGCGGTGCCCGCACCCGCCGCCTCACCGAAGCGGAAGTACGTGGCGGGGGCGCCGCCGAGGACCGCGCCGCGGTAGGTCTGGCTGGAGCCGGTGACCGTGGGGGCGCCGAGCTTCCAGACCCCGCCGTTCTCGTCGGTGAGCTGGGTGAGCGCCGCGGTGCCCGGGTCGTAGGTCATCGCCGCGTACGTCTTGCCGGACGGGCGGGTGACCGAGGAGAGCAGGCTGGAGGCGTGCGTCCCGTAGTTGTAGAGCGCGCTGACGTCGGCGGCGACCAGCGGGCGGTCGTACCACGCGGCGCCCGCGATGGAGCCGTTGAAGTAGGTGGCGTAGCCGGTCTTGCTGGTGCTGCTCTGGTGCGGCTGGTCGGGCCAGTTGCCGCCCAGGAAGCCGGTGCCGAGGTAGTTGAACGGCTGGTTCTTGCCGAAGGCGGTGCCGCTCTTGATGGAGACGGTGCCCGAGAGCGAGCCGACCTTGGCGTTGTCGAGGAACAGCGACTGCGAGTTGCCCGCGGCGGAGAGCACCACGTGGTGCCACTGGCCGTCGGCGACCGAGGCGGAGGTGGTGAGCGGGGCGATGCCGCCGCTGTACCAGAACTCGGCGTTCAGCTTGCCGTCGCTGCCGACGTAGATGGACGGCGTGTAGTAGCCCGCCGCGTTGCCCGCGTCGATGGGCTGCGAGGCGTACGAGTAGAGCACGCCGGGACCGGCCGAGGTCTTGAACCAGAGCGACAGGGCGCCCGAGTCGGTGTTGTTGCCGGTGTCGTTGGGGAGCGCCACGGCGGAGGAGGTGCCGTTGAACCCGGCGGCGGTGCCGCCGTTCGGCGGGCCCGCCTGGCCGAGCGTGACGTTCTTGTACGTGGCGTTGAGCGTGTTCTCGTTGCCGAGGACGGCGTCCTTGGCGACGGTGCCGGACGACTCGGTCAGCGGCCACATGGCGCGCGGGTCGAGGTCGAGCGAGGCGTTCTGGTACTGGGAGCCCGCGGTGTACGTGTACTTGGTGCAGGCGGTGGTGGTGGACGGCGGGCAGACCGAGACGAGCTGGTCGCCGGTGTAGCCGTAGGTCCAGGTCAGCGCGGTGGACTGGTCGGTGCCGACGACCGGGTCGGTGACGACGGTCGCCACGTGCGCGGCGGACGCGCCGGACGGCGTGGACCAGGTGACGTTCAGGGCGCGCCCGGAGACGGCCGAGGCCATCTTGGAGACACGGCCGCCGGTCCAGGTGAAGTTCAGGGCGCGGCCGTTGGCGTCGGTCACCGAGGTGAGGCCGTAGCCGCCGGAGCCGAGCGCCTGGGTGAAGGTGTAGACGGTGTCGTCCTTGTCGGTCAGCGAGTAGCCGCCGGTGACCGACTTGAAGGTGGAGAAGCGGCCGGAGCCGGCCGAGAAGCTGCCGTCGCCGTTCTTGCCGTACCCGACCTGCGAGCCGTTCGGGTAGGAGACGACCGCGCTGGTGACCGCGCCGGAGGCGTTGTACTGCTCGGTGGCCCGGGTGTCGAAGATCGACGACCAGCCGGCGCCGAACGAGCCGGTCCAGCGCGGGTCACGGGAGTTGTAGTCGCGCACCACGTCGAGGCTGGGGCCGACGGTGGAGAGCGAGGCGTCCGTGTCGCTGGTGGTGTAGTTGCCGCTGGAGGCGTCGAAGCCGTGGTCGCCGCTGTTCTGCGAGAGCCCCGAGGTGATCACCGGCTGGGGCACCTGGATCTGCAGCGCGTACCAGTCGGCGGCCGGGGTGTAGAGCGAGCCGTCGTACCCCTGGACCGTCCAGTAGTACGTCTGGCCCCACTTGAGCTTGCCCGCCGGGACCGTCCAGTCGCCGGTGGCGATCAGCCCGGAGTCGGCGATCTTGGTGTTGGTGTTGTCGTAGACCTGGAAGTCGTACTGCGGCGTCGTGGTGACGTCGTCGCCCGCCCAGGCGGTCAGGTGGGGCGTGGTGGTGTCCGCGACGGCGTTGTTGTTCGGGTACTGCTGGTAGATCTGCGGGGCCGCGTTGCCGGTGTAGGTGACCGACATGTACGGGCCGAGCGCCGGGTCGTTGAACGAGCCGAACTGCTTCCAGTGCAGGTTGTCGTTGGTGGCCGCGTAGACGGCGAGGCCGTTGTCGGCGGTGGTGCCGTTGAACCAGCCCTGGATGGCGCTGGTGGTCAGCGGCACGTCCACCCAGTCGCCCACGGTCCGGTCGGCGCCGGTGTTGGCGCACGCCTTGGGCACGCTCGGGGTGGCGTTGCCGATGGAGGAGCCGTAGGTCGGGCCGGGGTAGGCGGTCACCGTGTTCGGCTTCCAGGCCTGGGTGACCAGGGCGACGTCGAACCGCTCCGGGGTGCAGGTGGAGGCCCAGGTGTCGAAGAGGTGCAGGGTCGCCGAGGTGACCGTGGCGTGCGTGCCGTCCCAGGTGTTGTACCAGTGGTTGACGTACGCGGCCGCCGAGTGCGGGCCGGAGTCGTAGGAGCCGACCTTGACGGTCTGCTCGGACGAGTGGTCGCCGGCGGGGATGCCGGACTCGGCGTAGGTGGTGGTCCAGCCGTCGGTGACGGTCGGGTCGACGGTGACCGGGAAGACGCGGGCGCGGTCGTGCAGCCAGCGCGGGTCCAGGGTGACCTTCAGCGCGGTCTTCGCGCCCTGGCGGACCAGCTCGTAGGTCACGGAGTGGGTGGTGGCCGGGTCACCGGAGCGCGGATCGACCTTCGCGTCGTAGGCGTACGCGGAAGGGATGCGCTCGACGGTCTTGCCCGCGGTGTCCACCAGATCGATGGAGCCGTCCTTGGCCTGGCGGGCGGTCATGCCCTTGAGGTCGAGGGGGAAGGTCCAGGTGTTCTGGGCCTTCGCGGAGTGCAGGACGATCGCTTCCTTGAGCCCGGTCGCGGTGGGCGCGAGCTCCAGGTCGGTGCCGGGGAGCACGTTCGCGTAGGTGACGCGCGAGCCGTGCGCGGTGCCGGTGACGGGGGCCGCGCCCTGGAGGCCGTAGCTGAGGGCGTGCGAGCCGTCAGTGGCGAAGGAGGCGAGCGCCGAGTCGGCGGCCTTGGCGGCGAAGTCCACGTCGAGGGAGTTGGCGGACTCGTGCCAGCGGTGGTCGGGGCCCGCTCTCACATCGACGTCGATGGGCTGCCATTTGCCCTCTTCGTCCTTGTAGTTCACCGGCGTCATGGCGACCTGCCGGGTCAGCGTGCCGTCCGCGTTGTCGAAAACCGTGGCGGTACGGGATGACTTGGCCGGATTGCGGTGGCTTGTCTTGGCGTTGAAGCCCTGGGCCGAGCGGCTCTTGCCGCCCTTGGTGGCCTTCGCGTACGGGTGGTACGCGTCGAGCTCACCGCGACCCTTGCCCGGCTTGTGCCCCTTGCCCTTGTTCGCCTTGGTGGCGGCGGCGCTCGCGTGGTGGCCGTGCCCGGCGGCGGTGCCGCTCTGCTGCTTGGGCAGCGAGCCCCAGTGCGGGTCCTTGAACCAGGCGGTGATCGAGCTGAGGCTGGGCAGCGATATACGGCCCAGATGGGCGTCGTCGGCCATGGCCTGCTGGGTGGTCAGCATCAATGCGAGGCTGGTGAGCAGCAGCAGCGCCACCCGTCTTTGACGGCGGCGGTAGAGCGAAGGCCGCCGTATGGAACGGCGGAAGGGGCGAGGACGCACGAGGCGACTCCCTGGAGACAGGCACAGATCGGCCAAAGACAGAAACGCGCCGATCCTGTCCGTAAAGAGCGCCTAAATGACAGTCAGCAGACCTGTTCTTGGCAGCCGCTTGAGCAACCCATTGCTTAAGTGGAATGGGTTGTTCCGTCTGTCCGATTCGCGCTTTCCCGTACTTTTGCCAGAAGAAGTCCGAGGGGATGCTTCCGGCGGGCCGGGAAAGGCGATGGTCAAGGCCGTCCCGCGCGCCTGCGGATCGGCCGGGCCCGCCTCGGCGGCCCGCTCCTCGGCGAGCCGGCGCAGCTCGGGCAGCGCCCGGCGGCACTGGCCGTCGTCCATCAGCGTCGCCGCGTACTGCTTGCGCAGGATCCGCACGACCGGGAAGCCCTCGCCGAGCAGCCGCTTGGCGACACGAAGGCCACAGGCATCCGAAGAGGGCGCCGACATCTGGCCGGCAGGTTAGAGCGGACAGTTCCGCTTGATGCACTGGTTGAGGTCTTCAGAGGCGCGCCGCCCACGGACCCGGCGAACGACTGTCTGCGGGCGCGGCGGGACGCACACACTGCGGGTTTGCCGTTCCCGAAGTCAGCACAGCTGTCGAAGCGGTTCATCACCGATGCGAAGAAGACCTCCGAGCGCGGGTGGCCGGCAGAGGTGTCCGCCGTGGTGCTGCAACAGGCACTACGAGACTTGGACAGTGCGTATTCCAACTTCTTCGCGTCGTTGAAAGGTGTCCGCAAGGGGCCGAAGATCGCCGAGCCGCGGTTCAAATCGAAACGGGCAACCGGCAGGCCGTACGGTTCACCGCGAACGCCCGGTGGTCGATCACCGAGGACGGGAAGCTGAACCTTCCCAAGATCGGACCGGTGAAGGTGCGCTGGTCGCGTCGGCTTCCGTGCGTGCCGTCCACGGTGACGGTCATCAAAGACGCCTCCGGCCGGTACTTCTGTTCGTTCATGGTAGAGACCGATCCGGCGGATGAGATTCTGCCTGCGCTGGACCCAGGTGTGTTCCGCCTGCGGACACCGCGACGGCCCCAAGCCGCTACACATCCGGGCCTGGACCTGTAGCGCGTGCGGCACGCGGCACGACCGGGACCACAACGCGGGCAAGAACATCAAGTACGAAGGGCGCCGCACGCGAGCAGCGGCCTCACAGACAGCACCACCCACCCCCGGGCCGGGGGCCCTCGTTCGGCAACGAGCAAGGTAAACGCCTGCGGAGCGCACAACCCCCACCGATGGTGGGAAGGAACCAGGAACCCAACTCCAGGCGAACCGTCACAACGGACGCCAGGGAGGGAATTCCCCATTCTCATACGGGGGAGGAGGCCAATGGGAGCGGGCCAAGGACGCCCGCCTCGCACAGCACCGAGGCCATCGCCGCCAACGAGAACGTGACGGGCACGGCGATCGTGAGGATCGGCGCCGGCGACGCGTACTTCAAGAGCAGCGGCTGCCAGGACTGGGTGAAGACGGGCTGAGCCGTGAGGTCGAGCGGCCGGGCCTCACCCCGTGGGCAGCTTCTGCTGCGGGCACTCGGTGAGGACCTTCTTCATCGCCTCCTTCTCGGCGTCCGTCACCCACACCCCGTACTTTTTCTTGACGGCCACCTGGTCCGCCACGTACGTGCAGCGGCCCGCCGCGAACGTCGGCAGCCAGGTCGCCGCGTCGCCGTCGCTCTTGCGGCGGTTGGCGCTCGCGTCCACGGCCAGCAGGTTCAGCGGATCGTTGGCGAAGGCCACCCGCTTCTTCTTGTCCCACTGCTGGGCGCCCTTCTGCCAGGCGTCCGAGAGGGCCACCACATGGTCGATGTCGACCTTGCTGGCGCCCCGTACGAACTTGATGGTCTCGCCGGTGTAGACGTCCTTGGTCAGCGTCCCCGACGTGACGTCGCACTTGCCCTTGAACTTCAGGTCCGTGAGGTCCCGTTTGAGGATGTCCTCCCGGGTGGCGCAGCCGTTGGCGTCGGTGTCGGTCCAGCCCTTGCCGAACTGGTCCCGCGAATAACCGGTCTTCGCCGCCCGGCCCTTCACGGTGAGGGTGTCGACGGAGGCGAGGGCGCTTCCCTGCGCGGCGGGCGCGCCGGGCTTCGCCTTCTTGGCGTCGGTCTTGCTGTCGGAGCATCCGGTGAGGGCGAGCGCGGCCGCGAGCGCGGCGGCGGGAAGGGCGATTCGGTACGTACGCATCACAACGGGCCGTCCTCGAAGGAAGTTGGCGGAACCCCGCGATCCTATGGACCGATGGAGTCCTACCCGGCCACCCGGTGGCCATAGGGGCTCGAAGGCGGAAAGCCGCGGCCGGGCCGGGCGCCCGCGTACGGCGGCGCGGGGACCGCACCCCGGTGTGCCTCGGTCCACCGGCGGCGGCCCGCCCGCAGCGGGGCGGCGGCGCGTAGCGTCGTGACCGTCCCTGCCTCCCCCGACGAAGGAGACCGCGGATGGGGATCCTCGACCGTTTCAAGGACCAGGCGCAGAACAAGGCGGAGGACCTGGTCGACTCCGTCGGCGACCAAGTCGACGAGAAAACGGGCGGCAAGTTCGCCGGTCAGGTCGACCAGGCGCAGGACAAGGCGAAGGAAGCCCTCGGCATCGACGCGTCAGGGCAGCAGCCCGCCGAGGAGCAGCCCGCCGAGTCGCAGGCTTCCGAGCAGCGGCCCGGGGAGGAGCCGCCCCCGGCCTGAGCTTCCCGGCGGGCCACAGGCCGCAGGCCGGTGGGAGGACGGGTGGGCGGCGCCGTGACGGCGCCGCCCACCCGTCCTTCTCCGTCAGGACCCCAGGATCGTGGTGAGGAACTCCCCCGTCCACGCCAGCAGTTCGCGGCCCACCACCGGCTTGCCGCCGATCTTGCCGGTCGTCGGGCGCGGCACCAGGATCTGGTGTGTGGGCGCCTTGATGACCGTACGCGGGTGGAGCCGCTTCAGGCGCAGCTCCTGGGACTCGCGCAGCTCCACCGGGGCGAACCGGATGTTGCTGCCCTGGAGCACGATCTCGCCGACCCCGCAGGCCCGCGCCAGCATCCGCAGTCCGGCCACGAGGAGCAGGTTCTCGACCGGCTCGGGCAGCTTGCCGTACCGGTCGGTGAGCTCCTCGCGGACCGCCCTGATGTCCTCCTCGGAGTTGGCCGAGGCGATCGCCCGGTAGGCCTGGAGGCGCAGCCGCTCGCCCGGCGCGTAGTCGTGCGGGACGTGTGCGTCGACCGGCAGCTCGATCTTGACCTCCAGCGGCGGCTCCTCCTCCACCCCGCCCTCGACGGCCGCCCTGTAGTCGGCCACCGCCTCGCCGACCATCCGGATGTACAGGTCGAAGCCGACGCCCGCGATGTGTCCCGACTGCTCGCCGCCGAGCAGGTTGCCCGCGCCGCGGATCTCCAGGTCCTTCATCGCCACGTACATGCCCGCGCCCATCTCCGTGTGCTGGGCGATGGTCGCCAGGCGCTCGTGGGCGGTCTCGGTGAGCGGCTTCTCCGGCGGGTAGAGGAAGTACGCGTATCCGCGCTCGCGGCCCCGGCCGACGCGGCCGCGCAGCTGGTGGAGCTGGGAGAGGCCGAAGTTGTCGCCGCGCTCGACGATCAGCGTGTTGGCGTTGGAGATGTCGATGCCGGACTCGACGATCGTGGTCGAGACGAGCACGTCGAACCGCTTCTCCCAGAAGTCGACGACGACCTGCTCCAGCTGGCTCTCGCCCATCTGGCCGTGGGCCGTGGCGATCCGCGCCTCGGGGACGATCTCGCGCAGCCGGGCGGCCGCCCGGTCGATGGACTCGACCCGGTTGTGGATGTAGAAGACCTGGCCCTCGCGCAGCAGTTCGCGGCGGATCGCGGCGCCGATCTGCTTCTCCTCGTACGGCCCCACGAAGGTGAGCACCGGGTGGCGCTCCTCCGGCGGGGTGGTGATCGTCGACATCTCGCGGATGCCGGTGACCGCCATCTCCAACGTACGGGGAATGGGCGTCGCGGACATGGTCAGCACGTCGACGTTGGCGCGGAGCTTCTTCAGCTGCTCCTTGTGCTCGACGCCGAAGCGCTGCTCCTCGTCGACGATGACCAGGCCGAGGTCCTTGAACTTGGTCTCCGAGGAGAAGAGGCGGTGGGTGCCGATGACGAGGTCGACGGCGCCGTCCTTGAGCCCCTCCAGGGTCGCCTTCGCCTCGGTGTCCGTCTGGAAGCGGCTCAGCGCCTTCACATTGACCGGGAACTGCCCGTACCGCTCGGAGAACGTGCCGAAGTGCTGCTGGACCAGGAGCGTGGTGGGGACCAGGACCGCCACCTGCTTGCCGTCCTGGACCGCCTTGAAGGCCGCGCGGACCGCGATCTCGGTCTTGCCGTAGCCGACGTCGCCGCAGATCAGCCGGTCCATCGGGACCGTCTTCTCCATGTCCTCCTTGACCTCGGCGATGGTGGAGAGCTGGTCGGGCGTCTCCGCGTACGGGAACGCGTCCTCCAGTTCGCGCTGCCAGGGGGTGTCCGGGCCGAACGCGTGGCCGGGGGCGGCCATCCGCGCCGAGTACAGCTTGATCAGGTCGGCGGCGATCTCCTTGACCGCCTTCTTGGCCTTCTGCTTGGTCTTGGTCCAGTCTGCGCCGCCGAGCCGGTGCAGCGTCGGGGCCTCGCCGCCGACGTACTTGGTGACCTGCTCCAGCTGGTCGGTGGGGATGTAGAGCCGGTCGCCGGGCTGGCCGCGCTTGGCGGGCGCGTACTCGACGAGCAGATACTCGCGGGTGGCGCCCTGGACGGTCCGCTGGACCATCTCCAGATAGCGGCCGACGCCGTGCTGCTCGTGCACGATGAAGTCGCCGACCTGGAGGGTGAGCGGGTCGATGGTCTTGCGGCGGCGGGCCGGCATCCGGCCCATGTCCTTGCTGACCGTGCGCTGCCCGGTCAGATCGGTCTCGGTGAGCACGGCGAGCCGCAGGGCCGGGTCGATGAACCCGTGCTCGACGGCGCCGCAGGCGACATGGACCACCGAGGGGCTGATTTCGGCCAGATCTGCGTCGAGTCTCGCGGCGATGCCCTCGCCGCCGAGGACCTCGACGGTCCGGGACGCGGGGCCGTGGGCCTCCGTGACGTACACCGTGCGCCAGCCGTCCGCGAGCCACTGCTTGGTGTCCGCGAGCGCCCGCTGGGTGTCGCCCCGGTAGGTCTCCGGCGCGTGCATGCCGAGCTTGAGCGTCTCGTCGTCCAGGTCGGTGTCGTCGGCCGCGAAGGGCGAGACCGACCACCACATCATGCCGAGCTCGCGGGCCCGGTCGCGGACGTCCGCGATGCCCCACAGCGAGGCCGCGCCGACGTCGATCGGGGCGTCCCCGCCCCCGGCCGTCGCCGCCCAGGAGGCCTGGAGGAACTCCTGGCTGGTCGCCACCAGGTCGGTCGCCCGGGTGCGCACCCGCTCGGGGTCGCAGACGACCGCCATAGCGCCCTTGGGCAGCACGTCGAGCAGCAGCTCCATCTCGTCGACCAGGACCGGCGCGAGGGACTCCATGCCCTCGACCGCGATCCCCTCCGCGATCTTGCCGAGCAGCTCGCCCAGCTCCGGGTGCGCCTCGGCCAGCGCGGCGGCCCGGCTCCGCACCTCGTCGGTGAGCAGCAGCTCGCGGCAGGGCGGCGCCCACAGACCGTGCTCGGCGACTTCGAGCGACCGCTGGTCCGCGATCTTGAAGTACCGGATCTCCTCGACGTCGTCGCCCCAGAACTCGACCCGGAGCGGGTGCTCCTCGGTCGGCGGGAAGACGTCCAGGATGCCGCCGCGGACCGCGAACTCGCCGCGCTTCTCGACCAGTTCGACCCGGGAGTACGCGGCCGCCGCCAGGCCCTCCACGATCTCGTTCAGATCCGCCGCCTGCCCGGTCCGCAGCGCCACGGGCTCCAGCTCCCCGAGCCCCTTGACCTGGGGCTGGAGCACCGAGCGGATCGGCGCGACCACCACGCTGACCGGGCCCGCCGCCGGGTCGTCGTCCCGGGGGTGCGCCAGCCGGCGCAGCACGGCGAGCCGGCGGCCCACCGTGTCGCTGCGGGGCGAGAGGCGCTCGTGCGGCAGCGTCTCCCAGGACGGATACTCCGCCACCTCGTCCGGAGGCAGGAGGGAGCGCAGCGCCGCCGCCAGGTCCTCCGCCTCGCGCCCGGTCGCGGTCACCGCCAGCACCGGGCGCCCGGTCTCGCGGGCCAGCGCGGCCACCGCGAAGGGCCGCGCGGCGGGCGGGCCCACCAGGTCGATGTGCATCCGGTGGCCGTCGGTGGCGGCCTTCACCGCTTCGGCGAGCGCCGGGTCTCGTACCACCGCGTCCAGCAGACCGTGCAGGCTCATGAAGGGATCCATCCCGGGGAGAGGGCAACGCGAACCGCCCGACACGTCGTACGGGCCGGGGTTTCCCAGCCTACGGCGTGGGTGTGACAGCCGCGCGGGAAGCAAGCCAGGGGGCGCACGTGGGCCGGATCACCCCTTTGGCGGTACCCCTGAGCAAAGGGTGAGCCTTTGCAAATCTTGTGGAACCCCATAGGCTCGCCCGGACGTGCCGAACGCCTGGCAAGACGGCGGCGTCGCGGTGACCACGCCATGAAATCAGTGCCCGAGGGGAACCCGCTCGACATGCCCGACCAGGCGCGGACAGCGCTCCTTCAGCCCGAGCCGGTGCTCAGCGGCACCAGCACCCCGCAGCGGACCGGCTCCACGGTCGAGGGGAGCCGCCCGAGCCGTATCTACGCGCTCGACGGTCTGCGCCTCCTCGCGGCCCTCATGGTCGTCATGTTCCACTACATGGCACTCACCGGACGATGGCCGGAATCCGACTCCCGGGCCAGGTTTCCGGCCACTTACCCCATCGCCGCCTACGGCTGGCTCGGCGTCCAGCTCTTCTTCCTCATCAGCGGCTTCGTGATCTGCATGAGCAGCTGGGGCAAACCGCTCCAGTCGTTCTTCGTCTCGCGGGTGGTGCGGCTCTACCCCGCGTACTGGTTCGCGGTCATCGCCACCACGGTGGTCGTGACGGCCGTCCCGAACGGGCTGAAGGCGCAGGCGTTCTCCGACGTCCTCACCAATCTCACGATGTTCCAGGAACCGATGGGCGTCGAGAGCGTCGACAGCGTCTACTGGACCCTCTTTGCCGAACTACGGTTCTATTTGCTGTTCGCAGTGGTGGCCTGGCGTGGGCTGACGTACCGCCGTGTCCTCTTCTTCTGCTGCGCCTGGGCGGTGGCCAGCGCACTCGCCTACCAGTCCGACGACAGCACGATCCGGATGATCGTCATGCCGGACAACAGCTGGTGCTTCATCGCGGGTGTCGCGTTCTATCTGATGTACCGGTTCCGGCCGAACCTGATGCTCACCGGCATCGTCCTGTTCTGCGCCGCCGCCTCCCTGCCCTCCGCCCACCGCACCTGGGAGCACGCCCAGGAGCGCCTCACCCACCCGCTGCCGGACTGGCCGGTCACCGCGATCATGGGGGCGTGCTTCGCGGTGATGGGCCTGGTCGCCACCGGGAAGCTGTCCTGGATCAAGTGGCGCTGGCTGCCGTACGCGGGCGCGCTGACGTATCCGCTCTACCTCCTCCACGAGTACATCGGCTGGGAGATCATCGGCGCGCTCTCGCCCCAGGTGAAGCCGATCCCGCTGGTCAGCGGGGTGATCGCGCTGATGCTCGCGGTGTCCTGGCTGGTGCACCGGTACGTGGAGCGGCCGCTCGGCAAGCGGCTCAAGCAGGGCCTGCAGAAGCTCTGAGACCCGTTCGGGGACCGGTCCCGGAACCCCTTTCGGGACCCCCTCCGCGAGCCGTCCCGCGACCCGTCCGAAAATTCTTGCGGTGACCTGTCAACCGAAAGGCCGCCGCCAGGCGTACATCCCGTGAGACCTGTCCGCCGACAGGTCTGTCCATCCGACGGGAGCCGCCTTGACCGACGACGAGTTCGAGGAGTTCTACGCTCACTCGGTCAAGGACCTGGTCGGCCAGGTCTATCTGATGACCGGCGACCTCCACGAGGCGCAGGACGTCGTCCAGGAAGCGTTCGTACGGGCCTGGGGCCGCCGCGCGAAACTGCGACGCGAGGCCGGGCCCGAGGCGTGGATCCGCACCGTCGCCTGGCGGCTCGCGGTGAGCCGCTGGCGCCGGCGCCACCGGGCCGGTGAGGCCTGGCGGCTGCACAGCGGCGGCCGCTCCGAAGCCGCGCGCGGCCCCGACCCGTCCTCCGTCGCACTCGTCGACGCCCTGCGCCTGCTCTCCGAACGCCAGCGGCGCGTGGCCGTCCTGCACTACGTCTGCGATCTCACCGTCGAGCAGGTGGCCGCCGAGACCGGCCTGTCCACCGGCACGGTGAAGACGCACCTCTCCCGGGCGCGCGCAGCGCTGCGGCCCCACCTCACCTCCGAGGAGGAACAGGGTGTCTGAATTCCCCCATGGCTCCCCCGACGCCGACGGCCGCGAAGGCGATCCGGCCCTGGCCCGGGCGCTGAAGCGGGCCGCCGCCGAGAGCGGGCGCCGGATCGTGCCGGAGCCGTCCGCCCGGGTCGCCGAGCGCGGGCTGCGGCGCCGTCGCCGCAGCCTCGCGGCGACCGCCGCCTGTGTCGTGTGCCTGGTCGCCGGTACGGGCGCGGTGGCCGCGCTGCGGCTCCAGGGCGATCCAGCGGTGACGGTTCCGGCCGACCCGCCCACGCCGTCCGGCACGCCCTCCGGCTCGCCGTCGTACGGCACGCCGTCGCGGAGCCCGTCCGACGGCCGCACTCCCTCGCCCGGCGGGTCCGGCTCGGCGTCCCGCTCAGTCCCCTCGTCGAGCATGCCTCCACCCAGCCCTCCCGCCAGCTCATTCGGCAGCGCCCTGCCCGGCGGCCCGGGGGACACCGGCTCACCCACCCCGAACGGCCACGCGAGCCCACCGGTGACCCCCACCGCCACCCCGTCCCGCATCCGCTGACCCGAGGACCTCACCGTGCACGGAGCTCTACTCGCGCTGCCCGAAAACCGGGTCCGGCCCGACCTCATACCGGATGACACCGCACCCAAGAGCCGGATACGCGCGCCCGGCACCCGCGACCCGTACCTCCTCGCCGCCGCGCTCTTCGCCGCGTACGCCACCGTCTCCGTGCTCCGGTACCGGCGGATGGAGACGCTCTCCTGGGACCTGGGGATCTTCGAGCAGGCGGTCCGGGGCTACGCCCAGCTGCGCGCCCCCGTCGCCGACCTCAAGGGGCCGGGCACCAACATCCTCGGGGACCACTTCAGCCCCGTCACCGCGCTGCTCGCCCCCTTCTACCGGCTCTTCCCGACCCCCGTCACCCTGCTCGTCGCCCAGGCCGCGCTGTTCGCGCTCTCGGCCGTGCCCGTCACCCGGGGCGCCGCCCGGCTGCTCGGCCGGGGCGCGGGGCTCGCGGTGGGTGTCGCCTACGGCCTGTCCTGGGGGCTCCAGCGGGCCGTCGACTTCGACTTCCACGAGATCTGCTTCGCCGTGCCGCTGCTCGCCTACGCCCTGGAGGCCGTACTCACCCGGCGCTGGCGGGCGGCCCTGTGCTGGGCGCTCCCGCTCGTCCTGGTCAAGGAGGACCTGGGGCTGACCCTGGCGGCCGTCGCGGTGGTCGTCGCCCTGCGCGCCCGGCGGAGCTCGCCGCGCACCGCCGCGTACGCGCTCGGCGTCGCCGCGTTCGGCATCGCGGCCGTCGCGGTCACCCTCACCGCGGTGATACCGGCCTTCAACTCGACCGGCGCGTACGACTACTGGGGCAAGACCACCGGCGCGGGACCCTTCGCCGCCACCGGCACCAAGCTGCGCACCCTGCTGTGGCTGCTGCTCCCCACCGGGCTGCTCGCGGTGCGCTCCCCGCTGTTCCTGGCCGCCGTGCCGACGCTGGGCTGGCGGTTCCTCTCCTCCGACGACCACTACTGGTCCACCGACTGGCACTACAGCGCCGTGCTGATGCCCGTCCTCGCGCTCGCCCTGGCCGACGCCGTGGACACCGGCCGCCGCAGCCCGCGCCCCTGGCTGCGCACGTACGCCCGCCAGCTGCCCGCCGCCGCGGCGGCCGCCGCCCTCGCGCTGACCTCCTCGCTGCCGCTGTACTCGCTCACCGAGGCGGCCACGTACCGCAAGAGCGCCGAAGTCCGCGAGCGGGAGCGGATGCTGGCGACCGTCCCGGACGGGGCGACCGTCGAGGCCGACGTCGGGCCGATCTCCCGCCTCACCTCCCGCTGCCGGGTGTTCTGGGTCGGCGACACCCGCCGGGTCGTCCCCGAGTACATCGCGCTCGACAACGTCTCGGGCTGGGCCGGGAACCCGCTGGAGTACGCCCGCGGGCTGCACCCGGGCACCCGGTACGCGGTGGCGGGCGTGGCGTACGGATACGTACTGCTGAAGCGGCAGACATAACGGGGGCTCAAAAATGAAGCGGCCCCGGGGAGTTCGGAAGAACTCCCCGGGGCCGCCCCGCCGACCCCCGTACGGCGGCTATTCGCTCGCGATAGCTCCGAGCACGTTCATTCGGCCCGCCCGGAAGGCCGGGACCAGGGCGGCGAACAGACCCACGAACGCCGAACCGACGAAGACCGTGATGATCGTCGGCCACGGGATGTCCAGGACGCCCAGGCCCTCCAGGGCCAGCAGCTTCTGCGCGGTCGTCCCCCAGCCCATGCCCAGGCCCAGGCCGAGCAGGGCGCCGAAGAGGGCGATCACCACCGACTCCAGACGGATCATCCGGCGCAGCTGGCGGCGCGAGAGGCCGATGGCGCGCATCAGGCCGATCTCCCGGGTCCGCTCGACCACCGACAGGGCCAGGGTGTTCACCACACCGAGCACCGCGACGATGATCGCGAGGGCCAGCAGGCCGTACACGATGTTCAGGAGCTGGCCGATCTGGTCCTTCAGGTCCTTCTTGAAGTCCGTCTGGTCCTGCACCTTGTACTGCGGGTACGGCTTGAGGGCCGCCTTCAGCGAGGCGTACGCCTCCTTGGCCTTGCCGTCCTCCGCCTTGGCGAACATGATCATGTTCTTCGGCACCCGGTCGGCGGGCAGATAGCGCTCGGCGGTCGTGACGTTGGTGTACATCGCGCCCTTGTCGACATTGGTGTCGTCCGAGGTGATCGCCGCGACCTTGAGGTGGGCCGTGCGGCCGCCCTTGAAGGCGACGGTCAGGGTGGAGCCCACCTTGACCTTGTGCTCCTCGGCGAACTTGTCGCCGACGGACATCGCGTCCTTGCCGTACGCCTCGGAGAGCTTGCCGGAGACCGTCTCGCGGCGCAGGTCCTGGACGTAGGTCGGGCTGGCCGCTGCGAGGTCCTCGCTGCTGGTCTTGCCGTCCGGGGTGGTGATCTTCGCGTCCACCGACTTGTAGTCGGTGACGTGGGCGATGCCCGGCGTCCTGCGCAGGGCGTCGGCCGCCTGCGGCACGATCGGCCGACCGTCGTTGCTGCCCGACTGGACGATGAAGTCCGCGCCGACCGACTTGTCGAGCTCGGCGGTGGCGGAGGCGACCATCGAGGAGCCGACCACCGAGAGGCAGGCCACCAGGGCGAGCCCGATCATCAGGGCCGCGCCGGTCGCTCCGGTACGCCGCGGGTTGCGCAGCGCGTTGCGCTCGGCCATCCGGCCCACGGGGCCGAACATCCGCAGCACCAGGACACTGATCACCCGCACCACACCGCTCGCGAGCAGCGGGCCGATGATCACGAAGCCGATGAGCGTGAGCACCACGCCGAGGGCGAGGACGCCCGCGCCGGAGCTGGCCTTGTCGGCGTGGGCCGCCGCGTAGAGCGAGGCGGCCCCGGCGCCGGTCAGCACCAGGCCGATGATCGCCCGGATCAGGCCCGCCTTGCCGTCAGCCGGCGTACCGGCGTCGCGGAGCGCGGCCATCGGGGAGATCTTTCCGGCCCGCCGGGCCGGGAGGTAGGCGGCGAGGACGGTGACCACGACGCCGAGCAGCATGCCGACCAGCGGCGTCGTCCACTTGACCGTCAGGTCGTCGGTGGACAGCTCCAGGTCCAACGAGCCCATGAGCTTCATCAGGCCGACGGCCAGGCCGACGCCCGCGCCGACTCCGAGGACGGAGCCGAAGAAGCCGAGCAGCAGCGCCTCGGCCAGGACCGAGCGGTTGACCTGCTTGCGGCTGGAGCCGATCGCCCGCATCAGACCGATCTCGCGGGTGCGCTGGGCGACCAGCATCGAGAAGGTGTTGATGATCAGGAAGATGCCGACGAGGAAGGCGATTCCGGCGAAGCCGAGCATCGCGTACTTCATCACGTCGAGGAAGGAGCCGAGCGAGTCGCGGTTGGTCTCCTTGTTCTCGGCGGCGGTCTCCACCTTGTACGTACCGGCGCCGATCTTGGCGTCGACGTTCTGCTTCAGCTGCTTGTCGCTGACGCCGTCGGCGGCGGTGAGCGTGACGGTGGTGAACAGACCCGTCCGGCCGAGCAGTTCGCGCTGGGCGGTGACGGTGTCGAAGTAGACGATCGCCACGCCCGGGTTGGTCACCTTGAAGGAGGCGATGCCGGTGATCTTCGCCTTGAAGTCGCCGGTGACGGCGATGGTGCGCAGCTCGTCGCCGATCTTCAGATCGTGCTTGTCGGCGGTGTCGGCGTCGACCATCACCTCGGTCGGGCCGCGCGGGGCGTGGCCGGAGGTGATCTCCATCGCCTTGAGGTCGTTGGCGGTCCAGTTGCCCGCGAGCGTGGGGCCTCCGTTGGAGGAGCCCATGTTCTCGTTCTCGGAGTTGACGACCGTGACACTGGAGCTGGAGATGCCGCCCTCGGCGGACTTCACCCCGGCGGCGCCGCGCGCCTTCTCCAGGACCGAGGCGGGCAGCGTCTCGGGCGTGCCGGTCTGCGGCCGGTCGTCGGGCTTCGCGTTCTTCGGGGTGACGGTGACGTCGGCCGCGGTGGCGGCGAAGAGCTTGTCGAAGGTGGTGTTCATGGTGTCGGTGAAGACGAGCGTGCCGCACACGAACGCCACCGAGAGCATGACCGCGACGGCCGAGAGGGCCATCCGTCCCTTGTGCGCGAAGAAGTTGCGCATCGAGGTCTTGAGCACGGTCACGACGTCCGCCCCCGAGCGTCGAAGTCCTTCATGCGGTCGAGCACGGCGTCGGCGGTCGGGCGGAACATCTCGTCGACGATCCGGCCGTCCGCGAGGTAGAGCACCCGGTCCGCGTAGGAGGCGGCGACCGGGTCGTGGGTGACCATCACGATGGTCTGGCCCAGCTCGTCCACCGAGCGGCGCAGGAAGCCGAGGACCTCGGCGCCGGCGCGGGAGTCCAGGTTTCCGGTCGGCTCGTCACCGAAGATGATCTCGGGCCGGGCCGCGAGGGCGCGGGCCACCGCGACGCGCTGCTGCTGGCCGCCGGAGAGCTGGGTCGGGCGGTGCTTGAGCCGCCCGGCGAGCCCGACGGTCTCCACCACGCGGTCCAGCCACTCCCGGTCGGGCTTGCGGCCCGCGATGTCCATCGGGAGCGTGATGTTCTCCAGGGCGTTGAGCGTCGGCAGCAGGTTGAACGCCTGGAATATGAAGCCGATCCGGTCGCGGCGCAGCTGCGTGAGCTTCTTGTCCTTGAGGCCGGTGATCTCGGTGTCGTCCAGATAGATCTGGCCGCCCGAGACCGTGTCGAGCCCGGCCAGGCAGTGCATCAGCGTGGACTTGCCGGAACCCGACGGGCCCATGATCGCGGTGAACTGCCCGCGGGCGATGTCCACGTCCACGTGGTCGAGGGCCACGACGCGGGTCTCCCCCGACCCGTACGCCTTGACGACCTGGCGCGCCCGAGCCGCGACCGCCGTTTGCCCTCCAGTACCCCCGTGCCTGGGAATGGTCACAGCCGTTGTCACGGTTCTTCTCCTCGTTGCGAGTCAGTGCGTGTCATGCGTACGTCTTGAGTCTGGCGATCGGGGGCCCCAGGCACCCTGGTGCCCAGCGGTGTCTTGTTGCTGGGGCTAACCCCACCTCCCACCTGCGGCTCCCCGTAGCCGCTCGGTGTAAGACCACGTTAAAGAACCGCTCCCCCTCTTCTCGTCCTCCGCCAGGACGAACGCCCCCTGCCCTGAAGTAGGGAGGAACCCGTAGGGGCTCTCCACCCCAGGGCTGAGTCGGAACGCGAAGGCCTCCACCCACCGCGCCGTCCGTGGCATCCGCGCCGACGGGGTCGCAGGCATCACTACCCGCACTCATTACCCACGGTAACTATCCCCCCGTACCGAAAAGTTCGCCCCAAGGGCTCCCCAGAGCGCATACCGACCGGTAAGTTCGCCGCCACCCACCAGCGCTTCCGGCTTCCCCGTCCCCCTCTGCAAGGAGCAGCCGATGCCGCACCACCGCTCGTCCCCCGGCATCCCCCAACTCCGCACCGCCTACCGTCTGTTGCGGCGCGTCTCCACCCTCACCGCCCTCGGGTACTTCGTTCTCTTCCTTGTCCTCTCCGGGTACGCCCCCGGCTTCCTCGGCCGTCACATCTCCGGCGGCCTCACCGCCGGACTCCTGCTCGGGCTCTGCCAGTTGCCGGTGACGCTGGCCGCGATAGCCGTGTACGAGTGGACCGCCCAGCGGACCGTCGACCCGCTCGCCGCCGCCATCCGCCACCAGGCGGCGCAGCGCCCGCCGAACTCCCGGCGGTACACGGACGGAGCCGCCCGATGACCGGATTCGCCTCCGACGCCCGGGCCATGTCCCTGATCGCGTTCATCGCGGTGATCAGCGTGACGCTGCTGCTCTGTGTGATGACCGCGCCCGACCGCGACGACCTCGGCGAGTTCTACACCGGCTCCCGCTCGCTCTCCCCGCTGCGCAACGGCCTGGCCATCGCCGGCGACTACGTCTCGGCGGCCACCGTGCTCAGTACGGTCGGGGTCATCGCGCTGACCGGGTACGACGGCCTCGTCCTCACCCTGAGCACCGCGCTCTCGCTGGTGCTGCTGATGTTCCTGCTGGCCGAACCGCTGCGCAACGCGGGCAGGTTCACCATGGGCGACGCGTTCGCCCGGCGGGCGCCCGGCCCCGCCGTCCGGGTCACCGCGTGCCTGGTCACGCTCGCCGCGCTGCTGCCGCTGATGGTGGTCCAGCTGGCCGGCGCGGGCGACCTCATCGCCTTCGTCCTGGGCTTCGGCGCCGCCGAGTTCAAGACCGGCTGCATCGTGATGCTCGGCCTGCTGATGATCGGCTACGCGGCGATCGGCGGCATGAAGGGCACCGCCTTCATCCAGGCGGTCAAGACCGTCGTCCTCACCCTCTCCTCGCTCGCCGTCGCGGCCCTGATCCTGCACCGGTACGGATGGAGCCCCGGGCTGCTGCTCGGCGAGGCGGCCAAGGGCAGCGGCGCGGGCCCGGCGTACCTCTCCTCCGGGCTCCAGTTCGGCGGCGACTCGCTGGACATGATCAGCTCGGAGCTGACGTTGGTGATCGGCGCGGCCTGTCTGCCGCACATCACCATGCGGATGTACAGCGCCCGCAGCGCCCGCGCGGTCCGGCGCTCGCTCTCCTGGGCGGTGTCGGCGGTCGTGGTGATCTCCCTCGCGCTGATCGTGATCGGCTTCGGCGCGGCGGCCGTGGTGGGCCGCCAGGCCATCACCGAAGGAGACCCGCAGGGCAAGACGTCACTGCTGCTGACCAGCCAGGCGATCGTCGGGCCGCACGCCTCGACGCTGGGCACGCTGCTCTTCACGGCGGTCGCCACGGCGATCTTCATGACCCTGCTGGCCTCGATCTCCGGGATGACCCTGGCGTGCGCCAACTCGCTCGCCCACGACCTGGTCGCACACGGGCTGCGCGGCCGGTCCGGGGTGCGGGACGCCACCGAGACGAACACGGCCCGGGTGGCCGCGCTCGCCGTCGGGATCCCGGCGATCGCGCTGGCGACGGCGGCCCAGGACCACAACCTCCAGCCGCTGGTCACCCTCTCGTTCTGCCTGGGCGCGTCCGCGCTGGCGCCGGCCCTGATCCTCAGTCTGTTCTGGCGCCGCTACACCCGCGCGGGGCTGCTGTGCACGCTGATCGGCGGGACGGTGTTCACGGCGCTGGTGATGACCGGCACGAAGCTGGTGTCGGGCTCGCCCCAGTCCGTCTTCCCCACCCATGACTTCAACTGGTTCCCGTTCACCACGACGGGCATCGTCTCCATCCCGTTCGGCTTCGCGGCGGGCTGGCTGGGCACGTTCCTGAGCCGCCGCGACGTCTACGCCCAGCGGCAGCAGTACGAGGCGGTGGAGGGGTGGATCCTGGCCGGGGCGAGGCGGTGAGCCGCCCTCACCCCTCCGCCGGGGCCCGCCCCGTCAGCCCCGCCAGGCTGCTCCGCACATGCGCCATGTGCGCGACGGTCTCCTCCCGGGCCTCGGCGTGCTCCCGCAGCACCCCTTCCGTATCGCGCCCGATCCGCTCGGCCCGCACCCGCGCCGCCGCGACCAGCTCCGCGCCCCGCGCCTCCGCGTCCTCCTGACCGTGGCGGGCGGACTCCTGGGCCTCGGCGCAGGCCCGCCCCGCCTCGGCCAGGGCCGCTTCGGCGTGCGCGGTCAGCTCGGCGTGGCGGGCGTCCAATTCGGCTTCCCGCGCGGCCACTTCGCGGTCGAGGGCCTCGCCGCGCCCGGTGTGCTCGTGCGCCTGCTCGGCCAGTGCGGCGCCGGTCCGCTCGCGCACCTCGCGCAGCGCGTCCGCCGCCTCCGCCCGCCGTTCGTGCGCCTCGGAGCGGGCCTCGTCGAGGTGTTCGTCGGCGGTCGTCCGTGCGGCGAGCAGCAGTTGCTGGGCCCGGGCCTCGGCGTCCGCGCGGAGTGTCTCCGCGTACTCGCGGGCGCTTTCGCGCGCGAGGCGCCCGGCCGTGTCCGCCGAGTCGCGCACGCCCGCCGCCTCCTCGTGGGCGCCTGCCCGTACGGCGTCGGCCTCCTCGACCGCGAGGGCGTACAGCGTCTGGGCCCGGCGGCCGAGCGACTCGTACGACTGCGGGCCGAGCGCCGCGACCCGGTCGCGCAGGGCGGCCGCCTCCGCCTCCATCCGCTTGGCGAGGACGGTGAGCCGCGCCGCCCGCTCCCACGCGGCGTCGCGGTCCTCGCCGAGGACGGCCAGCTGGCGGTCGACCTGGTCCGTCCGGTAGCCCCGGCCGCCCCGCACGACGGCGAAGCCCTGGGGTGGCTGCGGTGGTTCGGGCGCTGCACTCATCGTTGACGTCCTCCGACCTCTACGGCTTCTCCGGTCCTGCGGCCACATACTCCTGGATCGAAGCGAAGTGGTCATAACACGACACTCCGCCCATCCGTAACGGCCAAGGATGCGTCAATTCCTGTCAGAACCGAAAAGGCGACGAGGCGCCCGCCGCGTGGGTGCGGCGAACGCCTCGTCGTATCAACGTACTTATGCGCCTACATACTCAGAGCAGTCCGTCCCAGAACTGTTCGAGCAGCACCGACCACCAGCTCTCCGGCGAGGCCAGTGCCGCCGGGTCGAGCGCGGCGAGCTGGGCCTGGAAGTCGACCGTCCAGCGGCCCGCCTGCTCGGGGTTGAGCCCGTAGCGCAGCCGCCACATACGGCCGAGCAGCGCCATGCACCGTACGAACTCGGGGAGTCCGCTGTTCACGAACTGCGGCGGTACGGACTGGCCGCCCGGGCCCGCCTCCACCGGCACCGCGACGATGTTCGCGGTGCCGTACTGGACGCAGATCGCGCGGCCGAAGTCCGAGCCCATGACCAGGTACGAACCCGCGTCCGGGGCGGGATGCACCTGGCGCTGGGCGGCGAGTTCGGCGAGCGTCGGGACCGGCTGGCCGGGCACCGCCTGCGCCCAGAAGAACGGCCCGAAGTCGGCCGGGAGCCCCGCCCACACCAGCGTGACCGCGACGGCCTCGGGCACGCCCTGGCGGGACACCGCCCGCTGGTCGAAGCGGAAGACGCCCTGCGGGCCGAAGGCACCGGCGAGCTCGTGCGCGACGCCCTCCGGGGGGAGCGGCGGCGCGGGCTGCACCTGCGGCAGCGGCGCGCGCACCGGCTGCGGCCGGGCCGGGCCGTCCGCGACCTGCGCCAGCTCGCCCTGGTGGGTGAGCAGGTGCTGGACGCCCTGGCGGCGGGAGGCGTGGTCCGTGCCGTACGGGGCGACCGAGGTGATCCGCACCTGCGGCCAGGTCTCCCGGATCATCCGGGCGCAGTAGCCGCCGGGCAGCTCGCACGAGGCCAGCTCGGTGTGCAGCTCCAGGACGTGGTCCGGCGGCACGTTCATCCCGCGCAGCTCGTGGAAGATCTGCCACTCGGGGTGCGGGATGCCGGGCGCGGACCGCCGGATGAGCTGCTGCTCGGACCCGTCGGCGGCGCGGTACCGCAGCACGGCCTGGTACCCCGGCCCGACGGTCGGCAGACCGGTGGGCTGCTGGGGGTAGCCGTACGCGGGCGGCTGCGGGGGCTGGGGCGCGCCGGGCCCCATCTGGGCGGGCCCGGCGAGCATGGTGGCGGCGTGGTGCACACCACCGGGCCCGCCGGGCACGCCGGGTGCGGCAGGTGCGGCAGGTGCGGCAGGCACGCCGGGCTGGCCGGGAGCCCCGGGCGGACCGGGCGGCTGGGGCGCGCCGGGCCGCCCGCCGGCCCCCAGCTGGCTCGGGTCGGCGAGCATGGTGGCGGCGTAGTGCGCACCGCCCCCGCCGCTCCCGCCGGGAACGCCGGGCGGGCCGGGAGGCTGCGGCGCACCGGGCACGCCGGGAGGCCCGGGCGGCTGCGGCGCACGACCGGCACCGGGGGCGCCGGGCGGACCGGGAGGCGCGGGCGGCTGGGGTCCACCGAGCTGGCTCGGGTCGGCCAGCATCGTCGCGGCATGGTGCACCCCGCCCCCGCCCGGAGGCGGCGGCGTGGGCGGCCCGGCGGGCTGCGGCCCGTCGGGCCCGAGCTGCGAGACCATCTGCGTGGGTACGTACGCGGGCGCCGGGGTCCCCCCCGGCCGGGCCCCGGGAACCCCGGGCTCCCCGGGCGGCGGCGGAGTGGTCCCCCGGGCCCCACGCGGCGGAGCGGCCTTACTGGTGGCGGCATCGGCGATGTCGGCGGCCCGTGCGCCGGGGGCGCCGGAGGCGCCAGGACCGGGGGCCACGCCCGGGCCACCGGGCAGGCCGGGAACACCGGCGGCACCGGGAGCACCCGGGCCCACCGGCGCACCCGGCGCCTGCGGGTCGAGGGCCGGGGCGATGGCCGTCCGCGGAAGCTGGCTGCCGCCCTGGAGCAGGGCCGTCTTCGCCTCGGGCAGGGCCCTCGGCGGCGGGGTGTCGTCGGCGTCCGAACCGGACAGCGGCGGGGCGAACACCGTCGCCGGAAGCGGTACGGAACCGGCGTCCGACCCGGCGTTCGTGTCCGTACCGGCCCACGGGGTCGCCCCCGACGGCACGTCGGCGGTCGGCGTCGGCCACGCGACACCGCCGGACGGCGCGGGCGCCGGGGCGGGCGGGGGCGTCGCGCCGGGCCAGGCGGGACCGGGCTGCGCGGGACCGGGCTGTGCAGGCGCGTGCTGTGCAGGTGCGGGCTGCGCAGGCGCGGGCGTCGGCGCGGCCGCGGCGGGTACGGGTGCCACCGGCTCCGGCGCAACGCCGGACCCCGCACCCCCGTCACCCGGCGTCCCGCCGGCCTCCCGGCGGTCCGGAATGCCCATCCTGTCCGCCGCCTCCTGGAGCCACTCCGGGGGCGTCAGCAGGAACGACGTCTGGTTGAGGTCGATGCGTTCGGGCGGGGGCGCGGGGACCGCGTCCTCGGGCTCGTCCGGCACGCCGTACTCCTCCTCGTACCGGCGGATGACCTCACCCACCGGCAGACCGGGCCACAGCGTGGCCTCTCCGCTGTCCCGGGCGATGACGAGCCGCTGACGGCCGCCGTCCGAGGACGGGCCTTCGGCGCGGTCCTCGGCCCACACCACGAAGCCCAGCTCGAACTCCCGCACCCGCACCTCACGGTGCTGGTACGCGGGCACGTCCCCGTTGATCCACTCTTCCGCGCGCTCCTGCGCCTGGGCGAAGGTCACCATCACACTCACTCCCCCACCGGCACGGCGTGCGCGAAGCCGCCGTCCACCATCAGGTTCGCCACGGTCTCCAGCTCCGGCGGGTTGCCCGCGAGCCGCTGGAGGAAGTCGTCGAAGTCCGTCCCGCAGGGCAGCAGCAGCCGCTCCACGCGCTCCTGCACGCTCCAGCCGTCCTGGTCGCGCGCGTCGTCGTACGCGCAGAACCAGACCGAGCCGATGGCGGAGCCCTTCACCTTGACGGCGAGGATGCCGCCCTGCACGAAGGCCACAGCCAGGTAGTCCTTGGTCAGATGGTCGCGCAGACACTTGTTGATGTAGACGAGGTCGTTGACCGCCGCCTGGTCGCGCACCGTGAAGAACGGCTGGTCCACCAGGAGCCCCAGCTCCGCGTCGAGCGCCGTGCCCACCGGCGCACAGCCGCCCGCCGCCTTCAGGAACGCCCGGTACGCACCCGGCAGCCGGTACCCCAAGTCCTCCTCCACACCGAGGAGTTGGGACTCGGAGACCGAGACCAGGCCCTTGGGCAGGCCGAAGTGCGCCGGGCGCGTCTCCTGGAGCGGGCGGGTGCCGCGCTTGTCCTGGTCGACGTTGGTCGTCGCCAGACCGCCGTGGTGCCGCAGCAACGCCTTCACCTCGACCGGGACCAGCTCCAGGCGGCGGGTGCCGGGCACGTGGTGCCAGGTCCAGCCGTGCGGGGTGGCCACGGCGGGGACGGTGTCCCACAGCTCGTGGCCGTCGGCGGCGAGCGCCGCGTTGGCCGACACGTAGTCGGTCAGCCGCAGCTCGTCCACGCCGAAGCCCTCCGGCGGCTCCGCGATCTCGGCGGCCGCGCGCGCGTACGCGGAGAAGTCCGGGTGCCCATTGCCGTCCACCCGCACCCCTCTGGGGTGGCGGGAGGCGCGGACCGGGTCCGGGAAGTTCACGACCTGTCCGGCATAGGCCGCGTTCGGTGGCGCGGCGTGCCCGAGCCGACCTGTCGTCATGGCGGATGCCCCCTGCGTGCGAGCTGCTGCGTCTGGCTGGTGAGGACCAGACTATGCGGTGGGGCAATACCGGGTCCCGGCCCCGCACCCGGGCCCCGCACCACCGTGACCAGGTGTCACAACCGGGTCACCGTGCGGCGATGGTGACGACACGGACGTAGTGACATCAGAGCCCCAGCTTCCGTACCACTGGGCACATTTGGCAGTCTGTTCCCGCAACGGGGCGTTAACGGGGGCGTTGACACCGGCTTGCGGACAGTGCCGGCAACGGGAGGGACAGCGAGCACCATGCACGGAACGACCGACATATCGGGTACGGCGGCCGACGCCTCCCGGGCGGGGGACCCCCGGGCCGGGGCCCCGGGGGCAGGGGACCCGCGCACCGGCGACCCGCGTCTGCAGTGGAGCACCACGGTCGCCTCCGCGCCCGTCCTGCTGTACCGCCGCGACGGCATCCTGCCCGCCGTGGCCGCCGCGCTCTCGGTCCGGGGCGAGACGCTGACCTGCACCGCGGGCAAGGGCGACCAGCCGCCGGCCCTCCACCCGCTCGTACAGGACTTCCACGACACCCTCACCAGCGGCCAGCGCGAGCGGTTCACCGGGCGCTGCCCGGAGGCGATCCTGCTCTCGCGCCAGCTCTCCTCCCTGGAGTCGGCCCGCGCGGGCAAGTCGCGCAGGTCCGGACGCAAGCCCCTGACCCACGGCGAGGCCCGCCGCGCGCTCAAGCACGCCAAGGTGACGGCCCGCCGCATCCGCGAGGACGGCGACCCGCTGCACGGCAGCTACGCGCCGCCCTGCCGGTCCTGTACCGCGCTCCTCGCCCACTTCGGCGTACGCGCCGTCGACCCCGCCGCCGAGAAGGGCTGAACCGAACCCGATGCCGGACGTGTCCACCACCCGCTTCCCCGTCCCCGTCGACGCCGCGCTGCGCGCCGCCGGATGGCACCCCGGCCGCTGGGACATCAGGCAGGCCGAGGCCTGGGCCGACGTGCTGCGCTCGCACGCCTCGCCCGCCGGGCACCGGCACACCGTGTTCCCGGCGGCCGTGGAGGCGTGGGCCGAGTTCGGCGGCCTGCGGCTGACCGCACCGGGCCCCGGCCGCCACAACGCGCCCGCGACGATCCGCTTCGACCCGGTGGCGGGCCTGCACCTGGCCCGTACGTTCGCGGACCTCGGCCGCGCCCTGGAAACCGAGCTGGCCCCACTCGGCGAGGAGGGCGACCAGCAGGCGGTCCTCGCCATCGACACCGAGGGCCGCGTCTACAGCATCGACCACACGGGCGACTGGTACCTGGGCGCGGACCTGGACCTGGCCCTGAACACGTTGGTGACGGGAGTCCAACCGATCCGTCTGACGTCCCCGCGCTGACGACACTCTTGTAGCGCTTCGTCTGCGGGCCGGTGGGGGCTGGTCGCGCAGTTCCCCGCGCCCCTAGGGGGTTGCGTCTCAGCAGGCCGGCGACCACGCCCCCCTTCAGGGGCGCGGGGAACTGCGCGGCCAGCCCCCACCGGCCCGCAGTCGGAAACGAGACCGCACGCCCTACGGCGCCACCCGGTCCGGCAGCACCGCCGACACCCGCCAACCCCCCGCATCGGTGACCCCGGAAACGAACACGCCCCCCAGGGCAAGGACGCGCTCACGCATCCCGACCAGCCCATTGCCCCCACTGGGAAGCCCGGCATCCGCCGTCGCCCCGTCCGCCGGCCCGTTCTCGACCTGCATCGCGACCTCGTCGTCCCGATGGGCGAGCCGGACCATCACCTTCGCCCCCGCCGCGTGCTTGTGCACATTCGTGAGCGCCTCCTGCACCACCCGGTACGCGGTCTGCTCCACCAGCGCGTCGTAGAGCCGCACCGCGCCGTGGACCGTCATCTCGACCACCATCCCGGCCTCCCGGGACTGGCCGACCAGCGCCTCGATGTCGGCCAGGCACGGCCCCTCCTCGGCGGCGGCCGCGGCAGCCGCGGCGGCCGCGCCCACGGCCGCGAGCGGGACCGGCGCCGAAGCCTCGGCCCGCACCGCCTCCCCGGTCCGCAGCACCCCGAGCATCTCGCGCAGCTCGGTCAGCGCCTGGCGGCCCATGTCGCCGACGAGCACCGCGTTCTTGACGGCCTTCTCCGGGTCCTTGCGGGCGACCGCCTGGAGCGCGGCGGCGTGCACCACCATCAGGGACACCCGGTGGGCGACCACGTCGTGCATCTCGCGGGCGATCCGGGTGCGCTCCTCCGTACGGGCCCACTCGGCGCGCTCCTCCGCGCGGTCCGCGAGCAGCGAGAGCTCCCGCTCCAGCGAGTCGGCGCGCTCGCGCAGGGACTCCATCAGCCGCCGCCGGGCCCCTATATAGAGCCCCAGGAGCAGCGGCGGGGCGGTCAGGCCGAGCGCCATCACCCCGGAGAAGAGCGGGACCAGCCAGCGCCCGCCGTTGAAGGCGCCGTCGTCGACGCTCTGGTTCATCCGTACGAAAGTGACGATGAACGTGCCCGCCAGACACATTCCGGCCAGCGCGGCGGTGATGCGGCGCGGCACCTCGGAGGCGGCCAGCGTGTACAGCCCGACGATGCCGAGCAGAAAGCCCATGTTGGCCGGGGTCACGGCGATCGAGACCAGCACGACCGCGACCGGCCAGCGCCGCCGCGCGGCCAGGGTCACCCCGGCGGCCAGGCCGAACAGCACTCCGGCCGGTACGGGGACCCCCGCGTCCCCGGCGAACTTCACACCTTCCAGTGCGCACTCGAACGCGGAGGCCAGCCCCAGTCCGATGTCCAGGACGGCACTGCGCCGCCGTTCCCACCACCACCAGCCGCGGGAGGTCGTCCCCGCGGAGTCGTGGTCTGCCCCCGTTGCGGTCATGCCATCCAGCCTACGGGCGCCCGCCAGCGATTTTCCGGCGACTTCGGCCGTCCTCGCGGCGATCACCGTGATCGGCACCGTCGCACGGAAGGGGCTCGGTACGGCATAGTGTGGGGTGCCGATCCGGTGACCTGACGCAATGTCCGGTCGAACCGGTTTCCATCCCCCGTGGTGTAATTGGCAGCACTGAGGCTTTTGGTGCCTTATGTCCGGGTTCGAGTCCTGGCGGGGGAGCCAGCGCAGTTCGGGTCCTGACCACAACGGTCGGGACCCGGTTGTTTTTCCCCGCCGCTCCCTTTCTGTTCTCCTCCCGCCGACTTCTGTTCCGCTCCCGCCGACCCTCCTGGCATTTCGGCCCCCAGACCCCCCGGTATCCTGCGGATGTCCACCACACAAAGCCGAAGGGCATTCCCGTGAGCGCCAATCCCCCGGCAGCCGTCGTCGTCCTCGCCGCGGGTGAGGGCACCCGTATGAAGTCGGCCACCCCCAAGGTCCTGCACGAGATCTGCGGGCGCTCGCTCGTCGGCCACGTCGTGGCGGCCGCCCGCGAGCTCGACCCCGAGCACCTCGTCGTGGTCGTCGGCCACGCCCGCGAGCAGGTCGGCGCCCACCTCGGCGCGATCGACGCCTCGGTGCGCACCGCCGTCCAGTACGAGCAGAACGGCACCGGCCACGCGGTCCGGATGGCCCTCGAAGAGCTCGGCCAGACGATCGAGGGCACCGTCGTCGTGGTCTGCGGCGACACCCCGCTGCTCACCGGCGCCACGCTGGCCGCCCTGACCCGTACGCACGAGCAGGACGGCAACGCCGTCACCGTGCTCACCGCCGAGGTCCCCGACTCGACCGGCTACGGCCGGATCGTGCGCGACGGCGCGTCCGGCGCGGTCACCGGGATCGTCGAGCACAAGGACGCCACGGACGCCCAGCGCGCCATCAAGGAGATCAACTCCGGCGTCTTCGCCTTCGACGGCGCCCTGCTCGCGGACGCGCTCGGCAAGGTCCGCACCGACAACAGCCAGGGCGAGGAGTACCTGACCGACGTCCTCGGCATCCTGCGCGAGGCCGGGCACCGCGTCGGCGCCTCGGTCGGCGGCGACCACCGCGAGATCCTCGGCATCAACAACCGCGTCCAGCTCGCGGAGGCCCGCCGGCTGCTCAACGACCGCCTTCTTGAGCGCGCGATGCTCGCGGGCGTGACCGTCGTCGACCCGGCCACCACCTTCGTCGACGTCACCGTCACCTTCGAGCAGGACTCGCTGGTCCACCCGGGCACCCAGCTGCTCGGCGGCACGCACCTGGGCCGCGGCGCCGAGGTTGGCCCCAACTCCCGGCTGACCGACACCAAGGTGGGCCCGGACGCGCGCGTGGACAACACCGTGGCGTACGACTCCGAGGTCGGCGAGGGCGCGTCGGTGGGCCCGTACGCCTATCTGCGCCCGGGCACCCGCCTCGGCGTGAAGGCCAAGATCGGCACGTACGTCGAGACCAAGAACGCGACGATCGGCGAGGGCACCAAGGTCCCGCACCTGTCGTACGTGGGTGACGCCACCATCGGCGAGTTCACGAACATCGGCGCCGCGAGCGTCTTCGTGAACTACGACGGCGAGGCCAAGCACCACACCACGATCGGCTCGCACTGCAAGACGGGCTCGGACAACATGTTTGTTGCTCCTGTCACAGTGGGGGACGGCGCCTACACCGCGGCCGGGTCCGTCATCACCAAGGACGTACCCGCCGGTTCGCTGGCCGTCGCGCGCGGCCAGCAGCGGAATATCGAGGGCTGGGTGGCCCGCAAGCGGCCGGGCAGCGCGGCCGCGCAGGCGGCTTCGGCCGCCTCCGAAGAGGCCGTTGGCGAAAACTGACCGGAAACATCTGCGCCTGTCACGGCGTACCGTGATAGGCGCACACGATTCGGCTGGCTCGTCGCCAAGGGACCGCGCGGGCTCAGCAGCAGAAGACACCTCTGAGGAGACAGTGCTGTGACCGGGATCAAGACGACCGGCGAGAAGAAGCTGATGCTCTTCTCCGGCCGCGCCCACCCCGAGCTGGCCGAGGAGGTCGCGCACCAGCTGGGTGTCGGCCTCGTGCCGACGAAGGCCTTCGACTTCGCCAACGGTGAGATCTACGTCCGCTTCCAGGAGTCGGCGCGCGGCGCCGACTGCTTCCTGATCCAGAGCCACACGGCTCCGATCAACAAGTGGATCATGGAGCAGCTCATCATGATCGACGCGCTGAAGCGCGCGTCGGCCCGCTCCATCACCGTGATCGTGCCGTCCTACGGGTACGCCCGCCAGGACAAGAAGCACAAGGGCCGCGAGCCGATCTCGGCGCGGCTGGTCGCGGACCTGCTGAAGACCGCGGGTGCCGACCGCATCCTCACGGTCGACCTGCACACCGACCAGATCCAGGGCTTCTTCGACGGCCCGGTCGACCACCTCACCGCCCTGCCGGTCCTCGCGGACTACGTGGGCGCCAAGGTCGACCGCTCCAAGCTGACGATCGTCTCCCCGGACGCCGGCCGCGTGCGCGTCGCCGACCGCTGGTGCGACCGCCTGGACGCGCCGCTGGCGATCGTCCACAAGCGCCGTGACAAGGACGTCGCCAACCAGGTGACCGTCCACGAGGTCGTCGGTGACGTCAAGGGCCGCGTCTGCGTCCTGGTCGACGACATGATCGACACCGGTGGCACCATCTGCGCCGCCGCCGACGCCCTGTTCGCGCACGGCGCCGAGGACGTCATCGTGACGGCCACGCACGGCATCCTGTCCGGCCCCGCCGCCGACCGTCTGAAGAACTCCAAGGTCAGCGAGTTCGTCTTCACGAACACCCTGCCGGACCCGTCCGACCTGGAGCTCGACAAGATCACGGTCCTGTCGATCGCCCCGTCGATCGCCCGCGCGGTCCGCGAGGTCTTCGAGGACGGCTCGGTGACGAGCCTCTTCGAGGAGCAGTAGGCAGCACCGCTCCAAAAGATCCTTTTGGGTACGGCCTCCCCGCCGGGTAGACTCATCGAGTTGCTCGGCGAGGGAGGCCGTACCCGTAGGTACGGCGGTCCGTTATCGACGCGCTCTTCGTAGCAGGCCAGTCGTGGCCGGGTAACCCGCCACAGCTATCCATCTGCGTATACGAGGAGTGCACATGTCCGAGGTCAAGATCGCCGCCGAGGTCCGTTCCGAGTTCGGCAAGGGCGCCGCCCGCACCATCCGCCGCGCCAACAAGGTTCCGGCCGTCGTCTACGGCCACGGCACCGAGCCGGTCCACGTGACCCTGCCGGGCCACGAGCTGCAGCTCGCGCTCCGCACCCCGAACGTCCTGCTCTCCCTGGACGTCGACGGCAAGAACGAGCTCGCGATCCCGAAGGCCGTCCAGCGCGACGCCATCAAGGGCTACCTGGTCCACGTCGACCTGCTGCTCGTCAAGAAGGGCGAGAAGGTCACCGTCGAGGTCGGCGTCCTGACCGAGGGCGAGCTGGCCCCGGGCAGCTTCCTGGTCGAGAACGTGCTGAACACGCTCTCCGTCGAGGCCGAGGCCACCCACATCCCGACCTCCGTCACCGTCTCCATCGCGGGCCTGGAGGCCGGCGCCTCCATCCACGCCAAGGACATCGCGCTGCCCAAGGGCACCACCCTGGCCACCGACCCCGAGGCCGTCGTCATCCAGATCCTGGCCGCCCAGGCCGAGGAGCCGGCCGCCGACGCCGAGGGCGCCGAGTCCGCCGAGGCCTGAGCCTGAGTGGGGGGCGCTCCGGCGCCCCCCGCACCCCCTCCCCCCCTACTCCCCGCGGAGACAGACGCACATGGACGCCCCCTGGCTCGTCGTGGGCCTCGGCAACCCCGGCCCCGAGTACGCCGCCAACCGGCACAACATCGGGTTCATGGTCGCGGACCTGCTCGCGGGACGCATGGGCGCCAAGTTCAAGGCGCACAAGGCGCGGGCCCAGGTCGTCGAGGGCCGCATCGGCCCGGCCGGGCCGCTGAACCGCCGGGTGATCCTGGCGAAGCCCCTGTCGTACATGAACCTCTCCGGCGGGCCCGTCACCGCGCTGCGGGACTTCTACAAGGTCCCCACCGAGAACATCGTGGCCGTCCACGACGAGCTGGACATCGACTACGGAGTGCTCCGCCTGAAGCTCGGCGGCGGCGACAACGGCCACAACGGCCTCAAGTCGATGACCAAGTCGTTCGGCCCGGACTACCACCGCGTCCGCTTCGGCATCGGGCGCCCGCCGGGCCGTATGCAGGTCGCGGACTTCGTCCTGAAGGACTTCTCGTCGACCGAGCGCAAAGAGCTCGACTACTTCGTGGACCGCGCGGCCGACGCCGTCGAGGCGCTGGTCATCGAGGGTCTTGAGCGCGCGCAGTCGACGTACAACTCCTAAGAGCCTGTCTTTGAACCCCCGTCTGCGCCCCGACGCCCGGCACGCACGCTCGGCGTGCGGGCGGACGACGGGGGTTCAAAGACAGGCTCTAACGCGCCACCGCACCACAAAGCCCCGGCAGCCGATCGGCCACCGGGGCTTCGCCATGTTCCGCGCGGGGATCAGCCGGTGTTGCGCAGGCCCGCCGCCACACCGTTGACGGTGAGCAGCAGCGCCCGTGCGAGCAGCGGGTCGGGGCTCTCGCCGCGCTCCGCCTCGGCCCGCTGACGGGCGAGCAGGGACACCTGGAGGTAGGAGATCGGGTCCAGATAGGCGTCCCGGATCGCGAAGGTCTGCTGGAGCACCGGGTGCGAGCCGAGCAGCTCCTCGCCGCCGGTGATGCGCAGCACCTCGCTCACGGTGAGCGCGTGCTCCGCCTCGATGTCGGCGAAGACGTGCCTGAGCTCGTCCGGCACCAGCGTGTCGACGTAGTGGCGGGCGATCCGCAGATCGGTCTTGGCCAGCGTCATCTCGACGTTGGAGATGAAGTTCTGGAAGAAGTGCCACTGCTCGTGCATCTCGTCCAGGACCGTGTCCAGACCGGCCTCGCGCAGCGCCTTGAGGCCCGACCCGACGCCGAACCAGCCGGGCACGATCTGCCGCGACTGCGTCCAGCCGAACACCCACGGGATGGCCCGCAGCCCGTCCAGGCCCGCGCCGGAGTCCGGGCGGCGCGAGGGGCGCGAGCCCAGGTGCAGCTCGGCGAGCTGGTCGACGGGCGTGGAGGCGAAGAAGTACGCCGGCAGGTCAGGGTCCTCGACGAGCTTGCGGTAGGCCGCGTGGGCCGCGTCGGAGACCGTGTCCATCGCCGCGTCCCAGCGCGCGAGCGCCTCGTCGGACTGGCGCGGGGCCGTGTGCAGGGCGGACGCCTGGAGGGTGGCTGCCACCGTCAGCTCCAGGTTCTCCCTGGCCAGCGACGGGATGAGGTACTTGTCGGAGATGACCTCGCCCTGCTCGGTCACCTTGATCTCGCCCTCCAGGGTGCCCCAGGGCTGCGCCAGGATCGCGTCGTGCGAGGGGCCGCCACCGCGGCCGACGGTGCCGCCGCGGCCGTGGAAGAGCCGCAGCCGTACGCCGTAGCGGTGGGCGACGTCGCGCAGCCGGCGCTGGGCGCGGTGGATCTCCCACTGGCTGGTGGTGATGCCGCCGAACTTGGAGGAGTCGGAGTAGCCGAGCATGACCTCCTGGACGTCGCCGCGCAGCGAGACGAGGCGCCGGTAGGAGGGGTCCGCCAGCATCTCGTCGAGGATGACGTCGGCGGCGCGCAGCTCGTCCGTGGTCTCCAGGAGCGGCACGATGCCGATCTTCGCCCAGCCCGCGTGCAGATCGACGAGCCCGGCCTCGCGGGCGAGCACGGCCGCCGCGAAGACGTCGTCGGCGCCCTGGCACATCGAGATGATGTACGACTCGATGACCTCGGGGCCGAACCGCTCGAAGGCCTCCTTGATCGTGCCGAAGACGCCCAGGGTCTTCTGCCCGGCCTCGTCCAGCGGCGCGGGTGTGGGGGCCAGCGGGCGGCGGGAGCGGAGCTCCTTGGCGAGCAGCTTCTGCCGGTACTCGCGCGGCATGTCCGCGTACCGCCAGGACTCCTCGCCCAGGCGGTCGAAGAGCTGACCGAGGGCGTGGTGGTGGGCGTCCGCGTGCTCGCGTACGTCCATGGTGGCGAGCTGGAGGCCGAACGCGGCCAGGGTGCGGATCGTCCGGTCCATCCGGCCGTCCGCGAAGAGCGCGCCGCGGTGGGCGCGCAGCGACGTCTGGATCAGCGTGAGGTCGGCGAGCAGCTCGGAGGTGCCCAGGTAGTCGCGGCCGCTCTGGTGCGGGGTGCCCTTGGCGAGCCGCTCCTTGGTGTTGACGAGCTTCTGCCGTACGCAGGTCGCCTTGAGCCGGTAGGGCTCCTCGGCGTTGAGCCGCTTGTAGCGGGGGCTGATCTCGGGGAGCGCCTCCAGGTCGGCCTGGAGGGAGGCGAGGAGCTCCTCGGTGGCGCCCGCGTACCGGATCGAGTTGGAGAGCAGCCCGCGCAGGAAGTCGATCACTTCGAGCGCGTCGTTGATGCCGTGCTCGTGCTGGAGGATCAGCACGTCCCAGGTGACCTGGGGGGTCACGTTGGGGTTGCCGTCGCGGTCGCCGCCGATCCAGGTGCCGAAGGTGAGCGGCCGGGTGCCGGCGGGCAGCTCGACGCCGACCCGCTCCAGCTCGGCCGCCAGGTCCTCCAGGACGTCGCCGACCGCGTTGGCGTGCAGCTCGTCCAGGTAGTAGATGGCGTTGCGCGCCTCGTCGGCGGGCTCCGGGCGGACCACGCGCAGCTCGTCGGTCTGCCAGATGAGGTCGATGTTCTCGGCGAGCCGCAGGTCGTGGCGGCGCCGGTCGGCCTCGGTGACCGGGGTGTCCAGGAGCGCCGCGATCCGGCGCAGCTTGTTGAGGACGGAGCGGCGGGCCGCCTCGGTGGGGTGCGCGGTGAAGACCGGGCGCACGTTCAGGTTCTTGACCGTCTCGCGCAGGTGCTCGGGGTCGGCGTCCTTGAGCATGTCGGCGGTGCGGGCGAGGAGCCCGCCCTCGGCGGCCCGGTGGGCGCGCAGCTCACGGCCGCGGTGCACCTGCTCGGTGACGTTGGCGAGGTGGAAGTAGGTGGAGAAGGCCCGTACGAGCTTGGCGGCGGTCTCCACCTCGGTGCCGCCGAGCAGCTCGGCGGCGGCCTCGCCGTCCGTACGGGTGAGGGCGCGCACGCGCTCGACGAGCTCCAGGAGCTCGGGCCCTTCCTGGCGGACGAGCGCCTCGCCCAGGAGGTCACCCAGTCGGCGGATGTCGGCGCGAAGCTCGGGGCTGGCGGCGGGGGTCTGGTCGGCACTGCTCACAGGTGCGGCTCCTTGCAGTGTTTGAGCACGTCTGGAGGGGTACTGGAGGCTTGCGGACCGCGCTGTCCGACGAGACCCAGGATAGGTGTCCGTACGCGCGTCGCAGTCCACTGCCCTCTTGTACGGGGCGGCGGCACTGCCATACTTACGTCGCCGTAGGTTACGGATGCGTAGCCTGGCCTCTCGTCTTCCTCTCTCACCCCGCAGGGGGATTCCGCATGACCACAAGCCCTGACCTCGTCGACCCGGCCACCGAGCCGCCGGGTCCCTCCGCCACCCGCGGGGGCGAGAGCAAACGGTCCGTCGAACAGATCGCGCTGCTGCTCTTCATCGTCGTGCCGTTCGTGGCCCTGCTCGCCGCGGTGCCGCTGGCCTGGGGCTGGGGTGTGAGCTGGCTGGACCTGGGCCTCATGGTCTTCATGTACTACCTGGGCTGCCACGGCGTCACGATCGGCTTCCACCGCTACTTCACGCACGGCTCCTTCAAGGCCAAGCGCCCGCTGCGGATCGCCCTCGCGGTGGCCGGGTCGATGGCCGTGGAGGGCCCGGTGGTGCGCTGGGTGGCGGACCACCGCAAGCACCACAAGTTCTCCGACGCGGAGGGCGACCCGCACTCTCCGTGGCGGTTCGGCGAGACGCTGCCCGCGCTGATGAAGGGCCTGTGGTGGGCCCACATCGCCTGGATGTTCAACGAGGAGCAGACCTCGCAGGAGAAGTACGCGCCCGACCTGATCAAGGACCCGGCGATCCGCCGGATCTCGCGCGACTTCGTCTGGTGGACGATCCTGTCCCTCGCCATCCCGCCGGTCGTCGGCGGTCTGGTGACGATGTCCTGGTGGGGCGCGTTCACCGCGTTCTTCTGGGGATCGATGGTCCGCGTCGCACTGCTGCACCACGTGACCTGGTCCATCAACTCCATCTGCCACGCGGTCGGCAAGCGCCCCTTCAAGTCCCGCGACCGCTCCGGCAACGTGTGGTGGCTGGCGGTCCTGTCGTGCGGCGAGTCCTGGCACAACCTGCACCACGCCGACCCGACCTCGGCGCGGCACGGCGTGATGCGCGGCCAGATCGACTCCAGCGCCCGGATCATCCGCTGGTGCGAGCAGCTGGGCTGGGCGTACGACGTGCGCTGGCCCACCGAGGCCCGCCTCGACGCCAAGCGCAGCGAGCCCGGCGCGCCCTCCCGGCGGGCGGAGAAGGCCCACGAGGAGAGCGCCCGTAAGGAGAAGGCCGCAGAGGCGGCATGATGGAGGACGTGGCGACCGACTCCAGCACCACCCGCACGACCAGCAACAACGGCTCGGCGGGCACCGAACGACCCCGGCGGACCCGCCGTACCCGGATGACGGGCGCGGAGCGCAGGGAGCAGTTGCTGGACATCGGCCGCACGCTCTTCGCCGAGAAGGGCTTCGAGGGCACCTCGGTGGAGGAGATCGCGGCGAAGGCCGGCGTCTCCAAGCCGGTGGTCTACGAGCACTTCGGCGGCAAGGAGGGGCTGTACGCGGTGGTGGTCGACCGCGAGATGCGTTCGCTCCTGGAGGGGGTGACGGGCGCCCTGACGGCGGGGCACCCGCGCGAGCTCCTGGAGCAGGCCGCGTTCGCGCTGCTCGACTACATCGAGAAGTACACCGACGGGTTCCGGATCCTGGTCCGGGACTCGCCGGTCGCCCAGTCGACGGGCACCTTCGCCTCGCTGATCTCCGACATCGCGACCCAGGTCGAGGACATCCTCGGCCTGGAGTTCAAGGCCCGCGGCTTCGACCCCAAGCTCGCCCCGCTGTACGCGCAGGCGCTGGTCGGGATGGTCGCGCTGACCGGCCAGTGGTGGCTGGACGTGCGCAAGCCCAAGAAGGCGGAGGTCGCCGCGCACCTGGTGAACCTGGCGTGGCACGGCCTCGACGGCCTGGAGCAGAAACCGCGGCTGATAGGGCACCGCAAGAGCTGAGCGGTGGGTGGGTCCCGAATGATCTCGAATGGGTCGCGAGTTTCACTCGTGGCCCATTTTCCACTTCAACCACCCCCGTATCAGCTGTAGGCTTCACGCACATTCCCGGGGGGGATTCCCGCATTCCTTCGTGAGCGGCCACGCGTGCCTCAACGTCCTTTTCGACGCGCTGCGTGTGGGCCCAACGAGGAATGCTCCCGCGTGCTCCGCTTTCGCGTGAGCCGCGATGAATTCGACCCGGTTCCACCCGCATATTCCCTGGGGGGAATTTTGTCTTCTGTGCGCACCTTGCGCCCCGGCCGCCTCACGGCCTGCACCGCCCTCGCGCTCTCGGCCGGCATGCTCCTTTCGGGCACGGCCTCGGCCGACGAGGCGCCGAAGGCCCCGAAGGCGACCGCCGAGGCCGCCAGGCCGTCCGCCGGCAGCCCCGCGGGCGCGCTCCCCGAGCGTCTCCACCGGTCGTCGGCCGTCGCGGCCGCCACCGCCGCCAAGCCGCGCCTCGACCTCAACAAAGACGGGTCCACGGACCTGCTCTACCGGGGCGTCGACAACCGGACGTACCTGGAGACCTGGACCGAGAAGGACAACGGGGAGTACGCCAACTCCTTCGGCGCCTACAAGGACCTCGTCACGCCCGGCGACCTGGACGGGAACGACACCCCCGAGCTGCTGACCGTGCAGCCGGACGGAACGCTCTCGCTCTACGCCGACGTGACGAACAGCGGCTCCAACTACCCGACCTGGTCGGGCGGCGGCTGGAACGCCTACAACAAGATCGTCGGCGCGGCCGATGTGACCGGTGACGGCAAGGGCGACCTCCTGGCCCGCACGCCCGGCGGCGACCTGTACCTGTACCCGGGCAAGGGCGTCTCGGCCGGTGACCCGTTCGCCGGGCGCATCAAGGTCGGCGGCGGCTGGCAGGGCTACGACCAGCTGGTCGGCGCGAACGACATGAACGGCGACGGCTTCGGCGACGTCGTGGCCCGCACCCCGGGCGGCGACCTGTACTTCTACGCGGGCACCGGCAACGCGGCCGACCCGCTGAAGTCCCGCGTCAGGATCGGCGGCGGCTGGACCGCGTACAACCAGATCCTCTCGCTCGACGACGGCAACGGCGACGGCTACGCCGACATCGCGGCCCGCAGCAACGGCGGCACGCTGTACTTCTACGCGGCCGACGGCAAGGGCAACTTCAACAGCCCCACGAAGATGGGCTCGGGCTGGGAGTACACCCAGGCCTTCAGCGGTACGGGCGCCAACGCGACCCCGGTGAAGAGCAGCATCATCGGCCGCGACACCAAGGGCACGCTCTGGCAGTACTACTCCGAGTACAACGGCCAGCTCTCGCAGCGCTACCGGGCCAGCGACGACGGCGTCTTCGCGAACTCGCGCCGCCTCGCCTTCGCGGCCTCGATCAGCGGCGGGCTCTACGGCGACCTGCTCCAGTGGGGCGACGGCCACCTCTACATCGGCGTCAACCTCAGTGACGCGGGCGGCGGCTGGGGCGGCTTCAACACCCTCGTCGGCGCGGGCGACCTGAACAACGACGGCAAGAACGACCTGCTGGCCCGCGACGGCTCCGGCGCGCTCTCGCTGTACCGGGGCTACGGCAACGGCTACCAGTTCTCCTCCCGCCTGAACATCGGCGGCGGCTGGAACGCGTACGACAAGATCGTCGGGGCCGGTGACCTCACCGGGGACGGGCTCACGGACATCGTCGCGCGCACCGGCGACGGCAAGCTGTACCTGTACCAGGGCACCGGCGTCTCCACCTCGCCGTTCAAGGCGCGGGTCTACGTCGGCCCCGGCTGGCAGCAGTTCAAGAACATCGCGGCGCCCGGCGACCTCAACGGTGACGGCCGCGCGGACCTGATCGCCACCAACTCCCGTGGCGAGGCGTTCCGTTACGACTCGAACGGCTACGGCGGCTTCAAGTCCCGCGTGAAGCTGGGCGACGGCTGGAACGCGTACCGCGACCTCTACTAGGCCGTGACATGAGAGTGCCCCGCGTCCCTTTCCAGGGGCGCGGGGCACTGCCGTGTGCGCGCACTACATCAGCGGTCCTTTCTGCGCGCGATCGCGAAGATCCGGCGGAACGGGAAGACCGTGCCGTACGCGCCCGGCGGGTACGCGCGGCGCAGCAGGTCGCGGTATTCGGCGAGGAAGGCCTCGGTCGCCTCCTCGTCGTCGGCGAGCGCGGTCAGGGCCGGGCGCAGGGCGGTGCCCTTGACCCAGTCCAGGACCGGGTCCTCGCCGGGCAGCAGCTGTGAGTAGGTCGTCTCCCAGACGTCCGCCTCGCAGCCGAGGTCCGTCAGACGCAGCAGGTAGTCGGCGGGTTCGAGGATGTGGACGTAGCGGCGCCCGTGGTCGCCCAGCAGGCCGCGCCAGCGCGGCGACTCGCAGAGCTCGCCGAGCAGGGCGTGGCTGGGCGAGGTGAAGTTGCCGGGGACCTGGAAGGCGAGGGTGCCGCCGGCGGTGAGGCCGTCGAGCCAGCGGGCGAAGGACTCCGGGTGGTTGGGGACCCACTGGAGGGCCGCGTTGGAGACGATCAGGTCGTACGGCTCCTCCGGCGTCCAGTGGGCGAGGTCGGCGGGGCGGAAGTCCAGCCAGCCGCCGCCCCGGGTGGTGCCCGCGTGGTCCTTGTCGGCCTGGGCGAGCATCTCGGGCGAGAGGTCGAAGCCGGTGACGCGGGCGTCGGGCCAGCGGTCGGCGAGCAGCGTGGTGACGTTTCCCGGGCCGCACCCGAGGTCCGCGATCCGGGCGGGCGGGGGGCTCCCGGGGCCCGGAGGGACGTCCGGGGTGCGCGGGGCGCCCACTCCCCCGGCGGCGGCCGTGTCGGCGGCGGCCGCGCCGGCGGAGCCCGGCAGCGCCGGGATCCTCGCCAGAAGATCGAGGAACGGTCGGGTGCGATGGCCGGAATGGTGCAGGTACTGCTGCGGATCCCAGAGGGGAGCGGGCAGCTGGGCAGGTGTCCGGGCGGACGTGGCGGTGGACTCCCGGGGCGGCGCCTCGACGGACTCCGGGACGAAATCGGAATGCATGTTCGAGCCCCCTTGCAGGTACGGGTGGGCGAAGCGGAACAGGGTCCCGGCCCCTCCATGCCCAATGGTGGGGGTTTATATATCTTGACGTCAAGAGACTTCACATCGACAGACCCTCTACACTGATCGTCATGGAGGACGAGGTCGACCGACTGGTCTCAGCATGGCGCCGCGAGCGCCCGGACCTCGACGTGGAGCCGCTGGAGGTACTCAGCCGCGTCAGCAGGCTGGCGCGCCACCTCGACCGGGCGCGCAGACTCGCCTTCTCCGAGCACCAGCTGGAGCCCTGGGAGTTCGACGTCCTGACGTCGCTGCGGCGCGCGGGCGCGCCCTACCAGCTCTCTCCCGGGCAGCTGCTCACCCAGACGCTGGTCACCTCCGGCACCATGACCAACAGGATCGACCGGCTCGCCAAGAAGGGCCTGGTCGAGCGGCTCCCCGACCCCAGCGACCGGCGCGGGGTGCTGGTCCGCCTCACCCCCGAGGGGCGCGACCGCGCGGACCAGGCACTGGCCGGGCTCCTGGAGCAGGAGCGGGCCATCCTGGCCCAGCTTTCGCGCACCCAGCGGGGTGAACTGGCCGGGCTGCTACGCCAGTTGACCGCCCCGTTCGACAACATCCCCGGCTAGGTCGGCCGGCCCGACCCCGGCCCGGCGCGCCAGCGCGACGGCGGCCAGCGTGGAGTGCACACCGAGCTTGCCCAGCACGTTCTGCATGTGCGTGCGGACCGTGTGCGGGGAGAGGAAGAGGCGCTCGGCGACCGCCTTGCGTCCTAACCCGGCGACCATGCACCGCAGCACCTCGCGCTCGCGCGGGGTCAGCGACTCCACCAGGCGCTCGCTCTCGGTGCGGTGCTTGCGGGCGGCGGTGAGCTCGCGCAGGACGCCGGTGAGCAGCGCGGGCGGCAGATGCGTCTCGTCCCGCAGTACGCCCCTGATCACCGCGAGCAGCCGCTGCAGCGAGCAGTCCTTGGCGACCCAGCCGGACGCCCCCGCCTGGAGGGCGAGCGCGGCGCGGCGCGGGTCGTCCTTCTCGGCGAGCACCACCGTACGCACGGCGGGCTGGCCCGAACGGACCCCGGCGACCAGCGAGATGCCGTCCACCAGGCCGTCGGCACCACCGCCGTCCGGCACGGCGCGGGCCACCGGTGCCCCGGCGAGCGTGCCGAGGTCGGCGTCGACGAGCATCACGTCGAAGCGGCGCCCCTCGGAGGCCCCCCGCTCCAGACAGCGCAGCGCGGCCGGGCCGCTGCCGGCGGCCGCGACGTCGACGTCGGGCTCGGCCGCCAGGGCGGCGGCCAGCGACTCAGCGAAGATTCGGTGGTCATCCACCACGAGAACCCGGATACGAACCACAGACACCCCCATGCGTCGGGGAACGGACCGGTCAGGGCACGGCGCCCGGAACAGGGGGAACGGCAGTCGCGCGGCCGCCGCCGTGGACTGACGTGTACCCCACCCCGGGCGTCGTACCCGACTGTCTCGCCCCCTGATCAACACCGGCCCCCACCGGTGCTGTGCTTCAGAGTAGGGCCGTCGGCCGGAAGCGGAAGGCAAATTGCAGAACTGATTGGCCAGGGTGTTTAGGGTGTGGCCCATGTTTCGTTTTGAGACGGAAGTGGACAAGGCGCGACGGATTCTGCTGGGTCAGCGGCTCAAGGACACCAATACGGAACGTTCTTCGGCACTGCGCGCCCTGCGCGGCGCCCCGGGCGAGAAGGAACAGCCGCTGCACGTCTGGGCGCTGGACGAGAAGGGCGCCCTGGCGGGCGGCCTCACCGGCCGCACCTGGGCGACCTGGCTCCATGTGGACCTGCTGTGGGTGGACGCGGCACACCGGGGCACGGGCCTCGGCGCCGAACTCCTCGCGCGCGCCGAGGAGTCGGCCCGCACCGAGCACTCCTGCGCCTGGTCGCGCCTGGAGACCTGGGACTTCCAGGCGCCGGGCTTCTACCGCAGGCAGGGGTACGAGGTGGTGGGCGAGGTGCCCGACTATCCGCCGGGCGTAACGGAGTTCATCCTGACCAAGCGGCTGTGAGCCGGGGCGGGCCGCGAGCCCCCGGTCAGCTCCTGCGGCGCGCTCCCGCCGACGGGACCGCCGGGAAGACCCTGGGCGCGGTGCAGCCGGCCGCCGCGAACGCCTCCTCGACCGACTTGGTGACCGTGTCCACCGTCGCCGCCTCGGCCAGGACGATCGCGGACCCGCCGAAGCCGCCGCCCGTCATCCGCGCGCCGAGCGCCCCGGCCGCCACCGACGCGGCCACCACCAGGTCCAACTCGGCGCAGGAGACCCGCAGATCGTCGCGGAGCGAGGCGTGGCCCTCGGTCAGGACCGGGCCGGCCGCGCGCGGATCGCCCGCCGCGAGGTGCGCCGCGACCCGCTCCACCCGCTCGTTGTCGCTCACCACATGGCGTACGCACCGGCGAACGGTTTCGGAGTCGAGCCTGGCCAGCGCAGTGTCGAGGTGCGCGTAAGGAACCTCGCGCAGGGTGCGCACACCGAGCGCCCGCGCACCCGCCTCGCAGGCGGCGCGCCGATCGGCGTACGCGCCGTCTCCGAGCGCGTGCTTCACCCGGGTGTCCACGACGAGGAGCGCGAGTCCGTGCGCCGCGAGGTCGAAGGGGACCTGGCGCAGCGAGAGGTCCCTGGTGTCCAGGTGGAGCACATGGCCCTCGGCGCAGCAGGCGGACGCGGTCTGGTCCATGATCCCGCAGGGGACGCCCACGAAGGCGTTCTCGGCGCGCTGTGCGAGGCGCGCCAACTCGGGCCGGGCGAGCCCGAGTCCGTACAGGTCGTTCAGGGCGAGCGCGGTCACGACCTCCAGGGCAGCCGAGGAGGAGAGCCCCGCGCCGGTCGGCACCGCCGACGACAGATGGACGTCCGCGCCCGTCACCGGGTGCCCCGCCGCCCGCAGCGCCCAGACCACACCCGCCGGGTACGCCGCCCAGCCACTGCCCGAGAGCGGCTCCAGGGCATCGGCGTCGAGCTCGACCACCCCGCCGTCCATGTCCGCCGAGTGCAGCCTGAGCACCCCGTCGGTGCGCCGCGCGACCGCCGCGACCGCTGTGTGCGGCAGCGCCAGCGGCATCACGAAGCCGTCGTTGAAGTCGGTGTACTCCCCGATGAGATTGACCCGACCGGGCGCCTCCCAGACCCCCTCGGGGGCCCTGCCGTACAGCTCCTGGAACTCCTCGGCGATGTCAGTGATGTCAGCGATGTCAGCGGGATCAGCCATCCGCGTTCTCCCGCCGGGCGAAGTCCCAGGCGTCCGCGACGATCCCCGCGAGGTCCGCGCGGGAGGGCTGCCAGCCGAGCCGCTCGTGCGCGCGGGCGGCGGAGGCCACCAGGACCGCCGGGTCGCCCGGCCGCCGCCCGGCCGTGACCTCGGGAACCGGGTGCCCGGTGACCTTCCGTACGGTCTCGATGACCTCGCGGACGGAGAAGCCGTTGCCGTTGCCGAGGTTGCAGATCAGGTGCTCGCCCGCGGTGGCCGCGTCCAGCGCCAGCAGATGCGCCTCGGCCAGGTCGGCGACATGGATGTAGTCGCGTACGCAGGTGCCGTCCGGGGTCGGGTAGTCGTCCCCAAAGACCGAGATCGACTCCCGCTTGCCGAGGGCGACCTGGAGGACCAGCGGGATCAGATGCGACTCGGGTTCGTGGCGCTCGCCGCAGTTTCCGTACGCCCCGGCCACGTTGAAGTACCGCAGCGAGACGGCCGCGAGGCCGTGGGCGGCGGCCTCGCCGGTGATCATGTGGTCGACGGCGAGCTTGGAGGCGCCGTAGGGGCTGGTGGGGGCGGTCGGGTCGGCCTCGGTGAGCAGGGCGGAGGCCGGTTCGCCGTAGGTCGCGGCGGTGGAGGAGAACACCAGCTTGCGCACGCCCGCCGCGCGCATCGCGTCAAGGAGCGCCATGGTGCCGCCGACGTTGTTCGTCCAGTACTTCTCGGGGATGGCCACCGACTCGCCGACCTGCGAGAACGCGGCGAAGTGCAGTACGGCGTCGTACGAGGCGTCCAGCCAGCGCGCGGCGTCCTGGATGCGGCCCTCGATGAGCTCCGCGCCCGCCGGGACGGCCTCCCGGAAGCCCGTGGAGAGGTCGTCGAGGACGGTCACCGTGTGGCCCGCCTCCAGGAGGTGGCGCGCGACCACGCTGCCGACATAGCCGGCGCCGCCGGTGACCAGGTACTTCCCGCTCATGAACTCGCTACCTCTCGCAGTCGCCGGGCCGCGGCCTCCGGCGGCACGTCATTGATGAACACACTCATGCCGGATTCGGAACCCGCGAGGAACTTCAGCTTGCCGGAAGTACGGCGAACGGTGAAAAGCTCCAGATGCAGAGCGAATTCGTGCCGGTCGGCGCTTTCGGAGAAGGGCGCCTGGTGCCAGGCCGAAATGTACGGCGTGGGCGGTTCGGCTTCCCCGAAGATCCGGTCGAAGCGCCTCAAGAGTTCCAGATAGATCTGTGGGAACTCTGTGCGCGCCTCGTCGTCCAGGGCCCGCAGGTCCGGGACGCGCCGACGGGGGTAGAGGTGCACCTCGTACGGCCAGTGCGCGGCGTACGGCACGAAGGCGACCCAGTGCTCGCCCTCCAGGACGACGCGGACGCGCTCGGCGAGCTCGCGCTCGACCACATCGTCGAAGAGGTTGCGGCCGCCGGTGCGCTCGCGGTGTTCTGCCAGCGAGCGGAGCATCAGGGCGGTGCGGGGCGTGGTGAAGGGGTAGCCGTAGATCTGGCCGTGCGGGTGGCCGAGGGTGACGCCGATCTCGGCGCCCCGGTTCTCGAAGCAGAACACCTGCTCCACCTGCGGGAGTTCGGCGAGTTCGGCGGTCCGGTCGGTCCAGGCCTCCAGGACGAGGGCGGCCTGCTCCTCGGTCAGGTCGGCGAAGGAGGCGTCGTGGTCGGGGGTGAAGCAGACGACCTCGCAGCGGCCGGATGCCCCGGCGAGGGACGGGAAGCGGTTCTCGAAGACGGCCACGTCGTAGTCGGCGGCCGGGATCTCGCTGTGCCGCCCGTCGCGCGAGGGGCACAGGGGGCAGGCGTCGGCGGGCGGGTGGTAGGTGCGGCCCTGGCGGTGGGAGGCGATGGCCACGGAGTCCCCGAGCAGGGGGTCGCGGCGGACCTCCGAGGCGGTGGAGACGGGGTCGAGCGGCCGGGTGTCCGTCTCGTCCCGTACGACGTCGTCCCGCGAGTCGTAGTAGAGCAGCTCACGGCCGTCGGCGAGCCGGGTCGACGTCTTCTTCACCTGCACCTCCATCAAACAGAACCGAACATAAAGAACCACGAGCCAACACCATCAGTCAATGGGCGCGACGAAGACGGCCGGACGTGCGTGTGGGCGCGACCGCCACGCGGTCGCGCCCACAGCAGGAAGAAGACAGGGGTCAGCCCGTCGGCGGGACCGCCCGGTCCAGGAGCCCCGTGCGGGCGGCCAGCGCCGCCGCCTCAAGCCGGGAGCCGACGCCCAGCTTCATCAGGACGCGCTGGACATGGGTGCGCGCGGTGGAGGGGGCGATGCCCATGCCCGCGGCGATCAGCCGGGTGTCCTCGCCGTCCGCGACCCGGACCAGCACCTCGACCTCGCGCGGGGTCAGCATCTGCAGCAGCCGCTGCCCCTCGTCGTCCGGCTGCGCGACCGGGTTGAGCAGCTCCGCGAAGGCGCCCTGGAGCAGCTGCGGCGCCACCGCCGCCTCCCCGGACCGCGCCTTGACCATGGCGCGCTCCACGCCCTCGATGCGCTCGTCGTGCCGTACGTAACCGGAGGCGCCCGCGGCGAAGGCCGCCGCGATCCCGCGCGGGCTGGGCACCGGCCCGAGCACCACCACGGCCACCTGCGGCCGCTCCCGCTTGATCCTGACGATCGGGTCGAACACCCCCGGCTCGGCGGGCGTGGCCGTGCCGAGCAGACACACCTCCGGCGCCCGTGCCACCACCAGCTCCGCCGCCCCGGCGACCGGAGCGGCCGCGGCGAGCACCCGGTGCCCGCGGAGCTTGAGTGCCGAGGCGAGCGCCTCGGCGAGCAGGCGGTGGTCGTCGACCACCATGAGCCGCACGCCCATCGAGCAACCCCCATCCCCCCGGGGCACGTTGCCAACTCCCCTGGCCCGGCCCCTCCCTGCCCCGGCAAGCTACACGCTTGTTCGACGTCGCGCTCCCCCTACCGGTGAGAAGACGCCCGGATTGCCGAAATCCCCGGCATTCAGGACTACTTGGCGAACAAGCGTGTCCGCCCAGGTGAACGCGGCGGCCCCGGCCGCGGAGGGTGCTCCGCGACCGGGGCCGCCGTGGTGGAGAAGTTGACGCCGTACGAACGGCGGCGCCGGATCAGCCGGTGCCGAGGCCGATCAGCAGGTACTTCTTCTCGTCGGTCACCGTGCTCGGCTTGGAGAGCAGCGTCGCCGACATGAAGAGCTTGCCCTGGTTGTACCGGATCTCGCCGTACTCCGGCCCGAACTGCGAGAGCGCGTCCCGCACGGAGGTGTCCGCCGGGTTCTGCAGCAGGACCGTCTGCTTGAAGCTGCCGCCGTCGACGCTGACGATCTGGCTGCCCTTGTCGTACGGGGGCTTCTTGAACGCGATGACGTTGTTGCCGTCCATCCGCAGCGGCGCCAGCGAGGAGCCGTCGCCCGCGTCGGCCTTGCCGGGCACGGGCTGGCCGGTGGCCAGGTCGAACGCGAGGATCTCGTTGGTCCGGCCGGAGTAGCCGTTGCCGCCCGCGCCGTCGTGCTGCTCCGTCGGGACGTACAGCTTGCCACCGCCCGCCGCGACCGAGGTGCACTTCTCCACATCGGTGGAGTCACAGTCGGCGGCGTACTTGTCGCCCGGCGCCGGGATGCGGGCCAGCAGCTTGCCGGTCTTGTCGTCGATCGAGAAGAAGTCCGAGATCCCGCTGCCGTCCCCGGCGGTGTCACCGACGTCGGCCGCCACGACCAGCGGCTTGGTCGAGACGATGTGCGCGTACTGGACACCGGCCGGCATCTTGTACGAGGCGGCCGGCGCGCCCGTCTTCGGGTTCAGCGGCTGGATGGTGACCGTGGGGTTGTCGTAGTCGCCGCACTTGCGGACCGCGACCAGCGCCTCGCCGCCGCCGTAACCGGCGTCCTTGCACTGGTCGGTGGTGATCTTCGGCTGCCACAGCAGCTTGCCGGTGGCCAGGTCCCAGGCGGAGCCGCCCGAGGTACCGCCGGTGGCGACCGTGCCGGCGCCGACGGTGACCTCCTCGTACATCGCCTTGCGGTCGCCGTCCTTGACGGAGTTCGTCCAGGCCAGCTTGCCGGTGGCGAGGTCGAGCGCGGCGACCTCGGTGCAGCGCGCGTACTTCTCGCCGGAGGCCTTGGGGCCCTCGTAGATGATCGCCGTCTTGCCGTCGGAGGTGACGTGCGTGGTCGCCGCGCAGACCGCGCCGGGCAGCGGCAGCTTCCACAGCTGGGTGCCCTTGGCGGGGTCGTAGCCGACGATCTCGTTGACGCCCGACTTGGCGTACACCTTCTCGGTCAGCCAGGAGCCGTTGACGTGGACCAGGTCGGCGACCTTGGGCTGCGGCACCTGGAAGAGCACCTTGGAGGCGACGTTGGCGGGAGCCTGCTCCTTGCCGCCGCCCCCGGTCGAGCCGCCCTCCTTGCCGTCCTTGCCGCCGTCGGCGCCCTGCGTGGAGGACTTGGACTCGTCCTTCTTGTCGCCGTCCTTGCCCTTGGCGTACCAGATGCCGCCGCCGACGATCAGCGCCACCGCGACGACCGCCGCGATGATGATCGTCGTCTGGGTGCTGGGCTTCTTGCCGCCGGGGCCGCCCGGGGCGCCCTGCGGCGCCATGGGCTGGGTGGCGGGCTGGCCGGGGTAGCCGTAGCCCTGCTGCGGCTGGCCCGGGTAGCCGTAGCCCGGCTGGGCCGGGGGCGGCGTCTGCGGATAGCCGTACGCGGACGGCTGCCCGGGCGGCGGGGTCTGCGGATAGCCGTACGCCGGGGCCGCCGGCGGCTGGGCCGGAGGCGTGGGCGGCATCGCCGGGGGCGGCGGCGCCGGGGCGCCGAAACCGCCCGCCGGGGGCGGGGTGGGCGCGCCGAAGCCGCCCGCCGGGGGCTCCTGCGGGGCGCCGAAACCGCCCGGCTGCTGGGGCGGCTGAGGGGGCTGACTCATGGCGTACGTACCTCTGCGGAAGGGAAGTGGGCGGAAGCGGGCGCGTTCATCAGTTGCCGAACCCCATCAGGGCCTTCTCCTTGGTGTCGCCCTTGGGGCTGGACACCCGGCCGTTGAGGATGAACAGCCGGCCGTCGCGGTAGGCCACGTGCTTGGAGAAGAAGCCGTTCTCGATGGAGGCGGTGGACGTCGGGTTCTGGAGCACGATCTTCGGCTGGCCGCCGGTGGCCGCGATCTCCCCGACCGCGCCGCCCTGCTCGGTGGTGGGCGCGATGTAGGCGAGGAGCTTGCCGTTCTCGACGCTCAGCGGCAGCATCGTGCGGGCAGCGCCCGCGGTCGAACGCCACTTCTCCTTGCCGGTGTTGAGGTCGAACGCCACGACCTCGTTGGTGCGGCCGTAGCTCTCGCCGGTGCTGCGCTTGGGCTCGGTCGGCAGGTAAAGCGTGTTGGCGTCGGCGGCGGTGCCCAGGCAGCCCTGGAGGTCACGGTCCATGATCGCCCAGCCGCACTCCGGCTGGAAGCTGTCCTTGCTGCTCAGCTCGGAGCGCAGCGAGCCGTCGGGCTTGAACGTCGAGATGTTGAACTGCTTCTTTTCCTTGTTGGTCAGATAGACCACCAGCGGCTCGGCGGAGAAGACCCGGGAGACCTTCCAGCCCTTGGGGAACTGCTTGGTCCACTTGGGCTTGCCGGTCGTCGCGTCCAGCTCCTGGATCTGGTCGATCCCGAGCGTGTCACCGCCGACCGTGCAGCTGCCCGCCGCGATCAGCCTGGCGCCGCCCGCGAAGGCGTCCGCGCGGCAGTTGCCGCTGCGCTCCTGGCCGAAGACCTTCTTGCCGTCGACGACCGAGAAGCCGCTGACGCCGCCCATCCGGGCCACCGCCACGGTGTTGCCGCTGATCGCCATGTCGAAGCTGGTCATGATGTCGAAGGTGTTCTCCGACGGGACCGGCACCTTCCAGCCCGCCTTGCCGGCCGCGAGGTCGACCTGCTGGAGCTGGTTGCACTTGGCGTTCTTGGTGTTGTTCTCCTGCACACCGAGGACGATCTTGCCGTCGGCGGTGGTCTGGTGCGGCGCACCGCACAGCGGAGCGCCCAGCGGCACGCTCCACTTCTGCTTGCCGTCCGTCACCGAATAGCCGATGACCTCCTTGTACATCGCCTTGACGACGGTGTCGCCGATCACCCAGGGGCCGGACTGCTCGGCGCCGTTCTGGGTCAGCTGGGTGGCGTTCTCCTGGAGCCAGACCTTCGCCTCGCCGTCCTTGCGGCCCGCGTTGAGGTCGTCGCCCCCGGCCCGGCCGTCGCCCTTGCCGTCGCCGGTGCCCGTCGTCGGGGAGCCGGTGGGCTGGACGGCCTGGCTCTTCTTCGCCTCGGGCTTCTTGTCGCCGTCGCCGCCCTTGGTCGCGAAGTACACGCCGCCGCCGACCACGAGCAGACCGGCCACGGCCGCCGCGACGATCACGGCCGGCTTGCCCTTGAAGGGGTTGCGGCCACCGCCCGGCTGCTCCGGCATCGGGGCGCCCGGGTACTGGGGCTGCGTCGGGTAACCGCCGTACGGGCTCTGCTGGGCGTACGGGCCCGGCTGCTGGGCGTACGGGCCCGGCTGGCCGGGTGCCTGCGGGTAGCCGTAGCCCGGCTGGGCACCGGGCGCCTGCGGATAGCCGTACGCGGGCGCGCCCTGCGGCGGGGCGGGCGGCATCGCGGGCGGCGGACCGGCGGGCGGCGGACCGGCGGGCGGCGGCGGCATCTGCGGCGGCTGGCCGGGCGGAGTGGGCGCCCCGGCGGGCGGGTTCGTGGGTGCCCCGAAGCCCCCCTGCGGCGGCTGCTGGCTGGGCGGCTGGGTCACAGCGTGTTTCCCCCTTCGTGCGGACCGCTGCCCGAACGGACTCCCCCGCGTTTCCGGAGCGGAATCGGACATGGTGCCGCACAGTTTGCGTCAGACGAGCGGGGCTTCTTTCTATCACCCACAACCCCTCGAACAGGGGGCCGGTCCGCCCCTGTTCCCAAGGGCGGACCGGCCTGTGATGTGCCTGTTATGGAGTTTGCACGTGCTCTTTACGACTCGTCACGCGTCCTCACGCGCATCACGCGCCCCACGCGTTCCTAGGCCTCCTCGGCCAGTTCCAGCCAGCGCATCTCCAGGTCGTCGCGCTCGCCGATGAGCGCGCGCAGCTCCGCGTCGAGCTTGGCGACCTTCTCGAAGTCCGTGGCGTTGTCCGCGATCTGGGCGTGCAGATTCGTCTCCCGGTCGGAGATCTTGCTCAGCTGCCGCTCGATCCGCTGGAGTTCCTTCTTGGCGGCCCGGCTGTCGGCGGACGAGGCCGTACCGGCGGGCCGGGCGGCGGCCGGCGCCGGGGCGGGGGCCGCCGACTCGACCATCCGCTTGCGCCGCTCCAGGTACTCCTCGATGCCGCGCGGCAGCATCCGCAGGGCCGCGTCGCCGAGCAGCGCCCACACCCGGTCGGTGGTGCGCTCGATGAAGAACCGGTCGTGCGAGATGACGACCATCGAGCCGGGCCACCCGTCGAGCAGGTCCTCCAGCTGGGTCAGCGTCTCGATGTCGAGGTCGTTGGTGGGCTCGTCGAGGAACAGCACGTTCGGCTCGTCCATCAGCAGCCGCAGCAGCTGGAGGCGGCGCCGCTCACCGCCGGAGAGGTCCCCGACCGGCGTCCACTGCTTCTCCTTGGTGAACCCGAACTGCTCGCACAGCTGCCCGGCCGTCATCTCCCGGCCCTTGCCGAGGTCGACCCGGTCCCGGATCTGCTGTACGGCCTCCAGGACCCGCAGCTCGGCGGGGAGTTCGGTGACGTCCTGCGAGAGGTAGGCGAGCCGCACGGTCTTGCCGACCTTGATCTGCCCGGCCGCGGGCTGCGCCTCGCCGTCGGTACGGGACGCCTCGGCCAGCGCCCGGAGCAGCGAGGTCTTGCCCGCGCCGTTCACCCCGACCAGGCCGATCCGGTCGCCCGGGCCGAGCTGCCAGGTCAGATGCTTGAGCAGCACCTTGGGCCCGGCCTGGACGGTCACGTCCTCCAGGTCGAAGACGGTCTTGCCGAGCCGCGCGTTGGCGAACTTCATCAGCTCGGAGGTGTCGCGCGGCGGCGGCACGTCCGCGATCAGCTCGTTGGCGGCCTCGATGCGATAGCGCGGCTTGGAGGTGCGGGCGGGGGCGCCGCGCCGCAGCCAGGCCAGCTCCTTGCGCATCAGGTTCTGCCGCTTGGCCTCCTCGGTCGCGGAGATGCGGTCCCGCTCGGCCCGGGCGAACACGTAGTCCGAGTAGCCGCCCTCGTACTCGTAGACGCTGCCCCGCTGGACGTCCCACATCCGGGTGCAGACCTGGTCCAGGAACCACCGGTCGTGGGTGACGCACACCAGCGCCGAACGGCGGGCCTGGAGGTGGGCGGCCAGCCAGGCGATGCCCTCCACGTCCAGGTGGTTGGTGGGCTCGTCCAGGATGATCAGGTCCGGGTCCGCGATGAGGATCTTGGCGAGCGCGATGCGGCGGCGCTCGCCGCCGGAGAGGGGGCCGATGACCGTGTCCAGGCCGCTCTCGAAGCCGGGCAGGCCGAGGCCGCCGAACAGACCCGTCAGCACGTCGCGGATCTTGGCGTTGCCCGCCCACTCGTGGTCGGCGAGGTCGCCGATCACCTCGTGGCGGACGGTCGCCTCCGGGTCCAGCGAGTCGTGCTGGGTGAGCACGCCGAGCCGCAGCCCGCCCACGTGGGTGACGCGGCCGGTGTCCGCCTCCTCCAGCTGCGCGAGCATCCGGATGAGGGTGGTCTTGCCGTCTCCGTTGCGGCCGACCACCCCGATCCGGTCCCCTTCGGAGACGCCGAGGGAGACGCCGTCGAGCAGGGCACGGGTGCCGTATACCTTGCTGACTGCCTCGACATTGACCAGATTGACGGCCATTTCACTCCTGAGCAGGGGGCTTGGATCGTCCCCCAGGGTACTTCCCGGGCGAACGCCCCTTGCCGCGACGAGCTTGGCTGCCGCCGGGGGCACGCGGTGCCGTGCTTCGCCGCCCGCGCCCGAGCGCACGTGGTGCCTTGTTTTGCCGCCTGGGCCCGAGCGCACGTGGTGCCTTGTTTTTAGGGGCGGCTTAGCCCTTCACGATCGTCGCGCCGGGTGCGGGTGACGTCGCCACTCGGGCCGAGCGGCACGTGCCCGACGCCGTCAGGGCCTCGGCGATCTTGTTCGCGCTCTCCTCGCCTTCGGCGAGAAACGCCGTCGTCGGCCCCGACCCCGAGACCAGGGCCGCCAGGGCCCCCGCCGCCGTGCCCGCCGCCAAGGCGTCCGCCAGGGACGGGCGCAGGGACAGCGCAGCAGGCTGGAGGTCGTTCGTCAGGACCGGCGCCAGCGCGGACGGGTCGCCCGACCGCAGCGCGGCCAGCAACTCCGGGGACGCCGCCGGGGCCGCCGCCCCCGGCGTAAGCCGGTCGAACTCCCGGTAGACCGCCGGGGTGGACAGCCCGCCGTCGGCCGCCGCGAACACCCAGTGGAAGGTGCCGCCCACCTCCAGCGGCGTGAGCTTCTCGCCCCGGCCGGTGCCGAGCGCCGCACCCCCCACCAGGCTGAAAGGAACGTCGCTGCCGAGCTCGGCGCAGATGTCGAGCAGCTCGGCCCGTGACGCGCCCGTGCCCCACAGCGCGTCGCAGGCGAGCAGCGCCGCCGCGCCGTCCGCGCTGCCGCCCGCCATGCCGCCCGCGACCGGGATGTCCTTGGCGATGTGGAGGTGGACGTCGGGGGCCAGCCCGTACCGCGCGGCCAGGAGCTCGGCCGCCCGGGCCGCCAGGTTCGTACGGTCCAGGGGGACCTTGTCCGCGTCCGGGCCGGCGCAGGTGATCCGCAGCTCGTCGGCGGGTGTGGCCGTGACCTCGTCGTACAGGCCGACGGCCAGGAAGACGTTGGCCAGGTCGTGGAAGCCGTCGGGGCGGGCCGGGCCGACCGCGAGCTGGACGTTGACCTTGGCGGGGACGCGGACCCTCACCGTCACTTCTTGGCCTCCGCGATCCGCGCGAACTCCTCCACCGTCAGCGCCTCGCCGCGCGCCTGCGGCGAGATCCCGGCGGCGACCAGCGCCTCCTCGGCGGCCGCGGCCGAGCCGGCCCAGCCGGACAGCGCGGCCCGCAGGGTCTTGCGGCGCTGGGCGAAGGCCGCGTCCACCACCGCGAAGACCTCCGCCTTGGTGGCGGTGGTCCGCACCGGCTCGGCGCGCCGGACCAGGGAGACCAGACCGGAGTCGACGTTGGGGGCGGGCCAGAAGACGTTGCGGCCGATGGACCCGGCCCGCTTGACCTCCGCGTACCAGTTGGCCTTCACCGAGGGCACGCCGTACACCTTGTTGCCGGGCTTCGCCGCGAGCCGGTCCGCGACCTCCGCCTGGACCATGACCAGCGTCCGCTCGATCGTCGGGAAGCGGCTCAGCATGTGCAGCAGGACGGGCACGGCGACGTTGTACGGGAGGTTGGCGACCAGCGCGGTGGGCGCCGGGCCCGGCAGCTCCTGGACCAGCATGGCGTCGGAGTGGACCAGCGTGAAGTGGTCCTTCTTGGCGGGCAGCCGGGCCGCGATCGTGCCGGGCAGCGCGCCCGCGAGCACGTCGTCGATCTCGACGGCCGTCACCCGGTCCGCCGCCTCCAGGAGCGCCAGGGTCAGGGAGCCGAGGCCGGGCCCGACCTCCACCACGACGTCGTCGGGCCGCACCCCCGCCGTCCGTACGATCCGGCGGACCGTATTGGCGTCGATGACGAAGTTCTGGCCGCGCTGCTTGGTGGGGCGTACGCCCAGCGCTGCGGCCAGTTCACGGATGTCGGCGGGGCCGAGGAGGGCGTCGGGATCAGTGGTGCTCACCGATACAGCCTACGGCCGCAGTGCGGCCACGGGCTCGACCCCCGCTGTACGTAGAGCTTCTTCGCCCGGAACGTCTGCTCGGAGGCGCTGGCCTGCTGCGGGAGCCCGCTGCCGCCGAGGGCGTGCCAGGTCCGGCCGTCGAACTGGTAGAGACCGCCGTAGTTCCCGGTCGGGTCGACCGCCGCGGGGCGCCCGCCGGACTCGCAGTGGGCGAGCCCCTGCCAGTCGAGGTGGTCGGCGCCGCCGACCGAAGTGGGCAGCGGCTTGGTGCCGACCCGGACGGTCTGGGCGACCGGCCGGCGCATCACGTGCTCGGCCACCTTCCTCGGCTTCTGCCGGACGCCGTTGACGGTCCGCAGCGCGTAGGTGACCTTGCGGAAGCCGCGCTGCCCCGGCCGGTCGACGACCTCGGTCCCGGCGAAGAGCGAGTCGTCCTTCGTCTTCTCGACCTCGTACGGGATGGGCTCCTCGCGCACCTCGCGGGTGCCGGTGATGCGCATGACGGTGATCGTCTGGCCGTCGCGGGGGAAGGCCGACGGCGCCACCGAGGTGGTGTCCTGGCCCCGCAGGGAGATCCCGGCCTCCTCGATGGCCTCCGCGACGGTCGCCGCGTTGGTGCGGATCGTGCGCTCGCGGCCGTCGGCGAGGAACGTGACCTGGCGCTCGGTGCGCACGTCCAGGCCCATCCCGGCGCGGCCGATCGCGGAGGAGCGGGAGGCCGACAGATACGCGCCCTCGGCCCGCACCCCGAGCTGGCGCAGGGCCCCGTCCACCGTCTGCGCGGTGGTCCACACCTGGCGGCGCTGGCCGTCGAGGGTGAGCGCGACGGGGCGGCCGTAGCGGACGACGACCTCGTCGCCGCCGGTCAGCGCCTCGTGGCGGCCGGGCGCGACGATGTCGTGGTCCCCGACGCTCACATGCTGGTCCGCGAGGAGCTCGTCGACGTCGTCCGCGAAGGTGTGCAGGGTGCGCGGGACGCCGTCGACGGTGAGCAGCACCGCCTTGTCGTTGGCGAGGAACGCGGTGGTCCCGCCCGCGAGGCAGGCGACCACCAGGGCCTGCGGGATGAGCCGGCGCAGGGCGTCGGGGCCGGCGCCGAGGAGCCCGCCGCTCCTGCGGCGCCGCGCGGCCCGCCGCGCCCCGGCCCGCGCGCCCTCCTCCTGGCCCGCGGCCCGGCGCGGCCGCGGCACCTCGGCCGGCTGCGTCTCATGCGTGTCGTACGGGGCCGGCTCGGCGGGCGGCGGCGCGTCCTGCGGCTCGGCGGTTCTGGTCGCCGCGCGGCGGCCGCCGCGTGCGGCACGGTGACTGCCCTGCGAATTGCTCACGGCGCTCCAGAGTTCCGGCCGGTCGTCCCATCGAGGCCGGGACATTAGCGGAGCGCCGGTCACTGTCCAAAGCGATTCGACTACGGAGCGTCGTCACGCTACCCTGCACTCGCCCACTCGGAGCACCCCCGCCGTTATCCGTCAGTAATCGAAGGCGCGCGCCGTGTTCTCCGCGATGGCCGCGGCCAGCACGTCCTCGTGAACCGACTTCACCGCCGCCATGGCGCGCACCGTAATCGGAATGAGATACGGCGCATTGGGCCGTCCGCGGTACGGCGCCGGCGTGAGGAAGGGCGCGTCCGTCTCGACCAGGACCAGTTCGAGGGGCGCGACGGCCAGCGCGTCGCGCAGCGGCTGGGCGTTCTTGAAGGTCATGTTTCCGGCGAAGGACATGAAGTAGCCGGATTCCGCGCAGAGTTCCGCCATTTCCGCGTCACCGGAATAGCAGTGGAAGACCGTGCGTTCCGGGGCGCCCTCTTCCCGCAGAATGCGCAGCACATCCGCGTGCGCCTCGCGATCGTGGATGACGAGCGCCTTGCCGTGCCGTTTGGCGATCTCGATGTGCGCCCGGAACGACCGCTCCTGGGCGGCCATGCCGTCGGCCCCGGTCCGGAAGTAGTCGAGCCCGGTCTCGCCGACGGCCTTGACGTGCGGGAGGGCGGCGAGCCGGTCGATCTCGGCGAGCGCGTCGTCGAGGGCGGCGTCACCGCCGGGCTGCCGCGCCCCCTGGCGCGACCAGCCGTCGGGGTCGCCCAGGACGATCCTGGGCGCCTCGTTGGGGTGCAGGGCGACGGCGGCGTGCACGTTCTCGTACGCCTCGGCCGTGTCCGCCGCCCACTGCGACCCCTTCAGGTCGCACCCCACCTGGACGACCGTCGTCACCCCGACGGACGCGGCCCTGACCAGGGCTTCCTCCACCGTGGTGGACTGCATGTCCAGGTGGGTGTGGGAGTCGGCCACCGCCACACCGAGCGGTTCGGGCAGCGGCGGCGGGGCATCCTTGGCGGCACTCATGGGGCCGATCCTATGAAAGGCCCCGGCCCGTCACTTCTTGTGGTGGTGCTGGAAGGGGTGCAGGAGGTCCGACAGGTGCCAGTGGTGCGCGGCGTCGGGTGCGGCGTCTGACTTGGCCGCCGCCGGGGTGTCCGGCTGCGGGTCGCCCCCGGAGCCCACCGGCCCGGCCGGCGCCTGGTGGGTCGAGTGGTGCGCGAGCCACTGCTGGACGCTGGAGACCCGGCCGGCGCGCAGGGTGCGCACGACGTGCCCGCCGCAGTTCAGACAGGTGGGGTGGGAGAGCGGGGACGGCACCCGTTCCCCGTCCGCCTTGTAGACCACGAACGGCTGGCCCTTGCCGTCCACGTGGTGCTCTATGTCGTACGCCTGCTCCCAGCCATACCCACACCTCATACACGCGAAGGCGTATGCCTCGTGTGCCGTGGTCTCAGCGATCTCACTCATGTGCCGGCTCCTCTTGTCCGCTGGACAAGCTCTTGCGAGCGCTCCTTGCGAGCGGGGGCGAAAGCGTCCCCCGGATCCATGGGACGCCTTTCGCCGCCAAAACGCATCAGGGGCTGTCGAGTGTTGGTGCCGATTTGGCCTTTCCTAGGTAAAAGCCCCGGTGCGCGGCCTGCGCTTTACTTTTTACGATAGTCCTTTGCCGTCCCCGGGTACCTGTCGTGCCGCGTTCTTTGCCGCCACGACCGCGTCGAACACCTCGCGCTTGGGAAGGCCCGCATCGAGAGCCACCGCGGCGATCGCCTCCTTGCGCCGCTCGCCCGCCTCCTCGCGCACCTGCACCCGGCGCACCAGCTCCTCGGCGTCCAGCTCGGCGGGCCCGCTCTCGGCCGCGCCCTCCACCACCACGGTGATCTCGCCGCGCACCCCGTCGGCGGCCCATTCGGCGAGGTCCTTGAGACCGCCGCGCTTGACCTCCTCGTACGTCTTGGTCAGCTCGCGGCAGACGGCGGCGCGGCGCTCGGCGCCGAAGACCTCGGCCATGGCGGCGAGCGTGTCGTCGAGCCGGTGCGGGGCCTCGAAGTAGACGAGGGTGCGGCGCTCGTCGGCGACCTCGCGCAGCCGTCCCAGGCGCTCGCCCGCCTTGCGCGGCAGGAAGCCCTCGAAGCAGAACCGGTCGACGGGCAGCCCGGACAGGGCGAGCGCGGTGAGCACCGCCGAGGGCCCGGGCACGGCCGTGACCTTGATGTCCTTCTCGACGGCGGCCGCCACGAGGCGGTAGCCGGGGTCGGAGACCGACGGCATCCCGGCGTCGGTCACGAGCAGTACGCGCGCGCCGCCCTCCAGCGCCTCGACCAGCTCGGGCGTACGGGCGGACTCATTGCCCTCGAAGTAGGAGACGACCCGCCCCGAGGTGTGGATGCCGAGCGCCCTGGTCAGGCCGCGCAGCCGCCGGGTGTCCTCGGCGGCGACGACGTCGGCCCGTTCCAGTTCGGCGGCGAGGCGCGGCGGCGCGTCCGCGATGTCGCCGATGGGGGTCCCTGCGAGTACGAGTGTTCCGGTCACCCCGCCATCCTCCCAGCCCCGGGGCCCGTCCGGTCCCCGGGACCGGATCGGGCCCGGCCACGGGACTCGCACAGGCGCTTTCCCTACGATGGCGCGGTGACCAGTACTGCGCCACAGACCCTTGAGGGCCATGACGCCGGAGATCCGCCACCCGGCTGGCAGGACCGGCTGCGCCGCTTCGGCTACGCGGCCCGGCCGAGAATCGGCCTGCGCGACCGGCTGGTGCCGCCCTACACCCGCCCGTCCGGGCAGCTCTGGGCGGTCCTGAAGGTCTCCCCCGCGACGGCCGAGCGCCTGGTGCGCTGGTCGGCGTGGGGCGGCCCGCTGCTGGTCACGCTGGTCGCCGGGGTGCTGCGGTTCTGGAAGCTGGGCAGCCCGGACGACGTGATATTCGACGAGACGTACTACGCCAAGGACGCCTGGGCGCTGATCAACCGCGGCTACGAGGGCGCCTGGCCCAAGGACGTCGACAAGTCGATCATCAAGGACCCCTCGTCGGTGCCGATCCCCACCGACCCCGGGTACGTGGTGCATCCACCGGTCGGCAAGTACCTCATCGGCATCGGTGAGAAGTGGTTCGACTTCACCCCGTTCGGCTGGCGCTTCATGATGGCGGTGCTCGGCACGCTCTCGGTGCTGATGCTCTGCCGGATCGGGCGGCGGCTGTTCCGCTCCACGTTCCTGGGCTGTCTGGCGGGCGCGCTGCTCGCGGTGGACGGGCTGCACTTCGTGATGAGCCGGATGGCGCTGCTCGACCTCGTGGTCATGTTCTTCGTGCTCGCGGCCTTCGGCTGCCTGCTGATCGACCGGGACCGGGCGCGGGCCCGGCTCGCGGCGGCGCTCCCTGCGAGCGAGGACGGCGACCTGCGCCCGGACACGGCCGTGGCGGAGGGCCTGCGCCTGGGCCTGCGCCCGTGGCGGATCGCGGCCGGGGTGATGCTGGGCCTGGCCTGCGGCACCAAGTGGAACGGCCTGTACGTCCTGGTCTTCTTCTGTGTGATGGCGGTGCTGTGGGACGCGGGCGCCCGCAGGACGGCGGGCGCGGTGCGCCCGTACCGCGCGGCGCTCAGGAGGGACGTGTTCCCGGCGTTCGTCTCCACGGTCCCGGTGGCCGTGGTGACGTATCTGGCCTCCTGGACCGGCTGGTTCATGACCGACAAGGGCTACTTCCGGGACTGGGCGCACGGCCGCGACGGCCTCTCCCCCGACCACGTCAAGCTGCCGCTGCTCGGCAAGGTGAGCCTGCCGCAGTTCGACATGAGCTGGATGCCGGAGTCGCTGCGCAGCCTGTGGCACTACGAGGCCGAGGTCTACAGCTTCCACGTCAACCTGCACGACAAGCACACCTACCAGTCCAACCCGTGGAGCTGGATCGTCCTGGGCCGCCCGGTCTCGTACTTCTACGAGAGCCCCTCGCCCGGCACCGACGGCTGCCCCTCGGACACCACCGGCAAGTGCGCCCGCGAGGTCCTTGCGCTCGGCACTCCGCTGCTGTGGTGGGCGGCGTGCTTCGCGATCCTTTACGTGCTGTGGCGCTGGGTGTTCCGGCGCGACTGGCGGGCGGGCGCGATCGTCTGCGGCATCGCGGCGGGCTGGCTGCCGTGGCTCCTCTACCAGGAGCGGACGATCTTCTTCTTCTACGCGGTCGTCTTCGTGCCGTTCCTGTGTCTGGCGGTGGCGATGATGATCGGCGCGATCCTCGGGCCACCGGGCTCGGACGAGCGGCGCCGGGCCATCGGCGCGATCGGCGCGGGCGTGCTCGTCCTGCTGATCGTCTGGAACTTCATCTACTTCTGGCCGCTCTACACGGGCACGTCGATTCCGCTGGATTCGTGGCGCAACCGGATGTGGCTGGATACGTGGGTGTGACCGGTGAGCGGTGTCCCGGTCCGGTAACGGCTGGGGCCAGTGTCAGTGGTGTCACGTAAAGTTGCTCCCAAGCATCTCTTGAACGTGTTCAAGGGACTCCTGGGGAGGGGCTGCAGATGCGCAGTGGAGCCAAGGCCGCCATCGTCGGCGGCGTGTTCGTGGTGGTCGGCACCGGCGTGGTGTACGGCGGCTACCAGATGCTGTCCGGGGACGACTCGTCCTCGGACACGCACACCCGGGCGGCGGCGGCACGGACCGGGCCGCCCAGCACGGACGAGATCAGCAAGACCGCGCAGGCCTTCTTCGCCGCCTGGTCGAAGGGGGACGCGGCGGCGGCCTCGGCCCTGACCAACAACAACGCCGCCGCCCGGACCGCGCTCGCCGGCTTCCACGACGAGGCGCACGTGGACAAGGTGACGATCACGCCGGGCGCGGCCACCGGGGCGACCGTTCCGTACACGGTGAAGGCGGAGGTCGCGTACGAGGGGAAGACCGCGCCGCTCGCCTACAGCTCCCAACTGACCGTCGTACGGGGCGTGAGCACCGGCAAGGCGCTGGTGGACTGGCAGCCGGCCGTCGTCCACCCGAAGCTGAAGGCGGGCGAGAAGCTGATGACCGGGGCGGCCAGGAGCCCCGAGATCGAGGCCGTCGACCACCAGGGGCGGGTGCTGACCAAGGAGAAGTACCCCTCGCTGGGGACGGTCCTGGACGCGCTGCGGCAGAAGTACGGCACGAAGGTCAACGGCACGCCCGGCGTGGAGACCTGGATCCAGAGCGGCGCCGAGGGCACCCCGAACCAGACGCTGCTCACCCTGGCCAAGGGGAAGCCGGGCAAGCTGACGACCACCCTCGACGCGGACGTACAGGCGGCGGCCGAGCGGGCCGTGAAGGACTTCGCGGAGTCGTCCGTGGTCGCGATCGAGCCGTCCAGCGGGGCGATCCGGGCCGTCGCGGACAACCGCAAGGACGGCTTCCCGGCCTCGCTCCAGGCGTCCGTCGCACCCGGCTCCACAATGAAGATCATCACCGGCGCGATGATCATCCAGAACGGGGTGGGCGGTGCGAACCAGCCGGTCGAGTGCCCGGCCACGGTCCCGTGGGAGGGCTATACCTTCCACAACCTCAAGGACTTCACCATCCCCGGCGGCACCCTGACCGACGCGTTCGCCCGGTCCTGCAACACCGCCTTCATCAAGCCGGTGAAGCCGCTCACCGGCAAGCACATCGCCGGGACGGCGCTGGGCCAGACCGCCCGGGACTACTTCGGGCTCGGCCAGAACAACTGGAAGCTCGGCGGGGTGAAATCCTTCGACGGCAGCGTCCCCGAGTCCTCCGGCGTGGAGACCGCCGCCTCCTACATCGGGCAGGGCAAGGTCCAGATGAACCCGCTCGACATGGCGTCCGTCTCGGCCACCGTGATCAACGGCGGCTTCCAGCAGCCGGTGATCGTGCCGAAGTCCCTGGACGACCGCGAACTGGCCACCGCCAAGCCGCTGCCCGGCCCGCTCGCCTCCCAGCTCCAGCAGATGATGCACGCCGCGACCACCGGCAACGGGACGGCCGGGGGCGCGATGGCGGGGGTCCCCGGGCCCAAGGGCGCCAAGACCGGCTCGGCCGAGGTGGACCAGCAGGGCAAGTCCAACAGCTGGTTCACCGGGTACGGCAACGGGCTCGCCGCCGCCTCGCTCGTCCAGTCCGGCGGGCACGGCGTGGACGCGGCGGGGCCGATCGTGGCGCGGGTGCTGCGGGCGGGCTGAGCGGCCGGGGCCGCGCCCGGGCGGAGCGAAACGCCCTCGCATGTGGCATACAGCTACCGCTAGCGTGCGGGGGCATGAACGCTCAAGATTCCGCCGCCCACCCGCGATTCGCCGAGGCGCTGCGCGCACTCGGGCTCGACGTGGAGGTACGCCGCTTCCCGGACGCGACCAGGACCGCCGCCGAGGCGGCCGCCGCCATCGGCTGCGACATCAGCGAGATCGTCAAGTCGCTGGTCTTCGAGGCGGACGGGGTCCCGGTGATCGTCCTGATGGACGGCTCGTCACGGGTGGACGTGGAACTCGTACGGCGTGAACTGGGCGCGGAGAAGGTGAAGCGGGCCGGGGCGGAGCTCGTACGGGAGACGACGGGGTACGCGATCGGGGGCGTCCCGCCCTTCGGCCATGTGCGCCGCACCCGGGTCCTCGCCGACCGCGCGCTGCTCGACCACGACGTGGTCTGGGCGGCGGCGGGCACTCCCCACACCGTCTTCCCGCTCGACCCGAAGACGCTGATCGGGCACGCGGGCGGGGCACTGGTCGACGTGCGCGAGCGTACGGCGTGACCCTGACCGTCGCGCTGGCCGTACTGCTCGCCGCCGTCACCCACGCGTCCTGGAACGCGATGGCGCACACGATCAAGGACCAGCTGGTCGCGTTCACGCTGATAGGCGGCGGGGCGGCGGCGATCGGCGCGGTACTCGCCGTGTTCACGCCGCTGCCCGCCTCCGGCGCCTGGCCGTATCTCGTCGCCTCGGCGGCGCTGCACACCGCCTACCAGGTGCTGCTCATGCGGTCGTTCAGCCTGGGCGACTTCGGCCAGATGTATCCGATCGCGCGGGGCACGGCGCCGCTGGTGGTGACCGTGCTGGCCGCGCTGTTCGTCGGCGAGAGCCTGAACGCGTGGCAGGGCGCCGGGGTGGCGGTCGCCTCGGCGGGCCTGGTCGGGGTCGCCCTGTGGGGCATCCGGGGCTCGGACGCGCGGCCGCACTGGCCGGCGCTGGTGGCCGCGGGGGCGACGGGCCTGTCGATCGCGTCGTACACGGTGGTGGACGGCGTCGGCGTACGCGCCTCCGGCACCCCCATCGGCTATATCGCGTGGCTGATGATCCTGGAGGGGCTGCTGATCCCGGCGTACGCGGTGTACCGCCGCCGGGGTTCGCTGCTCGGTCAGCTTCGGCCGTACGCGGGGCGGGGGCTGCTGGGGGCGGCCCTGTCGATGACGGCGTACGGCCTGGTCCTGTGGGCCCAGACGCGGGCTGCGCTGGCCCCGGTGGCGGCGCTGCGGGAGTCCAGCATCATCGTGGGGGCGGCGATCGGGGCGCTGTTCTTCAAGGAACGGTTCGGGGGGCCGCGGATTGCTGCGGCGGGGGTGTTGGTGGTGGGGATCGGGCTGATGCTGCGGGCGGGGTGACCGGGGGTTTGTCCCCCACCCCGCCCCTTCCCGAAAGCCCTGGGCGGGCGGCCGGGTGCTTCGTCTGCGGACCGTGGTGGGCTGGTCGCGCAGTTCCCCGCGCCCCTTGAGTGCCGCTGCGCGGCATCCGCATTTTTAGGGGCGCGGGGAACTGCGCGATCAGCCCCCACCGAGCCCGCAGGCGAACGGGGGATCTGGGGGCCGAGCCCCCGGGGAAGAATCTTCCCGGTCCACCACGTTCAATGGACCGGACGCGTAGCCAAGAACGTGGGAGCGGGCGTGGACGTGCAGGGCTCGGTGGACCCGGGGTACGAAGCGGTCAGGGACGCCTTCGTCCGTAACTTCACCCACCGCGGAGACCACGGCGCCGCCGTCGCCGTGTACCGGGACGGGCAAAAGGTCGTCGACCTGTGGGGCGGGACCAAGGACGTCGACGGCCGGGCGCCCTGGGCCGTCGACACCGCCCAGATCGTCCGCTCGGCCACCAAGGGCATAGCCGCCGCCGTCCCCCTCCTCCTCCATCAGCGCGGCCAGCTGGACCTGGACGCGCCCGTGGCCGCGTACTGGCCCGAGTTCAAGGCGAAGGGCAAGGAGCGCACCCTCGTCCGCCACCTCCTCTCGCACCGCGCCGGCGTCCCCGCCCTCGACCGGCCCCTCACCCCCGCCGAGGCCGCCGACGGCGAGTCCGGCCCGGCCGCGGTCGCCGCGCAGGCCCCGTTCTGGGAGCCGGGGACCGGGCACGGGTACCACGCCCAGACGTACAGCTGGCTCCTCGGCGAGCTCGTCCGCCGCGTCACCGGCCGCACCCTCGGCCGCTGGGTCGCGGAGGAGATCGCCCGGCCGCTGGGCGCCGACTTCTGGATCGGGCTGCCTGGGGAGGAAGCCCAGCGGGTGGGGCGCGTGGGGTCCGTCGAGGCGCCCCACGTCCCCGGCGCCATCACCCTTCGGCCCAAGCCCGCCGTCTCCGCGGCCTACGCCGACCCCGACTCCCTCACCCGCCGCGCCTTCGGCGCCATCGACCCGCTCCCGGACCAGAACGACCCCGCCTTCCGGGCCGCCGAACTCCCCGCCGCGGCCGGCATATCCACCGCCCGCGGCCTCGCCCGCATCTACGCGGCGACCATCGGCGAGGTGGACGGGCGCCGCCTCTTCGCCCCGGCGACGGTCGCCCTCGCCCGTACGGAGGAGTCGGCGGGGCCGGACCGAGTCCTCGTCGTCAACACCCGCTTCGGGCTCGGCTTCATGCTGCACGGCCCGGCGTCCCCGCTCCTTGGCCCCGGCTCCTTCGGCCACCCGGGCAGCGGCGGCTCCCTCGGCTTCGCCGACCCGGAGTCGGGCATCGCCTTCGGCTACGTCACCAACGGCCACCAGAAGGGCGTCACCGCCGACCCGCGCGCCCAGGCCCTGGTGCGCGCGGTCCGGGAGGCGATCGGGTAGCGGTTACGCCTTCACCTAGCGGTTACGCCTTCGCCGCCGCCGTCCTCGGGTCGAAGCCGAACGGCAGCTCCAGGCGGTGCGTGCGCATCAGTTCGTCGTCCGACAGGACGTCCGCCGTCTTGCCGTCCGCCGCGATCGTCCCGCCGCTGAGGATCACCGACCGGCTGCACAGCTCCAGCGCGTACGGCAGGTCGTGCGTGACCATCAGTACGGTGACGTCCAGCGCCCGCAGGATGTCGGCGAGTTCGCGCCTGGACGCCGGGTCCAGGTTCGACGACGGCTCGTCCAGGACCAGGATCTCCGGCTCCATCGCGAGCACGGTGGCCACCGCGACCCGGCGGCGCTGGCCGAAGGAGAGGTGGTGCGGGGGCCGGTCCGCGTACTCCGCCATCCCCACCCGCTCCAGCGCCTTGTGCACCCGCGCCTCCAGCTCCGCCCCGCGCATCCCCGACGCGGCCGGGCCGAACGCCACGTCCTCGCGGACCGTGGGCATGAAGAGCTGGTCGTCGGGGTCCTGGAAGACGATGCCGACGCGGCGCCGGATCTCGGCCAGGTTCCGCTTCTCCACGGGGAGCCCGGCCACCGTCACCGAGCCCGCGCCGCCCGTCAGGATGCCGTTGAGGTGCAGGACCAGGGTCGTCTTGCCCGCGCCGTTGGGTCCGAGCAGCGCGACCCGCTCGCCTCGCCCCACCGTCAGATCGACGCCGAACAGGGCCTGGTGGCCGTCGGGGTAGGCGAAGGCGAGCCCGCTCACGTGCAGCGAAGCGGGCGCGGAGGCAGTTGCAGATGTGTTCACAGGGTCCACCCCAAGAGACAGATGACCAGAGCCGACGCGGGGAGCACCGCCGCGTAACGCCATTGCGCACCGGTCGCCGTCACATCGTCGATGACCGGCATCGAACCCGCGTACCCACGGCTGACCATGGCCAGATGTACGCGCTCACCACGCTCGTACGAGCGGATGAACAGCGCGCCCGCCGACTTGGCGAGGACGCTCCAGGCCCGCAGGCCCTTCGCCTCGAAGCCGCGCGAGCGGCGGGCGATCGACATCCGGCGCATCTCGTCCGTGATCACATCGCCGTAGCGGATCATGAACGAGGCGATCTGGACCAGGAGCGACGGGAGTTTGAGCCGCTGGAGGCCGAGGAGCAGGGCCCGCAGGTCCGTGGTGGACGCCAGAATCACCGAGGCGGCGACCCCGAGCGTGCCCTTGGCCAGTACGTTCCACGCGCCCCACAGCCCGTTCTCGCTCATCGACAGGCCGAGCACGTGCACCTGGTCGCCCGGCACCACGAACGGCATCAGCACGGCGAACGCCACGAACGGGACCTCGATGAGCAGGCGCTTGAGCAGGAAGCCCACCGGGATCCTGGCCGCGCCCGCCACCGTGCCGATCAGCATCGCGTACAGCCCGAAGGCCCAGATCGCCTCGCGCCGGGTCGAGACGACCACGATGACGAAGAGGAAGACGGCCGCGATCTTGCAGTGCGGGGGCAGCTCGTGGACCGGCGAGGCGTCCTGCCGGTACATCTTGTGCGCGTGGCCCGCGCCCATGTCAGACCTTCTCCGTCTGGGGCACCGCGGTGGGCGTGGCCTCGGCCGCGGTGGCGCCTCGGCGGCGCACCAGCCAGAAGATCCCGCTGCCGACGCCGACCGTCACCGCGACTCCGGTCATGCCCGCGAGGCCGGTGGCGAGCCGGTCGTTGCCGATGTCCTTGACCGAGTAGCCCGCGAGCAGCGAGCCCTCGGTGGCGTGCTTCTTCTCCTGGGTGTCGATGCCCTTGTCGTGGGCCACCTTCTCCAGGCCGTCGGGCGAGGCGGACGCGTAGAAGGAGAAGAATCCCGCCACGAGGAGGGCGGCGACGACGAACGCGGCGCGGACCTTGTGCGTGGAGCGGGCCCCGGCGGGTACGGGCTCGGGAGCGGGGGCGTCGACCAGTTCGCCGCCCACGCGGAGCTTCAGCGGGGCGTGCAGTCCACGGGCCCCGTGGACGAGGTCGGGCCGTACGGCGATGACCGCGCCCACGGTGAGCGCCGTGATCGCGGCCTCGCCGATGCCGATCAGGATGTGCACGCCGACCATCGCGGTGAGCACCTTGCCGATGGGGACGTCGGTGGTGCCGCCGACCGAGTAGATCGCGGTGAAGGCGAGGGCGGCGGCCGGGACGGAGAGGAGGGCGGCGACGAAGGTGGCCGCGGTGATGGAGCCCCGCCTGCGGGGCAGCATCTTCACCAGGCCGCGGAAGACGGTGTACGCCACGACCGTCGTCACGATCGCCATGTCGGTGATGTTGACGCCGAGCGCGGTGAGGCCGCCGTCGGCGAAAAGGATGCCCTGCATGAGGAGTACGACGGAGACACAGAGGACGCCGGTGTACGGACCGACGAGTATCGCCGCGAGCGCCCCGCCGAGCAGATGGCCGCTGGTGCCGGCCGCCACGGGGAAGTTCAGCATCTGCACGGCGAAGATGAACGCCGCGACCAGACCCGCGAGTGGGGCCGTCTTCTCGTCGAGTTCACGTCGGGCCCCGCGCAGGCTGACCGCGATGGCGGCCGCCGCGCCTACTCCGGCTATCGCGGAGACGGGGGCGTTGATGAATCCGTCCGGGACATGCATGGGTGGTCTCCGCTTGGGCCTGGATGGCTGGAACTGTGCGACTGAACCGCTCGATGATAGTCGTGCACCTGCGAACGACTCGCAAGAGCGCGTGAGTGAGATTTACCAACCGTTCTCACGCCCGGCGCGCCCCGCGAAATATGCGACATTTGATGACAGAGAGCGCGAAAGCCTGCGCAGCGCGAGTGTGAGGAGCGACTGATGTCCCCCGCCGTCGAGGAACACACCCGGGCGAGGATCGTCTCGGACGCTCCCCACCACCGCCCCGTTCCGGTCGCCCTGCGCTACGACCCCGCCGAGGACCCGCTGACCGTGCGTTTCGAGTTCCCCGGGGGCAACGAGTGGGTCCTCCCGCGCACGCTCCTGGAGGCCGGGCTGCGCGGCCCCACCCGCCGCGGCGACATCGTCGTCTGGCCGTGCGGCCGGGCCCAGACCGTCCTGGAGTTCCACTCCCCGGACGGCGTCGCGGTGGTCCAGTTCGACAGCTCCCCGCTGGTCCGCTTTCTGCGGCAGACGTACAGCGTGACCCCCGCGCCGAGCGGCCGAGCCTAATCGCCCCGGCGTAGCCGGACGTACGCAACGAAAGAGCCGGCCCCTACGCGTGATGCGTAGGGGCCGGCTCGGCGTTACGGGTGACGGGTGACAGGTCAGACGCGCGCGAGCTCGCGGTCGTCGTCGCCGTCGGACGCCTTCGCCTCGTGGGCCTTCAGGCCCTCACCCTCGACGTCGACGTTGGGCAGGATCTTGTCGAGCCAGCCCGGCAGCCACCAGGCCTTCGAACCGAGCAGCGCGAGCACCGCCGGAACGATCGCCATACGGACCACGAAGGCGTCGAAGAAGACCGCGATCGCGAGGGCGAAGCCGATCATCTTGATCATCTGGTCGCTGGCCCCGATGAAGCCGGAGAAGACCGCGATCATGATCACCGCGGCGGCCGTGACCACCCGGGCGCCGTGCCGGAAACCGGTCACGATCGCCTGGCCGGGACGCTCGCCGTGGACGTACGCCTCGCGCATCCGGGTGACGAGGAAGACCTCGTAGTCCATGGCCAGACCGAAGACCACACCGACCATGAAGATCGGCATCATCGACATGATCGGGCCGGGGTTCTCCACCCCGAAGAGCCCGCCGAGCCAGCCCCACTGGAAGACCGCGACGACCGCGCCGAGGGCGGCGACCACCGACAGCAGGAAGCCGAGGGCCGCCTTCAGCGGAACCAGGATCGAGCGGAAGACCACCATCAGGAGCAGGAAGGCCAGGCCCACCACGAGCGCCAGATAGGGCAGCAGGGCGTCGTTCATGCGCTGCGAGAAGTCGATGTTCATCGCGGTCGCGCCGGTGACCAGGACCTCGGCCTTGGTCTCGGACTTGATGTCCTTGCCCGCGTCCCGGATCGAGTGGACCAGGTCCTCGGTGTCCTTGGAGGACGGCTTGGACTTCGGGACCACCGTGATGGTCGCGGTGTCGCCCTCCTTGTTGAGGGCGGGCGCCATGACCTCGGCGACGTTCGGCAGCTTCTTGATGGTGTCCGCGGTGCGGTCGGCCGCGGCCTTGGCACCGCCGGCCTTGGCGCCGTCCACGACGATCATCAGCGGGCCGTTGAAGCCCGGGCCGAAGCCGTCGGAGAGCGAGTCGTAGGCGCGGCGCTGGGTCGTCGACGTCGGCTGCGAGCCGTCGTCGGGCAGACCCATCTCCAGGGAGGCGGCCGGGACGGCGATGACGCCGAGCCCGATCACACCGGCGAGCAGCACCCAGACGGGCTTGCGCAGCACGAGGCTGGACCAGCGGGTGCCCATGTTCGGCTTGGCCTCGGTGGGGGCCTCGACCGTGCCGGCCTCCATCTTCTTGCGGGTGCGGCGGCCGAAGACGCGCTTGCCCGTGAAGCCGAGCACCGCCGGGATCAGGGTGAGCGCGATCAGGACCGCGATCACGACCGTACCGGCCGCGGCCACACCCATCTTGGTGAGCATCGGGATGTTGACGACCGCGAGGCCGCACAGGGCGATGACGACGGTGAGACCGGCGAAGACGACCGCGGAACCGGCGGTTCCGACGGCCCTGCCTATCGCTTCCTCGCGGTCGCGGCCCTCGCGGAGCTCGGCCCGGTAGCGCGAGACGATGAAGAGCGCGTAGTCGATGCCGACCGCGAGGCCGATCATCGAGGCCAGCGTCGAGGTGGTGTTGCCGAGGTCCAGGACGTTGGCGAGCGCGGTGATGGTCGAGACGCCGATGCCGACGCCGATGATGGCGGTGACCAGCGGAAGCCCGGCCGCGATCAGCGAGCCGAAGGTGATCATCAGCACGATGCCGGCGATCACCACACCGATGATCTCGCCGGAGCCCGTCTCGGGACTGGCCTGGAGCGCGTCACCACCGATCTCGACGGTGAGCCCGGCCTTCTCGGCGGCCTTGCCCGAGTCTTCGAGCGCCTTGCGGTCGGCGTCCTCCAAGGCCATTCCGTTGACCTTGTACTTCACCGATATGTACGCGGTCGAGCCGTCCTTGGAGACGGCGTCGGCCTGGTACGGGTCGGTGACCGAGGAGACCTGGTCGGAGCCCTTGGGCAGGTCGGCGACGACCTTGGCGACCTGGTCCTTGCCGACCTGGTCGTTCATGGTCTTGCCGGCCGGGGCCTTGAAGACGATACGGGCGGTGGCGCCGTCGGCGCTGCCCCCCGGGAAGCGCTGTTCGAGCAGGTCGAAGGCCTTCTGGGCCTCCGTTCCCGGCATCGAGAAGGAGCTGGCGGAAGGAGTGGAGGCGGACGCGGCGCCGAATCCGGCGAGGAACAGCAGCGCCACCCACACCAGGGCGACATAGCGGCGGCGCCGGAAGGCGAACCTGCCGAGTCGGTAGAGGAACGTGGCCACGAGGGCGTACTCCCGGTCGGGTCGATGGAAACAGGGCGTGGATAACCAGCCCGACGACGAGAGCGGCGTACGTCAGGTGGGGCAGGTTGGTGGGGAGCTAGACGGGATCGCCGAGGGCGGGGAGGACCACGGCGTCGATGTAGTTTCCGAGGAAGGCCTTGTCCACCGGCTTGTCCTCGACGAGCATCCGGGCGACGAAGGCGCCGACCAGCATGTGTACGACGTAGGGGAGCGCGGGACAGTCCGCGCGGACCTCGCCGCGTTCCACCGCGCGCCGCAGCACCTGGTCGAGGCCGGTGATCTCCGGCTCGATCAGCACTTCGCGCAGCGCCTGGTGGAGGTCCGGGTTGTCGTGGACGGCGCGCATCAGGCCCCGCATCAGCGCGGAGTCCTCCTCCAGCTTGCAGTCGTCCTCAAGACCGACCAGCTCGTGGAAGTCGCGGCGCAGCGAGCCGGTGTCGATCTGGTGGAGACCGACCGGCTTGTTGTGCCGCAGCGCCCGCGCGACCAGCTCCGGCTTGTTCCCCCACTGACGGTAGAGGGTGGCCTTGCTGGAGCGGGTACGGGCGGCGACGGCGTCCATCGTCAGGGCGTCGTAGCCGACCTCGCGCAGCAGGTCGAGCACCGACTTGTACAGCTCTGCCTCACGTTCGGCGGTGAGCCTGCTTGCCATTTCTCGACCTCCCATCCGAACGAAACGGTTTCGTACTCGTTCGAAGATATCGGTCCGGCTGAGCGAAACGAAACCGTTTCGCTTGTGTTCTGTGCCACAACTGTCAAGCCGCCATAAGTTGCCGCACCCCCGTCGCGCGGAAAGCATTGACGAGTGAGCGACGCACGCGAGGACGACCAGCAGCCGGCGCCCGTGACCGAGGGCGCATACCTCCGCTTCCCGCATCTGCACGACGACTTGATCTGCTTCGCCGCCGAGGACGACCTGTGGGTCGCGCCCTTGGTCCCGGCCGGCCACAGCCCCTCGCGGGCCTGGCGGGTCACCGTCGACCGCACCAAGGTCAGCCATCCACGGTTCTCCCCCGACGGGAAGCACATCGCCTACACGACCTGGCGCAGCCTGGACCCGGAGATCCATCTGGCCCCGGTGGACGGCGGCCCGGCCCGGCGGCTGACCTATTGGGGCTCCACCGACACCCGGGTCTGCGGCTGGACCCCGGACGGCCACATCCTGGCCGTCTCCTCCCACGGCCAGCCCTTCTCGTACTTCTCCTGGGCCTACAGCGTCCCCGCCGACGGCTCCCCCGGCGGGCGGCTGCCCTGGGGCCCGGTCTCGGACATCGCGGTCACCGACCTCGACGGCGAGCGCCGCACCCTGCTGCTCACCGGCAAGCCGCCGCACGAGCCCGCCGCCTGGAAGCGCTACCGGGGCGGCGCCATGGGCCGGCTGTGGCTGCACGGCGAGCGGCTGCTCCCGGACATCGGCGGCCATCTCGACTCGGTGATGTTCGTGGCGGACCGCATCGCGTTCCTCTCCGACCACGAGGGCGTCGGCAACCTCTACTCCTGTCTGCCCGACGGCTCCGACCTGCGCCGCCACACCGACCACGACGAGTACTACGCCCGGCACGCCTCCTCGGACGGGCGCCGGGTGGTCTACCAGTGCGCGGGCGACCTGTGGATCGTCGACGCGCTCACCCCCGACTCGGCCCCGCGCCGTCTGGACGTGCGCCTGGGCGGCCCGCGCGCCGGACGGCGTACGTACCAGGTGCCCGCCGCCAGTCACGTGGACGCGCTCTCGGTCGACACGACCGGCCGGGCCAGCGCGGTCGTGGTGCGCGGCAGCCTGTACTGGCTGACCCACCGCGACGGCCCGGCCCGCACGATCACCGACACCGCCGGCGTACGGGTCCGCCTGCCCGAGATGCTCGGCACCGGCGGCCAGGTGGCGTACGTGACGGACGCGGACGGCGAGGACGCGGTGGAGATCGCCTACCTGCCCCGGGCCAGTGGCGAGCGCGAGCCGAGGCGCCTGGCCTCCGGCGAGCTCGGCCGGGTCCAGGAGCTCCTCTCCGACCCGGAGGGCGAACGCCTCGCGATCGCCTCGCACGACGGCCGGCTGCTGCTGATCGACGCCACCGAGGAGTCCAACGGCGAGGTCACCGAACTGATCCGCTCGATCAACGGACCCGTCCGCGACCTGGCGTTCTCGCCGGACGGCTGCTGGCTGACCTGGTCCCACCCGGGCATCGGCCGCTCGCTGCGCCAGATCAAGATGGCCCGGATCTCCGGGCCGGGCGCGCGGGTCATCGTGGATGTCACCAACGGCCGCTTCGAGGACGAGAACCCGGTGTTCACCCGGGACGGCCGCTATCTCGCCTTCCTCTCCTGGCGCGGCTTCGACCCGGTCTACGACGTCCACACCGGCGACCTCTCCTTCCCGCTCGGCTGCCGCCCCTACCTGGTGCCGCTCTCCTCGGCCACCCCCTCCCCCTTCGCGCTGCTGCCCGACGGCCGCCCGGCGGCGGGCGGGCTCGACCCGCTGGACGACTCGGGCGACGGCACGGTGACGGTCGAGGTGGAGGGCCTGGAGAGCAGGGTGACGCCGTTCCCGGTGGCGGCCTCCAAGTACTCGGCGCTGAACCCGGTCTCCGGCGGCGGCCTTGTGTGGCTGCGCTGGCCCATCTCGGGCGCGCTGGGCGAGACCTTCGCCAACCCGGCGGACACCTCGGGCCGCCCGACCCTGGAGCACTTCGACATCACCAAGGCGCGCAAGACCGAACTCGTCGACCACCTCGACTGGTTCGCGGTGAGCGGCGACGGCAGCCGGCTGGTGGTCGTCGACGAGGGCGAGCTGCGGGCCGTGCCCGCCACCGAGTCCGGCGACACCGACTCCACGGTCTACCTCGATCTGCGCCGCATCCTCCACGAGGCCGACCCGCCCTCCGAGTGGCGCCAGGCCTACGACGAGGCGGGCCGGATCATCCGCGCGTACTTCTGGGAGCCGCAGATGTGCGGCATCGACTGGAAGGCGGTCCTCGACCAGTACCGCCCGCTGGTCGAACGGGTCGCCTCCCCCGACGAGTTCGCGGATCTGCTGCGCGAGGTCCTCGGCGAGCTGGGCACCTCGCACGCGTACGTCTCGGCCGCGCGCAGGAACGAGGGCCCGCCCCACTACCAGCGCCCCCAGGGCCTGCTCGGCGCCAACTTCGTCCACCGCGAGGACGGCTGGATGGTCCGGCGCATCCTGCCCGGCGACTCCTCCGACTCCAAGGCCCGCTCGCCGCTGGCCGGCACCGGCATCCGCGAGGGCGCGGTGCTCACCCATGTCGACGGCCGCCCGGTGGACCCGGTGGCGGGCCCGTACCCGCTGCTCGCGGGCTCGGGCGGCACCACCGTGGAGCTCACCTTCCAGCCCGCCGAGGGCGAGGGCCGCTCGCGCCGGGTCGCCGTGGTCCCGCTGGTCGACGAGCGCCCGCTGCGCTACCAGGACTGGGTGGCCAAGCGCCGTGCGGTGGTACGGGAGCTGAGCGGCGAGAGGTGCGGCTATCTGCACATCCCGGACATGGGCGGCTCGGGCTGGGCCCAGTTCAACCGGGATCTGCGTCTGGAGATGTCCCGCCCGGCGCTGATCGTCGACGTACGCGGCAACGCGGGCGGCCACATCAGCGAGCTGGTGATCGAGAAGCTCACCCGCAAGATCATCGGCTGGGATCTGACGCGCGACGCCCAGCCGGTCTCGTACGCCTCGAACGCTCCTCGGGGCCCGGTGGTGGCCCTGGCCGACGAGGCGACCTCCTCCGACGGCGACATGATCACGGCGGCCTTCCGCCTCCTCAAGCTCGGCCCGGTGGTCGGCCAGCGCACCTGGGGCGGCGTGGTCGGCATGACCGGGCGCCACACGCTGGGCGACGGCACGGTGATCACGGTGCCGATGAACGCGGCCTGGTTCGACACGTACGAGTGGGCGATCGAGAACCACGGGGTCGAGCCGGACCTGGAGATCCTGCGCACCCCGCTGGACTGGGCGGAGGGCCGCCACGCCCAGCTGGACGACGCGGTGCAGCTGGCGCTGGACCTCCTGACGGGCACCCCGGCGGCCACGCCGCCCGGGTATACGAACACCCCGGACCGGCGACGGCCGGACCTTCCACCGAGGTGAGTGGTGCGGTCTTTGTCTGCGGGCCGGTGGTGGGCTGGTCGCGCAGTTCCCCGCGCCCCTGAGATGCGCCCCTGCGGGGCGCTCCTTTAGGGGCGCGGGGAACTGCGCGAGCAACCCACCACCGGCCCGCAGACGAATTCCGTACCGCTCAGGACCCGTCCGCCAGTCGGCGGTCCATCGCCAAGGACAGTTCCGCCTCGACCACGTGCTTGGCCAGCGGGCGGAGGCGGTCCAGGTCCGTATCGGACGCGTGGGCGTGCAGCAGGTCGACGAACAGCCGGGCCAGGGCATCCGCATGGGCGCGGACCTCGCGGCCCGCCGCCAGGACCGCGGCCAGCGGGATGCCCTCGCGCACCAGCGCGGCCGAGACGTCGAGGAGGCGGCGGCTGATGTGGACGATCTCCTCGCCGTCGACCGCGAGATAGCCGAGGTCGAGGGCGGCCGCCAGGTTCTCCGGGGTCACCTGGCCCGCGAAGTGGTCCGCGAGGGCCTCGGGGGTGAGCCGGACCGGGGTCTCCTCGGTCGGCTCGACCAGGCCGAGCGCCTCGCCCGCGTCGCGGCCGGACTCGAACGCGGCGGTCAGGTCGGCGATGCCGGAGAGGGTGTGGCCGCGTTCGAGGAGCGCAGCGATGGTGTGCAGCCGGGCCAGGTGGTGGTCGTCGTACCAGGCGATGCGGCCCTCGCGGCGCGGGGGCGGGATGAGGCCGCGCTCGCGGTAGAACCGGAGCGTGCGCACGGTGATGCCGGCCTTGGCGGCCAGCTCCTCCATGCGGTACTCGCGGGGCGGGGCGGGGGTGTCGCCCCCGGGTGCGCTGCCGTCTCCTCCGTCTGCCACGCCCGCCAGCCTATGTTGTACCGCCAGTAACTTTCCCCGGCCGGACCCCTACCGCTCGGTATGCCGCTGCTCTACTCTCCCAACTGTGCCAGTGATTACTGGCAGAGTCGCGCGTCATAGAGACTCTCCGCACAGACGTCCTGCATGGAGGCGGTGGCATGGTCCAGCACGAGCGCGAGCCCGAGCACGTACGGGTGGCGGTGATCGGGTCCGGATTCGGTGGGCTCGGGGCCGCGGTCCGGCTGCGGCGGGAGGGGATCACCGACTTCGTCGTCCTGGAGCGGGCCGGGTCGGTCGGCGGGACCTGGCGGGACAACAGCTATCCCGGGTGCGCCTGCGACGTACCGTCCCATCTGTACTCGTTCTCCTTCGCGCCCAACCCGGACTGGCCGCGCACGTTCTCCGGGCAGGAGCACATCCGGGCCTATCTGGAGCACGTCGCCGACACCTTCCGGCTGCGCTCCCACCTCCGCTTCGACCACGAAGTGACGATGATGCGGTGGGACGGCGAGCAGCTGTACTGGGTCGTCGAGTGCGCCAACGGCGCCACCTTCCACGCCGATGTCGTCGTCTCCGCGACCGGGCCGCTCTCCGACCCCAAGATGCCCGAGATCCCCGGCCTCGACTCCTTCCCCGGCAAGGTCTTCCACTCCGCCCGCTGGGACCACGACTACGACCTGCGCGGCAAGCGCGTCGCCATGATCGGCACCGGCGCCTCCGCGATCCAGATCGTCCCGGCCATCCAGCCGCGGGTCCGCAACCTCACGCTCTTCCAGCGCACCCCGCCCTGGGTCATGCCGCGTGTGGACCGGGCGATCACCGCGCCCGAGCGCTGGCTGCACCGGCAGCTGCCGTTCACCGGGGCCGCGCGCCGCGGACTGCTGTGGGGCATCCGGGAGTTGCAGGTCAGCGCGTTCACCAAGCGCCCCAACGAGCTGGGCCTCGTCGAGTCGCTGGCCAAGCGGAACATGGCCCGGGCCATCAAGGACCCGGCCCTGCGCGCCAAGCTGACACCGGACTACCGCATCGGCTGCAAGCGGATCCTGCTGTCGAGCGAGTACTACCCGACGCTCGCCAAGCCCAATGTGGACCTCGTCGCCTCCGGGCTCAGCGAGGTGCGCGGCTCCACGCTGGTGGCGGCCGACGGGACCGAGACCGAGGTCGACGCGATCATCTTCGGTACCGGGTTCCACGTCACCGACATGCCGATCGCCGACCGCGTGGTCGGCGCGGACGGGCGCACGCTCGCGGAGACGTGGAAGGGCGGCATGGAGTCGCTGCGCGGCGCCACCGCCGCCGGGTTCCCCAACTGGATGACGATCATCGGGCCCAACACCGGTCTCGGGAACTCCTCGATGATCCTGATGATCGAGTCGCAGCTCAGCTATATGGCCGACTATCTGCGGCAGTTGGACGTCCTCGGCGGCCGCGTCGCGCTCGCCGCCCGGCCGTCCGCCGTCGGCGCCTGGAACCGGCGCGTCCAGGAGCGCATGAAGCGGACCGTGTGGAACACCGGCGGCTGCACCAGCTGGTACCTGGACGCGAGCGGGCGCAACACCACCATCTGGCCCGGCACGACCGGCGAGTTCCGCAAGGCGGTCCGCGAGGTCGACCTCGGGGAGTACGAGGTGGTCCGCGCCCGGGCCGCCGAGCCCGCCCCGGCGGCGCCGAAGCCGCGCAAGGGCCGCAAGGCGTCCGGCGCCGGTGCCCCCGAGGCGGTGGCCTCATGAGCCGCACGAGCTCCCCGCGCCGCCCCGCGCACGTCACCTCGGGCCCCTTCGCCCCGCCCGACCCCGCCCGTACGCTCACCGCCGTCTCCGCCGACGGCGCCCGGCTGCACGTCGAGGTGCACGGGCCCGAGGGCGCCCCGGCCGTCGTCCTCGCACACGGCTGGACCTGCTCGACCGCCTTCTGGGCCGCGCAGATACGCGCCCTGGCCGAGGACCACCGGGTCGTCGTCTACGACCAGCGCGGCCACGGCCGTACGGCCGCGAGCGCCGTCTGCTCCACCGACGCGCTCGCCGACGACCTGGAGGCGGTGCTCGACGCGACGCTCGCGCCGGGCGAGCGGGCGGTGCTCGCCGGGCACTCCATGGGCGGGATGACGCTGATGGCCGCGGCCCGGCGCGCCGGGCTGCGGGAGCACGCGGCGGCGGTGCTGCTCTGCTCCACGGGCAGCTCACGGCTGGTCGCCGAGTCGCTGGTGGTGCCGCTGCGGCCGGGCCGGCTGCGCACCCGGCTGACCGGCGCCGTCCTCGGCTCGAAGGCCCCGCTCGGGCCGGTCACGCCGGTGGCCAAGAAGATCCTGCGGTACGCGACGATGGGCCCGGGGGCCGCGCCGGACCGGATCGAGGCGTGCGCCAGGATCGTGCACGGCTGCGGCCGCAGCCCCCGCCACTCCTGGTCGCAGGTGCTGGCCGAGCTCGACATCGACGCCCTGGTACGGGAGTTGAGGGTGCCCACCGCCGTGGTGGCGGGGACGGCCGACCGGCTCACCCCGCCGGTGCACGCCCGGCGGATCGCGGCCGCGCTGCCCGTCTGCGTGGGGCTCACCGAGCTCACCGGCGTCGGGCACATGACCCCGGTGGAGGCACCGGAGGTCGTCACGGAACGCATCCGTGAACTGGTTCGTACGTATGTGACGGTCGAGGAGGACGTGGCATGAGCAGGGTGAGCCTGGAGGGGCAGGTCGCGGTCGTCACGGGCGCGGCCCGGGGCGTCGGCGAGCTGCTGGCGCGCAAACTGTCGGCGCGCGGCGCGAAGGTGGCCCTGGTCGGCCTGGAGCCGGACGAGCTGAAGCGGGTGGCCGCGCGGCTGCACTGCGAGGCGGAGACGTGGTTCGCGGACGTCACCGACCACGAGGCGATGGCCCGGGTCGCGCAGGAGGTCAAGGAGCGGTTCGGCAAGGTCGACATCGTGGTCGCCAACGCGGGCGTCGCCTCGGGCGGGCCGTTCGTGGACTCCGACCCGGACGCGTGGCGGCGGGTCATCGAGGTGAACCTGATCGGCGGCGCGGTCACGGCGCGGGCCTTCCTGCCCGTACTGATGGAGAGCCGCGGCTACTTCCTCCAGATCGCCTCGCTCGCCGCGATCACCCCGGCGCCGATGATGACGGCGTACTGCGCGTCCAAGTCGGGCGTGGAGGCCTTCGCGCACAGCCTGCGCGCCGAGGTGGGCTACAAGGGCGTACGGGTCGGGGTCGGGTATCTGTCCTGGACCGACACGGACATGGTGCGCGGCGCGGACCAGGACGACGTGATGCGCGAGCTGCGCCAGCGGCTGCCGTGGCCGTCCAACCGCACGTATCCGCTGGGCCCGGCCGTCGACCGGATCGTGGCGGGCATCGAGCGCCGCTCCTCGCACGTGTACGCGCAGTGGTGGCTGCGGGGGATGCAGTCGGTGCGCGGCTATCTGCCCGCGGTCATCGGGGCCGTGGGCCAGCGCGAGATGCGGCGCTTCGAGCCCCGGCTCGCGAGTGTCGGGCGGGGGCTCGTGGGTGCGGGCGGGGCCGCCGACGAGCAGGAACGCACGCTCCGTGACCTTCCGTAACTGATCGAAATGCGCCGTATGTCCGCCCGTGCCACGCTGGTCGAGGCCCGGAGGAGCCGCGGGAACAGCCCCGGCACCCCGGCCCTCCACACCCCCTCATCAGGAGTGAACTCGATGGGCATCAAGGACCAGTTCCAGGACAAGGCGAAGCAGGCCCAGCAGCAGGGCAAGCAGGCGATGAGCTCGAAGAAGGGCCAGCAGCAGGAGCGCTCGCAGCAGGCCCAGCAGAAGGCCCAGCAGGCCCCGGACGAGGCCCAGCGGGCCGCGCAGGAGGCACAGGACAAGTTCGACATGGACTACGACGCCTGACGCTCCGCGCTGCGCGCGCACGAGGCGGCGCACCCGGGTTGGCCCGGGTGCGCCGCTTCCACATGTGCGCAGAGGCCCCTACGGCCCGTACACCACCGTCACCGGCGCGTGGTCGCTCCACCGCTCCTCGTGCGAGGCGGCCCGCTCCACGTACCCCTTGACCGCGCGCGCCGCGAGGCCCGACGTGGCCATCTGGTAGTCGATGCGCCAGCCCGAGTCGTTGTCGAAGGCCCGCCCGCGGTACGACCACCACGAGTACGGCCCCTCCTCCTCGGGGTGCAACTCGCGCACCACGTCCACGTATCCGCCGTCGGCGGCGTCGAGGACGCGGGAGAGCCACTCGCGCTCCTCCGGCAGGAAGCCCGCGTTCTTCTTGTTGCCCCGCCAGTTCTTGAGGTCGGCCTCGCGGTGGGCGATGTTCCAGTCGCCGCAGACGACGACCTCGCGCCCGTCGGCCGCCGCGCGGGCCCGGAGCTCCTTCAGATACGGCAGGAACTCCCCCATGAACCGGTACTTCTCGTCCTGCTTCTCGGTCCCGGCCTCACCGGACGGCAGATAGAGGCTGGCGACGGTGACGCCGGGCAGGTCGGCCTCCACGTACCGCCCGCTGCCGTCGAACTCCGCGCTGGCGAACCCGACCCGCACCCGCTCGGGCTCGCGGCGCGTGTAGAGGGAGACTCCGGCCCGACCCTTGGCCGCGGCGGGCGCGTGCACGACGTGCCACCCCTCGGGCTCACGCACCTCGGCGGTGAGCTGCTGCGGCTCGGCCCGTACCTCCTGGAGACACACGACGTCGGCGTCGGACCCGGCCAGCCACTCCAGAAAACCCTTCTTGGCGGCGGCGCGGAGCCCGTTTACATTCACAGTGGTAACAGTGAGCACCGGGGCACCATACCGACCCGGTCACCGTGATCGCCTGCATAGAAGTACGCTAGTGCGCATGAATATCCGTACGCGGGGGTACGACCACCCGGACGCCGTGAAGCTCAACGACCAGGTGCAGCTCGAATACATCGAGCGCTACACGGACGAGGGCGACGCCACTCCGCTCGACGCCACCATGTTCGCGCCCCCGAACGGGCTCTACCTGATCGCGTACGACGAGGACGGCCACCCGGTCGCCACCGGCGGCTGGCGCACCCAGGACAAGAACGACCAGGGCTACTCGGACGGCGACGCCGAGCTGAAGCGGATGTACGTCGTACCGGAAGCGCGCGGCCTGGGCCTGGCCCGCCGCATCCTCGCCCTCCTTGAGGCCGACGCCCTCGCCGCGGGCCGCACCCGCATGGTCCTGGAGACCGGCGACCAGCAGCCGGAGGCGATAGCCCTCTACGCCTCCAGCGGCTACTCCCCCTGCGGGAAGTTCGGCCACTACCGCTTCCACGACAACAGCATCTGCTACGCGAAGCCCCTGACGCCGTGACGACTTCGGGCCGCCCGACGGACGGCCCGAACACACCGCCCCAACACACCGTCCGGACACATGAGAAGAGCCCCTGCCGGATTTCTCCGACAGGGGCTCTTCCCTGTTGTTGTGGACCTGAGGGGATTCGAACCCCTGACCCCCTCGATGCGAACGAGGTGCGCTACCAGACTGCGCCACAGGCCCTTGCAACGGGTGAAACATTAGCACCCCGAGAGGGGTGCTCGGAAATCCGGTCCCCGCTGGTCAGCGAGACGGGTGTCACTCGTTGGCCGCGCGGGGGCGGTCGTCGTCCGCGTACTGGTCGAAGAGCGGCGTCCGGCGGCTGCTCGGCGAGGTGCGCCGACGCGGCGCCGGAGGAGCCGGAACCGTCGGGTCCGCGGTGGAGGAGCGGGCCGAGGACCAGGTGTCCGGGGCGCCCAGGTCGATGCTGCCGGTGGCGCGCGGGGCGACCGGGGCCGTCACATACGTAGGAAGCGGCACCGGGACCGGCTCCCAGCTGTCACCGCGCTCGGGGCCGCGCTCGCGCTGCTGGTCGACCCACTCGGCGTGGTCGGTCTGCTCGACCAGGGCGCGCCGGTCGGCCTCCTGCGGGGAGACGACGGGCTCGGGCTCGGGAGCCGGATGCGGCTCCGGCTCGTCCTCGGTCTCCACGGCGGCGGCCGGCTGGCGGCGCGGCTGGCGCTCACGCAGCCGCTGCGCGGCCACCTCGGCACGGCGCCGGTCCATGACGAACGCGAACCGCCGCCGCTCCCGCGCCCGCAGATGCACGATGTACGCGCTGAGCAGTACGGCCGGGACCGCGGGCACCCACAGGAAGCCGAGGCCGCCCACCGCCGCCACGACCGCGCCCAGCGTGAACGTGAGGAAGAGGATCACCGTCGTACGGCGGCGGCGCGCCAGGACCGCGCTGCGCCGGGCGCGCCGAGCACGCTCGGCGGCGTCCGCGGAACGGCCGTTGCGCCGGAGCCCGTCGGCCTGCCGCACGCCCCCGGGTCGCTCCTCACCACGGCGCCCGCCACCGCGGCGCTCCTCGGAACGCGCATCCTGGTGGTGGGACTCCGCGTGGTGCGGCTCCTGGCGGTCAGACTCCTGGTGGTGCGGGTCCTCGGGGCGCGCCTCCTCCGGACGCGGCTCCTCGCGTCCGCCCGGCCGCTTCGCCCCGGCACCCGTCGGGTGCTGTCGGGGCACGGCGAAGTCCCGGACGTCGACGCCCTTGCCGGGGTCCGCGAGGGACTCCGTGGGCGCGTCCGGTTCGGCGTCGGGGACGGGTTCGCCGGAACCTCGCTGCCTCAGCTCCCTGGCGTACCGGCGCTCCATGGCCGACCGTCCGGACAGCAGCCGGATGGCGGTGCTGAAGCGTTCCGTCGGACGGGCCTCGTTGAGCTCGTCCTGCCTGCGGAGCCACATCGGCACCAAGTAGGCGGCCCAGGCCCCGACGATGACTGCGTAAATGAGGCCGCTGCTGCTCACACCCCACACGGTAGAGGGACGGGCGCGAAGGGATACGCCAATTGAGCCGGTGTGTCGCACGATCTGGCTGATATCACTGGCTTTTTTTGTGATTCTTCAGATCGGTTCACGGTCATACGGCGATCGAATTCGAACGTTTATTTCATTTCTCGTGGTGCGCCCGGCGCGCCTGCTTCCACCTGTACAGCAGTCCCTCCGGCACCTCTTCCGCCGTCAGCGCGTACACCAGATGGTCCCGCCATCCGCCGTCGATGTGGAGATAGCGCGGGCGCAGCCCCTCCTCGCGGAATCCGAGTTTCTCCACGACCCGTCGGCTCGGCCCGTTCTCGGGGCGAATGCAGACCTCCATGCGGTGCAGTCCGACCGTACGGAAGCAGTGGTCGGTGGCGAGCGCGACGGCCGTCGGCATGACGCCGCGGCCCGCCACCTCGCGGTCGACCCAGTAGCCGACGTGCCCCGAGCACATCGAACCCCAGGTGATCCCGGCGACCGTGAGCTGGCCGACCAGGTGGCCCTGGTACTCGATGACGAAGGGCAGCATCCGGCCCGCGTTCGCCTCGGCGCGCAGATGCCGGACCATCTGCCGGTAGGTGGGCCGCTGGGCGGGCGGGGCGCCGGGCGCGGGCGGCGGGATGGTCGCCTCCCAGGGCCGCAGCCACTCACGGTTGCGCCGGTTCACCTCGCGCCAGACCCGCTGGTCGCGCAGCTTTATGGGGCGGAGGAGCACATCGCCGTCCGCCAGCTCGACCGGCCATGATGGGACGTTCAGCTTGGGCTCCCCACGGGTCTGGGGTGGTCGCCGCCCCGGATCTGGTCGACGGCGTGCACCAGCAGCCGCTCCAGGACGGCCAGTCCGTCACGGACGCCGCCGGTGGAGCCCGGCAGGTTGACGATCAGCGTGTGCCCGCCCGCGACCCCGGCGAGCCCCCGCGAGAGCGCGGCGGTCGGGACCTTCGCCAGGCCCTCGGCGCGGATCGCCTCCGGGATGCCGGGGACCTCGTAGTCGAGGACGCGTCGGGTGGCGTCGGGGGTGCGGTCGGTGGGTGAGATGCCGGTGCCGCCGGTGGTGACGATGACGTCGTAGCCGGCCGCCGCGCCCGCGCGCAGCGCCTGCTCCACGGGGTCGCCGTCGGGCACGACCAGCGGCCCGTCCACGGCGAAGCCGAGCCCGGCCAGGCCCTCGGCGAGGATCGGGCCGCCCCGGTCCGCGTACACACCGGCCGCCGCGCGGTTGGAGGCCGTGACGACGAGCGCGGCGTACGGGGCGAGCAGCGCCCCGCCGAGCCCTGCCGAGTCGCCGGGGAACGGCGGCGCGTTCTCCACTCCGGGGCGGCCCGGAGCCTGCGCCCGGCCGGGCGCGGCGGGGGGCGTCCGGCTCGATGCCGCCGCGCCGTCCGGCGCACCCGGCGTCGTCACGGTGTGGCCTCTTCCGGCTCGGGGCGGGACCAGTCGCCGGACTTGCCGCCGGTCTTCTCCTCGACCCGCACGTCCGTGATGACGGCCGCCTTGTCCACGGCCTTCACCATGTCGACGACGGTCAAGGCGGCCACCGACACGGCGGTCAGCGCCTCCATCTCGACGCCCGTGCGGTCGGTGGTCCGCACCGTCGCCAGGATCTCCACCGCGTCGTCCGCGACCGTGAGGTCCAGCTTCACCCCGGACACCGCGAGCGGGTGGCAGAGCGGGATCAGGTCCGGGGTGCGCTTGGCGCCCATGATTCCGGCGATCCGGGCGGTCGCCAGGGCGTCGCCCTTGGGCACGCCCTCGCCGCGCAGCAGCTCGATCACGCGCGGCGAGACGCGTACGCGTCCGCTCGCGCGCGCGGTGCGGGCCGTCACGTCCTTCTCGGAGACATCGACCATACGGGCCGCGCCCGCCTCGTCGATGTGGGTCAGCCTGCCTTGCGTACTCATGGTGTGGCGCTCCCGGTCCGGCCTGTGTGGGCAGACACGCTACCGCCACCCCGGCCCGGTCAGCCGAGCAGGACCACCTCCACTTCGGAGCCGGGCTCCACCGAAGTGACGTCCTCGGGGATGACGATCAGGCAGTCCGCCTGGGCGAGGGCGGCGATCAGATGCGATCCCGAGCCGCCGACCGGCGTGACGGCCGACTCCCGCGCGTCGTAGGTCCCGCGCAGGAACTGGCGCCGGGCCGCCGGGGAGGAGAGCGCCTTGTCGACGCGGAGCGCGGCACGCGCGCGTGGCCGGTGCACGTCCGGCAGGCCCATCAGGGTGCGGATCGCCGGGCGTACGAACAGCTCGAAGGAGACGTACGACGACACCGGGTTGCCCGGCAGGGCGAGCAGCGGGGTGTGGTCGGGGCCGATCGAGCCGAAGCCCTGGGGCTTGCCGGGCTGCATGGCGAGCTTGCGGAAGTCGATGCCGCTGCCCGGCTCGTCCTCGTCGCCCACCGAGGACAGCGCCTCCTTGACGACGTCGTACGCCCCCACGCTCACGCCGCCGGTGGTCACCAGCAGATCGGCGCGGATCAGCTGGTCCTCGACGGTCTGGCGCAGCGTCTCGGCGTCGTCGGTGACCGCGCCCACCCGGTAGGCGATCGCTCCCGCGTCGCGCGCGGCGGCGGCGAGCGCGAAGCTGTTGGAGTCGTAGATCTGGCCCTCGGCCAACTTCTCGCCGGGCTGGACTAGTTCGCTGCCGGTCGACACGACGACCACGCGCGGGCGCGGGCGGACCTTCACAGTGCCGCGGCCGATCGCCGCGAGCAGGCCGATCTGGGGCGGGCCGAGCACCGTCCCGGCCGCCAGGGCGAGGTCGCCCGCCTGCACGTCGCTGCCGCGCGCGCGGACGTGGGCGCGGGCCTCGGCGGGCCGGTGCACCCGGACCTCGCCGCTCGCGCCCTCGGGCGCGTCGCTGGCGGCGCGCATCCCGGTGGCCGCGCCCCCGCCCGTACCGCCGTCGGTCCACTCGACCGGGACGACGGCCTCGGCGCCGGGCGGCAGCGGGGCACCGGTCATGATCCGGGCGGCCTCGCCGGGGCCGACGGCCGGGAGCTCGCCGCTGCCCGCGGCGACGTCGCCGATCACGGTCAGTACCGCGGGGAACTCCTCGCTGGCGCCCGCCACGTCGGCGACGCGCACCGCGTACCCGTCCATCGAGCTGTTGTCGAAGGGGGGCAGCGCGAGCGGCACCGTGACGTCCTCGACCAGGACGCAGCCCTGGGCGTCGGGCAGTTGCAGCTCGATGGGTTCGAGCGGCTCCACGGCGGCGAGGACGTCCTCCAGGTGCTCGTCGACCGACCAGATCGTGTTGCTCAAGGTGTCTGCATCTCCTCGGTCACGTAACTGCGAAGCCAGGCCTTGAAGTCCGGGCCCAGGTCTTCACGTTCGCACGCGAGTCTGACAATGGCACGCAGATAGTCGCCGCGGTCGCCGGTGTCATAGCGGCGGCCCTTGAAGACCACGCCGTGCACCGGACCGCCGACCTTCTCGTCGGCGGCCAGCTGCTGGAGCGCGTCGGTGAGCTGGATCTCGCCGCCGCGGCCCGGCTCGGTCTGGCGCAGTATCGCGAAGACCGCGGGGTCCAGGACGTACCGGCCGATGATGGCCAGGTTGCTGGGCGCGTCCGCAGGGTCGGGCTTCTCCACCAGGCCGGTGATCCGTACGACGTCGCCGTGGCCGGTGGGCTCGACGGCCGCGCAGCCGTACAGATGGATCTGGGACGGCTCGACCTCCATCAGGGCGATCACACTGCCGCCCTCGCGCTCCTGGATCTCCACCATCCGGGAGAGCAGCGGGTCGCGCGCGTCGATGAGGTCGTCGCCGAGGAGCACCGCGAAGGGCTGCTCACCGACGTGGGGCGCGGCGCACAGCACGGCGTGGCCCAGGCCCTTGGGGTCGCCCTGGCGCACATAGTGCATGGCGGCGAGGTCGCTGGACTCCCGGACCTTGGCGAGCCGGGCCTCGTCGCCCTTGCGGGAGAGGGCCTCCTCCAGCTCGTAGTTGCGGTCGAAGTGGTCCTCCAGGGGACGCTTGTTGCGTCCCGTGACCATCAGTACGTCGGAGAGACCGGCGGCGACCGCCTCCTCGACCACGTACTGGATCGCGGGCTTGTCGACGACCGGCAGCATCTCCTTGGGCGTGGCCTTGGTGGCCGGCAGGAACCGGGTGCCGAGGCCTGCCGCCGGAATGACAGCCTTGGTGATCCTTGTGGGCGACTGAGTCATGCGCAGCACACTAACCGCTGCGTATGGGCGGAAGATTATCCTCCGGTTAATTCGCTCTCATAAACAGGCATTTGAGGGGATTGTGAAAACACTGTGAGTGATGGTGCATCCGAAAAGGCCCTCTTGCGCGGGGAACTCCTGGGCGCCCGGCGCCTCCTGACGGAGGACGACGTCCGCCGGGCGGCCGAGGCGCTGGCCCGGCGGGCGCTCGGACTTCCCGAGCTCGCGGCGGCCGGCACCGTCGCCGCGTACGTCTCGGTGGGGCGCGAGCCGGGCACGCGAGCGCTCCTCGACGCGCTGCGCGCGCGGGGTGTCCGCGTCCTGCTGCCCGTACTGCAATCGGACAATGACCTGGACTGGGCGGAGTACGAGGGCGCAGACCGGCTCGAACCGGCCGGGCGGGGGCTCCTGGAGCCGTCGGGACCCCGCCTCGGCCCCGACGCCGTCCTCGGCGCCGACACCGTGCTGCTGCCCGGCCTCGCCGTCGACGCGCGCGGGATGCGCCTGGGCCGGGGCGGCGGCTCGTACGACCGGGTGCTCGCCCGGATCGCCGCGGCGGGCCACCACCCCGCGCGCGTAGTGCTCCTCTACGCGAACGAGGTGGTCGCCCGGGTCCCGGAGGAACCGCACGACCACCCCGTTCACGCGGTGATCACCCCGCAGGGCGTGACCCGCTTCACGGCCTGAGCCTCAGCTCACTTCGTGAGCGTCAGCGTGTCGACCGTCGACGCGCCGACCGCCCTGGAGCTGAAGGACCAGTCCAGCTGCTCGCCCTTGGCCCACTTCCCGGTCTGGTCCGAGTAGTGCGCGCTGTAGGCGTGGCCGGACGCCCCGGTGAGGTTGATCCACTTCGACTTGTCGAAGTCCTTCAGGTTCACCACCATCCGCATCGACGGCACCCAGGTCACCGAGTAGTCGCCGCCTCCCGCGTTCCAGCCCGTCGCGTTGACCGCCGCCTCGCCGCCGCCCAGGTTCCACGGGCCGCGGTTGAGGAGGTACTGGACGATGCCGGGGCCGTCGGTGCCGAGGGTCTGGTTCTTCAGCATCAGCTGGTGCAGCCGGCCCCAGCTCCAGGTGGTGACGTCCTTGCCCAGCTTGGCCGTCAGCTCCCAGCGGGCGTCCTTCATCGCGCGCGCCAGCAGCTGGTCCCGGGTGGTGGTGGCTGGGTCCAGACGGCTCTTGGGCGTCTGCCACCAGGTGTTCTTCTCATCGTTGAAGATCCGGCGGACCACCTCGAACCAGCGGTCGCCGCCGTCGGGCTGCGCCGAGTCCGCGTCGCGCTGGCCGCACTCGCGCACCAGCCCGTTGAGGTCGTCCACCGGGCCGGAGCCCTCCGGCGGGCGCACGTTCAGGCACTCGCCCTTGACCCTCAGCTCCTTCGGGAGCTTGTTCCCGAAGGCCAGCTTCAGGACGTTGCGCCACACCGCGTTGAAGTAGGCGGCCGCCCCGGAGTCCGCCTCCTGGGTGTAGTCCCAGCCTTCGAGCAGCTTCTGCGCCTCCCGTACGGACGGGTCGGAGACGTCGACCTTCAGCAGCGCGGGCGTCAGCAGCGCGGCGATCTCGCTGCTGTTGTCCATCTGCATCTTCTGCATGTCCTCGGTGGAGACCTTGCCGCCGTCCTTGGTCTTCGACTCGATGAGGTCGTTGATCCGCTGGCTGCGGGTGCCGTAGCCCCAGTCCTTGGTCAGCAGGTACGGGTACTTCTTCTCGTCGATCACGGCCTGGTTGGCGGTGACGATGTAGCCGCGCTTCGGGTCGAGCTCGTACGGCAGCTGCTCGAAGGGGATGTACTTCTGCCAGTTGTACTTCGAGTCCCAGCCGGGGGCGGGCACGGTGCCGTCGAAGCCCTTGGCCCGCACCGGGATCCTGCCCGGCGCCTGGTAGCCGATGTGGCCCTTGGTGTCGGCGTAGATCAGGTTCTGCGAGGGGACCTCGAAGTCCTTGGCGGCCGCCCGGAAGGACTTGAAGTCCTTGGCGCGGTCCAGCTCGAAGACGGCGTCCATGGACTTGCCGGGCTCCAGGGCGGTCCACCTCAGGGCCACCGCGTACCCCTCGCCCCGGTCCGGGGCGGAGGTGGCCACGGGGGCCTTCTTGCCGACCTTCTCCAGCTCGTCGTCACGGTCGGAGACCAGCGGGCCGTTGTTGGTCTCGCGCACGGTGATCGTCTTGCTCTTGCCGCCCGCGACCTTGATGACCTCCTCGCGCGTGACGAGGGGCTTCTGCTGGTTGTCGACCAGGTAGGTGCCGCCGGGAGCGATCTTCTCCAGGTACAGGTCGGTCACGTCGGCGCCGAGGTTGGTGAACCCCCAGGAGACGTCCTGGTTGTGGCCGATGATCACGCCGGGCATGCCGGAGAACGTGTAGCCCGCCACGTCGTAGCCGCAGCTCGCGGAGACCGTGCGGCAGTGCAGACCCATCTGGTACCAGAGCGACGGCATCATCGGCGCCAGATGCGGGTCGTTGGCGAGCAGCGGCATACCGGTCGTCGTGTACTTGCCGGCGACGACCCAGGAGTTGGAGCCGATGCCGCTGCCGTTGGGGCCGAGCAGCGCCGGGATCTTGTCGAGGCTGTCGGAGAGCCGCGCCAGCTGCGCCTGCGCGCCCTGCGTCGCCCCCTGGATCGACGACCCCGCCCCGGTGCCGGTGTTCGGCGCGCGGTTCTGGTCGTACTTCCCGGTGATCTTGTTGACCGAGCCCTCGTCGACGATCGGCCGGTGGGTGGCCGTCGGGTACGGCGGGTACAGATCCTTGATCTGCTTGGGGGTGAGCCGGCTGGCCATCAGGGACCGGTCGATCTCGTCCTGCATGTTGCCGCGCAGGTCCCAGGCCATCGCCTTGAGCCAGGCCACGGAGTCGACCGGCGTCCACTTCTCGACCTTGTAGTCGTGGACGAAGTCCAGCGCCGCGTACTCGACGGAGATGTCCTTGGGGCCCTTGCCCTCCAGGTAGGCGTTGACACCGGCGGCGTACGCCTGGAGGTACTTCTTCGTCTGCGGTGACAGCTTGGTGTCGTACTCCTGCTGAGCGACCTTGCGCCAGCCGAGAGTGCGCAGGAAGGCGTCGGTCTCGACCTGGTCCTTGCCGAACATCTCCGACAGCCGGCCGGAGGTCATGTGGCGGCGGACGTCCATCTCCCAGAAGCGGTCCTGGGCCTGGACGAAGCCCTGGGCCATGAAGAGGTCGGTGTCGTTGTCCGCGTAGACCTGCGGCACCCCGTAGTCATCGCGCTTGACCTCCACCGAGTTGCCGGTGAGGCCCTTGAGCTGGATCGACCCCGTGGTCTGCGGGAAGGAGGCGCGCACGGTACTGACGCCCCAGTACGCGCCGTATCCGACACCCGCGACGAGCGCCAGCACCAGGACGATCAGCATCAGGCGGGCGCGGCGTCCCTTCTTCCTGACCTTCGTCTTGGCGGAAGGGGCGGTTGTGTTGGAGGGCATCGCTGTCCTTCGAGGGGCAGGGTGGTCCTAGTGCTGGAGCAACCATAGGCGCAGCGACTGACAGCCCCGGACGCGGTGTCTTTTATGAGCGTCAGCCCGCCCAACTGACACAGTTGTGCGTAAAGAACTCGTCAAAGATTAGGTAAGGTAACGAAGTACCGGTGGCCGGAGGAACGTTCCGGCACCCGTGCGTGAGGGCGCCTGACGGCGCGTGAGGGGAAGGATCGGCCACTGACTGTCCACCATCTCAACGAGCTCCTGCTCATCTGCTCGCTCGTCCTGCTCATCGCCGTCGCGGCGGTGCGCGTCTCCTCCCGCAGCGGGCTCCCCAGCCTGCTCCTGTATCTCGGCATCGGGATCGCGATAGGGCAGGACGGAATCTTCGACGTCCAGTTCGACAACGCCGAGATGACCCAGGTCATCGGCTATGCCGCCCTGGTGGTGATCCTGGCCGAGGGCGGTCTGGGCACCAAGTGGAAAGAGATCCGCCCGGCGCTGCCGGCGGCGGTCGTGCTGTCGATCGTCGGTGTAGCGGTGAGCGTGGGGGTCACCGCGGCCGGTGCGCACTATCTGGTCGGGCTCGAATGGCGGCAGTCACTGATCATCGGCGCGGTGGTGTCCTCGACGGACGCCGCGGCCGTCTTCTCCGTCCTGCGCAGGGTCCCGCTGCCGTCCCGGATCACCGGCGTCCTGGAGGCCGAGTCGGGCTTCAACGACGCCCCGGTCGTCATCCTGGTCGTCGCCTTCTCCACGCCGGGCCCGGTGGACTCCTGGTACCTGCTCGCCGGCAAGATCGCCCTTGAGCTGGCGATCGGCGCCGGGATCGGGCTCGCGGTCGGCTGGCTCGGTTCCTGGGGCCTGCGGCACGTGGCGCTGCCCGCGTCCGGCCTCTACCCGATCGCCGTGATGGCGATCGCCGTCACCGCGTACGCGGCGGGCGCCATGGCCCACGGCTCCGGCTTCCTCGCCGTCTATCTGGCCTCGATGGTCCTCGGCAACGCCAAACTGCCGCACTGGCCCGCCACCCGGGGCTTCGCGGACGGCCTCGGCTGGATCGCCCAGATCGGCATGTTCGTCCTGCTCGGCCTGCTGGTCACCCCGCACGAGCTGCCCGACGACTTCTGGACCGCCGTGATCATCGGCCTGGTCCTGACGATGGTGGCCCGGCCCCTGGCGGTGCTGCTCAGCCTGGCGCCGTTCAGGATGCCCTGGCAGGAGAAGGCCCTGATGTCCTGGGCGGGGCTGCGCGGCGCCGTGCCCATCATCCTGGCCACGATCCCGATGGTCTCCGGGATCGACGGCAGCGAGCGCGTCTTCAACATCGTCTTCGTCCTGGTCGTCGTCTACACCCTCGTCCAGGGCCCGACGCTGCCCTGGCTCGCCCGCAAGCTGCGGATCTCGGACGCCGAGACGGCCGCCGACCTGGGCATCGAGTCGGCGCCCCTGGAACGGCTGCGCGGCCATCTGCTGTCGGTGGCGATCCCGCCCGAGTCGCGGATGCACGGCGTCGAGGTGCACGAGCTGCGCCTGCCGCCGGGGGCGGCGGTCACCCTGGTCGTACGGGACGGGAAGAGCTTCGTGCCGGGGCCGACGACCGTGCTGCGGCGCGGCGACGAGCTGCTCGTGGTGGCGACGGATCCGGTACGGGACGCGGCCGAGGCCCGGCTGCGCGCGGTCGGCCAGGGCGGAAAGCTGGCCGGATGGCTGGGGACGGGCGGCACGGGCCCGCGCCGTTAGCGCGAGGGCCGCCAGGGCCGCCAGGGCCGCCAGGGCCGCCAAGCGTCGTCCCGCGTCCATCGAATCAGGGAACTACCGGAAGAAGATCCGGTTAATCACAGGTGTGATCTCGGTCATCCGTGCGCTTTCACAGGCGCGGAGCCGGATCCCCCTGTAGCATGAAGGCACACCACTGATCGACCAACTCTGCCTGACGCAGAGCTGGCGCGACCGTATGGCGGTCGGAGGCTCTCGCAGTGAGCCCCGGCATCTACCGCAGTTCCGCGCAAGAGGACAGCTCTCGGCAACGCCCGTACTCACCCGTACCAGGGGCGCGCTACCAGGCGGCAGAAAGGCAAGGGCCGTGGCATCCACGGTCACTTCCGAGCGTCGCCCGGGCTACGGGCAGCTCCTGCGCACTCCCGGCGCACTCACGTTCCTCCTGCCCGGCTTCGCCGCCCGGCAGCCCTTCGCGATGCTCACCATCAGCATCGTGCTCCTCGTCCAGCACACCACCGGCTCGTACGGCAGCGCCGGTGCCGTGGCCGCCGTCACCGGCGTCGCCATGGCCCTCTTCGCGCCCCAGAGCGGCAAGCTCGCCGACCGCTTCGGCCAGCGTGCCGTCCTGCTGCCCGGCGTCCTCGTGCACTCCGCCTCGGGCTCCGTACTGATCGCGCTGGCGCTGGCCGGCGCCCCCTTGTGGGCGCTCTTCGTGGCCGCCGTCCCGACCGGCGCCTCGGTGCCGCAGATCGGGCCGATGGTCCGGGCCCGCTGGGCCGCCAAGCTCGACGGCTCGCCCCTGATGTCGACGGCCGCGGCCTTCGAGTCGGTGACCGACGAGTTCACCTTCGTCATCGGCCCGGTGCTCGCGACCGCGCTGTGCACCGGCGTCCACCCGGCGGCCGGACTGATCACCGAAGCCGCGCTGACCCTGGTCGGCGGCCTGTTCTTCGCCTCCCAGCACCGCACCCAGCCGCAGCCCAGCCGCGCCGACGGCCACGCGCGCGTGGAGCACGTCTCCGCGCTCTCCATCCCCGGCGTACGGGTCCTGGCCGTGTCCTTCCTCGGCATCGGCGCCGTCTTCGGCGGGATGCAGGTCTCGCTGACCGCGTTCTCCGAGGAGATCGGCAACCCCGGCGCCAACGGCCTGCTGTACGGGATCTTCGCCGCGGGCAACATGCTGGCGGGCATCGCGTGCGGCGCCATCGCCTGGAAGTCCGCTCCCCGGACGCGGCTGATCGCCGGATACACCGGCCTGACCCTGGCCGCCTCGGGCCTGTGGGCCATGCACTCCGCGGTGCTGCTCGGCGGCCTCGGGCTGATCGTCGGCCTCTGCATCGCCCCGGCGCTGATCACCGGCTACACGCTGGTCGAGTCGCTGGTCCCGGCCTCCGCCCGGACCGAGGCCTTCACCTGGCTGACCGGCGCGGTGGCGCTGGGCCAGGCCGGAGCGGTCACCGTGGCCGGCCGGCTGGCCGACACCCACGGCTCCAGCGCGGGCTTCCTGGTGCCCATGGCGGGCACCGCGCTGGCCCTGATCACACTGCTCTCACTGCGCTCGCGACTCGCGCCGCGCTCCTCGGGACGGACCGTCGCCCGTAGTGGCGTCGGTCACCGAGTTCCCGTGACGGTGGACTGATCCAGCGGAATACGTCACTATGGACCGTCGTTAGCACTCATCGAGTGAGAGTGCCAGGAGGAAGACAAGTGCCGACCTACCAGTACCAGTGCACCGAGTGCGGCGAAGGCCTTGAGGCGGTGCAGAAGTTCACCGATGACGCCCTGACCGTCTGCCCGAGCTGCGACGGACGCCTCAAGAAGGTGTTCTCGGCCGTCGGCATCGTCTTCAAGGGCTCCGGCTTCTACCGCAACGACAGCCGTGGCGCCTCGTCGAGCAGCACGCCCGCGTCCTCGGCGGCCAAGCCGTCGACGTCGTCGAGCTCCGACTCGAAGCCGGCCCCCTCGACGTCCTCCTCGTCGTCGAGCTCCACCAGCTCGTCGTCGGCCGCCTGACCCGGCCGTACACCCCGGACACAGCCGGACCCCGCCGTCCTCGACGGCGGGGTCTTCGGCATGCCCGCACCCGTATGGGCCGCCGACCGCCCCGGCTAGGGTGCTGCGCATGACCAACGCGCGCACGACCACCGCAGAGATCGGCGTCATCGGCGGCTCGGGCTTCTACTCGTTCCTGGAGGACGTGACCGAGATCCAGGTCGACACCCCGTACGGCAGCCCCAGCGACTCCCTGTTCCTGGGCGAGATCGCCGGGCGCCGGGTCGCCTTCCTGCCCCGGCACGGCCGCGGCCACCACCTCCCGCCGCACCGCATCAACTACCGCGCCAACCTGTGGGCCCTGCGCTCGGTGGGTGTGCGCCAGGTGCTCGGCCCGTGCGCGGTGGGCGGGCTGCGGCCCGAGTACGGACCGGGCACGCTGCTCGTACCGGACCAGCTGGTGGACCGTACGAAGTCGCGCGTCCAGACGTACTACGACGGCTACCCGCTGCCCGACGGCTCGGTCCCGAACGTCGTGCACGTGGCGCTGGCCGACCCGTACTGCCCCGAGGGCCGCAAGGTCGCGCTCGCGGCCGCGCGCGGACGGGACTGGGAGCCGGTGGACGGCGGCACGCTGGTGGTCATAGAGGGCCCGCGCTTCTCCACGCGCGCGGAGTCGCAGTGGCACGCGGCGATGGGCTGGTCAGTGGTGGGTATGACCGGGCACCCCGAGGCGGTGCTCGCCCGCGAACTGGGGCTCTGCTACACGACGATGACCCTGGTCACCGACCTGGACGCGGGCGCGGAGACCGGCGAGGGCGTCTCCCACGAGGAGGTGCTGCGGGTCTTCGCGGCCAATGTGGACCGACTCCGCTCGGTGCTCTTCGACGCGGTGGCGGGCCTACCGTCGGGCGACCGCGACTGCCTGTGCACGCGGGCGCTGGACGGGTTGGACACGGGGATCCGGCTGCCGTAGGGCTGGCGTGGGGGGGTGTGGTCCAGGCGCCGAGGTCGGGGCGCTGCGGACGGGGCACTGCGGTCGAGGCGCTGCGGTCGAGACGCCTCATTCGGGGCGCTGCGGTCGGGGTCGCAGCCTCATTTCCCCTGCCAGGCGGCGGAGTTGTCCACAACCGACGGCCCTCGGCCCCATCTGCCCGGGCGGGTGACGGAGTTTTCCACAACCGGGGAGTAATCCACAGGGCTCGGCGGGAAGTTGGCGGGGCGGGGATCGTAGGGAGCGTTCGAGCAGCAACCGCTCCTCACGATCGGTGGTGACCACCATGTCCTGGTCCTCTCCCCTGCCCTCCTCGGCTCCTTCCCCCGCCCCCTCTCCCCTGCCTTCCCCGGCCCCCGAGCCGATCGGCGTCCCCGTCTTCCCCCCGCTGCGGGTGCGCGGGAGCCGGCACCGGCTGCGGCGTGCGGTACGGCGCAGGCGGCGCGCGATGGCGGCCGGGCTGGCGGTGGCGGCGGCCGCGCTCGCGGCGGTGGGCGCCCGGGCCCCGGGGCGTACGGATCCGGGGCCGGCGGACCCCGGCGCCGTCGCGGCGACGACGGCGGGCGCCCAGCAGCGGAACGCGGCACCCCCGCCCGCCCGCGAGGCCGTCGACGTGGTGTCCGCGCCGGTCCGGATCGCGGACGCGGAGACCGTGCGGCTGCTGCGGCCCGGCGACCGGGTCGATGTGATCGCGGCGCCCGACTCGCCCTCCGGCGGCGCCGGCGCGGCGCACCTGGTGACCTCGGGTGCGCGGGTGACCGACGTGCCCCGGCCGCGCGGGCCCTCCTCCGACGAGGGAGCCCTGGTCGTCCTGTCCGTCCCCCGCGCCACCGCGACGACGCTCGCGGGTGCCGGCGCGACCTCCCGACTGGTGGTGACCTTTGCCGAATCGCACTGACTTCCTGTCAAGTCACCTGTTTGCGTACGCGGATTGGACAGCGCGACCATGCGCTGACGTAGGTTGCGGAACGGTTTGCTCCACCCCCTGCACCTGCGAAGAGAGGCTCACTCGTGACCGACGAGAAGAAGAGCGACGGCCTACTGGTGGGCTTCAAGGCCTTCCTACTGCGCGGCAATGTGATCGACCTGGCCGTCGCGGTGGTCATCGGCGCCGCGTTCACCAGCGTTGTGAACTCGGTCGTGAAGGGCGTCATCAACCCGCTGGTCGGCGCGTTCGGGACGAAGGATCTGAACAGCTACAGCTCATGCCTGAAGGGTCCCTGCGGGATCGACCCCAAGACGGGCGAAGCGGTCTCCGGCATCCCGATCATGTGGGGCCTGGTCCTCAGCGCGGTGCTGAGCTTCCTCATCACGGCGGGCGTCGTGTACTTCCTGATGGTCCTGCCGATGGCCAAGTACCTGGCCAAGCGGGCCCAGCGGGACAGGGCCAAGGAAGGCGTCCAGGAGACCCTGGAGGTCAGCGAGCTGGAGGTACTGAAGGAGATCCGCGACGCCCTGGTCTCCCAGCGCGGCTCGGGGCACAGCGCGCCGTAGCGCACGGATCCCGGACGGGGCGGGGCCGCCGTCAGATGTGGTGGGGCGGCTTCTCGTCGAGGAAGCGCGCGAGATCGGCCGTGCTGCCGGTGGCGGGGGCCCGCTCACCCCACCCGCGGTCCGTGTCGTCCGAGGACTGCTGGTCCAGCGGATCGTCGAAGACCAGCGCGGGCCTGGGCTTCTGGTCGGACGCGGGCTTCGCTTCGCGCGGTCCGGGGGCGGGGGCGGTACTCATACCTCCAGGGTACGGCGAGGCGTCGGCCGACGCGCCGACGCCCGACGTCGCGACGGCTTCGGGGCTCGCCCGCGCCCCCTCCCCCGCCCGCACTCCGTCCCGCGCCCGCGCTCCCGCCCCCGCTCCCGTCAGCCGTCCTCCCCGTCAGCGGTCCTTCGGGTCGAGCAGCCAGAGGCCGAGGACCACGAGGAACGACAGGCCGAGGAATCCCGTGCCCCACCAGGCGGTTCCGGTGTGGCCCTTCATCCACTCGTCGACGATCACCGACAGCCCCCAGAGCTGGCCGACGACCACGGTGATCGCCAGGGCGAGGCGGGCCGTCAGCTTCGAGGACCGCTCCGGCTCCTGCTCGGTGCCCGCGCCCGGGCCGGGGCCGGTGCGGCGGATCCGGGGATCGCCGTATCCGCTGGTGGCGCGGATCTGGGGGTACCGGTCCCGTACGGGACGGTTGAGACGGGGCTGGGTGCTGCCGGGGGTGTACGGGGGCGGGGCGGGCACCGTGGCGTCGCCGCTCCCGCCCGGGCCGGTGTCGGCGCTCATGTCCGCTCGCTCCTCTCGGTCTGGGTCCGCGTTCCGGGGCAGCCGATCCGGGCCGCCATGTCCGGGCGCTGCTCACCGAACTGCCGGCACATGGCGGCCTTGACGCTCTCGCCGGAGCGGGTGGTGGCCACCGCCCAGACGCTGCCGTCGATCTCCTCCACGAGGAGCACCTTCGGCAACGGGCGGGGTGGCGGTCCGGCGGTCACCTCACCGGTGCGGCCGTCGAAGACACCTTCGTGGCAGGGGCAGTACAGCTCGCCGTCGTTGCCCCGGTCCTCACGCCACAGCACCGCGCAGGCCAGATGCGTACAGACGGCGGAGTAGCCGACGAGGGTGCCGTCCTTGAGGCGGACGCCGACCGCCCGGTCGTCCTCGCCGGGGAAGCGGAAGGCGATGGACTCGCCGGGGCGGAGCCGGTCGGCGACGCGCTTGGCCTTGGGGGCGTCCGCGCTGTCCCCGTGCCGGTGGAGCACTCCTCCGGCGACGGCGACCGCGCCGACGGCGAGCCCGCCGGAGACGGTGGTGACGATCCGCAGGTAGTCGCGGCGGGTGGTGAGCGAGTCGGCGGCGACGCGGTCGCGCAACGCCTCCTGAGCGGGGTCGGGCCAGGGGGCGGGGCCCGGTCCGTCCTCGCCGGGGGCGCCGGGCCCACCAGTCACACCGGTCCCTCCAGGACCCCCGGGACGCCCGGGACCGCTCGGGTCACCGGCCGCCGGGGGCTGTTCGGTCGTGCTCATCGGACCGTCCTTCCGTTCACCTCGACGATCGGGAGGCCGCCGGGGACCGGCCACTGGACCTTGTCCGCGGGGACGACCATCGCCACTCCGGTGGACACGACGACATCGCCGAACGTGAAGGAGTCGGCGACCTGGACGCCGGGGCGTTCGGCGCGGAGCTCTTCGAGGGTTCCGTAGAAGAGGGCGCCGGTGGGGCAGACCGTGGCGCACATGGGGGCGAGGCCGTAGGCGGTGCGGTCGTAGCAGAGGTTGCACTTCATCTGCAGCTTCGCCTGGAGGTCGATCTTCGGTACGCCGAAGGGGCAGGCGTTGACGCAGTTGGCGCAGCCGATGCACCGGGAGGTGTCGGCCTGCTGCACCACGCCGTCGGCGGTCACCAGGATCGCGTCGGCGGGACACACCTCGGCACAGGGGGCGACCGGGTCCTCGCAGTGCATACAGACCGTGGGAAGGGAGGCGACCGAGTGCCCCTCGTCGGGGTAGTCGAGATGGATCATGGATTTGCCCCGGTGCGAATCGCACTCGCGGCAGGCCGAGACACAGGCCTGGCAGCCGATGCACCGCCCGGGGTCGATGAAGATCGTTCTGCCCATCATGGCGGGCGTCAGCTCCTCTCGGCGGTGCCGCGCCCCTGTGGGGACGTGGGCGGCAGGGGGTCGGTGCGGGAGACCTGGGCCGCCGGATAGGCCACGTGGCCGGGCGCGGTCGGGGGCGCGGGGACCTCGGCGACCCGGTCACCGGCCTCGATGCGGCAGGCGCAGACCTTGTACTCGGGAATCTTGGAACGGGGGTCGAGAGCGTCGATGGTCAGCGCGTTGGCGGCGGTGGGAACCGGCCAGTGGTACGGGATGAAGACGGTGTCGGGGCGGATCGCCTCGGTGACCAGTGCGGGGAAGACCGCGCTGCCGCGCCGGGTGACGACGCGGACCGGGTCGCCGTTGCGGAAGCCGTGCGAGGGGTGGATCTCCACCCAGGGGCGCGGAGTCTGCTCGACGAGGGCGCCGAGCCTGCGCGTCTGGTTGCCGGAGAGGAAATGCGCCACGGTCCGGCCGGTGGTGAGGGAGAGGGGGTGCTCGTCGTCGTACGGGTCCATCGGCGGGTGCCATTCGACGACCTGCATATGGACCTTGCCGTCGGGGTGCGAGGTCCGCCCGTCCTCGAAGAGGCGGGGAGTGCCGGGGTGGTCGGTGGAGGGGCAGGGCCAGGCGATCCCGCCGGTCTCCTCCAGGCGTTCGTAGGTGATGCCGTAGTAGTCGTTGACCGTTCCGGCGGAGGCGACGCGCAGCTCGTCGAACACCTCGCGGGAGCCGGGGAAGGCGAACTTGTCGCCCGCGCCCAGGCGCTGGGCGAGCTGGCAGATCACCCAGGTGTCGGTGCGGACCCCGGCGGGTGGCTCCTGGGCCTTGTTGTGCTTGACGACCCGGGCCTCGGCGTTGGCCATCACGCCTTCGTCCTCGGCCCAGGTGGTGACGGGGAAGACCACGTGCGCGTTGGCCGCGGTCTCGGAGAGGAAGAAGTCGAATTGGGCGTGGAATTCGAGGGTGTCGTAGCCGTCCTTGACGGTCGAGTAGTTCGGGAGCGAGACGAAGGGGTTGTTGCAGATGCCGATCAGACCGCGGATCTCCTGGCGGCGCATCTGATGGACCATCTCCATCATCGAGGTTCCGGCGGGCGGGAGTTCGGACTCCTCGATGCCCCAGATCTCGCAGATCTGCCGGCGGTGCTCGGCGTTCATGATGGAGCGCCCGCCGGGCAGCAGGTCGGCCTTCTGGCCGTGCTCGCGGCCGCCCTGGCCGTTGCCCTGACCGGTGATGGTGCCGTAGCCGGCGCCGGGCTTGCCGAGGTTGCCGGTGGCCACGCAGAGGTTGATCACGGAGAGGCAGTTCTCGACGCCCTGCGAGTGGTGCTCGATGCCCCGGGCGTGCCAGGCCATGGCTTTCGGGGCGCGGGCGAAGGTGCGGGCCACCTCGACGATCTGGGAGGCCGGGACCCCGCAGATCTCGGCGGCCCGCTCGGGGGGATACTCGGCGGCCTTGTCGCGGACCTCCTCCCAGCCCGTGGTGTGGGCGCCGATGTACGCCTCGTCGTCGAGCTCCTCCTTGATGACGACGTGGAGGAGCGCGTTGAAGAACGCCGAGTCGGTGCCGGGCTTGAGGGCGACGTGGATGTCGGCGGTGCGGGCGATCGCCGTCTCGCGCGGGTCGATCACGATCAGCGAGGCGCCCCGGTCGCGCGCTCCCCATACGTACTGGGTCATGACGGGGAAGCACTCGCCGACGTTGGACCCGGCGATGAGCAGGCAGTCGGTGAGGAGGATGTCGGAGAAGGGGTTGGCGGCCCGGTCGATGCCGAAGGCGAGCTTGTTGGCGCCGGCCGCGGAGACCATGCACAGCCGGCCGTTGTAGTCGACGTGCCGCGACTTGAGCGCGACGCGGGCGAACTTGCCGACCAGATAGGTCTTCTCGGAGAAGAGGCTGGCCCCGCCGAGCAGCCCGAAGGCGTCGTTGCCGTGGGCGGCCTGGATACGGCGGATCTCGTCGGCCGTGTGGTCCAGCGCCTCCTCCCAGGAGACCTCCCGGAAGGGCTCGTCGCGGGAGCGGCGCAGCAGTGGGGCGGTGAGCCGGTCGGGGTGGTTGATCTGCTGGTACGCGTTGATGCCCTTGGGGCACAGGCGCATCCGGTTGATGTCGTGGTTGCGGGGTTCGACGCCGAAGACCTTGCCGCCCTTGTCGACGCGGAGATACATCCCGCACTGCACTCCGCAGAAGCAGCAGTGGGTGGGGACGAGCGTCTCGCCGTCCTGGTCGGCGCGCCACTGGTCGGCCGGGATGCCGCCCGCGTCACGGAAGTTGCGGGTGCCGGGCGGGGCGAGGGAGGGGTCCAGCGGGAGCCGGTTCACTTGTAGCCCTTCTTGACGTGCGCGAGGTAGGCGGTGCCGCGCAGCACCCGCTTGCAGCGCGGGCAGTACTCGGCCCAGGCGTCGAAGCCGAGGTCCAGGTCGCGCATGGTCCCCCGCAGGTTCTCGACGTAGGGGGCGGTGTCGACGGGCTGGCCGCAGCGGCGGCAGTGGAAGACCTGCTCGTCCTGGCGGGCGGTGTACTTGAACAGCTGCATCCCGACGGCGGCCGGCCGCTGGACGATGTGGAAGAACTTCCCGAACGGGATGTAGATCAGGGTCAGCACCACCGACACCATGTGCAGCACCGCCAGGAACTCGTAGCCCCCGCCGTGCAGGAAGATCGACGAGAAGGTGAGGAGGAGGCCGGTCACGGAGATGACGATCAGGAGGATCAGCGGGACCAGGTCGTAGGCGAACCGCTGGCCGGTGATCGCGCCGCGGTCCTTCATCCGGCGCCACAGGAAGTACGAGGCGCCGGGGATGACCAGGACGGCGGCGACGTCCAGGCCGTGGAACATCAGCCAGCCGAGGACGTTCAGCGAGTCGAAGCCGAGGACCTTCACGCCCCAGATCCGCATCTCGTAACCGGGTCCGGAACCGGTCGACGAGGTGAAGGTGAACCAGCCCCAGGTGAGGGGGAAGGTGATCGCGGCGGCCAGCAGACAGCCCCAGAAGATCAGCTGGTGGGCGGCCCAGCGGGCGTGCGAGCGGGCGCCCAGGAACTTCTGGAGGCCGAGGTAGGTGGCGGCCATCTTGGGCAGGGCGGTCGGCGCCCGGCGGAAGTTGGCGACGGAGAACAGGCTGCGCCAGCCCTGTCTGAAGAGGCGGCGGGCGCCCGGGGAGGAGAGCCAGACGGTGTAGCGGTAGGCGACGCCGAAGGCGAGGAAGACGGTGGCGCAGGCGTACGGCAGGAGGGCGGAGTCGAAGTCCTTCAGCCGTCGGCTGCCGAAGACGATGGCGAGGATCAGCAGGAGGGAGACGGCGGTACCGGCGGCGGTCGCGCGCAGCGCGACGGCGGGCTTCGCTGCGGGAGGCTCGGTCACCCGGCCACCGTAGGTGTATCTGACCGTTTATCACCTGTTTTGGGGGCGGCGGGGTGAAGCCTTCAGTCAGATGGCAGCCGACGGCACCAGGCGGCGCCGAGCAATCGTCAGACCGCGCGCAGACCGTGGGCGGCGAAGACCGCACGGGCGGCGGCGACCTCCTCCGGGGACGGGGACGGGGACGGCGTGTCGTGCAGGGTGAAGGGTGTGCCGAGCGCCTGCCACTTGGCCTCGCGCGACGACGGGTCGTACGCCGGCGCCTTGGGCGCGCTCGTCGTCTGCCGTTCTTGCAGGGCGGAACTCATGGTGCATCCCAGGGGGTTGAGACGAGTCCTGACACCTCAAGGCTCCGCCCGGGGGGAGAGTGACGTGAGAGGCCAATGTCATGGGCCGGCCCGCCCTTGGTCCCGGTGCGTGGGAGGCGTAAGTCAGCCGTCCGGGCGTCCGGCCGACGACCCCGGCTCAGGAGACGTGAGTCAACCCGCCGGGCGGCCGCGGTTGCCGCCCGAGGACCCGGGCCGTCTGGTCTCCTGTCCCCCATGCCCCGCATGACCGCACGCAGCCGCCACGAGGAACACCGGGCGGCGACGCCCCTGGAACTCTTCTTCGACCTCTGTTTCGTCGTCGCCGTCGCCCAGGCCGGCTCCCGGCTCGTCCACTCGCTCGCCGAGGGGCACCTCGGCACCGGACTGGTCGGCTATCTGGCCGTCTTCTTCGCCATCTGGTGGGCCTGGATGAACTTCACCTGGTTCGCCTCGGCGTACGACAGCGACGACGTGCTCTACCGGGTCGTCACCCTCGTACAGATCACCGGCGTCCTCATCCTCGCCGCCGGTGTGCCGCGCGCCTTCGACGACAGCGACTTCACCGTCTGCGTCGTCGGCTACATCGTGATGCGGCTCGCCCTGACCAGCCAGTGGCTGCGGGCAGCGCGCAACGCGGCGGACCCGGCCGAGCGGCGGATGGCGCTGCTGTACGCCGCCGGGCTCGCCGTGTGCCAGCTCGGCTGGATCGGGATGCTCTTCGTGCCGGCCGGCACCGCCCGCTCCTGGGTGTTCGTGGTGCTGGCCGCCGCCGAGCTGTCCGTACCCGTGCTCGCCGAGCGCACCACCCAGAGCACCTGGCACCCGCACCACATCGCCGAGCGGTACGGCCTGTTCACCCTGATCGTGCTCGGCGAGACGGTCGCCGCCGCCACCGTCGCCGTACAGGAGGCGCTGGACGAGCACGAGGCGCTGGGCGAGCTGCTGCCGCTGGCGGGCGGCGGGCTGCTGATCGTCTTCGCCGCCTGGTGGATCTACTTCGCCGTGCCGATCGCCGGGCACCTCACCTCGAACAGCCAGGCGTTCGCCTGGGGGTACGGCCACTTCGTCATCCTCGGCTCGGCCGCCGCCATCGGGGCCGGGATGGAGGTGGCGGTCGAGGAGGCGGTCGGCAAGGCGCACATCTCCACGGCGGCGGCCTCGGCCGCCGTCACCGTGCCGGCCGCGCTGTTCATGATCACCGTTTGGGCCCTGCACTCGCGCCACTTCAAACGGACCCTCGCCCAGCAGCTGATCCTGCCCGTCTCGGCGGTGGCGACCCTGGCCTGCACGTTCGCCGGGCACGGCGCCGTCCTCGCCGCCGGCCTGGTGGCCGCCGCCACGGTGGCTGTCGGCGTGACCCTGAGCGGCCGTAGGGTCGAGGGTCATGACTGATCATCAGACGGCCCGGTCGAAGAGCGCCGGATCGATCACCGATGTGCCCGGCTTCCTCGTCGGGCACGCCCGCGTCCCCGGCGAGCGCGCCCTGAGCGGGACGACCGTCGTCCTCGCCCCGGCTCCCGGCGCCGTCGCCGCCGTCGACGTGCGCGGCGGCGGGCCCGGCACCCGGGAGACCGACGCCCTCGACCCGCGCAACGTCGTCGAGCGGATCGACGCGGTGGTGCTGACGGGCGGCAGCGCGTACGGACTCGACGCGGCGGGCGGGGTCATGGCCTGGCTGGAGGAGCGGGGGCGCGGCGTGCGGGTGGGGCCCGAGCCGCACCAGGTCGTGCCGGTCGTCCCGGCCGCCTGCCTCTTCGACCTCGGGCGCGGCGGCGACTGGGGCGCCCGCCCGGACGCGGCCACCGGCCGGGCCGCCGTCGAGGCGGCGGGCACCGAGGTCGTCCAGGGCAACGCCGGCGCCGGGACCGGGGCGGTCGCGGGCGGCCTCAAGGGCGGGGTCGGCACGGCGAGCGTGACGCTGCCCTCGGGCGCGACCGTGGGCGCACTGGTCGTCGTCAACTCCGTGGGGTCGGTGTTCGACCCGGACACCGGCGCGCTGTACGGGCTGCGGGGGCGCGTCGCGTACCCCGAACCGGACGTCCACGAGGCGGCCTCGAAGCGGCTCGGCGAGACCCTTGCCGCCTCCGGGCTGCCGCCCCTGAACACCACGCTCGCGGTCGTCGCGACCGACGCGCCGCTCACCGGGCCGCAGGCGCAGAAGCTCGCGGGCACCTCGCACGACGGTCTGGCCCGGGCGATCCGGCCGGTGCATCTGATGCACGACGGCGACACCGTCTTCGCCCTCGCCACCGGCGGCGGCGACCCGCTGTCGGCGGTCGACCTCAACTTCGTGCTGGCGGCGGGCGCCGACGCGGTGGCCCGGGCGATCACCGAGGCCGTGCTCGCCGCCGAAGGGGTGGAAGGGCCCGGTGGGACATTCCCGTCTTACCGTGACTTGTACGGGAGTTGAGCCGCCGAGGCCCTCCCGATGTGCCGTGAGTCACAGGCCGTGCCCGCAACCATTGCGCCCATATGGGTGCTCTGTGCACGTACTGGAGTAACGCCCGCACAGATGGAGCAGCCCGTGACCTCGCCCGACACCGCCGCGCAGCCGCAGTACCGCACCCCGCAGCAACTGCGCACCCGGCGCCGGACGTTCGCCGCCGCGTCGGCGCTGCTGCTCGGCGCCCTGACCCTGACCGCCTGCGGCGGCAGCGCGTCGGGCTCCGACAAGGGCAAGGGCGACGGCAAGGGCGGCGACGCGGCCGCCGCCCAGGAGGCCTCCGCGCTGAAGATCACCATCTCGGCGAAGGACGGCTCGGCCAACGCCAGTATCAACGGCACCACCGTCACCGCCCAGGGCGGCAGGCTCAGCCAGGTGACCCTGACCGAGGCCCAGACCGGCAAGGCGGTGGCCGGCGCACTCGCCGGCGACGGGCTGTCCTGGAAGCCCGCCGGGAAGCTGGAGCGCGGCACCCAGTACAAGATCATGGCGACCGGCAAGGACGACAAGGGGCGGCCCGCGACCGAGAACGCGGCCTTCACCACGGTCACTTCGAAGAACAGCTTCATCGGCACCTACACGCCGGACAACGGCGCGACCGTCGGCGTCGGCATGCCGGTCTCGTTCACCTTCGACAAGTCGATCACCGACAAGAAGGCCGTCCAGTCGCACATCACGGTCAGCTCCAGCAGCGGCCAGCAGGTGACCGGCCACTGGTTCGGCACCCAGCGCCTCGACTTCCGGCCGCAGGACTACTGGAAGGCCGGGTCCAAGGTGACGATGAAGATCGCCCTGGACGGGGTGCAGGGCGCGAGCGGCGTCTACGGCGTGCAGTCCAAGACGGTCACCTTCACCATCGGTCGCAACCAGGTCTCCACGGTCGACGCCAAGACCCAGACGATGACCGTGCAGCAGGACGGCAGGACCGTGAAGACGATCCCGGTCTCGACGGGCAGCGCCGAACACACCACGTACAACGGGCAGATGGTGATCTCGGAGAAGTTCACCGAGACGCGGATGAACGGCGCGACGGTCAACTTCGGCGGCGAGTACGACATCAAGGACGTGCCGCACGCGATGCGCCTGTCCAGCTCGGGGACCTTCCTCCACGGCAACTACTGGTACAAGGGCAACCCGTTCGGCAACGCGGGAACCAGCCACGGCTGTGTGGGGCTCCGGGATGTCCGGGGCGCCCAGGGGGACACCCCCGCCAAGTGGTTCTTCGATCACTCGCTGATCGGTGACGTGGTGACGGTCAAGGGCTCGCCGGACAAGACGATCGCCCCCGACAATGGCCTGAACGGCTGGAACATGTCGTGGACGGAATGGCAGGCGGGCAGCGCCGGCTGACCGTCCGTCGGAGCGCGGCCCGGCGCACCGCCCCGGGCCGCCTCCCCCGCCGCCGACGGCCGTTCCAAGCCGATGAGAATGTTTCGGCCATGCCCGCTGCGCGAAGCGCACACAAGGGCTACGTTGAGCACCCTCTACGTGACGAACAGCTACGGCGGGGAGACGCCTTGGTGCCCAACGAGTGCGAGCACGAGACGGCCGAGGAGCACCTCGCCGGCCTGCTCGGCCGCGCGCTGAACTCGTTCGACCTGCCGGACGAACTGGTCGAGAACCTCGACTCGGCCCTCGCGCACACCACTTCGCTGCACTCCTCACTGCACGCCTCGGGCGGCCCCGGCCGCCCCCGGCTCAGCCGCGAGACCTACCGCCACACCTATCTCCTCCTCGACGGCGCCACGGTCACCCTCTGGGAGGTCGTGCACGGCCGGGGCAACGAGGTGTACGCGGACGAGGAGAGCGCTCTGGTGGCCGCGGCCCGGCTGCGCGAGCGGGTCCTGCCGGACCTCGCGCCCGGGTTCGCGGAGGACGACCTGGACCCGTGCCTGACCGGTCCGGAGACCCTCAGCGGGCTGACGCCGGTGGAACGGGCCGGGACCAGCAGGACGTACGAGGCGGACGGCTCGGCCGACCACGCGCGGCGGCTGCTGCGCCGCGCCGAGAACCCGGACCGGCCCGGCGAGAGCGTGGCCCGCTCGCTGCGCGGCGCCCTCGCCCACCGCATCACCCGGGCCCTGGGCGGCCCCGGCGGCGCGGCCGGACGCGGCGCGGCCATCCTGTACGAGCACGCGTTCCTGCTCCTCGACGGCGTCGAGCTGAGCCTGTGGGAGGTCGAGCACACGGCGACGCCGGACGGCAGCCACATGTGCGAGGTGTACGCGGCGGAGGCGTCGGCGCGGGCCGCGATGAGGCGGCGGGCGCGGGTCTCCTGAGGCAGGACGAAGACGCCGGGCGCGGTGGAGGTCTCTCCACCGCGCCCGGCGTCCTTCCGTCACCGGCGCCGCGTCACGGGGTGAGCGCGGGCTCCTTGGTGACGTCGTCGGACGGGGCCTCGTCAGCACCGCCCTCCAGGTGCTGCTTCGGCTTGGCCGGGAGCAGGAACATCCCGACGAAGATCACGATGCAGACCGCCGTCACGACCCACAGCGAGCGCTGGAAGGCGTCCGAGAAGGCCGGGCCGATCTCGGCGAGCTGGAGGTGGTCGTCGATCGCGCCGAAGAAGACCACCGAGACCAGGCCGAGGCCCAGCGCCTGGCCCATCTGCTGCACCGTGTTGATCAGGCCGGACGCCGAACCCGCGTGCTCCTGCGGGACCTCGGAGAGGACCGCGTCGGTGAGCGGCGCGACGATCAGGCCCATGCCGACGCCGAGCACCACCAGCGGCAGTGCCATCTGCCAGGCGGCGATGTCCATCCCGAAGTGGTGCACCTCCCAGATGTAGACCAGGAAGCCGACGGCGGTGATCAGGGCGCCCGCCTGGAGCACCTTGCGGCCGAACTTCGGGACCAGCGACTGGACGGACATGCCCGCCGCGGCCGACATGGCGATGGAGAACGGGATACCGGTCAGACCGGCGCGCAGCGCGCTCCAGCCCAGGCCGATCTGCATGTACAGCGTCCAGACCAGGAAGAAGATGCCCATCGCGATGCCGAACGTCAGCTGCACCGCGATACCCGCCGCGAAGCTCTTCACACGGAACAGCGACAGCTCCACCAGCGGCGAGCCGTCCTTGGCCGCCTTGTACCTCTCGTACACCACGAGCGCGCCGATGACGACGAGGCTGCCGGCCATCGACAGGTAGCCCCACAGCGGCCAGCCCAGCTCACGGCCGCGGGTCAGCGGGTAGAGCAGCATCAGCAGGCCGAGGGTGACCAGGGCGACGCCCACGAGGTCGAGCTTGAGCGCCTTGGGCGCCTTGGACTCGGAGATGAACCTGGCGCCCAGGATCAGGCCCGCGATGCCGACCGGCAGGTTGATGAGGAAGATCGGCCGCCACTCCAGACCGAACAGGTTCCACTCGGTCAGCAGGGCGCCGAAGATCGGGCCGGACACCGCGCCCAGACCGATGACCGCGCCGAACATGCCGAACACCTTGCCGCGCTCCTCCGCCGGGAAGGTCGCGTGGATGATCGAGAGCACCTGAGGCACCATCAGGGAGGCCATGCCGCCCTGCAGGATGCGGGATGCGACCAGCATCTCCGGGTTGGCCGCGAAGCCGCAGAGCGCCGAGGCGATGGTGAAGCCGGTCATGCCTATGAGGAAGAGCCGCTTGCGGCCGTGGATGTCGCCGAGGCGGCCACCGGTGATCAGACCGGCGGCGAAGGCCAGGGCATAACCCGCGGTGATCCACTGGATCGAGGCGAAGGTCGCCCCGGTGTCCTTCTGGATCGAGGGAATCGCTACGTTGACGATGGTGACGTCGACCAGGTCCATGAAGGCCGCGGTCATCACGATGGCCAGGGCGAACCACCGTCGGCGGTCGTTCGCGGCGGCCGCTGTGCCGGGGCCCGCGGCTTCTGGGGGATTGGTCGTGGTGGAGGTCATGGAAAGAAGTTAGACCTTATGTAGGTCAGACTGCGTCCTAATTTTCCCGCATCCTGGATCTCATGACGGACACCCCGGCTCGGCTGCTCCAGCTCCTGTCCCTGCTCCAGACGCCCCGCGAATGGCCCGGCGGCGAGCTCGCCGAGCGGCTCAGCGTCTCGCGGCGCACGGTTCGCCGCGACGTCGACCGGCTGCGCGAGCTCGGCTACCCGGTCCAGGCGACGCTGGGCGCGGACGGCGGGTACCGGCTGGTGGCCGGGAAGGCGATGCCGCCGCTGGTCCTCGACGACGAGGAGGCGGTGGCCATCGCGGTCGGGCTGCGGGCGGGCGCGGGGCACGCGGTCGACGGAGTGGAGGAGGCGTCGGTACGGGCGCTGGCCAAGCTGGAGCAGGTGCTGCCGTCCCGGCTGCGGCACCGGGTCTCCAGCCTCCAGGCCGCGACGATGCCGCTGGTGGGGCCGTGGCGGGGGGACGGGGCGACCGTCGACCCGCACACGCTGACCGTGATGGCGTCGGCCGTCACCGGCACGGAACGGCTGCGGTTCGACTACCGCAAGGGCGACGGCAGCGAGTCGCGCCGCCAGGTCGAGCCGTACCGGCTGGTGTCGACGGGGCGGCGGTGGTACCTCGTCGCGTACGACATCGAGCGCGAGGACTGGCGTACGTTCCGGGTCGACCGGGTGGAGTCCCCGTTCGCGACGGGGTCGCGGTTCGCGCCCCGGGAGCTGCCCGCGCAGAACGCGGCGGAGTTCGTGAGCCGGTCGCTGTCCCGGATGCAGCCCGAGCTGGACCTGGACGTGACGTTCGAGGCGCCCGCCGACTTCGTGGCGGCGCGGCTCGCGCCCACGATGGGCACGCCGGTGGCGCTCGGGGAGGCGCGGTGCCGGGTGCGGGCGCGGGTCACGGAGTCGCTGGAGGGGGTGGCGATCCGGCTGGCGCTGCTGGACTGCGAGTTCGCGGTGGCGTCGCCGGTCGCCCTGACGGAGTACCTGGCGAAGCTGGGCGGCCGGCTCACCCGGGCGGCGGAGCCGCAGCCGGCCTAGCGGGCACGGGCAAGGGGGAGCCCCCGGCACCAGGGGGGGAGGGTGCCGGGGGCTCGTCCATGGGGGGCGGCAGCGGCGCTTACGCCGCCGCGTCGAAGCCCGTGTCCCTTGCCATCTTCTTCAGTTCGAGCAGCGCGTGCTTCTCGATCTGGCGGATGCGCTCGCGGGTCAGACCGTGCTCCTTGCCGACCTCCGTCAGCGTGCGCTCGCGGCCGTCGTCGATTCCGTACCGCATCTTGATGATCGAGGCGGTGCGCTGGTCGAGCTTGCCGATCAGGTCGTCGAGCTCCTCGCTGCGCAGCAGCGTGAGCACGGACTGCTCGGGGGAGATCGCCGAGGTGTCCTCCAGGAGGTCGCCGAACTGGGTCTCGCCCTGGTCGTCGACCGGCATGTTGAGCGAGACCGGGTCGCGCGCCCAGTCCAGGACGTCGATGACCCGCTCCGGCGTGGAGCCCAGCTCCACCGCCACCTCGGTCGCCTCCGGCTCCCGGCCGTGCTCCCGGTTGAACTCGCGCTGGACGCGGCGGATGCGGCCCAGCTCCTCCACCAGGTGGACGGGGAGGCGGATGGTGCGGGACTGGTCGGCTATCGAGCGCGTGATGGCCTGGCGGATCCACCACGTCGCGTACGTCGAGAACTTGAAGCCCTTGGCGTAGTCGAACTTCTCCACCGCGCGGACCAGGCCCGCGTTGCCCTCCTGGATCAGGTCGAGCAGGGGCAGGCCCGCCCTCGGATAGCGCCGGGCGACGGCGACGACGAGGCGGAGGTTGGAGCGGATGAAGAGGTCCTTGGCCCGGTCACCGGCGGCGACCAGGGCTTCGAGCTCCTCGTGAGAGGCACCGCCCGCCTTGCTCTCCACCTCTCCGACGAGGATCTGGTGTGCGTACACACCCGCCTCGATGGTCTGGGAGAGCTCGACCTCCTTGGCGGCGTCGAGCAGCGGGGTGCGCGCGATCTCGTCCAGGTACATCCCGACCAGGTCGCGGTCGGCGATCTCCCCGGTGACGGCGCGAACACTGCGTCCCGACCCGGATCCGCTGCTGGCGGTCCGACGGGCGACGGCGCGGGTTGCCATGCGTGCTCCCTTGCTGTGTAGGTCGCGACACCCTCCCGGGTGCCCTGCATCCGATGGAAACAACGGCTGGAATCCGGACAGAATTCCCGTCCCGCCCATCGATTTTCCTGCTCATGCAGTACCCTGTGCCGCCACCAGGGGCGGACGGATGCCGCGGGAATGTACAGAGGTGCAGGTCAGGCCCCGTACCAGGACTCCGCGTCACCGGCCGCGACCGGCGTCCAGTGAGACCGGCGTCACACCCGAAACAGTTGCCTTCACCTCGGAAGAGCCCCATCCCCGTTTTCGCTCTCCCACCCTGAAGACGACCCGCACCGCCTTCTGGTTGCTCAGGATGTCCAAACTGCCCGAATTCTCGGGTACCCCTCTCAGCCGAACTGCACCGACCTCTTCGCCAGCCCCATCCAGAAGCCCTCGATGACGCTGCGGACCCCGCCCAGCTCGCCCTCCGACGCGCCCAGGGTCACGAACAGCGGGGCGAAGTGCTCGGTGCGCGGGTGTGCGAGGCGGCCCGCCGGGGACTTGTGCTCGAAGTCGAGGAGGGCGTCCACATCGGCGGCGGCCAGGGCGCGCGCCCCCCAGTCGTCGAACTCGGCCGACCAGCCGGGCACCCCACCCGCATGGCGCAGCGCCGCCAGGTTGTGGGTGAAGAAGCCACTGCCGACGATCAGGACGCCCTCGTCGCGCAGGGGCGCGAGCCTGCGCCCGATGTCCATCAGCTTCCGGGGGTCGAGCGTGGGCATGGAGATCTGCAGGACGGGGACGTCGGCGTCCGGGTACATCTCCACCAGCGGGACGTACACGCCGTGGTCGAGGCCGCGGTCGGGGATGTCCTGGACCGGCGTCCCTGCGCCGCGCAGCAACTTCCGTACACTGTCGGCGAGTTCGGGGGCGCCGGGAGCGGCGTACCGCACCTGGTAGTAGCGCTCGGGGAAGCCCCAGAAGTCGTACACCAGCGGGACCGTCTCGACGGCGCCGAGGGCGAGCGGGGCCTCCTCCCAGTGGGCGGAGACCATCAGGATCGCCCTGGGGCGGGGCAGGCCGGCCGACCAGGCGGCCAGCTGGCCCGGCCAGACGGGGTCGTCGGCGAGCGGCGGGGCGCCGTGCGAGAGGTAGAGGGCGGGCATCCGCCCCGCACCGGAACCGGAGGCGCCGACGGCGTCGGCGGCAACCGCGGAGGTGGCGGTCATGGCGGACTCCCTGTCTACTGGACCCAGTATCTACTTGAACTCTAAAGTTTTCCCTTATGCCGAGATTAACCGGATCTTGTTCAACTTTCAAGGAGTGGCCGTACAGTGGATTCCATGACCACCACCCCCGCCGAGGAGCCGCGCTGGCTCAGCGACGACGAGCAGGCCACCTGGCGTGCCTACCTCCATGCCACCACGCTCCTGGAAGACCACCTGGACCGCCAGCTCCAGCGTGACGCCGGGATGCCGCACATCTACTACGGCCTGCTCATCCAGCTCTCCGAGGCGCCCCGGCGGCGGCTGCGGATGACCGACCTGGCCATCGGCGCCAAGATCACCCGGTCCCGGCTCTCGCATGCGATCGCCCGTCTGGAGAAGAACGGCTGGGTGCGGCGCGAGGACTGCCCCTCCGACAAGCGCGGCCAGTTCGCGGCGCTCACCGACGAGGGCTTCGCCGTCCTGGAGCGCACCGCGCCCGGCCATGTGGCCGCCGTGCGCCAGGCGATGTTCGACCGGCTCGGCCCCGAACAAACCGAGCAGCTCGGGAAGATCATGCGGGTGATCGCCGAGGGCCTGCAGCCCAAGGACGCGAACGCGGACCTGCCCTGGCTCCGCTGAGCCGGACAGATCCGCGTTCGTTGTGTTTCCCGCTTTCCGCTTACGCGTCCCCCACGTAGGCGGCGGGCGTCAGTGGGCGACCACCGGGACCCGGATCTCGTCCTCGACACCCTCGGCGTCGCCGGAGCCGGTCGGGGAACCGGCGTCCGGGCGGCCGGTGTTGATGAGGGTGACCGCGATCGCCGAGGCGAGCACCAGGATGCCGACCGCCCACCAGATGGCGCTGGTGAAGCCGTGCACCATCGCCTGGAGCTTCAGCAGCTCCACGCTCTTGGCCCCGGCGGCGTGCGAGGTGACGTACGCCGTGGTGGCCGAGGCGGCGATGGTGTTCAGCAGAGCCGTGCCGATGGCGCCGCCCACCTGCTGCGAGGTGTTGACCATGGCGGAGGCGACACCCGCGTCACGCGGCTCGACGCCGATCGTGGCCAGCGACATGGCCGGCATGAAGGCGGTGCCCATGCCGAGGCCCAGCAGGATCTGCGCCGGCAGGATCAGCCCGGCGTACGAGGTGTCGATCTGGAGCTGGGTCAGGATCAGCATGCCGATGCCGGCGGTCAGGAAGCCGGGGCCCATCAGCAGGCGCGGCGGGACCCGGGTCATCAGCCGGGCGCCGATCTGGGTGGAACCGGTGATCATGCCCGCGATCATCGGCAGGAAGGCGAAGCCGGTCTTGACCGGCGAGTAGCCCTTCACGACCTGCAGGTAGTACGTCAGGAAGAGGAAGAGGCCGAACATCGCGATGATCGCGAGGCCGAGGGAGAGATAGACCCCGCCCCGGTTGCGGTTGGTGATCACGCGCAGCGGCAGCAGCGGGTGCTTGACCTTGGCCTCCAGGACCACGAAGGCGAGCAGCAGCACGACCGAGGCGACGAACATCGACACGGTCAGCGTGTCCGACCAGCCGGCCGACTCGGCGCGGGTGAAGCCGTACACCAGGGCGACCAGGCCGAGGGTGGAGAGGATGACGCCCGGGACGTCCAGCGGCGAGCGGTTGCGGGTGCCGGAGGGCTCACGGATGACGAAGTAGGCACCGGCGGCCGCGACGATCGCGAACGGGATGTTGACGAAGAAGGTCCAGCGCCAGTTCAGGTACTCGGTGAGGAAGCCGCCGAGGATCAGGCCGACGGCGCCGCCGCCGCCCGCGATCGCGCCGTAGATGCCGAACGCCTTGGCGCGCTCCTTGGCGTCGGTGAACATCACCGCGAGCAGGGAGAGCGCGGCGGGCGCGAGCAGCGCGCCGAACGCGCCCTGGAGCGCGCGGGAGCCGAGCAGCATGGTCTGGTCGGTGGCCGCGCCGCCGAGCGCGGAGGCCGCGGCGAAGCCGAGCAGACCGACGACGAAGGTGCGCTTGCGTCCCCAGAGGTCGGCTATGCGGCCGCCGAAGAGCAGCAGACCGCCGAAGGCGAGGGCGTAGGCCGTGATGACCCACTGCTTGTTGCCGTCGGAGATGCCCAGGTCGGTCTGGGCGGAGGGCAGGGCGATGTTCACGATCGTCGCGTCGAGCACGACCATGAGCTGGGCGAGCGCGATGAAGGCGAGGGCCTTCCACCGACTGGGGTCAGGAGCGAGGTCCTTGGCCGGGACCTGGGCTGTTTTAGACATGGGTGTAGCCACCTTGGGACGCGATGTGCTGAAAGCGGAGTGCTGAAGTACTGGTGCGGAAAGCGGAGTTGCCGCCCGGCCGCGGGTTCGGTTACGGCTGGCTGAGGTCCTGCAGGGTCGCCGCCGTCCCCGGCAGCCCGGACCGCGCCGGGGCCATGAGCCCGTCGAGGAAGAGCTGGAGATGGCGGTGGACGAACCGGTCCATGTTCGGGCACGCGGTGCCCGGCAGCGGCCGGGTGAGCTGGGTGAGGGCGACCATCAGATCGCCCACGTCGACGTCGTCACGCAACTGGCCGCTGCGCCGGGCCCGCGCCATGAGGTCCCGGACGGCCTCGTCCAGTCGCTCGCGGGAGGCGTTGAGCTCCGGCAGGTCCTTGTCGAAGCCCTCGGAGAGCATCGGGCACAGGGCTCCGATGCGCTCGTCGGCCGCCTCGAACACGAACCGCCGCAGCGCGGCGAAGGCGTCGGGCTCCTCGGCGGTCGCGGTCTCCGCGGCCGCCGAGACCCGCTCCATGACGGCGAGCACCACGCTGGTGATCAGCTCGGCGCGGTCCTTGAAGTGCCGGTAGAGCGTGGCGTTGCCGATGCCCGCGCGCCGCGCGATCTCGTCGAGCGGCACCATGGCGCCCTCCTCGACGAACATCTCGCGCGCGGCCGCGATGATCCGCTCCCGGTTGCGCAGGGCGTCGGCCCGCGGCCGCGGGGCGCGACGGGGCTCCGCTGCGGTGGTCGGGGTGGCGGTGGACACGGCGTGCTCCTTCTCGTACGTACGAAGTCGTCGTCCGAACCGGAAGCGGGGAACCTCTCCCCGTTTCGGCGGGACACAGGTGCAAACGGGGAAAGGCTCCCCGGTTATTTCCGGCCGGGCCACCTGTTTGATGTGACCTGAGTCACACATTCCTCTTGCGAAACCACACGCGCGGCCCACCCAGCGCGCGCCTGCGACACGCCCGACACAGGGTGATCGCACGAGCGCAGTCAGGAGCCACCTGCTGCCGGTGGCCGAAGGCGAGCGTGCGCATGGAGGAGTCCGGCAGACCGCGCCGTCGGATATCCGGCGGGCCGCGCGACCCGCGCCGCCGCCGCACCCTCGCGGGCGCGGCCCTCGCCGCCGTCGTGCTCGCCTCGATGACCTCGGGCAGCACCACCCTGGCACCTCCCTTCCGGGCGTCGGCCGGGCCGGTGGCCACCGGCGGCGAGACGGCGCTCGGCCCGTGCCGGATCACCGCCACGCTCGGCGTGCAGATGTCGGAGGGCCTGCCCACCCCGCCCGGCTACGCCCACTCCACGGGCACGGTCCGCGCCCTCACCCTGATGATCGACTTCCCGGACGCGCAGGGCACGGAGTCCGCGCTGAGCCGGTACGCGGAGTTCTTCCCGCAGACCACCCAGTGGTTCCGCACCGCTTCTTACGGGCGGCTCGACTACCGGCCCGAGATCCCCGTCCCGCAGTGGCTGCGGATGCCGCAGGCGTTCTCGGCGTACGGCATCGAGCGCGGCTCGCCGTACGAGCCGGGCTACCGGCGCCTCGTCAAGGACATCGTGACGGCGGCCGACTCACGGGTGAACTTCGCGTCGTACGACCTGGTCAACATCCTGATGTCGCCGAACGCGGGGCCGTCCGCGCTGGACACGGTGCTGTCGGTGACGTTCTCCGGGAACGAGGACGCGCCGCTCGCGGACGGCGTCCCGCTCTCCAACACGTCCTTCGTCTACAGCCGCCAGGACGACGGCTCCGGCTCGTACCGCGAGACGGGCTACCGGGTGCTGCCGCACGAGAACGGCCACGTCTTCGGCCTGCCCGACCTCTACACGCCCGAGGGCGGGGGCGCGGTCGGCCACTGGGACATCATGTCCGAGGACTGGGGCGCCAACAACGACATGCTCGGCTGGCACAAGTGGAAGCTGGGCTGGCTCGACAACACACAGGTGGGGTGCGCGGCGGCGGGGGCGCGCGTGAGCGAGTACGTCCTGAGCCCGCTGTCGGCGCCCGGCACCGGCCGCAAGCTGGTCTTCGTGCCGCTGTCGGACGAATCGGGTTACGCGCTCGAAGTGCGGACCCGTACGGGGAACGACGAGGCGGTGTGCAAGCCGGGGGTGCTTGTGTACCGGGTCAGCACGGACGTGGATACGGGGCGTGGTCCGGTCACCGTCGCGGACAGCGCCAAGGACAGTGGGGGGTGTACGCGGCGGCCCAACGTGCATGCGGAGCTGTCCGACGCGCCGTTCGGCCCCGGGGAGACGTTCACGGACCGCGAGCGGGGGGTCCGTGTCTCCGTCCTGGGCGCGGACGAGCTGGGCAATTACCGAGTGCGGGTGGCTCGGGGCTAGGCGTTGGGTCGTCGTTCGGCTGCGGACCGGTGGGGGCTGATCGCGCAGTTCCCCGCGCCCCTAGGGGGTTGGGGGCGCGGGGAACTGCGCGAGCAACCACGCACGGTCCGCAGCCGAACGACAGCCGCCCGCAGGGCTTTCGGGAAGGGGCGGGGTGGGGGATCTCAAAGCCGCAGCCAACCCTCGACCTCCGCTCGCAGCTCCCGCTTCAGTACCTTCCCCGTCGCGTTGCGCGGCAGGGGAACGGTTCGTACGAGCACGTGCGCGGGGACCTTGAACGCGGCCAGGACGCGGGACGCGTACGCCCGCAGCTCTTCCGGGGTGACGGGCGAGGCCACCTGCACCACCGCACCCACCTCCTCCCCCAGCTCCGCGTGCGGCACCCCCACCACCGCCGCGTCCAGTACCGCCGGATGCCCGTGCAGGACCGACTCGACCTCCACGCAGTAGACGTTCTCGCCGCCCCGGATCACCACGTCCTTGATCCGGTCGACGACCGCGATCCGGCCGTCCCGTGCCACCGCCAGGTCCCCGGTCCTGAACCAGCCGTCCACGAAGGCCTGTTCGGTGGCGGCGGGGTCGTTCCAGTAGCCGCGTACGTTCGACTGGCCGCGCAGCCAGAGCTCGCCCACCTCGCCGTCCGGCACGTCGGCGCCGTCCTTCCCGACGACCCGCACCTCGGTGGTGGGCGTCGGGCGGCCCACGCTGTCCGGCCGGTCCCGGTACTCGGCGCCGAAGTTGGCCAGCACTCCCCCGCTGGTCTCGGTCAGCCCGTATCCGTTGCGCGGCTCCATCCGCTCGGCGTAGCGGGCGGTCAGGCGCGCCACCAGAGTGGGCGGCGCGGCGGATCCGCCCGTGTTGAACATCCGCAGCGACTCCATCGGGTCGCCCGCCCGCTCGGCCTCGTCGAGGAGTTGCAGAGCGGTGGTGGGGACGCCCGCGTAGTGGGTGACGCCGTGCTCGCGGATCAGGGCGAGCGCCCGCCGGGCGTCCCATTTGCGCATCATGACCAGGGTGCCGCCCGACCCCATCACCGAGTAGAAGCCGCTGAACCCGGCGACGTGGAAGAAGGGGTAGGTGACGAGGGAGACCGGTGCCGGGCCCTGGCCCGGCACCAGGCCCCGGCCCAGCGCCGACGCGGCCGCGTGGAAGCGCGGGTTCATCGCGGCCCCGGCCTGGGCGAGGTGCGTGGCGACGGCGCCCTTGGGGCGACCGGTGGTGCCGGAGGTGTAGATGATCGTGGCGTCGTCGTCCGGTGAGACGGTCACGTCCGGCGGCCCTGCGGCGGGGTCGGCCTCGCCCAGGTCCTCGTACGCCTCGAATCCCGCGGGCAGCGGGCCCGCGCCCTCGAAGACCACGCCCCGCACCCGTGCCTCGCGCGCCCAGCCCTCGACCCTCGCCAGCCGCTCCCCGTCCACGAGCAGCACGCCGGGCGCGCAGTCGTCGAGCGCGTAGGTGAGCTCGGCCTCGGTCCACCAGGCGTTCAGCGGCACCGCCACAAGCCCGGCCAGCTGGGTGGCCCAGAACGCGATGTGCCACTCGGGGAGGTTGCGCATCGCCACCACCGCGCGGTCGCCGGGCCGCAGCCCGTACGCCTCGACCAGCCGCCGGGCCAGCGCGGAGGCGGCCGCGAAGAACTCCGCGTAGGTGTGCGTCCCGCTCTCCGCCACCAGGAAGGGGCGGTCGCCGTACGCCCAGGTGACCTCCACGAACTCGCGCAGGGTCCGTGGGCCGCCGGCGTAGAGGGGCACCCCGTCCGGGCCCCGCTCGACGGCGAAGGGCGCCCCGGGTGCGGTGAGGAGCGCTTCGGCGGCGGCGGGGGTGTACGGCACGGGGTGCCCTCCTTGGCGGCGGGTGCGGGGCGCGGGGCTCCCCACAACATAAACGCCGCCGCTATCGGCCTGCTCGGCGCGCCTTCCCCGCGAGCGGTCCGCCGCCGGAGCGGACCACTCCGGTCAGCGCCTCGGCGAGGATCCGTACGCCGTCCTCGGTGAGCACCGACTCTGCGTGGAACTGCATCGAGGCGAAGCCCTGGCCGCGCAGCGCGTGCACCTCGCCCGTGTCCGGGTCGCGGCTGATCTCGATGACGCCGTGGTCGGGGTGGGTGAGCTTGTCGTCGGCGCTGCGGGCGGCGAACGTGTTGTAGAAGCCCACCCGCTCGTACGCGCCGAACAGGTCGATCTCCTTCTGGACGCCCTGGTTGGGGGTGTCGCGGCGGGCCAGGCCGAGGCCGAGCAGGGTCGACAGGACCTGGTGGCTGAGGCAGACGGCCACGAACGGGCGCCGCTCGTCCAGGAGCCGGGTCACCGCGCCCCGCAGATGCGCGATCTTGGGGTGGCCGGTCTCCCGGGGGTCGCCCGGGCCGGGGCCCATGACGACCAGGTCGTGGTCCTCGACCTCGTACGGCTCGTCGAAGCGACGGACCGTCACCTCAAGCCCCAGGGCGGCCAGTTCGTGGCCGATCATCGAGGTGAAGGTGTCCTCCGCGTCCACGATCAGCACCCTGCGCCCGGCGAGCTCCTCGACGGGGGCGGCCCGCTGTCCGGGCTCGCGCAGCCAGAAGCGGGCGATGCGGTCGTTGCGCCGCTCCAGCGCCTCGCGCACCCGGGCGTGCCCGGCGAACCGCTCGACGGCGCCCGGTCCGGACGCGCCGGTGGCGCCCGAGTCGAGGGCGGCGAGGAGCCCGGCGGCCTTCGCCCGGGTCTCGGCGACCTCGCTCACCGGGTCGGAGTGGCGCACCAGGGTCGCGCCGACGCCGATGCTGAGTCGCCCCTCGTCGCTGATGTCGGTGGTGCGGATGAGGATGGCGGTGTCCATGGTGCGCCCGCCGTGCTCGTCGCGGCCGATGAGGGCCATGACGCCGCTGTAGTAGCCGCGCCCCTCCGGCTCGTACCGGGTGATCACCTTGCAGGCGCTCTCCAGCGGGCTGCCCGTCACGGTGGGGGCGAACATCGTCTCGCGCAGGATGTCGCGCACATCGTGGTCGGTGCGGCCCTCGATGAAGTACTCGGTGTGCGCGAGGCGGCCCATCTCCTTGAGGTACGGGCCGACGACCCGGCCGCCGCCCTCGCAGATCCGCGCCATCATCTTGAGCTCTTCGTCGACGACCATATAGAGCTCGTCGGCCTCCTTGCGGTCGGCCAGGAAGTCCATCACGCCGGGCAGGTCGGGGCCCGTCGCCGGGTAGCGGTAGGTGCCGCTGATGGGGTTCATCACGGCGGTGCCGCCGTGCAGGCTGACATGGCGCTCGGGGCTGGCGCCGACGAAGGTGCGCCCGCCGGTGTGCACCAGGAACGTCCAGTACGCGCCGGACTCCCGCTCGACCAGGCGCCGGAAGAACGACAGGGCGCTGTGCGGCGTGTAGGGCGTGATGTCCGCGACGAACGCGCGCTTGATGACGAAGTTGGCGCCCTCGCCGTTGCCGATCTCGCGCTCGATGACATCGCGCACGATCGCCGCGTAGCTGTCGTCGTCCACGTCGAAGCGGCCGTCGGTGAGGGTGACCGGCTCGTCGGGCAGCCGGCGCAGCGCCTCGGCGAGCGGCAGTTCGCCCTGCTCGGCCACGGACATGACGAGCAGCGGCTCGCCGTCGTCGGTGCTGGTGAAGCCGCGCTCGGAGATCTGCCGGTACGGGACGACCGCCAGCACCTCGTGGCGGGCGCCGGGGCCGGTGGGCGCGTCGGGCAGCGGTATCCCGGCCAGCGCGTCGACGGCGGACACCTCGCCGAGCAGCACTTCGAGGACGTCGCGGCCCAAGGTCTCGGGCCGGTGCAGCAGGGCGTACGCGGCGGGTTCCCGCGCGAGCACCCGGCCCAGGAGGTCCCGGTCCGAGGGGAGTCCGGCGGTCATCGGCCCGCCCCGTCCGCGGGGGCGAGCTCGGCGAGGACCGACTTGGCGGTGGTGACCACGGCACAGCGCTCCGCCGCGTAGTTCAGCGCGAGGCGGTGGTACTGCTCGGAGAAGTCGGCGACCGCGTCGGCGACCAGGAACGGCTGGATGTCGTTGGTGAAAGCCTCCACCGCCGACATCAGCACGCCCACGTGCGCGTACACCCCGCAGATGATCAGCTGGTCGCGGCCGGCCGCGCGCATCCGCTCAAGCAGGTCCGACTTGAAGAACGCGCTGTAGCGCCACTTGGTGAACACCCAGTCGTCCGCGCCCGGTTCGAGCTCGTCGACCACCTGGCGGTCCTCCGGGGAGACCCGCATGCCCGGACCCCAGAAGTCCTTCAGCAGCCCGCGCTCCTGCTCGCTCATCCCGCCGGGCTGCGCGGTGTAGGCCACCGGGATCCCGGCCGCGGCGCAGCTCTCGCGCAGCAGCGCGGCGTTGCGCACCAGGGTGCCGCCGGGCGACTGGTCCGCCGGGAACGGCCGCAGGAAGTAGCGCTGCATGTCGTGGACGAGCAGCACCGCCCGGGCGGGGTCGACCTTCCAGGTCGCGGTGTTCGCGGGGAGGTCGCCCTCGGAGGGCATCGGGTACGGGTCGATGGTGGGCAGGCCCGCCATGGTGGTCCTTTCGCTGTGCCAGGTGCTCCGCTGGAAATGGGCTTCGTCGGCTGCGGGTTGTCTGTGGCTGGGCGCGCAGTTCCCCGCGCCCCTGACGGGGCGCGGAACCGCCCCGCGCATCAGCCGAGCCAGGCCGAGGCCACCGAGACCGCCTGGCGCGGGTTGAGGCGCGGGTCGCAGAAGCTCGTGTACTTGTCGCCGACCTCGTGCAGCCGGTCGTGGTCGGTGACGCACTCGGTGACGTCGTCCGGGGTGGTCTCCAGATGGATGCCGCCGGCCGTGCCGCCCGCCGTGGTGACCGCGCGGTGGAACTCCACGACCTCCCGTACGACGGTCTTCACCAGCCGCGTCTTGAGTCCCTCGGGACCGTTGACGGTGTTGCCGTGCATCGGGTCGGTCAGCCAGATCACCGGGTGGCCCGCCGCGCGCACCGCCGCCACCAGCGACGGCAGCCGCTCCCCCACGGTGTCCGCGCCCATCCGGGAGATCAGCGTGAGGCGTCCGGGCGTCCGCTCGGGGTCGAGCTTCTCGCACAGCGCCAGCAGGTCCGCCGAGGTCATTCCCGGGCCCACCTTGCAGGCCACCGGGTTGGCCACGGCCGCGAGCAGCGCCACATGGGCGCCGTCCACCTGCCGGGTGCGCTCGCCGATCCACGGCCAGTGGGTGGAGGTGAGCAGCAGACGGCCGTCGTCCTGCATGCGCACCATCGGCAGCTCGTAGTCGAGCAGCAGCGCCTCGTGGCTGGTCCACACCGGCGCCTCGTGCCGCGCGCCGCGCGCCGGGCCGCTCCAGCCGAGCAGCTCCAGGATGCCGCGCGCCGACCGGTAGCCGGTCAGCATCCGGGTGGGGTCGGGCTTGCGCAGCTCGGGGTCCGGCTCGGGGGCGTTGACCATGTGGCCCCGGTAGACGGGGAGTTCGACCCCGGCGACCGTCTCGGTGGGCTTGGAGCGGGGCTTGCCGTACTGGCCCGCCAGGCGCCCGACCCGCAGTACGGGCTTGTGCGAGGTCATCCGCATGACCCCGGCCAGCATGTCGAGCAGCCCGACCTTGCGGGCCACGTCGCCGTGGCTGTTCTCCGCCCAGTCCTCGGCGCAGTCGCCGGACTGGACGATCTGGACCCGCCCGGCCGCGACCTCGGCCAGCCGCGCACGGAACTGGTCGACGTCGTCCGCCTCGACCAGCGGCGGCAGCGCGGCGAGCTCCTGCCGCACCCGTACGAGTTCCGCGTGGCCTTCCCAGTCCGGTTGCTGTACTGCGGGCAACGAGCGGAGGAACGCGTGGACGCTGTGCACCTGATACCTCCCAGGGTTGCGTGGTACCGCTCACCCGAAAGGCGGATCAGCAAGCGGCCGGACGCCGAGCCTCGCCGACCGCGGGAGGAAAACCGAAGCCGGTTTCCCCGACTCCCGGAAATGCGGGCGGATTCTCGGCCCGACTTGACGGAGTGTCCGCTCCCGCGCCGCCGACGGGATCCGGCCGGGGCGGGCCGCGGCGACTTGCGCGCGCGCCGCGCCGGCCCTCACTACGGGCCCGCGGTGGCGCAGTCACCATCGGGGCGCACCGTACCGCCTGGCGGCCCGCCGGGAACGGGTGCGCCGACGGGGCCGCAGTGACGAGCCACCCACGCGGCGGCGCGATGGGGTGCCCCCTGCACCTCGCCCGTGACGTCGAGTCCCGGCCATTCTCGGAAAGGTGGCTTCGACGAGCCGCTCAAACACAGCTGGAGGGGGTTTCGGTGAGTGTTCCCACCGGGAGTATGAGGTCTGTCTGGAATCGTCGCGCCGTACCGGCGCAGCGGACTTCACCAGCGGTCATGTACGAGCGCGAGTTCATGCTCAGGGACATGAGCAACGCGCTGTTCGCGTCCCTGCCGAGGCGGGACCAGCGGCACAAGGGGGAGCAGTATCTGCGCGGGCTGCTCACGGCGAAGGGGCGCCGGTCCATCAGGAACGTGGCGGCCTGCCTGGGTGATCCCACCCTGGAGCAGACCCTGCACCACTTCATCTGCAACTCCACCTGGGAGTGGCAGCCGGTGCGCGAGGCGCTGGCCTGCTGGCTCGGCCAGGTGATCTCGCCGCAGGCCTGGGTGGTGCGACAGATGTCGATCCCCAAGTCCGGCAGCCACTCGGTGGGGGTGGGCCGCAGCTTCGACCTCTACCGCAACCAGATGTTCCACGGCCAGCAGGCCTTCGGCGTGTGGTGCGCCTCGGAGGAGGCGGGGGCGCCGGTGAACTGGCGGCTCGTCCTGCCCGGAGCGGCGGGCGACGAGCAGGGTACGGCCACCGGTGCGTCCGGCGGAAGGTCCTCGCGCCACACCGTTGAGACGCCCGAGGAGTGCGCCACCACCGCGGCGCTGGAGTTCGCGGGCCTGCACGGCGCCCCGCTGCTGCCCGTGGTGCTCGATCTGCCGGTGCGCGACGCCGACGCGCTGGTGCGGCGGTTCGGCGCGGCCGGGGTGCCGGTGCTCGCGCGCGTCGGGGCCGGATCCCTGTTCACCGTGGAGGAGCCCGCCCTGGCCCGGTTCGGTACGGGCCCGCTGCCGGTGCAGCGGATCCTCGACTCGGTCAAGGGGCGCCGCCAGCGGGTCGGCAGGTTCGACCCGGGCGCACCCTCGGGCGTACGGCACACTCCCGCGGTCAAGGTACGGGTGGGGCTGCCGGGCGGGACGCCCGTGTTCCGGGACACCCGCGAGGGCGGGCTCGCGCTGGTCGGGGAGTGGGAGGAGCAGCACCGGGCGCCCACCCAGCTGTGGCTCACCAACATGGCGGGCGTGCCCACGTCCACGCTGCTGAGCCTGACCCGGCTGGCCGACCGGGTCGGCCAGGACCTCGCGGACCACGGGGACCGGTCGGGGCTGCGGGACTTCGAGGGGCGGTCGCTGCGCGGCTGGCACTGCCACATGACGCTGGCCTCGGCCGCCCACGCCCTGGAGGTCCTGACCGCCGGCCACCGGCGGGCCGAGGGCTACTTCCCCAAGGTGTCCTGAGGGCCGACGGCGGCCTCCCGCTGCCCGACCACCGCCTCCCGCCTGCGGCGCAGCACGTCCCGGGCGCGCAGCAGCCGTAGCGCCAACTGTGCTTCGGTCGCGCGCTCGGGCTGCTGCCAGCCGGGGCCGAGCAGCTCGGTGATGCGCTCCAGGCGGCGGGTCACCGTGTTGGGGTGGACGTGCAGACCGCCCGCCGCGCGGGTCGGGCTGCTGCCCGAGGCGAAGTACGCCTCCATCGTCGCCACCAGGTGCGTCATGCGCTCGGCGTCGTGGTCGAGCACCGGCCCGACGACCGAGGCGACGAACCCGTCGACGTCGTGGTCGTCGGAGAGCAGCAGCCCGAGGAAGCCCAGGTCGTCGATGGACGCGGCGCTCCCCGCGCCGTCGAGCGCGATCACCGCGTCGAAGCAGCGCAGCGCCTCCTGGTACACCTGGGCCACCGAGGCGAGCGAGGCGGCGGGGCCCGCCGAGGCCACCGTGACCGGCTCGGCGAGCAGCGGCGACAGCTCGCCGGACACCGCACGGGCGACGGCCGAGGCGTCGGTGCCGGGCAGCAGCAGCACGATGTCGCCCTCGTGCACCTTCATCAGACCGGAGCTGCGGTAGGCGTACGACGAGGACCACACCACCGCCTTGCCGTGCTCCCCGCCCTCCGGCCGGGCCACCACCACGACGTGCGGCGCGTCCGAGTCCATGCCCAACTGGTGGGCCTGGCGGGCGAGCTGGCCCGGTGACTGGGTCGCGGCGGTGAGCAGCCCGTCGAAGAACTCGTCGCGCAGCGGCCCCTCGGCCACGGCCGTGCTGCGCCGCATCACCAGCTGCAGCGCCGCCGTCTGCCCCACCGAGCCGAGGAAGGCCCGCTCGTCCCCGGTGAGCGGCCGGTCGGTCCGCAGCAGTACCAGGCCGCGCTCCTCGCCCGCGCCGACGGGGGCCGCCCAGACGTTCTCGGCGAGCTGCACCGGGCCGCCCGCCGCGTGCGCCTCAAGGGCGGCCTCGCGCGTCCGCGCCTCGTCGAGCCCGGGGGGCTCCCCCGCGCAGGCGAGGGTGTGCCCGCAGCCGTCGCTCACCACGAGCCCGGCGTCCAGGGTCGTGGCGGCGGACTTCGCGAGCTCGTGCAGATCGCCGCCGCCCAGCACCAGGCCGACCAGCGCGGCCAGCGCCCCGGACAGCTGCCGGGTGCGCACGATGGTGGCCTGCGCGCGGACGCCCGCCGCCTCCAGCTCGGCGATCTCCTTCCGGGAGCGGTCCAGGAGCCGGGCCTTCTCCAGGGCGACCGCGGCGAAGTCCGCCAGGTACCGCATGAAGCTGATCTCGTCGGGCGTGAAGTGCCGTACGACCCGGTCCGCCCCGTACAACGCGCCTATGGGCACGCCGCTCTGGCGGATCGGCACCACCATGATGGCGTGCAGCCCCTCGGCCCGTACGACCGCGTCGAGCTGTTCGCCGTGCGGGATGCGGTCGTCGTTGAGGTAGTCCGCGGTCCAGTAGGGCGCGCCCGTCTCGCGCGCCATCTCACCCAGGCCCCGGCTCTCCTCGACCTCAAGCCCCACGTTGAGCGAGGTGGTGTCGCCGTCCGAACTGTGTACGTATGAGCCGCCGCCGGGCCTGCGCAGGCTGATGTAGGCCATGTCGAACCCGAGCAGCCTTCGAGCGCGGCTCGTGATGACCTTGAGCAACGTGTCGGGGTCATAGGGAATCGTCATGTCGTGGACGGTGTTGACCAAGTCGGCCATGACCGCTTCCCGCTGCCGGCGCTGATGACTGGAGGCCTGGATTTTCAGGGCGAGACGAGTCGCCCTTTCCAGTTCCTCCAGCGGCAGCCGGGGCAGGTTTTCGCGGCGGGCGCGGTCCAGCAACTCCTGAAAGTGCCCGGGGGGTGAATCCAGTGCGAGCAGTTCCAGAACGGCCAGCGCCGGGGCATCCTCTAATGCCTTGTCATCCACCATGCCGCCGCCCCCCATAGGCTCGAAACAGGGCGCAAGCCCTCATCGAACTTACGTTCCTCCGTAAGGTGGGTCAAGTTGCTGACCAGCGGACGGCACCGCCCCGAGCGGAGCCCGATGCTGCACGAATTGGGGGCGGGATGACCGAAATCAAGAACTACCTGCGATCGCTGGAGCGAAGCCGTGCGGCGCTGCTACGGGAGGACCGGCCGCGCACCTTCGCGCTCGCCGGACGCGAGTGGGATCTGCTGGACGGCGTGTTCGCGCCGCCGTTCTCCGCGTCGACCGGGGCGGCCATGGAGCTGCTCGGGCTGACCGGCCCGGAGCGGGCGCCCTGGCACGGCTCCCTGCTGGAGGTGGGCAGCGGGACCGGGGTGATCGCCGTCTGTGCCGCGCTGGCGGGCGGCGACCGGGTGACGGCCCTGGACATCAACGAACAGGCCGTGCGCAACACGGAGATGAACGCCCACCGGCACGGCGTCGCGGACCGGCTGACCGCCGTGCACAGCGACCTGTTCGACGCGCTCGGGGCCGACGAGCGCTACGACACCGTCTACTGGCACTCCAACTTCGTGCTCGCCCCGCCCACGTACCGCCACGAGACGGTCCACGAGCAGGCCTATGTGGACCCGGGCTACCGTGCCCACCGTCGCTATCTCGCCGAGGCCCCGGCCTTCGCGGCCGACGGGGGAAGGGTGCTGCTGCACTTCAGCGATCGCGGGGACATCGACGCCCTGCACGAGATCGCCGCCGAGTGCGACCGCTCTCTCCGTGTGCTGGGCAGCCGCCGCATCGGTGAGGGCGAGGAGACGGTCGAGCACATTCTCTACGAAATAACAGTGCCATGAAGGAAGTTGTACGAACGCTGCTAGTCGACAACTACGACTCGTTTACCTTCAACCTTTACCACTCGCTCGCCCGGGCGGGCGGGGCGGAGCCGGTGGTAATCCGCAATGACGATCCGGCGTGGGATTCGGCGCGGCTCTCGGAATTCGACAATGTCGTGCTTTCCCCGGGGCCCGGACACCCCGGGCGCGCGGCAGACTTCGGAATGTGCCGGGACATCGTCGAACGCGCGCAGATTCCGCTTCTCGGGATCTGCCTCGGCCACCAGGGAGCGGCGCTGCTGCACGGCGCCACGGTGGGCCGCGCCCCCGAGCCGCGCCACGGACGCACCTCTCCCGTACGGCACACGGGAGAGGACCTGTTCAGGGGTATCCCCTCGCCCTTCGACGCGGTGCGCTACCACTCGCTGGCCGTGACCGGCCTCCCGGACGAGATGGAGGCGGTGGCCTGGACGGCGGACGGCGTCCTGATGGGCCACCGCCACCGGAGCCGGCCGCTGTGGGGGCTCCAGTTCCACCCCGAGTCGATCCTGACCGAGTACGGCGATGAACTCCTCTGGAATTTCACGGAGTTGACGAGGGAGTGGCACCGCGCACGGGGTACGGCAACGGTCCGCGGCGCCCTGCCGCGTACCGCGCAAACCACGAGTGCGGCGGAGCCGGACGAGGCCGCGCCGCGCAAACTGCGCGTCCTGGAAGAGCGGCTGCACACCCGCTGGAGCGACGAGGCCGCCTTCCACCGGGTGTTCGGCCGCAGCACCAACGCCTTCTGGCTGGACAGCAGCCGGCCCGACGCCGACGCGGGCCGCTTCTCCGTCCTGGGCGACGCGGCGGGCCCGCTGGCACGGGTGGCGCGGGCCGACGCGCACGGCGGCACCGTCACGATGGAGTGCGCGGCGGGACGGCGGACCGTGACCGCCGACTTCCTCGACTGGCTGGATCGGGACCTGAAGGGCATCCACGCCGAACTACCCGACGTGCCCTTCGACTTCACGCTGGGCTGGGTCGGCTATCTCGGCTACGAGCTGAAGGCGCAGTGCGGCGGCGAGGCCGTCCACCGCGCCGAGGACCCCGACGCCGCCCTGGTCTTCGCCGACCGCGCGGTGGTCCTCGACCACCTCACCGGCCTCACCCACCTCCTCGCGCTCGCGGAGGACGGGGACGAGGACGCGGCCCACGCCTGGCTGCGCGCCACGGCGCGGGCGCTGGAGTCGGTGGCGGGCGAGGAACTGGCCGAGCCCGCCGCCCCGGCCGCGGGCTCCACCATCCGGCTGCGGCACGACCGGGACGCCTATCTGCGCCTCATCGACGCCTGCCAGGAGGAGATCGCCGCGGGCGAGACCTACGAGGTCTGTCTGACGAACCAGGCCGAGGCCGCGTTCGACGGCGACCCGTGGGAGGCGTACCGGCTGCTGCGCCGCGTCAGCCCGGCCCCGTACGGCGCGCTGCTGCGGTTCGGGCGGCTCGCAGTGCTCAGCACCTCGCCCGAGCGGTTCCTGCGGGTGGACGCGGACGGCACGGCGACCTCCAAGCCCATCAAGGGCACCCGGCCGCGCGGGGCGACGCCCGAGCAGGACGCGGAGATCGTCGCGCAGCTGCGCTCGGACGAGAAGGACCGGGCGGAGAACCTGATGATCGTGGACCTGGTCCGCAACGACCTCGGCCGCAACGCCGAGATCGGCACGGTCGAGGTGCCGCGCCTCTTCGACGTCGAGACGTACGCCACCGTCCACCAGCTGGTGAGCACGGTACGGGCCCGGCTGCGCCCGGACCGCAGCGCCGTGGACTGTGTGCGCGCCGCGTTCCCGGCGGGCTCGATGACCGGCGCCCCCAAGATCCGGACCATGCGCCTGATCGACGGCCTGGAGGCGGGGCCCCGGGGTGTCTACTCCGGGGCCATCGGCTACTTCTCGCTCTCCGGCGCCGCCGATCTGAGCGTGGCGATCCGTACGGCGGTGATCACCCCTGGCCGGGTCCGCTACGGGGTCGGCGGGGCGATCGTCGCACTGTCCGACGCGGAGGCCGAGTTCGAGGAGACGGCGGTCAAGTCGGCCCCGCTGCTCGCCCTGACCGGCGCCGCCTTCCCCGGCCGGCGGCCTTAGGTCCCGGACACGGCCGCGTCCCGTACCTCCGGTGCCGGGAGGGCGGCGAGGCTCGCCGCGATCTCGTCGGCGCGGCGGGTGAAGGCGGCGACGGCGCTGACGAAGTAGTAGGCGCCGCGCGTCAGTTCGCCGAGCACGAAGAGGTGCTCGGCGGCCTCGCCGGACGGGTCGAGGGCCCGGCCGGTCTCCTCGTCGACCCGGATGCCGCCGTGCGGGTGGTCGGCGAGGACACCGGAGGTACGGGCCAGCCCCAGGAGCCCGCCGGCGGAGGGCGGTTCGGGGCGGTAGACCGAGGTGACCGCGTTGACCACCAGATCGGCGCGGTCCTCCTCGCCGCCCTCGTACCGCACCAGGAAGCCGTCGCCGTCCCGCTCGACCGACGCGACCCCGGCGCGCACCCGCAGCCGCTTCTCGTCGCACAGCTCGACCAGCTTTTCGGCGGTGGTCTGCGGGATGGGCGAGGCGAAGCTCCACAGCCGGGAGTGCAGGGTGCGCAGCACCTGCTGCTTGTCGCTCTCGTGCAGCGCCAGCCACAGGTCCTGGCCGATGTCGATGACCGCGCGCTGGAGCAGCTGGGTGCCGATGTCGGCCGAGAGGGCGTCGTCGAGCTGGCGGCGCAGCCGCTCCTCGGCGGGGGCCGGGTCCATGAGGTCGGCGGTGATCGCGTCGAAGTCGCCGCCCGCCGCCTCGACTTCCTCCCGCGCCAGCGCCACGATGTCCGCGAGCCGCAGCGGCCTGGGCAGCGCCGCGAGCCGCTCGGCGGTCAGCACGGCCGGCCGTACGGGCGCGGCCTTGCGGCGTACCGAGGGCAGCAGCCCGGACCGGGAGGCCAGGGTGACCCGCCCCTGGTGGCCGAAGGCGCGCAGGGCCATCAGCACATCGGTGGCGATCATGCCGGAGCCGATGACGGCGATCTCGGCGTCCTGCGGGACCTCGGCCAGCGCGTCCCGCAGGGGGTACGGGTCGTCGATGTAGCCGGGGGTGCCGCGAAGCCCGTACGCGTCGTCGTCGGCGCGGCCGCCGACGCACAGCACCGCGTGGTCCACCCGCACGCTTCCGCTCGCGTGACGGATGACGACGCCGTCCCCGTCCCGCTCGATGCCGGTGGCCGTCTCCTCGACCGACCGCACGCTCCACCCGGCCGCGCGCAGCCTGTCAAGCGCCTCCTCGACGCCGTCCTCCAGGTAGTCCCCGTAGACCGGCCGGGACAGGAAGCGGTGCACACCGCGCTCGTCCGGGTGCACGGCCAGACCCCTGGCCTCGGCCCATCGCACGCCGTGCTCCGGGTCGTTGAGGTACAGGGACATGCCGATCATCGGCCCGTTGGCGAGGACGGCCTCGGTGTCGCGCTGGTAGGCGCGGCCGCGCCAGCGGCCCTCGGGCCGGTCGACGAGGACCAGCTCGCCCGGCCCGGTGAACTGCTCGGCCCGGGCGGCGAGCGCGGCCACCAGCGTCGCCCCCACGGTTCCGCATCCGATCACGCCGATGCTGGGCATGTGGTGGTCCTTTCCTGAAGCGTGGTCACGGGTTCAGCGGGCGTCGGCCGGAGCCGGGGGGATGTTGTGGTAGCCGCGGAACAGGTTCCCGGGGTCGTACACGGCCTTCAGCGCGGCAAGCCGCTCGTAGTCCGCCTCGTCGTAGCAGGCCCTCAGCTGCTCGGCCGTGACGGGCCCGCCGAGCAGGAAGTTCGGCGCGACACCGAGGACCCGGTCGCCGAAGAGGGCGTAGACCCGCTCGTGCCCGGCCCGCTCGGCGGCGGCCGCGGCATCCCCCGCCCCGGGGGCGATGCGGCTCAGTACCCGCACCATGAAGCGGGCGTCGCGGTGGCCGACCGACGAGGGCACGGCGGGGCGGCGGGCGAGGGCGCCGCCCATGTGGTTGATCTGGACGACGCAGTTCATGCCGGAGCCCGGCCCGGTCAGCTCCAGGATCCGCCCGGCCGTCGCCACGTCGAGTTCGTCCACCAGGATGTTGGTGCCGTAGTACGCCATCGGCGTCGGCGGGTCGCGGTAGATGGAGTCCGAGTCGGTGTACGGCATCTCCGTGAGCGTGTCGAGCACGCACGGGCCGATGGAGCGCAGCGGCGCGACCGCCGCCGCGCCGTCGGACGCGCTGCCGGTGTGGGCGATCCGGATGTGCGCGGTGTACTGGCCGCGTACGGGCACGGGCACCGCGGGCTTGTCCGGGAAGGGCACCAGACCGATCGAGGAGGTCATCTCCTCGCCCTGGGTCTGCGTCCACTCCAGCCAGGTGCGCAGGGCGTCGGGCACGTACTGCTCGGCGAAGTACAGTCCGCCGCCGTAGATCCGGGGCTGGCGGACCAGCTCCAGGTCCAGCGAGGTGACCACACCGAAGTTGCCCCCGGCCCCGCGCAGCGCCCAGAACAGGTCCGGGTCGCTTTCCGAGGTGACGTGCCGCAGCTCGCCGTCGGCGGTGACGATCTCGGCCGCGGTGATCCGGTCGGCGGCGAAGCCGTAGGTGCGGGCCAGCAGACCGATGCCGCCCTCGACGGTGTAGCCAACCGCGCCGACGCCGAGCGTGCTGCCGGACAGCGGCGCGAGCCCGTGCAGCGCCGCCTCCCGGATCACGTCGCCCCAGGGGGTCCCGGCCCGGACCCGGGCGATGCCGCTGCCCGGGTCGACCTGGACGCCGCGCATCCGCGCGGTGGTCACCAGGACGCCGCCGCTGCGGTCGCCGGGCAGGCCATGGCCGGTGGACTGCACCACGAGGGGCAGCCCGCGCCCGGCGGCCAGCCGGACGGCGGCGCGGACGTCGTCCGGCCCCGTCGCGCCGACCACGACGTCCGGCCGCTGGCCGAACCCGAGCTGATAGGCGGCGACTTCGTCGTCGTAACCCGCCGACTCCTGGCCGAGGACCGGCCCTTCGCTCGCGATGTCCGCGGGCACGCTCACTGGACAGCCTCTCTACACATAGATCGTGCCGCGGGCGAGGACCGCACCGTGACCGCCGACGTGCACCGCGCCGACCCGGTCGCCCTCACCCTCGGCGTTCGCGTACATGGGGGACGGGCGGCCCATCTCGACGCCCTGGAGGACCTCCAGGTCCTGGCCGTAGGCGGCGAGGCCGTGGCGCGCCAGGTGGATCGCCATCGGCCCGGCCGCCGAGCCTGTCGCCGCGTCCTCGACGACGCCGTACGCCGGGGAGAACATCCGGGACCGCCAGTGCGTGCCGGAGCCCGCGAAGCAGTAGGCCGACATGTCGGGGAAGGCGCGCAGCGCGTTGTGGTCCGGGGTCAGGGCGGAGAGCGCCTCGACGCTCTCCAGGCCGACCAGGACGTGCCGGGGCCCGTTCCGATAGGCCTCGACGGGCGTGATCGACGCGTCCAGGCCGAGCGCCGCGAGCAGTTCCTCCGCGTGCTCGTACGGCTCCCAGACAGGGGTGGGCTGGCGCATCCGTACGGAGGTGGCGTCGTCGTCGTGGACCAGCTCGAAGGGGATGGCGCCCATGGCCGTCTCCAGGAGCAGCCGCTCCGCCTTGCGCGGGCGCCCGATGGCGACCGCCGTGCCCAGGATCGGATGCCCGGCGAACGGCAGCTCGTTGACCGGCGTGAAGATCCGGATGCGCGCGTCGCCGCCCTGCTCGGCCGGGAGCACGAAGGTGCACTCGGAGAGGTTCATCTCCTTGGCGATCCGCTGCATCACCTCGGCCGGAAGGTCCCCGGCATCGAAGAACACGGCCACCGGATTGCCTTCGAGCGGGGTACGCGAGAAGGCGTCCACCACCGTGTACTCGTGCATCAGGTGGGGATTCCTTCGCGCTTCACCGACGGGACCGGGATTCCCAGCGCGCGCAGCTGCTGGTTCGGGTTCATGAACTCCCGCTCCAACTTGATCTTTCCGTTCTCGAACTCGAAGGAATGCAGGAAGTGGTTGCGGTAGTACCCCTCCGGGTAACCCGGGAAAAGGATCTTTCCTTCGCCGTCGCACTCCACCCAGAACCGGTTCGGGTCCTGCGTCTCGAAGATCTCGACATTGGTCCACACCCAGTCCGGGAAGCACTTCAGCGACCACACGGCGTGCTCGCCGAGGGTGTCGCGGCCGCGGATGGCGATGGGCTCGCCGGTGTCGGTGGTCCACAGGCCGCCGACGCCGTCCTCGGTGAACAGCAGATGGCGCTTCAGCCGGTCCTCACCGCGGCAGTTCATGTACTGCTCGACGATGGCGCGGTTGTTCCTGCGGAGCTCCGCGTCGTCCTGGAACGCCTGCGGCTGGCTGGTCTCCGACATCGCTCGTCCTCCAAAGTGCTGCGTCTGCGTGTACGTGCCGGTGGCCCGGGGTCCTGTCTGCTGCGACCCTGTTCCGGGGCCCGTCGCACTCGCAACCGAGTACCGGGGACTTTGGCAAGTACCGGCGAGAGAGCACGCGGACCTGACGGAGTCCGCCCGCGCGGCCCCGCTCGGCGCCGCTCCGGTCTCAGCGCGCCTGGGGCAGTCGGGCGCGGGCGTGGGAGATGAGCGCGGCCCCGGCGGGGCTGGTCGGGCCGTCGGTGCGCCAGGCGAGGGCGAGGCTGCCGTGGATGCTCGGCCGGTCGATCTCGACGAGGTCGACCTCCGTCTCGTTGGCGCGGGCCAGCGAGGCCGGGATGATGGCCACGCCGAGGCCCCGCCCGGCGAGTTGGGCCAGTACGTGCGGGTCGGCGGCCTCGAAGGCGATGTGCGGCCGGAACCCCGCCCCGGCGCACGCCGCCTCGACGACGCTGCGCAGCCCGGTCCCCTGGGTGAGGCAGATCAGGGCGCGGTCGGCGAGCTCGGTGAGACCGACGCGCTCCCGGCCGGCCAGCGGGTCCTGGTGGCCGACGGCCGCGACCAGCGGCTCGTTGACGATGTCGTAGAGCGTGATGCCGGGCGGGCGGGTGCCGGTGCGGCCGATCACCGCGAGGTCGATGCGGCCCGCGTGCAGGGCCTCCACCAGGTGCTCGGAGCTGTCCTCGGTCAGCCCTATCTCCACCCCCGAGTGCGCCTCGTGGAACGAGGCGAGGAGTCCCGGCAGATCGATGGTCTTGCCCATGGAGATGACGGTGCCGATGGTGACCCGTCCCCGTACCAGGCCGCTGAGTTCGTCGACCGTCTGGCGGACGGCGGCGACCGCGGCGAGCGCGGCCTTCGCGTGCGGCAGGACGGAGGTGCCGACCGGGGTGAGCCGGACCGTACGGCTGGAGCGGTCGAGCAGGTCGTGGCCCAGCTCCCGTTCCAGTTTGCGCACTTGGGCGCTGACCCCCGGCTGGGCGACGTGCAGGGCGTCGGCCGCCTTGGTGAAGCTCGCCAGCTCGGCGACGGTGACGAAATACTCCAGCTGACGCAGCTCCATAACCGCTGATTATAGTTCGCAGAAAATGTAGATGTTGGACTTCTACATACGGACGGGCGCAGAGTGGACTCACCCGAAAAAGGGAACCCCAGAGCCGGAACGCCGACCGAGCGGCTACGCGTCGAGAGGACCGTCCGATGGCCCAACACCCCACCCAGCCGCGCGCGTTCACGTCTCCGACCACACGGGCGGTGGTCGAGGCGTTCTTCGCCCGGCAGCGCGCCGGGGACCACACGGGCCTGCTGGACCTCTTCGCGGACCGGGTCGACTTCTTCGCACCGGGCGCCGCGAACGCGGGGGCGCTCGGCCCCGGCTCCACCCGTTCGGACATCTCCCTCTTCTTCTCGACGCTCGGCAAGGTCCTCGTGCCCGACCGGGACTTCCTGGTCCTGGGCCAGGACGCGGTCGTCACCGGGTTCGCCCGCTGCGACACGAGCCTGAATCCGATCGCGATGCACTTCACGGTGGTCGGGGCGAAGATCGGCCGCTGCCATCTGACGGAGGTCAGCACGAGGCTCTGAGCCTCTGGGCTCTGATGGGCTCTGACTCTCCGACCTCTGGGCTCATGGCCCTGGCCGACACGGCGCTCCGGCCGCCCAGACGTCGCCCGCGCCCTCCCGACCAGCCGTCAGTTTTCTCTCCCCGACCGCTCCGACGAGGACGGCTCCCCGGGGACGTAAAGGAGTACTTCAGTGAATGCCACGACCACGGCGAGCGGCGGTCGCGACAGCCGCACCGCCACCATCGTCATGGCCTGCGTGGGTGTGTTCGTCGCCTACCTGCCGGTCACCACGGTCTCGGTGAGCCTGCCGACGATCCAGCGCAGCCTCGGCGCCTCGACCGCCGACCTGTCCTGGGTCACCGATGCCTTCGTGCTGCCGATGGCGGCGCTGATCCTCACCGCCGGAGTCGTCGGTGACGTACACGGCCGCCGCAAGGTCTTCCAGGCCGGACTCGCCTTCTGCGCGATAGGCGCGGCGATAGCCCTGAGCGCCGACGGCCTCGACAGCGTCGAAGTCCTGTGGACCGGGCAGGCGTTCGCGGGGATCGGGGCCGCCGCCCTGCTGCCCGCCACCCTCGGACTGATCAGCCACGCGGTGCCGAACCCGCGCGAGCGCTCCAAGTACGTCAGCCTGTGGACCGCTTCCCTGATGGGCGCGCTGGCCGTCGGCCCGATGATCTCCGGCCTGATCCTGGAGAACGCCGCCTGGCGCTGGATCTTCCTGGCGCCCATCCCGGCGTCGCTGCTGGCCATGGCGGCGGCGTCCCGGTACGTGGCGGACTCGCGCGCCGCCGGGTCCCGCAGGCTCGACTGGCCGGGCCAGATCACGGCCGCGGTCGCGATCACGGCGCTGGTGTACGCGGTGATCGAGGGTGGCGGTGGCTCGTTCACCGAGACCCGCGTACTGGTGGCACTGGCGTTGTCGGCGATATCCCTGGCGGCCTTCATCATCACGGAGCTGCGCAGCGAGAGCCCCATGCTGGACCTGAAGCTGTTCCGCTCCCCCGCGTTCAGCGCCACGGCCCTGGTCGCGATGATCAGCTTCCTCGGCCTGATCGGCTTCATCTTCGTCCTCAGCCTGTACCTGGGCCAGGTGCAGCAGCTGGGCACGCTGGACGCGGGCTACCGGATGCTGATGTTCACCTTCACCGCGATGGTGGCGGGACCGATCTTCGGCCAGATCATGCACCGGGTGTCGGCGCGGATCCTGATCACGACGGGCCTGCTGCTGGCGACGGGTTCGCTGCTGTCGCTCACCTCCATAGACGCGGATACGTCATTCGGGGCACTGGCCTGGCGCCTGATCATCCTGGGCGTCGGCTTCGGCGCGGTCTTCGCCCCGATGACGGCGACGGCGATCAACTCCGTACCGCACCAGCTCGCGGGTATGGCGGCGGCGGGCAGCAACGCGTTCCGCCAGGTCGGGGCGGCGCTGGGCCCGGCCCTGATGAGCGCGCTGCTCACCACGAAGGTCAGCGACGCCCTGCCGGGCCACCTGTCGGACGCGCACCTGAGCGCGGACGCGCAGCACCAGGTGACCGGCGCGGTCGACAGCGGGGGCTTCGGCGCGGTCCACGCGATCGACCTCGGCGCGGACACGCCCCGGATGCTGCACGCGTTCAGCCAGGCGTTCCTCGACGGCATCCACCTGTGCCTGACCATCTCGGCGGCGGTGATGCTGCTGGCGGCGGTGGTCAGCGCGGTCCTGCTGCGCCGCCCGCGCCCCTCTGCCCCGGCGCCGACGGCAACGCCGCACCCGCGCCGGGAAGAGCCGGCGCTGAACCGCTGACCAGCTGACCAAGGGAGAGCGGGCCGGCTGACGCACGGGCCCTCCCTCCCCGCCGGCGGGGCGGCGCCTCCCGACCCCCTTCCCGGGAGGCGCCCGCACCCCGCCCCACAGACGGCGGGCGGACCGGTCCACCCCCGCATCGGCCCGCCCGCCACCGCCGTCCCAGCACCATCCGCTACCCTGTCCTGGGCTGCCCACCACGGGCGACCCGGACGCGCCTCCGTAGCTCAGGGGATAGAGCACCGCTCTCCTAAAGCGGGTGTCGCAGGTTCGAATCCTGCCGGGGGCACCACGCGTTATCCCGCTGACCTGGGTTTTCTCCCTCCAGGGAGGCGCCCTACTCGGCCTCGGACTCCTCGTCCGGGGCCGTTTGCGTAAGCAGGCGGGGAGTTGATCTCCCGAGCGTCTCCCAAGTCCAGCGCGCCGGTTCCTGACTGTCGGGGGCTCACTGGTCGGATGCCGGCCGACGGGTACCGGGCGTGAGCGAGATCCGTGGCCGGGCGGACGGCAGACAGTACGCTGAATCCAGCGGGATCGAGCCCGCAGCACAGCGTCCGGGAGGTGCTTCATGACGGCCGAGGTAGCCCCGGCGTGGATGCATGAGCAGATCACCGCCGAGGAGTACGAGTCCTGGTCCGAGGAGCAGTGCGCCGGCATCGAGATCGTGGACGGGATGGTCGTCGTGAGTCCGAGTGCGTCCAAGCGGCACAACCGACTGGCCCGGATTCTGGCGAACGCCCTGGATGCCGCCGCGGGCCCGGAGTGGAACGCCGACACGGACTTTGACGTCCGGCTTCAGGACGTCCCGCTCACCAATCGCCGCCCGGACGTCGTCGTGTACCGCGCGGACACGATCGACATCACTCCCACCCGCCCTGAGCACGTGCTACTGGTCGCGGAGGTGGTGTCGCCGGGCTCGGAGACCACCGACCGAATCGTGAAGGTCGATCAGTACGCCAAGGCAGGCATCGGCTTCTACTGGCGGATCGAGCAGGCCGCGACAGGCGTTCCTCTCGTGTACACCTATGTTCTCGACCCCGCGACGAACGCCTACCGGGACGGAGACGTGTTCACCGGCGTCCTCAAGGCAGCGGCCCCCTTCCCGGTGGAGCTCGACCTCGGCCAGGTCTGACCACGCGCTACTCAGCAGTCGGCGGCGCGTGAGCGATGCGTGAGCGGACGACCCGATGCAGGGTGACATGAGCCGGAGCAAGTGGCTCGCCGTGCGGTTCTGACCAGGGGCTACCGCACCGCGCGGCAGCGTCGGCCACCCCACGGCAAGGATTCGATCCCACCTCACGAAGCCGGCTCGGCCACGGCCACGGCCGGAGAATCCAAGCGGATGGGCGGTTGCCTGCTGACGGCCTCGCTCGTTGAGTAAGGGCTGATCTTGTTCGGCGGTTGAGCGGTTGAGCCGCGGCAGGACGGCGTGGATCTCCGGAGCGTTCTGCTTCGGCGCGAGAAGAGGAGAACTTTGTGCGTCGAATGAGCATGGCCCTGGCCCTGGCTGTGGCTGCCGGTGGGCTCGGTGCGGCGGCTGCGACTGCCCAGGCCGCCCCCGCCTCCCCTGTTCTGGGGCCCCCGTTCCCCTACACGGACTGCATCAAAGCCACGGCTCAGCACGGCGAGAGCCGGGCGTACGGCAAGTGGCACTGCGACCAGCTGGTCAAGAAGGGATGGGTCAAGCCGCCGAACCGCTGATCGGCCTTTCGGGGGGCCGCCTTCGCCGGTGGCCCCCGGGCCGTGCAGGAGCCGCAGCGCGGGCAGTGGTCTCAGGCGGTCTTAGAAAGATTGAAGTTCAGCGGCCGACGCGTCGAGCTCGCGCAGCAGCCGCGCCTGGTCGAGGCAGCAGCGGGCCAGCCGTCGTGCGTGGGCGTACTGCCGTGCGAGGTTGAGTGACGAGCTGTCGGTCTCCAGTTGCCGGTACGCCTCGGTGATGCCGTGCGCGAACCGCGCCTGCGTGCCGTGGTCGAGGGCGAGTTGGGCGACCGCCTCCTGTGCCACGGGCAGGAGTGCCGTCAGGAAGTCCCGGGCCCGCGCGGTCCAGTCGGCGGCGTCCTCCGCACTGGGCTGCTCGTGCGTTTCGTCGTCGAAGATTGCGCGGCAGGCCTGCTCGATGCCGTCCAGCTCGGGGAGGGCGCGTGGCTGGGTGAGTCCCGCGCGGCCGAGGCGGATCAGCTGGGTGACGCCGTCCTCGGGACAGAAGTCCTCGCGGTGTCGGGGCGGGCGGCTCCAGTAGGCGCCGGGGCGGGTCGTGCGGTGCGCCTCGGGGATGCCGAGCCAGGTGCCCTCGTCCAGGCGGCACGCGTCGGGTGCCATGTGCCGGCCGCACGCGCCGGGTTCCACCAGCGCGTAGTACCAGCGGCCCGGCTCGTACGCGTCGTGGATCACCGCACCGGCGATCGTCTCCCCGAGCCGGGCGCGCACCAGCTCCGGTACGGCTGAGCCCACAGCCCTGTGGACGATCGCGGAGGAAAGACGGACCGCGTCGAAGACGCGGCCCGTGGGGATCAGGGCGATCCCGCCGGCACTCCACTCGCGGTGGGCCGCCTTGGGGGTGGGGTGAGCCGAGGCCAGCCAGTCGGAGACTGTTCCCCGGGGGCCCGGAGGTGCGTTCATGAACGGGACGCTAGGGAGCCGGCGTTGAGGGCGCGAGAGGCTTTTCGCAAGTTTTCTCGCGACAGCCCTTGATTAGCCCCGATTTTCTCGCGAAGGTTCTCGTGCCTGGTATCGCAGGGGATCGGACCCCCACGATGCTGGACAGATCACTCCCGGCAAAGGAGACGATCATGGCACGACGACTGCGCTTCAACGGCACGGGCAGCGGCGGCGGTTCCTGCCCCGCGATCCACGAAGACCTCGACTCGGGCGAGATCATCGTGCACGGGCCCCGGCTCACCGACCCCGACGCCATCGCCCAGCTTCAGCACATCGACGACGACGAGATCCCGATCGTCGTCCCGCGCAACACGCTGATCGACTTCGGGCCGAAGGCGCGCGACACCGAACCACGCATCCTCGACCCGGACACGTTCGCCCGGCTCTTCGAGAACTTCCAGCACAGCGCCTGGCATCTGGAGATGCGCCGCGCCTACGCGGTCGACCAAGCCTGCGACGAGTACGCCCAGTTCGCGCGGGGCGAGGCTCCGACCTGGGACATGGAGTCGCCGTGGGCCCGCACCATCGGGGCCAAGACCCGGGACGGCGCGGCGGTCGGGCGCGTCCGCATCGTCGACAACCCGCCGGCCGAGGGGCAGCTGTTCCTTCTCGCCCACGCCGAACAACCAGTACAACCGGCTGCGTGATGTCGCGCAGCACTACGCCATTCCCTACGACCGGTTCGCAGCGAACCTGACTGCGGAACGGTAGAAGCAGGTGCGCACCGGTGAGCACGGACTACCAGCAGGCACGCGAGGCGCTCGGGGTACGGCTCCGAGAGCTTCGGCTCACGGCTCCTGGCGGTCGGCTCACCGGTACGGCGCTGGCGCACAAGCTCGACTGGCCCAACTCGAAGGTCTCCAAGCTCGAACTGGGCAAGCAGACCGCCACGCCCGACGACCTGCGGCATTGGGCGGAGGCAACCGGCCGTCCCGAGACATTCGAGGAACTGCGGTCCAGGCTCGCGGGGTTCGAGTCCCACATCCGGTCGTGGCGGCGGCAGCTGGTGACCGGGCACAAGTCCGTACAGGACGCCGTCACGATCGAGCACGAGCGGTCACGGGTCCTCACCATCTGGGAGAACTGCCTCGTCCCCGGCATGCTGCAGATTCCCGATTACGCCCGGCACGTGTTCGTCCGGCATGCCGACCTCATGCGGTCGCCTCGGGACACGGAAGACGCCGTACGCGCCCGTATCCAGCGGCAGGAAGGGCTGTACCAGCCGGGCCGAAAGTACCGGATCATGGTCTGGGAAGGGGCGCTTCGCTCCCTGGTGTGCCCGCCGTCCGTGCTCGCGGCGCAGCTCCACCATCTGGCCGGCGTCATCGGGCTGGACACCGTGGAGCTCGGCATCGTTCCCTTCGACGCCTCGCTGAAGATCTATCCGGGCAACAGCTTCTGGATCTACGACGAACGGCTTGTGATCGTCGAGGACTGGCACGCGGAGCTGTGGATCGACGACACCGACAGCATCGCCACCTATCTCCGGGTCTGGAACACGCTGCGCGAGTCCGCCGTCTACGGCCCCGAAGCCCACCGCCTAATCACCCGCGCCCGCAGCGCCCTCCAAGACCCCTGACCATCACCACCCTCACGCGCAATGGCTGTCGAACCCCCCGACCCCCGCCGCCCCCCTCCCCACCCCCACAGCCAGCGCCACCGCCTGCCCCGCATAGGCCAGCATTCGTTCGCCCTCGGGGGTGAGGGTGGTGCGGGGGCGGGCCAGGATGTGGCCGAGCCAGGTCGTGCCGGCCCAGATCGCCGCCTGCCAGGTGCCGGCGTCCAGGAGCATGGGGGTGCGGGGGGAAGGGGACGGTGGGGGGAGGGGGGGCCAGGTGTCCTCGCGGCCCGCCAGGGCTCGGCCTCGGTGGTCGCGGATCAGGATCTCCGCGTCGAGGAGTACGCCCACCTCCGCCGCCAGGCCCACCACGCCCTGGCCGGAGAGGGCGAAGCCGATGATGTGGTCGCGTACCGCCTCCAGCCAGCGCTCCGTCTCGATCGTCTCCATCGCCAGCGCGCTGTGCTCCTCCAGCTTGGCCACCTCGGCGTTGTAGAGCTCCAGCCACTGGGCCTTGTCGATCGCGGCCGCCGCCAGGTCCGCCAGGGAGCCGAGGAGCGCGGCCTCGTCGGGCTCGAAGTGGCGTACGTCGCGGTGGGCCGCGTACAGCACGCCGACCGTGCCGCTCGCGTGGTGCAGCGGCAGGGCCAGTACCGAGCGGATCCCCTCGCGGGCGATCGCCGCGTCCAGGGCCGGGTCGTGGTCCATACGGGTCTCGGACTGGTAGTCCGACGTCCAGAACGGGGCGCCCGTCGCCCGCACCACCGCGCCCACGCCGTGCTCGCCCGGCAGTTGCAGGCCTATGTGCAGGGAGGTCGTGGCTCCTGCCGAGGCCCGTATCACCGAGTCGCCCGTGCCCGTCGTCAGTAACGCCACGAACGCCATGTCCACCTGCAGCAGCGCCCGGGTGCGGTGGGCCACGGTCTTCACCAGGCCGTCCACGTCGCACGACGAGGCCAGTTCGCGGGCCGTGTCCAGGAGGGCCGCCAGGTCCGCCTCGCGTCTGCGGCGGCGGTCCAGGAACCCGTGCACCGTACGGCCCAGGCGGCCCGCCCGGTGGATCACCGCCAGTTCGTCCGCCGTCGCGCCCCGGTCGTGCGCGCGCAGCAGTACCTCGTCGATGTCGTCCAACGACGCTTGTGCGGCGAGCAGTTCGAGGATCTTCAGGGCGCCCGAGTCGTCCCCCTCGTCACCCGGCTCCCAGTGTGCCGCCGCAGCCGTCGTCCTCTTCGCCACAACAAGCCTCCCCCGGACCCCGGACGCGTCGGCATCAGCGTTCCCGCCCAAGATATGTGCGCATTGTGTGGAGGCGGAAGGGGGGAGTCATGTTCATCCGGCATTTCACACCGGTCGGTGGGCCCAACGGGGTCCTCACCCCCACACCCGCTGCCCCGACTCCTCCCCCAGCGGCGCGTAGTGCTCGGTGAACAGCTTCGCCACCAGTTCGCCGCGGCTGGACACCCGGACCTTCTCGAAGATCGCCTTCACATGGTCCCGGACGGTGTGCGGTGAGAGGAACAGTTTCCCGGCCATCTCCGCGGTGCCCAGACCGCGGGCGATGTGCTGCGTTATCTCCAGTTCGCGGTCGGTCAGTTCGTACGCCTTCACCATCAGCGGGGCGACCTCCGAGATCGACGCGCGCTCGATCACCACCGCCGACGCGCCCAGCTCGCCGTCCGCGCCGCGCAGGCAGGAGGCGTGGCAGGCCAGCCAGCGGCCGCCCTTGCTGCGCACCCGCACCCGGGCGACCCCCTTGTCCCAACCGGCCGCGATGGCCCGGGCCTTGCTCGCCGTACTGTGCATCCAGGCCGGGACGGACACCCCCAGCGGGGTCGGCGTCGTGGGGCCGGGGACGATGTCGTCCAGGAGTTCGCGGGCCTCGTCGTTGACCGAAAGGAGACGGCCCGACGCGTCGAAGAGCAGCAGACCGGGGCCGGGGCCGTGGCTCGGGGTCGGACCGGCCGAAGCGGACGGCTCCGTGAAGGAGCGGAGGCGTCTGGCCATCGCCGCCGACAGCTCCTTCACCACCAGCGTGTCGTCCGCGCCGAACGCCGGTGCCCCCTGCGCGCGGAACAGGCTGACCTGGCCCCACGGGTGGCCGCCCACGCGCAGCACGGCGCGCAGTTCGTCGTCGAGGCCGCGCGGCGCCAGGAAGTCGCGGTACAGCGCGCTGCGGCCGGGCAGCCCGCCGGTGGCCTCGCGCAGTCCGGCCACCGGCAGCGGGGCGCGGGCCAGATCGCGGAACAGGTTGATGTTCTCCGAGAGCAGCTCGGACTCCCAGTAGACCGAGCAGCCCTCCTCGGTGAGGTTCTCCACCCGGATCGGCGAGGTCATCATGCCCGTCACCGGGTCGGTGGCCCGCCACACCGAGGCGTCGTACGCGATGAGCCGGCGCAGCTGCTCGGAGGCGGTGGCGAACAGGGCGAGGGCGTCGGGGGCCGCGCCGATGGCCGTCAGGAGCGTGTCGATGGCGTGGGTGGTGCTCGCGTTCCTGGGCACGGTCACGGGGCCGGTACTCCTTGGCGCTGCGCCGGGGACGGCGTTCGTCGGCTGCGGGCTGTCTTCGGGTGTGCCTCCACCCCGCCATCGTCCCTCACCCAACGCCCGCGCACACCCCCCTCAGTTGAGGGGGTCCACGCCGTGCCAACACCTTGATCTCGGGATGTCGCCCGGGGCGCCGCGCGACCCACGATGGATGACGCCACGCCGACCCCGCCCCCCACCCCGCGCCGAATGAGGAGGCACCCACCGTGCGATCCGCCGTCCAGCACCCCCCGCACTTCCACGCCGACCAGGTCGCCGGGCTCGCCGCCGCCGTGCGGGGGCCCGTTCTCCTTCCCGGGCAGGACGGTTACGCCGAGGAGGGCGCGGGCTTCAACACGCTTCTGGAACACCGCCCCGCACTGGTGGTGGGCGCGACCGGGGCGGCGGACGTGGCGGCGGCGGTCCGGTTCGCCGCCGGGCACGGGCTGCCGGTCGCGGTCCAGGCGACCGGCCACGGGGCGGCCCGGGCCGCCGACGGCGCGGTGCTCGTCTCCACCCGCCGGATGACCGGGCTGCGGATCGCGCCGGACCGGTCCACCGCGCGCATGGCCGCCGGGGTGCTCTGGGAGCAGGTGATCCACGAGGGCGCGGCCTACGGCCTCGCCCCGCTCAACGGCTCCTCCCCGCTGGTAGGCGCCGTCTCGTACGCGCTCGGCGGCGGCCTCGCGGTGCTGGCCCGCACCTTCGGGTACGCGGCCGACCACATCCGCGGCCTCGACGTGGTGACCGCCGACGGCGTCCTGCGCCAGGTCGACGAGGAGCGCGAGCCGGAGCTGTTCTGGGGGCTGTGCGGCGGCAAGGGCAACTTCGGGATCGTCACCTCGATGGAGATCGGCCTGATGCCGGTGCGCCGGGTGTACGGCGGGGCGCTCACCTTCGACGGGGCGATGGCCCCGGCCGTGCTGCGCGCCTGGCTGGAGTGGACGGCGCTGGTGCCGCGGGAGATGAGCTCCTCGCTGGCCCTGGTCCGCTTCCCCGACGACCCGGCGCTGCCCGCCGAGATCCGCGGCCGCTTCGTCACCCAGGTGCGGATCGCGTTCACCGGCGCGGCGACAGAGGGGGCTCAACTCGTGATGCCACTGCGGGAGTTGGGGGAGCGGGTGCTCGACACCGTACGGGAGATGCCGTACGCGGAGGTCGCCTCGATCCACGGCGATCCGACCGAGCCGTACACGTACCACGAACGCACCATGATGCTCGGCGAGCTGGACCGGGCGGCGGCCGGGCGGCTGCTCGCGCTGGCCGGGCCGGGCTCCGGCTGCTCGCTCGGCCTTGTGGAGCTGCGCCACCTCGGCGGGGCGCTGCGCCATCCTGTGCGGCACGAGAACGCGGTGGGCAACCGGGACGCGCGCTACTGCCTGCTCACCGTCGCCCCCGGGCCGCGCCCGGCCGGTCAGGGGCCGGACGACCTGCTGCTCGACCGGCTGACGCCCTGGGCGACCGGCGGCAAGTACCTCAACTTCCTCGACTCCTCGGCCGGGGAGGAGCAGGTGCGCGCCGCCTTCACCCCGGACGCGTACGCACGCCTCGCCGCGCTCAAGGCGCGGTACGACCCCGGGAACATGTTCCGCGTCAACCACAACATCGCCCCCGCGGTACTCCCGAGCGGGGTGTCGGCGTGAGTGTCGGGGTGATCGGCGCGGGGCCCATGGGCCGGGCCGCCGCACGGCAGTTCGCGCTCGCGGGCGAGACCGTACGGCTCGCGGACCGCTCCCCGGAACTCGCGGTACGGGCGGCGGCCGCCGCGGGCGCGGGCACCCGGGGCAGCGTCGAGGCCCACGACGTCGACAGCGTCCTGGAGGCCGAGCTCATCACGCTCGCCCTGGGCACCGAGGAGACCCTCGCCTTCGTCGTCCACCACCGCTCGGCGCTCGCCGGGAAGATCCTCATCGACACCACCAACCCGGTGGAGGAGGCCGGGGGCGCGGCGCTCGGCCGGACGGGCCCCAGCATGACCGAGCTGATCGCCCGGGCCGCCCCGCAGTCCTCCGTCGTCAAGGCGTTCAACACCGCCTGCGCGGCCACGCTCTTCGCCGGGCGGGTCGACGGCGCCCATCTCGACGTGTTCGTGGCGGGCGACGACTACAGCGCCAAGATCCCGGTCATCGAGCTCATCGACCGGGCGGGGCTGCGCGGCCTCGACGCGGGCGATCTGCGCAACGCGCACGTCCTGGAGCAGATGGCGCTGCTGTGCATGGAGCTCATCGAGCGGCTCGGCCTGGGCCTCGGCGCCGGGATCAAGCTCCTGCCCGACGGGTGACCGCATCCCGACAGACCGTCCCCGACCGAACCGTCCCCGACCCTTCCCCGCACACCCCGCAAGGAGTCACCGTGCGTCTGCGACTACTCGTCCTCGCCCTGGGAAACTTCGCGATGGGCGTCGACACGTTCATCATCGCGCCCATCCTCGACCCCATGGCCGACGACTTCGGCGTCTCCCGCACCACCGCGGGCTGGCTGATCACCGCCTTCGCGCTCGCGTACGCCATCGGCGGACCGCTGCTCGCGGCGGCCACCGGGCACCGGCCGCCCCGCCAGCTGCTGCTCGGCGCCCTGGGCGTCTTCGCGGTCGGCAACGCCCTCACCGCCGTGGCCGGGGACTACTCCTGGGCCATGATCGGGCGGGTGGTGGCCGGTGCCGGGGCCTCCATGTACACCGCCAACTCCCTTGCCGTAGCAAGGGCGATGGTGCCGGCCGAGCGGGCCGGACGGGCCGCGGCGCTGGTGGTGGGCGGGCTGACCGCGGCCATCGTGCTGGGCCTGCCGCTGGGCGCCTGGCTGGGCGACCAGGCGGGCTGGCGCGCGGCCCTGTGGCTGGTGGTGGGGCTGACCGCGGTGGCGACCGCGGGTATCGCGGCGACCGTCCCGCAGCTCAAGGGGCAGGCGGCGACGACCCTGCGGGCGCGGCTCGCGCCGCTGGGACAGCCGCGCGTACTGGTCACGCTGATCGCCACCTGGCTCTGCCTGAGCACCAGTTGGACCGTCTACAACTACATCGACGAGGTGATGGACGAGGCGACCGGCGGCGACGCGGGCCGCACCTCGCTGATCCTGCTCTGCTTCGGCATCGGGGCGGTGTCGGGCAACCTGCTCACCGGGCGCCTCACCGACCGGATCGGGCCGGTGCGGACCATCACGGTCGCCGCCCCGCTCCTTGTCACCGCCGCCACGCTCACCCCGCTGCTCTCCAAGTCACTGGCCGCCGGCATCGCGATGGCGATCGCGTGGGGCGTGTGCCACTGGATGATCAACGTGCCGCAGCAGATGCGCCTGGTGGCGACCGCTCCGCAGTCCGCGCCGCTCCTGCTCGGCCTGCACCAGAGCACGATCTACATCGGCATCAGCACCGGCGGCGTGGCCGGAGCCGCCGGATACTCCGCCGACGGCGCCTCCGGCGTCGGCTACGCCGCGCTGACCGTAGGGGTGGTGGCGCTGGGCGTCCTCGCCCTCTCCCTACGGATCAACCGCCCGGCGGCCGCCCCCGCGACGGCCGCACCCGCCGCCGCCCCGGCACGCTAGACGGGCTGCTCGACGGGCTGCTCGACGCGTACTCCACGGGCCATCTGAAATCCTTGCTGAAAACGTTCCGCCCGGCCGCCGCATCGGCCGGGCCGGAATCGCGTCTGGCGGCTGAAAAAGGGCTGCCAGAGGCCGAAAAGTCTTGCTAGAACGCCGACTTGGGGAGGGCTCAGCCAATGCAGTCAGCGGGAAACCAAGCATTCACTTTCCGGATACTCGGCCCACTTGAAGTGGAATGCGCGGGCCGTAAGGTCCGCCTGGGAGGATTCAGGCAGCAGGCGCTGCTCGCCACGCTCTTACTGGAAGCCGAACACGTCGTACCCGTCGAACGGCTCCTGGAGGCCATCTGGGAGGACACCCCGCCCGCCTCCGCCAAGGGGCAGGTGCGGATCTGTGTGTCCGCGATCCGCCGCCAGTTCGTCGGCGCGGGCGTGGGGGACCTCATCGAGACGCACCCCGCCGGGTACCGCATCCGGCTGCCCAGCACCGCGCTCGACCTGGCCCGCTTCGAGCACCTGGCCGCCCTCGGGCGCCGGGCGGCCCGCGACAAGCAGCCCGAGCAGGCGGTGGACCTGTTCCGCTCGGCCCTGGCGCAGTGGAAGGGCCCGGTGGCAGCGGGCCTGGAGAGCAGGGTGCTGCGCCAGGCCGCCACGATGCTGCGCGAGGAGCAGCTCTCCGTACTGGAGGAGTGCGTCGACCTGGAGCTCCAGATGGGGCGGCACCGCAAGGTGGTCGGGGAGCTGTACCGGCAGGTCGCCGAGAACCCGTACCGCGAGCAGATGTGCGGCCAGCTGATGCTCGCCCTGTACCGCTCGGGGCGGCAGGCGGACGCGCTGCGGCAGTTCCGCGAGACCCGTACGCTCCTCTCGGCGGAGCTGGGCATCGACCCAGGTGAATCGCTGCGCACCCTGGAGCAGGCCATCCTGGCCGAGGACCCGTCGCTGGAGACGCCCAGCAGGCCGGCCCCCGCGCAGCCGGGCGCGGCCCCGGTCGCCTCGCTGATCCGCCAGCCCGCACACCGGGCCGTGAAGACGTCCTGGACCGACCACACCCTGGCCATGCGCACCCGGCTGACCAGTTTGCAGCAGGCCAATCTCCGCCTCCAGGCAACGTTGAAACTCTGACGAAATCCGGTGGGCGCAGTCCCCACCAGCGATTTCCGCGATGCCCCGTGCCCTCGGCACGGGGCATTTCGCATCCGGTATCGCCGCGCGCCCCTCCGCGATATCCGCGTGAAACCTGGCCGATACGCATCTCGGGGAGCGTCACCGCCGGTGGGGCCGGACGGGAAAGGCACGGGGATCCGGGAAACGGCCTCGCCGAAGCCGCAGGAAAGGACTGCTTCATGGCTCTCTCGAACGGCGGAGGTGACCCCTCGCACGCCGAACGCCCCGACCGGCGCGGGCCCGTGGTGCACAAGTACGGCGGGAGCTCGCTCGCCACGCTCAAGCAGGTCCGGGCCGTGGCGCAGCGGGTCGCGGCCGCCCGCCGCACCGGCCGCGACGTGGTCGTCGTGGTCTCGGCCCGGGGGAACACCACCGACCGGCTGCTCCGGCTGACGGAGTCCGTCGGGGCGCCCCCGGCGGGCCGGGAGACCGACCAGCTGCTCGCGACCGGCGAGAGCGCGTCCGCCGCGCTGCTCGCCATGGCCCTGCACCGCACCGGGGTGCGGGCGGTGTCCCTGGTCGGCGCCCAGACCGGCATCCTGGCGACCGGCGCACACGGCCGGGGCGTGATCGTCGCCGTGGACACCGAGGCCATCGGCGAGGTGCTCGCCCAGGGCGCGGTCGCGGTGGTCGCCGGGTTCCAGGGGCTGACCGCGCGGCGCGACGTGATCACCCTGGGGCGCGGCGGGTCGGACACCACGGCGGTGGCCGTGGCCGCCGAACTCGGCGCCGCCCACTGCGAGATCTACACCGACGTCGACGGCGTGTTCACCGCCGACCCCCGGATGCTGCCCGCCGCCTCGGTCCTGCCGGTCGTGGATGTCGACGTGATGGCCGAGATGTCGTTCGCCGGCGCCAGGGTCATGCACGCCCGGGCCGTGGAGCTGGCCGCGCTGCGCAAGGTCGACATCCACGTCAAGCACTCGGCACGGCCCGGCCCCGGGACCGTGATCGCCGCCAGGGAGGAGACGAAAGCCGACATGCTCGAATCACCGACGACCGTCACCGGAGTGGTCCTCGACACGGACGTGGCCCGGGTGACCCTGCGCTTCGGCGCGGGCGACGCGGACGCGGCGACCGACGTCTTCGCCTTCCTCGCCCGTGAGTCCCTCTCCGTCGACATGGCGGCGCTCTCCGACGAGAGCACGGGCGTGAACATCGGCATCACCCTGCACACCGACGACGTACAGCCGCTGCGGGACTTCCTGGCCCGGCGCCCCGGCCCGCCGGGCCGGCCCATGGAGTCCGACGAGGGGATCACCAAGCTCTCCCTGGTCGGTACGGGACTGCTCAGCCGCCCGGACAGCACCGCCCGACTGCTGCGCTGCCTCAAGTCCGAGGCGATCGCGCCCAGTTCCGTCTCCACTTCGCAGATGCGGATCTCGGTGACCGTCCCGGACGACGACGCGGTCCGGGCCGCCCGGGTCCTGCACGACGAGTTCGGTCTCGCCGCACTCAACGCCGGGACGGGGTTCACCGCGCCCGTGCCCGCCTGATCCGACAGAGGAGGTTCCGATGATGTTGCACCATTCCTTCGCACGGCAGCTGCGGCTGCGGCGGATCCATCGCCACGGCGGCGACCGGCTGCTGGTCGTCCCGCTGGACCATTCGGTCACCGACGGCCCGCTGACCGGCGGCAACCGTCTCGACCACCTGGTCGGGCAGCTGGCGGACAACGGCGTGGACGCGGTGGTCCTGCACAAGGGCAGTCTGCGGTACGTCGACTCCGCCCGGTTCGCCCGCACCTCGCTGATCGTGCATCTGAGCGCCAGCACCGTGCACGCCCCCGACCCCAACGACAAGTACCTGGTCGCCAGCGTCGAGGAGTGCCTGCGGCTCGGCGCGGACGCGGTCAGCGTGCACGTCAACCTCGGCTCCACGCAGGAGCGGCAGCAGGTCGCGGACATGGCCGCCGTGGCGGACGCCTGCGACCGGTGGAACGTGCCGCTGCTCGCCATGATGTACCCGCGCGGCCCGAAGATCACCAACCCGCGCGACCCGGCGCTGATCGCCCACGCGGCCTCGCTCGCCGCCGATCTGGGCGCCGACATCGTCAAGACCGTCTGCGCCGAGTCCATCGCCGAGATGCGCGACATCACCTCCGCGTCCCCGGTCCCGCTCATCGTCGTCGGCGGCCCCCGGGAGCCCGACGAGACCCGGGTCCTCGCCTACGTCGACGAGGCGCTGCGCGGCGGCGCCAGCGGCGTGGCGATGGGCCGCAACGTCTTCCTCGCGCCGGACCCCGGGGCCATGGCCGCCAAGGTCGCCCGGCTGATCCACCCCGTACCGCACGACCTGCCCGCGCACAGCGCGGCTCCCGAGGCTCTCGCCGTACCGCTGACCACCGTCTCTTAAGAGGAGTTCTCCCCATGAAGCTCAGCTGGCTCGACGCCCGTTCGCTCGGCGAGGCCAAGGAGGCCATCCTCCAGGAGGCCCTGCACTACCGGCTCGAAGGCATCGTCGCCGACGACCCCGCCGACCTGGCCGACCTGCCGCCGACCGTCACCAAGGTCCTCTTCCCGCAGGGCAAGCCGCTCCCGGACGGGTTCGGGGACGCGTCGGTGGTCATCGTGGACCCGGCGGCCCACGGCATCACCCCGGCCGAACTGGCCATCAAGCACCCGGAGATCGAGTTCGGACGCTTCGTGGAGATCATCGACGCGCCCACCCTGGAGGACGCCTGCGAGTCCGCGCGCACCGAGAAGTGGAGCGTGCTGCTCTTCCGCGACCCCACCAAGATCCCGCTGGAGATCGTGATCGCGGCGGCCGCCCGGGCCACCGGCAGCATGATCACCGTCGCCCAGGACGTGGAGGAGGCCGAGATCATCTTCGGCGTCCTGGAGCACGGCTCGGACGGCGTGATGATGGCGCCCAAGGCCGTCGGTGACGCGGCCCACCTCAAGGCCGCCGCCACCGCCGACGTGCCCAACCTCAACCTGGTCGAGCTGGAGGTGCGGCAGACCGAGCACATCGGCATGGGCGAGCGCGCCTGCGTCGACACCTGCACCTACTTCCGCGAGGACGAGGGCATCCTGGTCGGCTCGCACTCCAAGGGCATGATCCTGTGCGTCAGCGAGACGCACCCGCTGCCCTACATGCCGACCCGCCCGTTCCGGGTCAACGCGGGCGCGATCCACTCGTACACCCTCTCCAAGGACGAGCGGACCAACTACCTCAGCGAGCTCAAGGCGGGCAGCAAGGTCCTCGCCGTCGACATCAAGGGCCAGACCCGGATCGTGACGGTCGGGCGGGTCAAGATCGAGTCCCGGCCGCTGATCTCGATCGACGCGGTGGCGCCGAATGGGCAGCAGGTGAATCTGATTCTGCAGGACGACTGGCATGTGCGCGTCCTCGGCCCGGGCGGCACCGTCCTCAACAGCACCGAGCTCAAGCCGGGCGACAAGGTGCTCGGGTTCCTGCCCAGCGAGGACCGGCACGTGGGCTATCCGATCGATGAGTTCTGCCTGGAGAAGTAGCCGGGTGCTGCGTCGTCGTTCGGCTGCGGGTCCGCCTGGGCTGGTCGCGCAGTTCCCCGCGCCCCTGTAGGGCGCCCCGTACCGCAGTGTCCAGGGCGCGACACCCTCGGGTGTCGCGCCCCCACCCACAGAAAGGTCCCCCCATGCTCAACCGTCGCGATGTGATCAAGCGGGGCGCTGTCGCCGCCACCGTTGCCACCGGGCTCGCCGGGGCCGCCGGGGTCGCCGTCTACGGCACCCGCGCCGACAGCGACAAGCCCGTCACCGCCGCCGCCCGCAGCGACGACCACACCGAGACCTACAAGGGCCGCACCATTCAGGTCACCCGGAACGGCGCGGACCACGCCGTCTCCATAGACGGCAAGCCGCTGCACCTGATGAAACTCGGTGAGGGCGCCTATCTGAGCGCCCTGTGCCACTACGAGGTCGCCAAGACGCCGCTGCACGCCGCCCGCGCCGCCGTCGACGAACTGCACGGCGCCAACCTCGTACCGCTCGGCGACGGCTCCCACCACTCCATGTGATCCCGCGAGATTGAGGAACAGGACCATGACGCACGTCCGCAGGAACCACCTGGACATGTCGCGCAGCGAGCGGCGGCGGTTCATCAAGGCCGTCGTGGAGATCAAGCGGCGCGGGATCTACGACCGGTTCGTCAAGCTCCACGTCGACGTCAACTCCCAGGACTACCTCGACAAGGACACCGGCAAGCGGGTCGGCCACATCAACCCGGGGTTCTTCCCCTGGCACCGGCAGTACCTGATGGAGTTCGAGAAGGAGCTGCGCCGGGTCGACCCGACGGTGACCCTGCCGTACTGGGACTGGACCAAGGACCAGTCGCCCCACTCGCCCCTGTGGGCCGACGACTTCATGGGCGGCGACGGGCGGCCCTCCGACGGCATGGTGATGACCGGCCCGTTCGCCTACCCCAACGGCTGGCTGCTCAAGGTCAACGTGCAGCCCGAGGGCGACGAGAATCCCGCGCTCAACGGCCACTACACCGTGGACGACCGCAAGTTCCTGATCCGCCGCATCGCCCAGAAGATGCCCTCGCTGCCCTCGCCCGAGCAGCTTCAGCAGACCATGGACCTGCCGGTCTACGACTGCCCGCCGTGGAACTACACCTCCGGCGGCCAGCCGCCGTACAACAGCTTCCGCAACCACCTGGAGGGCTACACCAACTTCGCCTGGGAGCCCCCGGCGGGGAAGCTGCACGGCGCCGGGCACCAGTGGGTGGGCGGCCACATGATGTACATCTCCTCCCCCAACGACCCGGTCTTCTTCCTGCACCACTGCTTCATCGACAAGATCTGGGCCGACTGGCAGACGCTCCACCCGGACGTGCCGCACTACCTGCCGCAGGAGCCGACCCCCGAGGTCGCCGATCCGAGCACCCCGCTGTTCCCGTGGCACACGAAGACCGTCGCCGAGGTCGTCGACCACCGCCGGTACTACACCTACGCCTGACGAGAGGGGGGTCTGAGACATGTGCGGTATAGCGGGCTGGGTCGGTTACGGCCACGACGTCACGCGGCACGAGGACAGCGCCCGGGCCATGACCGCCACCATGGTCTGCCGCGGACCCGACGCGGGCGGGGTGTGGACCGGCCGGCACGTCGCGCTCGGCCACCGGCGCCTCGCCGTCATCGACATCGAGGGCGGCAAGCAGCCGATGAGCGCCGGGTTCGGCGTCGCCCCCGAGGCGGTCGTCACCTACAGCGGCGAGGTCTACAACTACCAGGAGTTGCGGGCGGAGTTGAGCGCGCGGGGCCACCGGTTCCGTACCTCCAGCGACACCGAGGTGGTGCTCCACGCGTATCTGGAGTGGGGTGACTCCTTCGTCGAGCGGCTCAACGGCATGTTCGCGTTCGCCCTGTGGGACACCCGTACCGAGGAACTGCTCCTGGTGCGCGACCGGATGGGCGTCAAACCGCTCCTGTACTACCCCACCGACGACGGGGTGCTCTTCGGCTCCGAGCCCAAGGCGATCCTCGCCCATCCGCTGGCCGAGCCGGTCGTCGACGCCGAGGGCCTGCGTGAGGTGTTCGGCCTGACGATGACGCCCGAACACGCCGTGTTCCGGGGGATGTACGAGGTGCGGCCCGGCAGCATGGTCCGCCTCTCGCGGCGCGGGCTGCGCAAGACGCGGTACTGGCAGCTGGAGTCGCGCCCGCACACCGACGACCTGGACACCACGGTCGGCACGGTCCGCGAGATCCTCGACGACACCGTGCGCCGCCAGCTCGTCTCCGACGTGCCTTTGTGCTCGCTGCTCTCCGGCGGCCTCGACTCCAGCGCGGTCACCGCGCTCGCCGCCCGGGCGCTCGCCGAGGAGGGCAGCGGACGTATCCGTACCTTCTCCGTCGACTTCACCGGCCACGCCGAGCGGTTCGAGTCCAACGCGGTGTGGGAGGCGCCGGACGCGCCGTTCGTGAAGGAGGCCGTCGCCCACATCGGCACGGACCACGAGGACATCGTCCTCGACAACGCGCAGCTGCTCACGCCCGAGGTGCGCGGCGCGGTGCTGCGCGCGCTGGACCTGCCCACGGTCACCGGTGACATGGAGTACTCGCTGTACCTGCTCTTCCAGGCGGTACGGGCCCGCTCCACGGTCGCCCTGTCCGGTGAGTCGGCCGACGAACTCTTCGGCGGCTACAGCCACTTCCACGACCCGGAGGCCGTCTCCTCCGCCACCTTCCCCTGGCACCTGCCCTACCGGCGGGCCGGCGGCCAGGACGCCCTGCGCACCACGGGCCTGTGGGACCGGCTCGACCTCGGCGCCTACATCGACCAGCGCTACAAGGAGGCTCTCAGCGACGTTCCCGCCCTGCCCGGCGAGAGCGCGCAGGAAGCGCGGATGCGCGAGATCAGCCATCTGCACCTCACACGCTTCGTCAACTTCCTGCTCGACCGCAAGGACCGGATCAGCATGGCGGTGGGCCTGGAGGTCCGCGTCCCGTTCTGCGACCACCGCCTCGTCGAGTACGTCTTCAACACCCCCTGGGCGATGAAGACGTTCGACGGCCGCGAGAAGAGCCTGCTGCGCGCCGCCACCCAGGACGTGCTGCCGCGCTCGATCGTGGAGCGCAAGAAGAGCCCGTACCCGTCCACCCAGGACGTCCAGTACGAGATCTCCCTGCGCGACCGGATCACGGCCCTGGCCTCGGGCGACTCCCCCGTCCTCGACCTCGTCGACCCGAAGGGGCTACGGAGCCTGCTCGATCGCCCCGTGGGCTCGTACTCGATCGGCGGGCCCTACAGCGGGCGCGCGGTCATGGAGCGGCTGATCGACCTGGACGCGTGGATCCGCGGCTACGGCATCCGCTTCGTGCCCGAGGCGGGCTGAGATGCCCTCACCCGCGATGGGGCGCCGGGCGGTGCTCGCGGCCTCGGCGGCCGCGGCCGTGGCGTACGCGGCACCGGCCGCCGCCGCCCGCCCGGCGCCCGCCGCCAAGCCCTCCGGCCCGGCGGTGGCCCGCACCACCGCCGGGCCGGTGGCCGGGGCGCGCACCGGCGGCGCGCTGGCCTTCCGGGGCGTGCCCTACGCCCAACCCCCGCTGGGCGAGCTCCGGTTCGCCTCGCCGCGCCCGCCGCGGCCCTGGCGGGAGGTGCGCGACGCCACCCGGTTCGCCCCGGCGTTCCTCCAGACCATCGACCCCGCCAGCAGCGAGGACGGCCTCTACGCCAACATCTGGACGCCCGCCCTGCACGGGCGGCGCCCGGTCCTCGTCTACATCCACGGCGGCGGCTGGCAGGTCGGCGCGGGCAGCCTGCCGACGTACGACGGAACCCGCCTCGCGGTCCGCGGCGACCTCGTCGTGATCACCTTCAACTACCGTCTGGGGCCCTTCGGTTTCGGCTACCACGAGGAGCTGACCGACGAGACGACCGGCGACTGCGCCAACTGGGGCCTCCAGGACCAGGCCGCGCTGCTGCGCTGGGTACGCGACAACGCCGCCGCGTTCGGCGGCGACCCGCACAACATCACCCTCAGCGGCACCTCGGCGGGCGGCGCCTCCGCCTGGCAGCTCGCTCTCCGTCCCGAACTGCGCGGCCTGGTGCGCAGGATCGTCCCGATCAGCGCCTGCCACGTCTGGCAGCCCGCCACCTCCCTGACCGTCCCGGACGCGCGCCGGGCGTACGAGGAGGTGGCGGCCCGGCTCGGCACGACCGTACGGGGGCTGCGCGCCGCGCCCGCCGGGGCGGTCCGGGACGCCTGGAGCGCGGTCTTCGGCGGCGCCCCGGGCGGGCGGACCGTGGGCAGCGGACGCGAGTACCGGGGCCCGGTGGTCGACGGTCGCTGGATGCGCGGCTTCGACCACGAACTGGGCACCCCCGCACTGCCGATCCTGTCCATCCACACCCGTACCGAAGGCTCCTTCTACACCGGCCCCGGCTCCCCGATCCCCACCCCGGCGCCCACCGACGACGCCTCGCTGCCGGACGCGGTGCGCGGGGTGCTGCTCAAGGGCGCGGCGCGGGTGCCGGACTCGCTGGTGGACGGGTGCGTGGACGCGTACCGGGCGGCGGCCATGGCCGACGGGCTGCCGCTGGACCCGGTCTCCTTGTGGACCGACGTGTGGAGCGACAGCCTCTTCCGGTATCTGAACGTCCGCCTGGCCGAGCGGCACGCCCGTACGGGCACGGCGCCCGGGTACCTCATGGAGTTCGCGCACCCGGCCCGCCCGCCGTGGTTCGGCACCCCGCACGAGCACACCTCCCCGTTCCTCTTCGGCACCTACGGGATCGCCGAGAACGCCGGCGCGTGCGGCGACGGCCCCGCCGAGGCCGAAGTCAGCGCCACCTTCATGGACCTGGTGGCGTCGTTCGCGCACACCGGCACCCCGACCGCCCCCGGCGCCCCGCCGTGGCCGGTCTTCTCCCCCGACCGCCCCAGCGCCCTGATCCTGGGCGAGCCGGACGGCCCCCGCACGGCGCACCCCACCAAGGCACGGCAGCTGCGGTTCTGGGACGACAGCGAGTGGGTACCACGGATCAGCCGACGGCCCGCAGCGAGGACGCCCTCGGTGTGAGCCGCGCCGGAATCGTCTGCCCCGCCCCGCCGGACCCGCCCTCGACGAGGTCCACCAGGGCGCCGACCGCGGCCCTGGCCGTGCGGTGCGGGGCAAGCGTCACCGTGGAGACGGGCGGGGCGGTCGTCTCGTACGCCGGGTCCTCGCTGGCGCACACCACGAGCAGGTCGTCCGGCACCCGCAGCCCGCAGCGCGCCGCCGAGGCCAGGACGCGGTGGCCGCACGGGTCGTAGAGGCCGTGCACCGCGTCCGGCCGGCCGGGCCCGGCGAGCAGGGCGTCCAGGGTGCGCCCGTCGCGGTCGGCGAAGTCCAGCGGCACGACCCTGGGCTCGCTGCCGCGCGCCGCGCACCACTGCTCGTACGCCGCCCGGCAGCTGCGCGTGTAGTGCTCCTCGCCCGGGCCCGCGACCAGGGCGATCCGCCGTGCGCCGCGCGCCGCGAGGTGGTCCAGGACCTCGTGCGTGGTGGCCCGGTGGTCGTTGTCCACCCACGCCTCGCGCACGCCGAGCCGGGCCGGGCGGCCGTCGAAGACCAGCGGCAGGCCCCGGGAGCGCAGGATGCGGACGACGGGGTCGTCGGCCGGGCTGTCCAGGAGCACCACCCCGGCGACCGGCACGGTCCGCCACAGCGTCTCGGCGGGCGCGGCCGGGAGGGCGATCAGGGCGTATCCGCGCCGGTGGGCGGCGGCCGTGGCGGCGCTGATCGCCCGGGCGTAGAACGGGATGCCGGCGAAGTCCCAGGAGAGCGTGCCGTACGTGGTGACGGCGAGGGCGAGGGTACGGGGCGGGGGCTCGCCATAGCCGAGCGCGGCGGCGGTCGCCCGCACGCGGGCACGGGTCGACTCGGCCATGCGGCCGGTGCCGTTCAGGGCGTTGGAGACGGTCGCCACGGACACCTCGGCGGCGCGGGCCACATCGGTGAGGGTCACTCGGGGCACGGGCTCAGCGTACGGAATCCGTCGCCGGAGCGGGAGTTCGCGGGGCAGATCGGCTGCGGCCGGGCGCTGGTGGTTAAGGGATTAATCGCGAAGGGTGCGGTGGCGGACGAGCCACACTCGACACCCCAGGAGCCACTGTGAACCCCAGCTCTGCACCCTCCCGACGCCGGCTCCTCGCGACCGGCCTGGGCGCGGCGGCGGCCGTGTCCCTGGCGGCGCCAGGCACGGCGTCCGCCGCGACCGCCGCTTCCTCCGCCTCCTCCGCTTCCTCCAAGCGGCGCTCGGCCGCGCTGGTGGTGCACCACGCGCGGGTCCTCACCGGCGAGGCGCACGCCCGCGTCGAGGAGGCCGTCGCGGTCGGGCGGGACGGAAAGATACTCGCGACCGGCAGCGACGCGGTACTGCGGCGGTTCGTCGGGCGGGACACCGAGGTGGTGGACGCACGCGGGGCGACGGTCATGAGCGGCATCCACGACGGCCACGCCCACCCGCTGGGCGCGGGCGAGCGCTCCCTGCACCCGACGCTGGAGGGAGCGACGCTGACGGTCGCTCAACTCCAGGAGAAACTCCGGGGTTTCCTCTCCTCCGACTCCACCCACGAGCCCGACGGCTGGCTGGTGGTCGAGGACTGGAACCCGGTCGGGCTGCTCCCCGCCGGGACCGTCCCGCACCACCGCATGCTCGACGCGCTCCCGACCCGCCGCCCCATCGCGCTCATCGGCAACGACGGGCACAACGCGTGGGCCAACCAGCGCGCGCTCGACCTCGCCGGGATCACCGCCGCGACCCCCGACCCGTCCGGCGGCCAGATCGTGCACGACCCGGACGGCACGCCGGGCGGCCTCCTCAAAGACACCGCCCAGGACCTCCTGACGAGGGTGATCCCGCCGCCCACCCAGGCGCAGCTCCTCGCCGCCTGCGCCAAGGCGCTCGCGCAGGCGGCGGCGTCGGGCATCACCACGTTCATGGACGCGTCGGTGGGCACGCACCAGCTCGACACGTACGCCGCGCTCGCCGCCGCCGGCCGGCTGCCGCAGCGGATCGTGCCCGCGCTCCTGATCGGCCCGGACCTGGCGAAGGACCCGGCGGGGGCGCTGCGTTACGTACGGGACCTGCGGGCGCGGTACGGGCAGGTGCCCGGGCTGCGGTTCGGCACGGCGAAGGTGTTCCTGGACGGAGTGATCGAATACCCCTCGCAGACGGCGGCGCTGCTGGCCCCGTACCTGGACGCGGAGGGTCGACCGACAGCCCACCGAGGCGACCTGTACGTCTCCGCCGCCGACTACGGCCGCCTGGCGACGGCCTTCGACCGGGCGGACTGGCAGCTGCACGCACACGCGATCGGGGACCGGGCGGTACGGACGGCGCTCGACGGGTACGAGACGGCGGTACGGGCGAACGGCCGCCGCGGCAACCGGCACACCGTGGCCCACCTCCAGCTCGTCCACCCCACCGACTACCGCCGGTTCGCACCGCTCGGGGTGGTCGCGTGCATGCAGCTCCAGTGGGCGATGCGGGACATCTGGACGATGGAGGCGCTGCTGCCGTACATCGGTCCCGAACGGCACCGGCTGATGTACCCCGCGCGCAGCCTGGAGCGCCACGGGGCGGCTCTGTCGGGCGGCTCCGACTGGCCGGTGGACCCGCTCCAGACCTGGAACCAGATCCGCACGGCGGTCGACCGGGAGGGCTCGGAGGCGGGAGAGGGCGCCCTGTACCCGGAGCTGGAGGGCCTGACCCTCGCGTCATCCCTGCGCATGCACACGGCGGGGACGGCACACCAGCTGCGCATGGACCGGGTGAGCGGCCGCCTGCTGCCCGGCATGGCGGCGGACCTGGTGGTGCTGGACCGCGACGTGACGCGGGTGCGGATCTCCGAGGTGTCGGGGGTGGGGGTGCGGATGACGCTGGTAGGAGGCCGGGTGGTGCACGAGGGCACGGCCCCCGCGGCCCCCGCACCCCACGCCAGGTCCCTGACCGGGGTACACGGCGACCGCCACGGGTCGTGCGGGTGCGCGTGAGGCGGGCCCGGTGTTCGTCTGCGGGTGGGTGGGGGCTGAGCGCGCAGCTCCCCGCGCCCCTTAGGCAACTCCAGCCCCTTTAGGGGCGCGGGGAACTGCGCGACCAGCCACAGACGGCCCGCAGACGAACGGAGCCCAGGGGTGGGGCTACTCCTCCGGGCGGAGTTCCGTCGGGCACGCCGTGCCCCGGCGGAGGCTGTACGGGGCCGCCAAGCGGTACGTACCCGCCTTCGGCGCAAGCAGCTCCGTCCACTCGTCCCCCGCCGCATCCTCCGGCGCCTTCCACAGGCACCCGTTGGGGTTGGTGAACGTCTTGGGCGTGCCGTGGGCCCGGCTCTTGGACTCCGGCGTCTCCTGCGGCGGCTCCACACCCTTCCCCTTCTCGTCGACCAGCTTCAGCCACGGCGAGTAGGGGATGCGGACGAGGACCCGCCCGGGCGCGCTCACCTTCAGCGTCCACTCGCCCTCCCCCGCGCGCAGCACCGTCGCGGGCGGGTCGGCGAGCGGCGTCGGGTCGTCGACCGCGAACAGCCGCCAGTTGGCGTTGCTCCACACTTCCTTGAGGTACGGCTGGCCCTTCTGGATCAGCTTGGCCTCCTGCTCGGCGCCGTTGGAGTCCGGCGGGCCCATGGGCAGCACCACGTAGTGGACGGCCCAGCGGCCCAGCCAGCCCCGGTAGCTCGCCGAGTTCAGCGTGTCGTCGTAGAAGATCGGGTTGCGCTCCATGTCGGCCTGGCGGTTCCAGCCCCGGGCGAGGTTGACGTACGGCGCGACCGCCGAGGCCTCCCGATGGCTGGACGCCGGCACGACCTCGACGCGCCCGCGGTCGGCGCCGACCTCCTGGAGCTGGTCCACGAGCGGCGCGAGCTCGCGGGCCCAGGACGCGGCCGGCAGAGTGCTGACGATGTCGTCGACGGCCTTGAAGCCGATCCAGAAGTTCATCCCCGCGAAGGCGATGACCAGCGCGTACCACTTGCGCGAGCGCGGCATCACGTACGGCAGGGCGGCCAGGAAGACCACGCCCGCGAAGAGCATCGCGAGCCGGGTCACATTGGACCCGATCTGCGAGTCGATGATCCAGGTGAGCAGCACGCCCACCCCGTACACCGCGGCCCCCGTGCGGACCGTCCGCCACTCCTTCGGCACCGCGAAGAGGACGATCACCGCGAAGATGAACGGCAGCGACACGGAGCCGATCGACATCGGCTGGGTGCCGGAGAAGGGGAACAGCAGGGACGAGAGCGCCACGATGGCGACCGGCGGCAGGCCGAGCGCGTACGCGCCCGGGCGGCGCCCGTTCAGGAACAGCGCGGCCGCGATCACCCCGAGGAAGAGGCCCGCGACCGGGCTGCTCGCCGTGGCGAGCCCGGCCAGCGGCGCGGCGACCGCGCCCTTGGCCCACCGCTCGGTGCGCCAGCGGTGCGGCCAGCAGAAGACCGCCGCGACCGCGCCGAGCGCGAACATCGTGCCGAGCCCGAAGGTCACCCGGCCGGACATGGCGTTGCACAGGAAGGCGAAGAGGGCCGCGAACGCGCACGGCAGCGGATTGCGGACGGCCCGCACCCGCACCAGGATCAGCGTGATCAGCCCGGCCGACACGGTCCCGGCGATCATCATCGTCGACCGGACGCCGAGCATCGACATCAGATACGGCGAGATCACGCTGTACGAGACGGGGTGCATCCCGCCGTACCAGGCCAGGTTGTACGCGGAGGCGGGGTGGCGGCCGACGAACTCGGCCCAGGCGTCCTGTGCGGCGAGGTCGCCTCCGCTGTTGGCGAAGAAGAAGAACCAGAGGATGTGGCCGACGGCGGCGACGGCCGTGACGGCGTACACGGGGTACCGGACCGTGAGGGCCCGCACCCGGGACAGCAGGGTCCGTTCGCCGGCCGGGACCGGGTCCTCGGCCTTGACCGGGGCATCGGCCTTGGCCAGGGCCTCAGCCGGGCTCGGTTCCGGTTCCGCGTCCAGGACCGGCTTCTCGTCCGAGAGCGGTTCCTTGAGCGGTTCCTTGTCCAGGACCGGGGCCGCGTCGAGGGGCCCGGTCAGGTTCTCTTCCCTCACCGGGTCCCTGTTCTCATCCTGTATTCGTCCGCCCTGCCGAGAAGGGCTGCTGCCGTCGGCGCGGGTGGGCGTCGGCTCAGCGGTGGTCACTGCGGCTCTCCCGCCTCACACAGTCTCAGGACGTCTCTCGCCCCATCGCTCATAGGGACGCCGCCCCGCGTCCTCCAGTTGACCGAAGCTAGCACGATGGCGCCACCGGAGACCGGGGCGCCCTCGTCCTCATCGGCCCGCTGTCAGCCCAGACGGGTCAGCTTCGACCCGAGTCCGGGCTCGGCGAGAGCCTTCTGGAGAGCGACCGGGGCGGAGACCTGGCCGGGGCCGGAGCCCACGGTCAGCTTGCCGACCACGGTGCCCGCCTTCGCGGAGTGCGGGAGCTCGGCGCCACTGGGAGTGAGCGAGATCGTCGTCCGCAGACCGGACCATCCGGCGATGGTCAGGTCCTTGGTGGCGACGACCGGGGTGGTGCCGCCGAGGCCGTCGTCCAGGTGCCCGACGACGTCGCCCTTCTTGATCACGGTCGCCGAGGTGAGCGACTTGCGAGTGGCGACCAGGACGTCCTTGCTGACCCTGTTGACCAGGTCCAGGATCGACGTGCTCTTGTGCTGGCCGAAGACCGCGCCGACGATCGTCTGCTTCGTACCGCCGACCTCCTTGGTGGCGGCGAACAGCAGGTTGCCACCGGCCTTGGAGGTCGAGCCGGTCTTGATGCCGATCGCGCCGTTGTACGGCACGAGGGTGTTGTAGTTGCGCCTCTTCACACCGGTCGGGTCGACCCAGAACGGCTGCCGGGTGATGTCGACGAGCGCCGGGTCCTTCACCAGCTCTGTGGCCAGCTTCACCTGGTCCACGGCGGTCGAGACGGTGGTGGCCTGCAGACCGGACGGGTCGGTGTACGTGGTGTTCGTCATCCCGAGCTGCTTCGCGGTGTCGTTCATCTTCTTGACGAACGCCGCCTCGGAGCCCGCGTCCCAGCGCGCGAGCAGGCGCGCCACGTTGTTCGCGGACGGGATCATGATCGCGCTGAGCGCGTCCTTCTGCGTGAGGGTCTGGCCCGCCTTGATGGTGTCGAGGGTCGACTCGTCACCGGTCTTGTTGTAGCCGCCCTCCTTCTCCGCGAGCTTGTCGACGGGGATGGAGGCGCCCTTCTGGCCCAGCTTCATCGGGTGGTCGCGCATGATGATGTACGCGGTCATCGACTTGGTCACACTGGCGATCGGGACCGGCTTCTCCTCGCCGAACCGCCCCACCGTGCCGAGGCCCGACACGGTGATCAGGCCCTGTCCCTCGCTGGGCCACGGCAGCTGCGGCGCGGCGCCGTCGAAGGTGAACTCCGGCGCCGACGTCATCTTCAGCAGGGGGTCCGGGAGCGGGCGTACGAACTGTACGACCGCAAACACGACCAGCAGCAGGAGGACCAGCGGGGTCCAGATCTTGAACCGCCGCACCGCGGTGCGGACCGGGGTCTGCGGCGGGGGCGGGGTGTTGGTGAGCTCCGCGAGCAGGTCGAGCGGCGGCTTCGGCGGCAGCGGCTGCTGCCGGGTCCGCTCGGCGGCGTCGGCGTCCGGCACGGAGATGCGGGGCGAGGCGGGGGGCTTCGGCGCGACGGGCGCGGCAGGCGCGGCGGCCTTCGGAGCCTCGGCCTTCGGCGTCTCGGCGTCCGGGCGTACGTCGTCGGAGCGCAGCGGTACGAACGTGCTGGCCCGCTCGGACGCCGACTCGGCCGTGCTCGGCCGTCGGATGGCGGTGGTCGGCTGATCCACCACGGGCGGCTTGACGGCCTTGAAGACGGCGGTGGCCTGGTCGACACCGGTGGCCTTGTCGGCCTCGGGCTTGCCCGCGCCCTCGGCACCGAGCTTGGCACCCCAGGAGGCGGCCCGACCCTCGGGTGCGGGCTTGTCGGCGGCGGGATCGGCCTTGGGGGCGGCGGAGGCGGGCTCGGGCTCAGCGTCGGCTTCCGGCTTCGCGTCGGACTCCGGCTTCGCCTCGGGCTTCGCGTCCGACTTCGCTTCCGGCTTGCCGTCCTGCTCGGCGGCGGGCTCGGCGTCCTGCTCGGCGGTGGCCTCAGGGGCCGGGGTGGGCTCGTCGCCCGCCTCGGCGTCCGGCTCGGGCGCCGACGCGTCGTCGGACGCGGGAGCGGCCTTGTCACCGGGCTCCTGGGCCGCAGGCTCGTCGTCGGAGGCGTCGTCGGAGGCGTCGTCCGCCTCGGGCGCCGCCGTCGGCGCGGGCACGGCCTCCCGTACGGGCGTGGCCTCGGCGGCGGGCTCCTCGTCCGTGCCCTCCGCGTCCGCGCCCGTGTCACCCGGCTTCTCGGGGGCCGGGGCCGGGGCCGGGGTGTCCGCCTTCGCGCCACCGGAGCCCGCACCCGTACCGGACCCGGCGTCCTCGGACGCATCCGCATCCGCATCCGCCTCCGCGTCGCCGTCCGTGGCCACCCACGCCGCCACGGCCGCCCGCAGGCGGGTGTCGCGGGACTCGTGGTCCTCCTGGCGCGGGGCGCGGAAGACGGCGGTCGCCTGGTCCACGGGGGCGGAGCCGCCGTCCGCGGCCCGGTCGGCGCCGGAGCCGTCGGCAGAGCCGTTCACGGACCCGTTCACGGACCCGTTCGCGGCATCCTTCGCCGAGCCGTTCGCCGAACCAGCCACAGAGCCGTTCGCAGAGCCGCTCTCGGAGCCGTTCGCGGATCCCTTGCGCTCCTGCCCGGAACCGGACGCGGCCCGGGGGCCGTCATCCGGTCCGAACACCGCCACACGGGGATCGCGTTCGCTCGGAGTCGTCTCCCCCGACGACTGCTGCTGCTTCGACCTGTCGGGGGACTCGCCCGCCACCGATGCCTCCTCAAGGCGCCCCGGGGCGCCGTCCGAACCTGTCCGAACCATCTACCAGTGTCCTGTGTGCGGGGTTGACCCCCGTGCTAGACGAGAACGACATACCTACTGGTTCCCGTACTTACCGCCCAGGCACTCTCGACAGATGAATGTGAGAGGGGTCACCCTGTCATTCATCCACGCGGGGAGGCATGGATGGGCAGGAGCCGCAGAACAATTCCGGAGGAGCTTCTGCTGCTCGCTCTGGACCCGGCCACGGGTACCACAGCGCAGCCGCAGTCGCTCGACCTCGGCCTCGCCGGAGCCCAGCTAGTGGAGCTGGCTCTGGCAGGACGGATAGCCCCAGACGGGGATCGTATCGCCGTGGTGATGGCACGGCCGACAGGAGATCCGACACTGGACTCCGCACTGGAACTGCTGCGCAGGCGCGGCAGCCCGGTCCGGGCCGTCCACTGGATCGGCGGGCCCCGACTGGGGCTCCGCCAGATTTACCTCGCTCATCTGGAGCGGTGCGGCATGGTGCATGCCGTGGCGGGCCAGATGTGCGGTGTGCTGCCGACGACTCGCTACCAAGCGACGGACACGGCGATCAGCCGGGACATCAGGGCCCGGCTGGACAGTGCGATCCGCACCGGCGTACCGCCGGACCCGCGGACCGCGGCGCTCGCCGCGCTGGCCCACGCGGTCGGACTCGGCAAGCACCTGTACCCGGGCAACGAGGGGCGTTCATCGCGCTCCCGGCTCCGGGACCTGATCAGGCACGACCCGATGGGCGGACTGGTGGCGCACGCCGTCATGGACGTCCAGAACGGAGTGGGCGCACAGCCGCGCCGCACCGCCACCGCCAACGGCGGCGGCGCCGCGGCGGGCACGCGGGCGACCGCGACGGCGCCCGGCGTTCCGATGCAGCCGCACCGCGGCAGCATGGTCCGCGCCGTGGCCCACTAGCGGCCCGCTCCGGCACCACCACACGCATCACCTCATGCACCACGCACGACCCGCACCACCGAGCACCACGGCACCACCCCGCACCACCCGCCGCACCGACGTCCCCCTCACGACCCGGTTCGGGAGCCGCATCATGGGCGCGCGGGGCCGGCCATCGCCGGTCCCGCGCGCTTCGCGTCTTCCGAGGCCCGGCGTTCGTACCCGCGGTAGCCGGTACCCCACCGTGTGTGGCCATTTCCCAGCGCGGCCAGGATCATTGGTGGCAGTCTGCAGAGCGGAAGAGCAGAGAACAGCAGAAGTGCCGCAGCCGGAGGTGCAGTTCCCGTGGCGTCCAACGTCAATCCCACCGTCAGGCGACGCCGACTGGGCCAGGAGCTCCGTCGACTCCGCGAGCTGAAGGGCATGACGGCCGAGGAGGTCGCCGAGCGCCTGCTGGTCTCCCAGTCGAAGATCAGCCGCCTGGAGAACGGCCGCCGCTCCATCAGCCAGCGCGATGTGCGCGACCTGTGCGGGGTGTACGAGGTCGAGGACCACCGGATCGTCGACTCGCTGATGCAGATGGCCAAGGACTCCCGGCAGCAGGGCTGGTGGCACGCCTTCGGCGACATCCCGTACAGCGTCTACATCGGCCTGGAGACGGACGCGGCGAGCCTGCGCGTCTACGAGTCGCTGATCGTGCCCGGCCTGCTGCAGACGCGCGAGTACGCACAGGCGGTGATCGAGGGCATGTGGCCCGAGGCCACCTCCAGCGACATCGACAAACGGATCCAGATCCGGCTCAAACGCCAGGACCGGCTCACCGACCCGACCAATCCGCTGCGCTTCTGGGCGGTGATCGACGAGGCGCTGCTGCGCCGCGTGGTCGGCAACGAGCAGATCATGCGCGACCAGTTGCTGCACCTGGCGCAGCTGAGCGAGCAGCCGCACGTGACGCTCCAGGTGCTGCCGTACGACGCCGGGGCGCACCCGGGCATGTACGGCAAGTTCGCGATCCTGGAGTTCCACGACGCCATGGACGCGAGCGTGGTCTATCTGGAGGGCGTGACCAGCGACCTCTATCTGGAGAAGGCCAACGACGTGCAGAGCTACACCGTGATGTACGAGCATCTGAGGGCCAAGGCGCTCAGCGCCGAGCAGTCACGGGAGTTCATCCACCGCGTGGTCGACGGCTACACGTTGTGAGCGAGTGACACGAGGAACGCCGCGGGGCGCGCACCCTACACCTGCGTAGCCTCAACTGAGAAGGACCCGATGGAATATGCCATCCGAATGGGTGAACGACCCCTGCCATCCGTGATGTTGCGGCGTAGCGTCGCACGCAGAGCCGCTGGCCTCAGCGGCCGGGCACATCACCCGGGCAACCGGGCCAACCATCGGAGGCGTTATGCGAGTTCAGAAGCATGCACTGACGGAGTGGACCAAGTCCTCGTACTCCGCCGTGAACGGCGACTGTGTGGAAGTCAAGGCCGCAGATCACTCGACCGTGTCGGTCCGCGACTCCAAGAACCCGCTCGACGGAATGCTCGACTTCGCCCCCCAGACGTGGTCGGCCTTCATCCAGGACGTCAACCGCACCGCGCCGCGTGGAGTCTGACCTTCACCGGCACCGCTCCACCGCAAAGTGAGCAAGGCCCTCTCGACTGGTCCGCCGTCCTGGCCGAGGGGGCTGGTTGCTGTCCGGGCCCGCCCACCCTCACTCCGTCCGGCGCAGCCGGTCCACATAGCGGTCCGTGCCCGGCACCGTCGGAATGAACGGCGCCACCAACTCCACGTGGCCCAGACCCGATTCGGCCACCGCCGCGTCCAGGCCCGCGAAGCGCTCCTCCCACACCTCGGCCGGGTCCCGCTCCAGGAACCACAGCAGCGTCAGACGGGTGTCGACCCCCTCGACCTGCTTGACGTACGTCATCCGGTCGCCGGGCAGCGGGGTCGGCCGGAAGACCGTCACCAGCGCGGCCGGCCCGCCCGCGAGCCGGCGCGGCAGATGCCGCGAGCGCAGCCACTCCACCAACTCGCCCCGCTGATCGGGCCCTTCCGCGTCGATCACCTGGAGCACCAGGCCCGCGTACGGGTGGTCGAGTGCGTGATGGTCGCGCGGGCCCGCCGCACCGTCACGGTAGACGGTCGCCTCGTGGTCCTGGAAGGCGGTGAAGACGTGCGTACGGTCCTGGTAGACGCGGCCGTCGCGGTTGAGCCGCCGGTTGATGGAGACGGTCCACTTCATGTGGTCGTCGTAGCGGCCCTCGGTGATCCAGTACGTGGAGAGATAGCACCCGGCGGTCACCGGCTGGGCGATCGCCGACTTCTCCGGGTAGCGCAGCTCCTGGAGCTCGCGGGTGGCCACCCAGCGCCGCCCCGCGAACATCCAGGGCATGGCCATGGCCCCGGCGTAGTAGTGGTCGTCCTCGTACCAGCGGTTGTACGCGTACTCGTGGCCCGGGTGCGGCTCCACCATGGTGATCAGGGCGTGGCCGGGGTGCACCCCGTACGGCCCGAGGGCCGCCAGCTCCGCGTACGTCCCGCTCCTCGTCTCCTCGCTCATGACGCTCCCCTTCCCTCCTGCTGCGGACCGCCCTACTCTGACGCCCCGTCAGAAGAACTGCCAGAGCCGGGAGGCGCCCAGATGTTGCTGAACGGGAAGACGGTCGTCGTGTCCGGCGTCGGCTCCGGGCTCGGGCACCAGGTGGCCGCGACCGTCGTACGGGACGGGGGCAACGCGGTGCTCGGGGCGCGCACCGAGGAGAACCTCGTCAAGGCGGCCCACGAGATCGACCCCGAGGGCGCGCACACCACGTACCGGCCCACCGACATCACCGCCGAGGCGGAGTGCGAGGCGCTGGCCGCGCTGGCGGTGGAGCGGTTCGGCCGGATCGACGCGGTGGTCCATGTCGCCGCCTGGGACAGCTACTTCGGCGGGATCGAGGACGCCGACCTCACCACCTGGCAGGGCGTGCTCGACGTCAATCTGCTCGGCACGCTGCGGATGACCCGGGCGTGCCTGCCCGCCCTCAAGGAGCGCGGCGGCTCGGTGGTCGTCATCGGCACGCAGTCGGCGATAGCCGCGCCGTCCCAGGTGCGCCAGGCCGCGTACGCGGCGTCGAAGGGGGCGCTGACCTCGGCGATGTACTCCATGGCCCGGGAGTTCGGGCCGCACCGGATCCGGGTGAACACGGTCCTGCCGGGGTGGATGTGGGGCCCGCCGGTGCAGGCGTACGTCCAGTTCACCGCACACACCGAGAAGGTCCCCGAGGCCGAGGTGCTCCGGCGCCTCACCGAGCGCATGGCACTGCCGGAGCTGGCGACGGACACGGACGTGGCGGAGGCCGTGGCCTTCCTGGCCTCGGACCGGGCGAAGGCGATCACCGGACAGTCGCTGCTGGTGAACGCCGGGGAGATCATGCGCTAGCCGGCTGTCGCGTCGACTGCCCGGACCCACCTCACCCTCTCGGCCGCACGGGACCCGCATCCCGTGCGGCCGTTCACGTATGTACGCGTCTGACGAAGTGCTCGTTCATCGTGTGGTCCGGGTCACGGGCGCGACAACACCCCGTTCCGTAAAGCGAAGGCAAAATCGTTCCACTTTATGATCTGTGTTCATATCCATGACCGCCGAAAGCCTTGACCAGCCCTCCGAACAGGCGGTTCAATCCCCGGAAGTCCCCGCTCCCGCACGGGGCCCGCTGAGCCGGACGCACTGACGAAGAGCACCGGCAGACACCTCGATGTTCACAAGGCGGACCCCTCGGAGGGGACAATGAACAGTCTCGACTGGGCCGTGCTCATCGGCTACTTCGGAGTGATGGTCGCGATCGGCGTCTGGTCCCACAAGCGGGTCGACGACGTCGCCGACTTCTTCACGGCCGGCGGCAAGATGCCGTGGTGGCTCTCGGGCATCTCGCACCACATGTCCGGGTACAGCGCGGTGATGTTCACGGGGTATGCGGGGATCGCGTACACCTATGGAGTCACTTCGTACGTGACCTGGTCCTTCCCCATCGCCATCGGCATCGCCATCGGGTCCTCCCTGTTCGCACCCCGGCTCAACCGGCTGCGCTCCAAGCTGCACGTGGCCTCGCCGCTCGAATACCTCAAGAACCGCTACAACATCCCGACCCAGCAGGCTCTCGCCTGGTCCGGAATGCTCCTGAAGATCGTCGACGTCGGCGCCAAGTGGGCGGCCATCGCGACCCTGCTCTCCGTCTTCACGGGCATGTCCATCAACCAGGGCATTCTCATCACGGGCGTCATCACCGGCATCTACTGCACGGTCGGCGGTCTGTGGGCCGACGCCCTCACGGAGCTCGGCCAGTTCATCATCCAACTCTGCGCGGGCGTCGCGATGCTGATCGCCGTGATGTCGAAGCTCAGCGGCTTCAGCACCTTGTGGACCGTGTGGGACGACCTCCCGGACGTCCACACCCACCCGACGGCGGGCCCGTATACGGTGACGTTCCTGCTCGCCTACCTATTCATCAAGACGTTCGAATACTCGGGCGGGATGTGGAACCAGGCCCAGCGCTACATGGCTACCGACTCGGCCCGCTCCGCGACCCGTTCGGCCCGGCTCTCCGCCATCCTGTGGCTGGTCTGGCCGCTGGTCCTGTTCTTCCCCATGTGGTGCGCGCCGCTCCTGGTGCACGCCAAGAAGCCGGATGCCTCCGACTCCTACGCCCTGATGACCGAGAGCCTGCTGCCGCACGGGCTGCTCGGCCTGGTCATCGTCGGGTTCTTCTCCCACACGATGGCGATGTGTTCCTCGGACGCCAACGCCATCTCGGCCGTCTTCACCCGGGACATCGCGCCGGTCCTTTCCAAGGCGGCCCGTTCCTGGAGCTCGCGAGGCGGGCTGCTCGCGGCGCGGCTGTCCACGGTCTCGTTCCTGGCGCTGTCGATGGCGCTCGCCACGCAGATCAACTCCCCTGCGTTCAAGGACATCATCACGGTGGTCATCAAGTGGGTGGCCGGGCTGATGGGCCCGATCGCGATCCCGTTCATGCTCGGCCTGCTGCCGCGGTTCCGTAAGTCGGGTCCCACGGCGGCGCTGACCAGTTGGGCGATGGGGCTTGTGGCGTTCTGGCTGGTGAACTACCCGATCAACTGGGCCATCGAGGACGGCGTTCCGCTGCAGTACCAGGTGTCGGTGCCGCTCGCCGTCTCGCTGGTGCTGTACATCCTGATCGGCTACATCAAGCCTGAGGACACGCCCGAGCGGGACGCGCTGCTGGCGCGGATCAACTCCGATGACGACGGCCCGGGTTCGGCGTCGGCGGCGGCGACGATTCCGGCGCAGCCGGGCGAGCCGAAGGTGATGGAGCTCTGACGGGGCTCCGCGGGGCTAGGACCGGGGGTAACGGGCCAGCCAGCCCGGGGTGTTGACCGTTGGGCCGTGCAGGGCCGGGCCCTGGGTCATCTCCATGGCGAAGTCGTCGGCGAGTTCGAGGACCGTGGAGCGGCCTTCCAGCTCGGCGAGCCAGCCGGGTGGGAGGGCCGTTTCGCCGTGCAGGGCGCCCAGGAGCGTGCCGCAGAGGGTGCCGGTGGCGCCGGAGGGGCCGTCGTGGTTGACGGCGAGCAGCAGGCCGTGGCGGATGTCCTCGCCGACCAGGGCGCAGTACACGGCGATGGCCAGCGCCTCCTGGGCGAGGTGGCCCTCGCCGAGCGAGGCGACCAGGCCGGGGCTGGGCATGCCCTGGCGTACGGCGCCGAGGGCGTGCTGGAGGGCGTCCGTGACGGGCTGGTGGCCGGGGCGCTGGGCGAGCAGGGCGAGGGTGCGCTGGACGGCCGCGTCCAGCGACTCGCCCCGGGCAAGGCCGTGCACGATCACCGCGAAGGCGCCGGCCGAGAGGTACGCGGCGGGGTCGCCGTGCGTCTGGGCCGCGCACTCCACGGCCAGCTGGAGCACGAGCTGCGGCTCCCAGCCGACGAGCAGGCCGAAGGGGCCGGAGCGGGTGAGGGCGGCGGGGTCGCGGGCCTCGGGGTTCTTGGGCCGGTCGAGGGTGCCCATGACCTCGTCCGCGAGCCCGAGCAGACAGGCGCGGGCCGGGTCGCGTCTGCTGTACAGCCACTCCTCCCTGGCGAGCCACCCGTTGTCCTTGCGCCGCTCGTCCGGCCCCCAGTCGCGCTGGGTGGCGCCCCAGCGGAGGTACGCGCGGTGGACGTCGGTCGGCGGGTGCCAGGCGCCGGTGTCGCGGCGGACCTGGGCGCGTATGAGGCCGTCGACGGTGAAGAGGGTGAGCTGGGTCGCGGCGGTGATACGGGCGCCCGCCTCGCCGTCGGCCGGGCCGCTGACGCCCTCCGGCCCGTACCGGGTGCGGATCGCTTCGAGGGTGAGGGGACTGACGGGTGCGCCGAGCGCGTCACCGATCGCGCCGCCGAGGAGACTGCCGCGGACCCGGCTGCGGAAGTCCTGCTGCTCGGTGCGGCCCCATATGGACGTGGTGGGTCCGGTGGCTGCTGCGCTCATGGCGCAGCACTGTAATTGATTGGGTGCGTGCGAATAAGACCGCGCTGGGTTTGGGGTGGGGCGCCCTTTGAACGGTTTTTGTCCCTTCCCCACCCCGCCCCTTCACCTAGACCCTCCGGGGGTGGGTGGGGGTGGAGGTGGGTTTCCCGGGGGCTGCGCCCCCGGACCCCGTTGCGGGGCCCCCGGACCCTGCACCCCGCTCGGGGCTCCGCCCCGGACCCCGCTCCTCAAACGCCGGAGGGGCTGGAGTTACCTAAGGGGCGCGGGGAACTGCGCGACCAGCCCCCACCGGGCCCGCAGACAAACGGCATCCCCCGGAGGGTTCAGGGAAGGGGCGGGGTGGGGGAGCTCGTCCGTAGGAGCGTCCACGCTCGTTCCCTGCGCGGCGTCAGCTCCCCCGTGTCCACACCCCCGCACAACCCCAGCTCCTCCAACCCCTCCGCCTCCTCCCAGGAGACGTCCGGCAGCAGTTCATCCGCCCGGGACCAATCCCCCCGCGCGCAGGACGCCACCAGGCCGTCGCCCTGCCAGGCGGGGGACCCGCAGCCCCGGCGGCTCGCCGCCATCGCGCGGTGGAAGTCGCCCGACTCACCCGGTAGCGACGCCGCCGCGTCCGCCGCCGGGCCGAAGTTCCCCCGGACCCGGTGGGAGGCCGCCAGGGCCTCAGCCGACGTCACCCGGCCGTCCAGCAGCGACAAGCAGTGGTCCAGGAACGGGAGAGCCTCCCCACCCCCCGCCAGGCACACCCGCGCCCTGCGCCCGTACGCCCAGCCGATCTCCGGGTCCAGTTCCAGCGCACGGTCGAGTGCCTCCAGCGCCTCCCCCTCGCGCGAAAGCGACAGCAGCGCCGCCGCCTGTGCCGCGTGCAGCGCGCCCTGGCCGGGGTCGAGCGCGACCGCTCGCGTCAGGCACGCGTACGCCTCCTCGTGCCGCCCCAGCGCCCGCAGCACGTACCCCCGGCCCGCCACCGGCACCGCGTCCCGGGGGTCCTCCTCGGCCGCCGCCGCGTAGTCCGCGAGCGCCTCCTCGTACCGGCCGGCCCGCCGGTACGCCTCCCCCCGTACCGCCCGTACGCTCCCGTCCTCCGGTCCGGACAGCTCCACCGCCCGGTCCAGGTCGGCGAGTTCCGCCTCGATGTGGCCCAGGTCCGCCATCAGGAATGCTCGTTCGACGAGAGAGGACGAGCCGGCGCCGTGGATGCTCACCGCGCGGTCCAGGTCCGCCCTCGCCCCCTCCACCCGCCACAGCCGCCGCCGCACCCGGCCCCGCCAGGTCAGCGCGTACACATCGTCCGGGGCCGCCTCCAGCGCCCGGTCCAGGTCCTCCAGCGCGCCCTCGGGGTCGTCCAGTTCCGAGCGCAGGCGGGCCCGCATGATCAGGGCCCAGGTGTACGCCGGTTCCAGGGCCAGCGCCCTGCCGTAGTCCGCGAGCGCCTCCTCGTGGCGGCCCAGCGCCTCCAGGGACAGGGCGCGGCTGCCCAGAGCCCAGGCGTACCCGCCGTCCAGGGCGAAGGCGCGGCCGTACTCCGCCACCGCCTCCTCGTGGCGGCCCGCCGAGCGCAGCAGGTCGCCGCGCTCGCCGACCACCCACGCCGGGTCCGCCGACAGCCGCTCCGCGCGCTCCAGGTCGGCCAGGGCGCCCGCCGTGTCCGCGAGGCCGCGGCGCACCTGGGCGCGGCGGACCAGCGCCCACTCGTAGTCCTGGTTCAGCTCCAGGGCCCGGTCCAGGTCCGCCAGGGCACCCTCCAGGAGGCCCATCTGGTGGCGGGTCTGGCCGCGGCTGGCCGGGGCCCAGGCGTCGCCGGGGTCGAGCAGGATCGCGCGGTCCAGGTCCGCCAGCGCCTCCTCGAAGCGGCCGAGCCGCCGGTACATGTCGCCCCGGTAGCCGATGTAGTACGCGTCGTCCGGGGACAGTTCGCAGGCCCGGTCGAGGTCGGCGAGCGCCGCCGCGGGGCCATCCAGCGCGCTGCGCGCCACGCTCCGGCTGTAGTACGCCCACGCCCGCCCCGGCGCGAGCACGATCGCCTGGTCCAGCTCGGCCAGCGCCTGCGCGTGGTTGCCCTCGTGGCGCAGCTCCCGGGCCCGTACGACATGGGCGCCCGCGCGGCCCTCGGCGCTCAGCCCGCCCCTGGACAGGAGGAGCGCCAGCACCTTTTCCACGCCCCCCTGTTCGTCGGCGAGCGCGGCCAGGCAGTCCGCGCCCCAGCGGCGCAGCGGCTCGTCGTCGGCGTCCTCGCCCGCCTCGGCCAGTGTCGTGGCCCAGCGGCGGGCGACGGCGGGCCCGGCCTCGCAGGCGTCCACGCCGTCGCGCAGCATCTGGGCGAGCGCTGCCCCCGGCCGGGCGCACAGCAGGTGGTACGACTCCTCCTGGCGCAGCTCGCGCCACCGCTCCCCGCTCCACAGGCGGCGCGCCGGGACCGCCACCGCGGCCGCCTCGCGGCGCGCCCCGATCGCCTCGGCGAGCCGCTGGTGGCAGGCGCTCCAGCGCTGCGGCGAGCCGGTGCGCTGGACGCCGAGCATGGCCGCGCGGACGACTCCGTGGTACTGGGCGCGCCCGCCGTGGTCGCTGACGAACGGCAGCGACCGAAGCCAGCCGTACAGGCCCGCCACGTCCTCGTCGACCGCCGCCCGGAACACGTCCTCGTCGATGTGCCGGGGCAGCGCGCAGGCGAGCGCGGCCGCCCGCCGCACCGGGTCGCTCTCCCACTTCAGGAAGCGGTCCACGGCGGTTGCGCCGGGGGCGCGCGCGTCGCCGGGGTTCTCCGCGAGCGTGGACACCAGGACGGGCAGCCGGCCGGAGAGCCGCAGGACGTCGCGGACGACCTCCTCGTCCACCACACCTTTGGCGGCGAGCAGTTGGCGGGCCTCGGTCTCGGTGAACAGGTCCAGGGGCAGCTCCGCCACCAGGTCCGCGTAGTCCGCCCAGCAGCCGGGGTCCAGGCGGCGCTGGCCCGCGAGGACCACGACGACCTGGGCGGGCAGCGCCCCGTACCGCTCGGTGGTGAGCAGATCGCGCAGCCAGGTGTCGAGGAAGGGCGAGGTGCGTTCGTAGGTGTCGAAGAAGAGCACCGTCCACGGCACGTCGTCGGCGAGCCGCACCAGCTCCGCCACCAGGACGGGAGTGAGGACCTTCAGCGGGTCCAGGACGAGCTGGACGTCCTCCTGCTTGCCGAACCGGGCGCTCAGGGCGGCCCGCACCTTGTCCGCGCCCAGGGCGAGCTGCTGGGCGTCCATGCCGTTGGCGAGCACGCCCACTCCGGGTACCAGGCCGAGGCCGACCAGGGACGCCTGGGCGAGGGCGGTGGAGCCGGGCGTGGGCGCCGCCGGGTCGGCGGGCGCGGTGGTGGACTCCGCCTCGTACCGCCGCTGGCGGTAGGTGGCGAGGAGGCGTTCCAGGGCCTTGAGCGGGTGGCCCTGGCGGGCGAAGTGCGCGCAGATCGCGGCGAGCGTCTCGGGGACGCTGTTGACGGCCTCGTCCGCGTAGGCCGTCGCCGCGCCGCGCTCGCGCGCGGTGTGCTCCAGTTCGCGCACGAGCGACGTCTTGCCGACCCCGGCGGCGCCGTGGACGTGGAAGACGAACCGGTGCCGTTCGTCGTCGACCGGGGTGTCGAAGTTCTCCCGGAACAGGGCGAGTTCGCCCCGCCGCCCGACGAACCCGGCCCGTCTGCGCCGCTGGATGAGCTCCTGCATCGACGGTTTTCCCGCTGCCATGGGATCAGTATGCGATCCCATGGCACACCCGAGCCCCCTCAGTCCCCCAACACCGGCAGCAGCTCGGGCAGATGGCCGTCCGAGGCGTGGGCCGCGTCCTGCCGCTCCTGCGGCACCTCGCCGTACAGCGTGGTGCGCGGCCTGGCCGGGCGGCCCGCCGCCTCCGCGATGGCGACCAGGTCCTTGATGGAGCGGTACGAGCCGTAACTCGATCCCGCCATCCGGGAGATGGTCTCCTCCATGAGGGTGCCGCCCAGGTCGTTGGCGCCCGAGCGCAGCATCTCGGCGGCGCCCTCGGTGCCCAGCTTCACCCAGCTGGTCTGGATGTTGGTGATGTGCGGGTGCAGCAGGAGGCGGGCCATCGCGATGACCGCGCGGTTGTCGCGGGTGGTGGGGCCGGGGCGGGCGATCCCGGCCAGGTAGACCGGCGCGTTGGTGTGGATGAAGGGCAGCGTCACGAACTCGGTGAAGCCGCCCGTCTCCTGCTGGATGCGGGCGAGCGTACGGAAGTGGCCGAGCCAGTGGCGGGGCTGGTCGACATGCCCGTACATCATGGTCGAGGAGGAGCGGATGCCCAGTTCGTGGGCGGTCTTGACGACCTCGATCCAGGTGGCGGTGGGCAGTTTGCCCTTGGTGAGGACCCAGCGGACCTCGTCGTCCAGGATCTCGGCGGCCGTCCCGGGGATCGAGTCGAGGCCCGCCTCCTTGGCGGCGGTGAGCCATTCCCGTATCGAAAGGCCGGTGCGGGTCGCGCCGTTGACGACCTCCATCGGGGAGAAGGCGTGCACGTGCATGCCGGGCACGCGCTCCTTGACGGCCCGCGCGATGTCGAAGTACGCGGTGCCCGGCAGATCCGGGTGGATCCCGCCCTGCATGCAGACCTCGACCGCGCCCACGTCCCAGGCCTGTTCGGCCCGGTCGGCCACCTGGGAGAGGGACAGGGTGTACGCGTCGGCGTCGGTGCGGCGCTGGGCGAAGGCGCAGAAGCGGCAGCCGGTGTAGCAGACGTTGGTGAAGTTGATGTTCCGCGTGACGATGTACGTGACGTCGTCGCCCACCACGTCCCGGCGCAGCTCGTCCGCGATGCGGCAGAGCGCGTCCAGGGCCGGGCCGTCCGCGTGCAGCAGCGCCAGCGCCTCCTCGTCGGTGAGCCTGGTGGGGTCGTCGGCGGCCGTGGCGAGGGCCGTCCGTACGTCGGTGTCGATGCGGGACGGCACCATGCCCGGGGCGGCCGCCTCGCGCAGCGCCTCCCAGTCGCCGTACACCTCGTCGAAGTCGTCGCGGCGGTCGGAGGTGCGGCCGTCGGTGTCGATGGTGCGGTGCAGATCGGTGCGGCCGGTGGCGGCGAAGGCCTCCTCGGGCTCCTGCCACGGGTGGCCCTCGACCACCGCACCGGGCCGCGCCAGGCCGGTCTCCGGGTCCGCGAGCGCCCGCACGTGCGGCAGCAGCCGGGGGTCCAGCCAGGGCTCGCCGCGCTGGACGAACTCGGGGTAGACGCAGAGGCGTTCGCGCAGTTCGAAGCCGGCGGCCGCCGACTCCGCGGCGAGCTGCTCGATCTGCGGCCAGGGCCGCTCGGGGTTCACATGGTCGATGGTCAGCGGCGAGACCCCGCCCCAGTCGTCGATGCCCGCGCCGATCAGCCGTCCGTACTCGCTGTCGACGAGGTTCGGCGGCGCCTGGAGGCAGCCGGAGGGGCCCATGATGTGCCGCGCCACCGCGACGGTGGCGACCAGCTCGTCCAGCTCGGCGTCCGGCATGCCGCGCATCGCGGTGTCCGGCTTGGCGCGGAAGTTCTGGATGATGAGTTCCTGGATGCCGTGGTACGAGCGCGCCACGCGGCGCAGCGCGAACAGCGAATCGGCGCGCTCCTCGTACGTCTCGCCGATCCCGATGAGCAGCCCGCTGGTGAACGGCACGGACGAGCGGCCCGCGTCCTCAAGGACCCGCAGCCGTACGGCCGGTTCCTTGTCCGGGGAGCCGTGGTGCGGGCCGCCGGGCTCGGACCAGAGGCGGGTGGCGGTGGTCTCCAGCATCATGCCCATCGACGGGGCCACGGGCTTGAGGCGCTGGAAGTCGGTCCACGACATCACCCCCGGGTTGAGGTGCGGCAGCAGGCCGGTCTCCTCCAGGATGCGGATGGAGATGGCCCGTACGTAGGCGATCGTGTCGTCGTAGCCGTGCGCGTCCAGCCACTCGCGGGCCTCGGGCCAGCGGTCCTCCGGCTTGTCGCCGAGGGTGATCAGGGCTTCCTTGCAGCCGAGTTCGGCGCCCCGGCGGGCGATGTCCAGGACCTCGTCGGGGGACATGAACATCCCGTGCCCGGCCCGGCGCAGCTTGCCGGGGACGGTGACGAAGGTGCAGTAGTGGCACTTGTCCCGGCACAGCCGGGTGAGCGGGATGAAGACGCTCTTGGAGTACGTGATGACCCCCGGGCGGCCCGCGGCGTCGAGGCCCGCGTCGCGCACCCGCGCGGCCGAGGCCGCCAGGTCGACCAGGTCCTCGCCGCGTGCCTGGAGCAGCACGGCCGCCTCGGTGGTGTCCAGCGCGACGCCGTCCCGGGCACGTTTCAGCGCGCGCCGCATCGCGTTGGCGGTCGGTCCGTCTGCCTGCGGTCGCTGCGCGCTGGAAGTCATCCCCCGAGCATACGAGCGGTCCCCGCGCGGCGGTGTGCCGCCCGCGATCTTCGCGTTCGCACACTTTCCGGCCAATCCCCCCGAACACCGGGAACCCGCAGTGTGTCCGCGCCGATACTGAGAGTCGCTCCGGGCCCGGGTGCGATCCGATCCGCTTTCCGATCCGTACCACGACGAACGGGACGGTACTGACGTGACATCAGAGCGTACGCAGCCGACGGCGACCCTGTACCCGGAGCTGGACGAGGACGCGCTTCTGCGGTACTTCGAGGCGCTGACGAGCGGCGACACCTCGCACGTGGCGCCCGCGCGGGCCGCCGTGATCGAGGAGGCCAGGGCCCTGGCCCTGCCGGTCCGGGTGAAGATCCCCGGGGCGCGCGGGGACGAACTCGACGGGGTGCTGTGGAAGCACCTGGCCGGTGTGCGCGAGCGGCCCGCGGTCATCATGCCCTCGCCGTGGACCTCGCTCGGCTGGCTGGTCTACGTGGCGCAGGCGACCCGGTTCGCGGCCGCCGGGTACAACGTCCTGGTCTACTCCGCGCGCGGCTTCGGCGCGTCCGGCGGCGAGGTGGAGGTCGCGGGCCCGCTCGACATCGAGGACGCGGGCAAGGCGATCGACTTCCTGACCGCCCGGGTGGGCGCCGCCCCGACCAGACTCGGCTTCCTCGGCGACTCGTACGGCTCCGGCATCAGCCAGCTGATCGCCGCCCGCGACGAGCGCGTCCACGCGGTCGCGGCCCTGTCCACCTGGGGCGATGTGGGCGAGGCGTTCTACGAGAACACCACCCGCCACATCGCCGCCGTCGCCACCCTGCTGAGCGCCGCGGGCGACGCGCGGCTGAGCGAGAGCACCCGGCAGGCCTTCGACGACCTGCTCGCCGACCGGAACATCGAGAAGACGCTGGAGTGGGCGGCCGAGCGCTCCCCGCTCACCTACGTCGACGCCCTCAACCGGCGCGAGGTGCCGGTGTTCTTCGCGCACGCCTGGCACGAGACGCTCTTCCCGGCCAACCAGACCCTGCGGATGTTCCAGGCGCTGACCGGCCCCAAGCGGATCGACCTGTCCATCGGCGACCACTCCGGTCCGGAGATGACCGGCATGCTCGGGCTGCCCAACCGGATCTGGGAGGACGCGCACCGGTTCTTCGCCCACCACCTCAAGGAGGTGGACAACGGCGTCGGCACCCAGGACCAGGTGGTCAGCGAGGTCATGTGGGGCAAGTCGCTGGAGTCGAGGCCCACCTGGGACGCGGTCACCGGCAGCACCGAGCGCCTGTATCTGACCGGCGGAGCCGCCAACGGCGAGGGCTGGGGCAAGGCCAAGACCGACGGCGGTCTCGCCGACAAGCCCGACAGCGGCTGGAGCGTCCGCTTCCAGACCGGCGCGGACACTCCGGCGACCGTCGCCGACGCGGTCGTGACCGCCGGATACGCCGAGATGGCGGGCAACCCGAAGGTCTACCCGGTGCAGGACATCAACCGGGCCGACGCGGGCGTGTGGGCGAGCCCGCCGATGGCCGTCACCACCAAGCTGCGCGGCATCGCGCGGCTGCACCTCGCGTACACGGCGAGCGCCCACCGATCGACGATCATCGCCCACCTCTTCGACGTCTCCCCCGACGGCTCGGCGCACATCGTCACGCACGCGCCCTTCACCCACCTCGGCGAGGAGCCCGGGCAGCGGGTGCGGGCCGAGGTCCCGCTCCAGGCCACCGGCTACGACGTGCCGGCCGGGCACCGGCTGCTGCTCGTCGTCGACGCCCGCGACCCGTTCTACGGCGACGCCAACCAGCCGCGCGCCACCATCGACATCGCGGCGGACGACGAGGACCCGTCGTACCTGGACATCCCGCTCGGCTGACATCGGTGGGGGCCGGGCCCACAGTCGGGTCCCGGCCCCCATGCCGTCACACGCACGGGACTTACACGTACGGCGTGAACTCGTCCAGCGCCTTCAGTACGGCCGCCTCGTCGGCGGACGGCAGCTGGAGGACGATCTCGTCGATGCCCAGGTCCGTGTAGTGGGCGATCTTTCCGGACGAGGGGAGCACCGCGTACGGAACGATCCGCAGCTCGTCCGGGGCCCGGCCCGCCTCCTCCCACGCCCGGCGCAGCTGCGGCAGGGAGTCGGTGAGCCCGCCGCCGCCGATCGGCAGCCAGCCGTCCGCGTACTCGGCGACCGCCTCGAACAGCTTGGGCCCGGCCGCGCCGCCGACCAGGACGCGCGGCGCCCCGTTCCGCACCGGCTTGGGATGCGCCTCGCTGGCCCGCACCGAGCCGAAGGCGCCCTCGTACGCGGTGGGCTTCTCGGCCCACAGCGCCCGCATCAGCGCCATGCGGTCCCGCACCAGCTCGCGCCGTGTGGACCACTCCACCCCGTGGTCGGCGGCCTCCTCGCGGTTCCAGCCGTAGCCGACGCCGAGCGTGAAGCGGCCGCCCGAGAGGTGGTCCAGGGTGGCGGCCTGCTTGGCCAGGTCGACCGGGTCGTGCTGGGCGACCAGCGTGATGCCGGTGCCCAGGCCGAGCGACTCGGTGACGGCGGCCGCCTGCCCGAGCGCGACGAACGGGTCCAGGGTGCGGCCGTACTGGCGCGGCAGCTCGCCGCCCGGCGGGTACGGAGAGAGCCGCTCGACGGGGATGTGCGTGTGCTCCGGCAGATACAGCCCGGCGAATCCGCGCTCCTCCAGCTCGCGGGCGAGCCGGACGGGGGTGATCGTCTCGTCGGTGAGGAAGATCGTGGTGGCGATACGCATGCCCACTTCTTAGCCCCCTGGGATCGAGGGTGCAAGGGAGCCGTCCGGGCCACCACCGCCACGGACCGGCCACCGACCGGCCACCACTCAACCGCCGCCCCTTGCCTCGCAGTTCACTCGCGCGTACGACTGTGGGCGGACACGCACACCCACCGACAGGCACCCCTTCCATCCCGCTGGGAGCACACGCCATGACCGGATCCGAGGACAGAGCCCCTGAAGACAGCAGGGCCGACAGCAGAGCCGACCGGACCATCGGACGGCGCGGACTGTTCGTGACGGGAGCCGCCACCGCGCTTACGTTGGGAACCGTGAGCTTCGCGAACGCGGCCCCCGGCAGCGACGGCGGCGGCGCCCCCGGCGAACGGACCCGGGTCGTCACCGGCACCCTGCCGCCCGGCGCGCCCGACTTCGTCTATCTGCCGGTGGAGGTCCCGCGCGGGGTGCGCGAGATCGCGGTGTCGTACGCGTACGAGAAGGCGACGGTCCCGGCGGGCACCCAGAACAACGCCCTGGACATCGGCGTCTTCGACGAGCGCGGCACCGAGCTGGGCGGCCGGGGCTTCCGGGGCTGGTCGGGCGGCGCCCGCACCGAGTTCTTCATCCGCGCGGACGCGGCGACCCCCGGCTACATCCCCGGCCCGGTGCGCGCCGGGACCTGGCACATCGCGCTCGGCCCGTACACGGTCGCGCCCCAGGGCCTGCCGTACAGGGTGACGATCACCCTGAAGTCCGGCGAGCGGGGCAGCACGCCCGCGCCGGTGTACCCGCCGACCCGGGCCAAGGGGCGGGGCCGGGCCTGGTACCGGGGCGACTGCCACCTCCACTCCTGGTACTCGGACGGCAAGCGCACCCCGGCCGAGATCGCCGCGCTCGCGCGGGCGGCGGGCCTGGACTTCATCAACACCTCCGACCACAACACCCACGCCTCGCACCCGGCGTGGGAGGGCCTGTGGGGCGACGACCTGCTGATCCTCACCGGCGAGGAGATCACCACCCGCAACGGGCACGTACTGGCCCTCGGCGTCGACCCGGGCACCTTCGTCGACTGGCGCTACCGGGCCCGCGACAACCGCTTCGGCCACTTCGCCCGCGAGATCCGCCGCGCCGGGGGCCTGGTCGTCCCGGCCCATCCGCACGCCACCTGCGTCGGCTGCAACTGGAAGTTCGGGTTCGGCGAGGCGGACGCGGTGGAGGTGTGGAACGGCCCGTATACGCCGGACGACGAGGTCTCGCTGCAGGAGTGGGACAACACGTTGGCGGTGGCCGGGCGTTCGGGTGGTCGCTGGGTTCCCGCGATGGGCAACAGCGACGCCCACCGCGACCCCGACCGCATCGGCGGCCCCCAGACGGTCGTCCTCGCCGACGACCTGTCCCGGGAGGCGATCCAGGCGGGCCTGAAGGCGGGCCACTCCTATGTGGCGGAGTCCTCGGCCGTCTCCCTCGCCTTCACGGTGTCGGGCGGGCGGGGCGGGCACGCGGGCATCGGGGAACGGTTGCGGGCGGCTCCGGAGGAGCCGGTGACGGTGCGGGTCGAGGTGACCGGTGCGGTGGGCTGCACGGTCGCCTTTGTCACGGACCAGGGGACGCTGTTCACCGCGCCGGCGGGGGCGGTGGAGTGGCAGACGACGGCGTCGTACGCGACGTACGTACGGGCCGAGGTCCGGCATGCGCCGGTCGTGCCTGGTCTGCCCGGACCGCTGGCGGCGTTCACGAACCCGGTGTTCCTGGGCGACTAGGGGTTCGGCCGGGTCGGTTGTCCGTCGACTGCGGGCCGGTGGTGGGCTGGTCGCGCAGTTCCCCGCGCCCCTAAAAATGCCGCTGCGCGGCAATCCCCCTGGGCGCCCCGAAGGGGCGCTCTTAGGGGCGCGGGGAACTGCGCGGCCAGCCCCCACCGGGCCCGCAGATGACGCACTCGGAAGTCCTAGCCGGGCCAGACGATCGCCTGGAGCTCGCTGTACGCGTGCAGGGCGTACGAGCCGACGTCACGGCCCACCCCGCTGTGCTTGAAGCCCCCGAACGGCGCCTCCATGTTGCGGCCGACCGTGTTCACCCCGACCCCACCCGCACGCAGCCGACGCGCGACGCGGAAGGCGCGGGCCACGTCGCCGGACCAGACATAGTCGAGGAGGCCGTAGTCGCTGTCGTTGGCGAGGGCCACGGCCTCCTCCTCGTCGTCGAAGGGGACCACTGCCACGACGGGCCCGAAGATCTCCTCGCGGACCACCCGCATGTCGTTGGTGCAGTCGGCGAGGAGGGTCGGGGCGACGTAGAACCCGCGCTCCAGCGGCGGCCGTTCACCGCCCGCGACGACCCGCGCACCCTCCTTGCGGCCGAGCTCCACGTACGACTCGACGCGGTCGCGGTGCGCGGCCGAGATCATCGGCCCCACCACCGTTCCCGCCACCGCCGGGTCGCCCACCTTCAAGTGGGCGATGTAGGCCGCGAGTTGCTCCACGAGGCGGTCGTGTACGGACCGGTGGACCAGGACCCGGGTGGGGGCGGTGCAGATCTGGCCGCTGTAGAACGAGAACGTGGTGCCGATGCCCATCACCGCCGACCCCAGGTCCGCGTCCTCGAAGACGATCGCCGCGCCCTTGCCGCCGAGCTCCATGAGCTGGCGTTTCATGCCCCGGCCGCACACCTCCGCGATGCGCTGCCCGACGGCGGTGGAGCCGGTGAAGCTGACCATGTCGACGTCCGCGGAGTCCACGGCCGCCTCCCCGACGGCCGGGGCCGAGCCGGTGACCACGTTCACCACCCCGCTCGGCACCCCCGCCTCCGCCAGCGCCTCGGCCATGCGGAAGACGGACAGGGGGTCCTGGGGGGCGGGTTTGACGACCACCGTGTTGCCCATGGCGAGCGCGGGCGCGACCTTGCCGACCGGGTTGGCCCAGGGGTTGTTGTACGAGGTGATACAAGTGACCACCCCGACGGGCTGCCGGACGGCGACGGCCCCGAAGACGCCCGCCCGCCCCATCGGCCCTGCCTCGTTGATCTGCGGCGGGACGGCGCTCTCGACGGGCTCCAGGGCGCCCTTCGCGTACCGCCGGAAGCGGGCCGCGCCCACCGCGACCTGCATCCCGCGCGCGGTGGCGGTGGTGGCGCCGGTCTCGGCGCGGGCGAGTTCGGCGTACGGGGTGAACTCGCGCTGGATGACGTCCGCCGCTCGGTCGAGGATCGCGGCGCGCTCCTCGGGGGCGGTGCGGGACCAGCCGTCGAAGGCCTCCCGGGCGGCGGCCGCCGCCGCGTACACCTGCGCGCGGCTCGCCTCGGGGGCGAGCCCGACCACCTCCTCGGTGGCGGGGTCGAGGATCTCGTAACGCCCGCCGTCGGGTTCGACCCACTCGCCACCGATGAACAACTCGGGCTCATACAGGCTCACTTGACGGACACCGTCCTCGTGTCGCGGCCGGAGCGCAGGACCGTGCCCGGCACCGCGCCCGTCACCACGTCGTCGCGGATCGTCTCGACGCCGTTGACGCGGACCGAGACGACGCCGATCGCCTTGGAGTCCAGGCGCGGGCTGTCGCCGGGCAGGTCGTGGACGAGGGTGGCCGGGCCCGCCTCGATGCGCTCGGGGTCGAAGAGGACGAGGTCGGCGTGGTACCCCTCCTCGATCCGCCCCCGCTCCCGCAGCCCGAACAGCCGCGCCGGGTCGTCGCTGAGCATCTTCACCGCCTGCTCAAGGGGGACCAGTTTGCGGCCGCGCAGACAGTCCCCGAGGAAGCGCGTGGTGTACGGGGCGCCGCACATCCGGTCCAGATGGGCGCCCGCGTCGGACCCGCCGAGCAGGACGTCCTCGTGCTGCCAGGTCTCCTGGCGCAGGGCCCAGCTGGCCGGGTCGTTGTCGGTCGGCATGGGCCACAGCACCGTCCGCAGCCGGTCGTTGGCGCAGATCTCGACCAGGCAGTGGAAGGGGTCCTGGCCGCGCTCGGCGGCGATGTCGCGCACCACGCGGCCGGTGAGCCCGGCGTTGGCCTCGGAGTAGGTGTCCCCGATGACGTACCGCCCGAAGTCGGCGAGCCGCCGGAAGACCCCGGCCTCCTTGCTTTCGGCGCGGCGCAGCATCTCGGCGCGTACGCCGTCATCGCGGAGCTTCGCGATCCGCTCGGGGACGGGGAGGTTGAGCACTTCCCCCCAGCCCGGGATGAGGTTGAGGGCGCAGAAGGTGCCGAGCGACATGTTCATCGGGGTGAGGATCGGCATGGTCAGCGCGACGATCCGGCCGCCGGCCCGGCGGGCTCGCTCACTCGCGGCGAGCTGGCGCGGGACGCGCTCGGGGACGGCCGCGTCGATGGTGAGGACGTTCCAGTTGAGGGGCCGCCCGGCGACGGAGGACATCTCGACGAAGAGGTCCATCTCCTCGTCCGAGAACTGGTCCAGGCACCCGGCCACGATCGCCTCGATCTGGGTGCCCTCGTGCTGCCCGACCGCCTTGGAGAGGGCGAGGAGCTCGGCGGGCCGGGCGTGCCGGGAGGCCACGGGGTGGCCGTCGCCGTCGGAGTGGGTGGACGACTGGGTGGTGGACAGACCCCAGGCCCCCGCGTCCATGGCGTCGTGGAGGAGGCGCAGCATCGCGTCGAGCTGCTCGGCGGTGGGCTGCCCGCCGACGGCCTGCGGACCCATGACGTATCGGCGCAGGGCGCAGTGCCCCACCATGAACCCGGCGTTGACGGCGATGCGCCCGTCCAGCGCGTCCAGATACTCCCCGAACGTCGACCAGCCCCAGTCGACACCGTCCTCCAGGGCCTTCAGCGCCATGCCCTCCACCCGGGCCATCATCCGCCGGGTGTAGTCGGCGTCCTCCGGGCGGTCGGGGTGGAGGGGGGCGAGGGTGAAGCCGCAGTTGCCGCCGGCGACGGTGGTGACGCCGTGGTTCATGGAGGGCGTGGCGTACGGATCCCAGAACAGCTGGGCGTCGTAGTGGGTGTGGGGGTCGACGAAGCCGGGGGCGAGGACGAGGCCGTGGGCGTCCTCGCTGGTGCGGGCGCTTTGCGGGGCGAGGGTGTTGGGCTCGGCGATCTCCGCGATGCGGCCTTCGTGGACGGCCACGTCCGCGGTGTAGGCGGGGGCGCCGGTTCCGTCGACGACGGTCGCGCGCCGGATCAGGTGGTCGAGCATGCTGTCCCTCTCTGCCGGCTCCTCCGGAGCGTGGGTGTGCCCCGGCCGGGGGTCACACGCGGCGGGCCGCCGCCGGGTGGCCTCCGGCCGGGGTGGACGGGGCCAACGGTCCGGGAAGACGCGACCCCGTGCTTTTTGTTCTGGCCCGGTGTTTGTCTGCGGGCCGTCGTGGGCTGGTCGCGCAGTTCCCCGCGCCCCTGAGGGGGTTGCGGTCGCCGGGGTTGCGGCAGGGATCGCCCCGCAGGGGCGCTTTTAGGGGCGCGGGGAACTGCGCGACCAGCCACCCACCACCCGCAGCCAAACAGTTCGCTCAGGCGCCCGCAGCCTCGCGGAATCGGGTCGTACGGTGCACCGGATCCGTATCGATCTTCGGAATCACATGCTCCCCGATCAGCCGGATCGTGTTCATCGTGTCCTCGTAGGGCACCCCGATCGGCAGCCCGAACGACAGCTGATCCGCCCCCGCCTGCTCCCACCGCTTGCACTGCCGCGTGACCTCGTCCGGGTCGCCGCAGATCATCAGCTCCTCGGCGATGAGGAGTTCGATGATCTCGGTCGTGTACTCGGGCAGCAGCTCGGGCCACTCCGGCACACCGTCGGGCCGCGGGAACGTGTCGTGGTAGCGGAACACCAGCGACTGCAACCGGTTCAGCCCGCCCGCCGCGGCAATGGCCACCGCCTTGTCGTGCGTCTCCGCACAGATCGCCGTCGACGTCACCATCACGTTGTCGTTGACGAAGTCGGCGATCGGCTCCGCCTCCCGTATCGCCGTCTTGTACTGCTCCAGGACCCACTCCATGTCCGAGACCTTCTGGACGGAGAAGCCGAGGACGCCCAGGCCCTTCTTGGCGGCCATGGCGTACGACGACGGGGACCCGGCCGCGTACCACATCGCCGGGTGCGACTTCCCGTACGGCTTGGGGAAGATCTTGCGCGGCGGCAGCGACCAGTGCTTGCCCTGGAACCCCACGTACTCGTCCTGGAGCCACATCTTGGGGAACTCCGCGATGGTCTCCTCCCAGATCTCCTTGGTGTGGTTCATGTCGGTGATGCCCGGCATGAACCCCAGGATCTCGTGGGAGCCCGCGCCCCGCCCGGAGCCGAACTCGAAGCGCCCCTCGCTGAGGTGGTCGAGCATCGCGACCTTCTCCGCGACCTTGACCGGGTGGTTGACCGGCGCGAGCGGGTTGAAGATGCCCGAGCCGAGGTGGATGCGCTCGGTCGCGTGGGCGAGGTAGCCGAGGAAGACCTCGTTGGCCGACAGGTGCGAGTACTCCTCCAGGAAGTGGTGCTCGGAGGCCCAGGCGTACTTGAAGCCGGACTTGTCCGCCTGGATGACGTATTCGGTCTCCTCCATGAGCGCGTGGTGCTCCGCCTGGGGGTCGACCGACGAGCGTGCCACGGGCACGTATCCCTGTACAAACAGTCCGAATTCCAAGGAGGTTCACCGTCCCTGTCAACGTTTCTGACGCATCGTCAGATGTATGCGATACGGCGACTGTTCCACCGGTGTCCGACGTCGTCAATACCTGACGCCAAGTCAGACATGGCTCAGCAGCGGCTCAGAAAAGGCTCACCCCGGCCAGCCAGCCCCCGTCGATCACGAACGGCTGGCCCGTGATGTACGCGGAGTCCTCGCTGGTCAGGAAGAGCGCGAGCGCCGCGACCTCCTCCGGCCTGCCTATCCTCCCCAGCGGCACCAGCCGCTTGTAGAGCTCGGCCACCGCCTCCTTGGCCTCCTCGGGGTCGGCCGTCGGGTCGAGGGCCGCCGGGTTGGTCATCGGGGTGTCCACGGCCCCGGGGCACACCGCGTTCACCCGGATCCCCTTCGCCGCGAGCTCCACCGCCGCGACCCGGGTGAGGCCGAGGATGGCGTGCTTGGTGGCGGCGTACGCGCCGACGTACGCCATGCCCGTGAGCGCCGTGTACGAGGCGGTGTTGACGATGGTGCCGCCGCCGGCCGCCTCGATCTCGGGCGCCGCGTACTTGATGCCCAGGAAGGCGCCCACCTGGTTCACCTGGATGATCTGCTGGAACTCCTCCAGAGGGGTGGCGACGAGCTCGTTGAAGCGGAGGATGCCCGCGTTGTTGACGAGCCCGTCGAGATGCCCGAAGGCCTCCTTGGCGAAGGCGACGGCGGCGACCCACTCCTCCTCCCGGCTGACGTCGAGATGGACGAACCGCGCCGACTCGCCGCCCAGTTCCTTGGCCACGGCCTCGCCCTGGTCGTCCAGCACGTCCGCGAGGACCACCTTGGCGCCCTCGGCCGCGAAGAGCCGCGCCTCCTGCTCGCCCTGCCCGCGCGCCGCGCCCGTGACGAGGACGACCCGCCCGTCCAGCTTGCCCATGTCCGTACTCCCTACGTGAGGTGAGGGGCCACATCTGCGGCGAACGCCGCGATCTGGTCGATGAGTTCGGCGCGTCCGCGCGAGCGGAAGCGCAGCTGGACCTGGTGGACGCCGAGCGCGGCGTACTCGCGCAGGGAGTCGGCGAGGGCGTCGGGCTTGCCGCTGAGGGTGCGGCGCCCGAGGTCCCAGCGCGCCTCGCCCACGTACAGCGGTTCCGCGATGGCGCCGACGCAGAACGGCCCCTCGATGCCGTTCCTCTCCCGCAACTCCCTGATCCGGGCTATCTGGTGCGGCAGCTTGTCGCGGGGATCGCCCTGCGGCAGCCAGCCGTCGCCGCGCAGGGCGGCGCGCCGGACGGCGGCGGGCGAGGACCCGCCGACCCAGATGGGCACGCGCTCCTGGGCGGGCCGAGGCCGCTGCCCGAGGCCTTCGAAATGGAACCTCTCCCCATGGAACTCGGGGAACTCCTCCGGCCCCAGCGCGGCCCGCAGCGCGTCGACGGTCTCGTCGAGCACGGCCCCCCGGTGCGCGAAGTCGGCCCCGAGGACCTCGAACTCCTCCTGTACGTGCCCGGCCCCCACACCCAGGACCAGCCGGCCGCCGCTGAGGTGGTCGAGGGTCGCGTACTGCTTGGCGGTGAGGAGGGGGTGGCGCAGGCCGACGACTGCGACGTGGCTGAGGAGGAGGGTGCGGGTGGTGATCGCCGCGAGGTAGGCGAGGGTGGCGACGGGGTCGTACCACGTGGTGCCCATCGCGCCCGCGAGTCGGCGGGGGATGGCGACGTGGTCGCAGGTGGCGAGGTAGTGGAAGCCGGCCCGGTCGGCGACCCGCGCGATTTCGGCGAGGTCGTCCGGGGTCGCGCCGGCTTCCCAGGGTTCGGCGTAGAGGGTGCTCTGGGACTGGATGGGGAGCTGCATCCCGTACACGAGCGCGTGCGCTGGCACCGGGCCTCCTTGGCGTGGGCGGACCGTACGTACACCTGACGGCCCGTCACGCAACCGCCGCGTCCAGCTTGCTATCTGACGTACCGTCAGGCAAGGCCGGGGACGCGGGGCATCCTTGGCATCCGGGACTACCCCAAGAGGGCGTAGACGGTACTGGCCCGGGCGGCGGGCTCGTCCGCGCCCTCGGCGGTGAGGGTGATCTCCGCGAACGCCATGCGCTTGCCGAGCTTGGTGACGCGCGCGTCGACGAGTACGTCCGCGCCGACGACGGCCCGCTGGAAGCTGGTGGACTGCTGCACTGTGGTCATGGGCCCGTAAGTGCCCCGGGCGGCGGAGACGGCAATGACGGTGGCGGTATCGGCGGCGGCCATCATGGCCTGCCCCGACATCCCACCCCCGTCCCGCGCGAGCCGCGCATCCCATGGCAGCCGCAGCACGGCATGCGCGGCGCCGACCTCGACGACGCCGAGGTTGAGGTCGAGGACCCAGGGGGCGAAGTTGTCGGCGAGGATCTGCTGTGCGGCTTGGGGGGTCATGGGGAGGATGGTGGCGGGGGTAGGGGGGCGAGGCAAGTCGCACGGGACAAGGCAGGGCCAGGGGAATCCGGCCACGCACGCCGCTGGACGCGCCGGGTCATACCTCAATGCGCTCTTGTGCCGCCCGTTCAGAGGAAAGAGGCTGATGCACACCCGTGCAACCCATTGAGTAGCGGGAGTTGGCATGGCCTTGAAGTTCCTCGGGATCATTCCGAATACCCCGATTGACGACTCACCCACGATCTGGCTTCACGAAGAGACAGGGGACCTCCTGATCCAGTCGTACAAGGCGACTGAGCAGGAGGTGAAGGATTGCCAGGAAATCGGTTCGATCCCTGGCCACTCCACGGCCGTGCCGGATCACGAGACGATCGTCCGGCTCCCCGCCGTCATGCTGAAGTACATCCCGCGACCCGAAGGCGGCGCCGGTGAAGTACCCCGTACGTGAGGGGCTGGCCCGGGCTCGGCACTCCGCCGCGCATCTGGAGATGCGTGACAGCTACACGCCGGACGACCCGGAGTTCGCCCGCTGGCGCGCGGGCCACCGGTACCACGGCGATCCGACGAAATTGCCAGACTGGTGGGAGACTTGGCGCAGCCTTGTGGAGCTGACGACAGCGCGTGGCGTCATGATGCGAAGGGCGCGGATCGTCTCGGAGCCGGTCACGGACTACATCCGGTATGAGCACGATCTGACGTTCGCCAACGTTGCAGCCGGTGAGTTGGTCCGCTGGCTGCCCCGGCGCAGGGCGGCCGACATCGCGCTGCCGGCCACCGACCTGTGGATGTTCGACGGAACGTCGGTGCTGTTCACCTACTTCTCGGGCGCCGGGGAGGTGGTCGACCGGGAGTGGAGCACCGAACCCGCCGTCGTGGAGCTGGTGACCTCGTCGTTCGAGATGGTGTGGGAAAGAGCCACGCCGCACGAGGATTACCGGCCCCGCTGACCCATCGGACTCATGGCTCTCTCACCCTCATCAAGCGCCCAGCAGGCCCGACAGGCTCTAGCGACCCGGCTCGCCGAGCTCTGCCGGGACGCCGGACTCACCGGACGGGATCTGGCCCGGCAGTGCGGGTGGTCCGCCGCCAAGTCTTCGCGCATCATGAACGCTCGTACGCCCCCGTCGGCCGACGACATCCGAGCCTGGTGCCGAGCCACTGGTACCGAGGATCAGACGGACGATCTGCTCGCTTCCCTCCGAGCCGTTGAAGGCATGTGGGTCGACTGGCGTCGAATGGAGCGAGCCGGACTTCGGCGTGCCCAGGCAGCCGTCTTGCCCCTGTTCGAGCGGACGAAGCGGTTCCGGTCGTACTCGTCGTGGCTGGTACCCGGATTGCTCCAGACATACGGCTACACGGAAGACGTCCTGCGGGCCGTACAGCGGCGGCGGGTCCAAGTGGACGACGTCGCGGATGCCGTCGCTGTGCGGATGGAGCGCCAGCGCGTACTGCACGAAGGGAACCGCCGCTTCGCCTTCCTGATCGAGGAGTCGGTGCTTCGGAACGGACTCGGGGACGCGGACACACAGTTCGAGCAGCTTGAGCACTTGTTGACGATCGGCTCACTGCCCAATGTCAGCCTGGGAGTGGTCCCCGTCCGCCTCGGCCGCTCACGTATGCCCGTGGAAGGCTTCTGGATTTTCGACACGGCGCAGGTCAACGTCGAGCTGATCTCCGGCCATCTCACCCTCACGCAACCCAGCGACGTGAAGGCCTATGCCGAAGCGTTCGCCACTCTGGCCGACATGGCGGTCCACGGTGCGAGGGCCCGTGGGCTCATCACGGCAGCCATGCACACGCCGAGGTAATCGGCGTGCAACCGTGTGCAATCGCCTGGTCGTTGGGGTTCCCGCGCCCCTAGCGTGGCCGCCATGGGACCACGCGAAGGCGCGGCCAGGATGGCACGACTGACAAGGATCGGTGCGCGATGAAGATGCGGGAGTGGCGGGAAGGCTGGGACAGAGCGGCGGCGGCCGCCTCGACGCTCGCGGAGGCGTTCCGGGCAGCCGGGGCCACCGAGGGCCAGGTAAACCGGCTCCGGCCCACGGTCAGCGGCAAAGGGACGCCGTGGGTCGATGTCGGAATGGTCCCTGCGTCCCTGGCGGTTCGGATCGCCGAGGCCATGCGGGCCGGAACGGCGCTCGAAGCGGTCGGCACCGAAACTCCTGCGCGCTCCGGCCTGCGCGCCTAGGGAAGGGCCGACGCACCCCCTACGGCGCCCAAAGCCCATCCGCCCCCAACGACAGCAGCTCAATCGCATTGCCCCGAACAATCCGCTCCACCACATCCCCCCGAAGATGCGCCATCTGCGCCTCCCCCACCTCCTTCGACTTCGGCCACGTGGAGTCCGAGTGCGGGTAGTCCGTCTCGTACAGGACGTTGCCCACTCCGATCGCCCCCAGGTTCCGGAGGCCGAACGCGTCGTCGAAGAAGCAGCCGTAGACGTGCTCGGCGAAGAGTTCGGACGGGGGGCGGTGGACCTTGTCCGCCACTCCGCCCCAGGCGCGGTTCTCCTCCCACACCACGTCCGCGCGCTCCAGGATGTAGGGGATCCAGCCGATCTGGCCCTCCGCGTACATCACCCGCAGCCGCGGGAAGCGTTCGAACTTGCCGCTCATCAGCCAGTCGACCATCGAGAAGCAGCAGTTGGCGAAGGTGATCGTGGAGCCGACGGCCGGGGGCGCGTCCGCCGATGTCGAGGGCATACGGGACGACGAGCCGATGTGCATCGCTATCACCGTGCCCGTCTCGTCGCACGCCGCCAGGAACGGGTCCCAGTAGTCGGTGTGGATGGAGGGGAGGCCGAGGTGCGGGGGTATCTCGGAGAACGCCACCGCACGTACGCCCCGCGCCGCGTTGCGCCGTACCTCCGCCGCCGCGAGTTCCGCGTCCCAGAGGGGGATCAGGGTCAGGGGGATGAGGCGGCCGCCGGCCTGCGGGCCGCACCATTCCTCCACCATCCAGTCGTTGTACGCCTGTACGGAGAGGAGGCCCAGCTCGCGGTCGGACGCCTCCGTGAACGTCTGGCCGCAGAAGCGCGGGAAGGTGGGGAAGCAGAGCGCCGACTGGACGTGGTTGACGTCCATGTCCGCGAGCCGCTCCGGGACGCTGTACGAGCCCGGCCGCATCTGCTCGTACGTGATCACTTCCAGGCGGATCTCGTCCCGGGAGTAACCGACCGCCGTGTCCAGCCTCGTCAGGGGGCGGTGCAGGTCCTCGTACACCCACCAGTCGCCGATCGGGCCCTCGTCCCCCGGCGCGCCCATGACCGGCGCGAACTTGCCGCCGAGGAAGGTCATCTCCTTGAGGGGGGCGCGGACTATGCGCGGGCCCGAGTCCCGGTACTTCGACGGGAGCCGGTCCTGCCAGACGTGCGGCGGCTCCACCGTGTGGTCGTCCACCGAGATGATCCTCGGGAAGCTCTCCACGGTCTCCACAGTCTTCATGGTCTCCATGGCTCTTCACCGTAGCCCTGATCTGACGATCCGTCAGCTGTCTGTGCGAGTGCGCTTCGGCCGCTTCATCGCTCGATCCCGGCCAAAGCCCTGGCTGATCCGAACGCCTCGACCCCCGCACACCGGTCACACCTCGGCCACTCACCCGTCACTCCTCGGCCATTCGCCCCCCACTCCCCGCCCCACGACGCCTGTCCGTCCCCCGGGCAGGGTCGTGGACACGCACTGGCGACCTGTAATGAAAGTGTGCAGAGGCCCTGTGCGGAGCGTCACCCGTAGCTGACGCGCATGCCATGGACAGGGCAGACTGGCACGGGCATTACCAGCGCTACGGGGGCACAGGGGGTCGCTATGGACCGAAACGGCGAGCCGCGCATTCCGGAGCAGCGGGCTCCGGTTCTGGCAGCGGACGCCGGCCAGGCCGCGGACACCACCGGCCTGCGCTTCGGCGTGCTCGGACCCGTCCGCGCGTGGCGCGGGCCCGACGCCCTGCCGTCCGGGTCGCCGCAGCAGCGCGCCCTGCTCGCCGCGCTGCTGCTGCGCGACGGCCGCACGGCCACCGCCGCCGAGCTGATCGACGCCATCTGGGGCGACGAGCCGCCCTCCCAGGCCCTGGCCGCGGTACGGACGTACGCCTCGCGGCTGCGCAAGGCCCTGGGGCCGGGCGTCCTGGTGAGCGAGTCCGGCGGCTACGCCATCCGGCTCTCCTCCGGCGTCCTCGACCTCGCCACCGCCCAGGAACTGGCCGCCGAGGCCGAGAAGGCGCGGGCCGCCGGGGACCAGGCCAGGGCGCGCGAGCTGCTCAGGACCGCGCTCGCGCTGTGGACCGGCGAGCCGCTCGCCGGGATCCCCGGCCCGCACGCGGACACCGAGCGGACCCGGCTCGTCGAGTGGCGCCTCCAGCTCACCGAGGCGCGGCTCGACATGGAGCTGGACGCCGGGTGCCACGCCGAGGCCGTCTCCGAACTGACCGCGCTCACCGCCGCGTACCCGCTGCGCGAGCGACTGCGGGAGCTCCTGATGCTCGCGCTCTACCGCAGCGGACGCCAGGCCGAGGCCCTCGCGGTGTACGCGGACACCCGCCGACTGCTCGCCGACGAGCTCGGCGTCGACCCGCGCCCCGAGCTCTCCCGGCTCCAGCAGCGGATCCTCCAGGCCGACGAGGACCTGGCCCGGCCCGCCGAGGCGCCCGCCGCCCCGGCGCCCGTCCGTGCGGCCCAACTCCCGGCCTCCGTACCCGACTTCACCGGGCGCGTCTCCTTCGTCCAGGAGCTGTCGGCGCGGCTCGCCACCGCCGACACCACCGTCATGGCCGTCTCCGCGCTCGCCGGGATCGGCGGCGTCGGCAAGACGACGCTCGCCGTGCACGTCGCCCACACGGCCCGCCCGCACTTCCCCGACGGCCAGCTGTACGTGGACCTCCAGGGCACCTCGCCGCGCGCCTGCGAGCCGGAGGCGGTGCTCGGCGCGTTCCTGCGGGCGCTCGGCACCCCCGACACGTCCATCCCCGACTCGCTGGAGGAGCGCGCGGCGCTGTTCCGCTCCACGCTCGACGGCCGCCGTGTCCTCGTCCTGCTCGACAACGCGCGCGACGCCGCGCAGGTGCGTCCCCTGCTGCCCGGCACGGCGGGCTGCGCCGCGCTGGTCACCAGCCGGATCCGGATGCTGGACCTGGCCGGGGCGTATCTGGTCGACCTGGACGTGATGTCGCCGGAGGAGGCCCTCCAGCTCTTCACCAAGATCGTGGGCCAGGAGCGGGTGAGCGCGGAGCGCCAGTCGGCGCTCGACGTCGTGGCCGCCTGCGGCTTCCTGCCGCTCGCGATCCGTATCGCCGCCTCCCGGCTCGCCTCCCGCCGCACCTGGACCGTCTCGGTCCTCGCCGCCAAACTCGCCGACGAGCGGCGCCGCCTGGACGAGCTGCAGGCGGGCGACCTCGCGGTCAAGGCCACCTTCGAGCTCGGCTACGGCCAGCTGGAGCCCGCCCAGGCCCGCGCCTTCCGGCTGCTGGGCCTGCCCGACGGCTCGGACATCTCACTGGCCGCGGCCGCCGCCGTACTCGACCTGCCGCTCCAGGAGACCGAGGACCTGCTCGAATCCCTCGTGGACACCAGCCTGGTGGAGTCGGCGGCTCCCGGCCGCTACCGCTACCACGATCTCGTACGGCTCTACGCGCGTGCATGCGCCGAGCGCGACGAGGACCCGCCGTCCGAGCGGGCCCCCGCCATGTCGCGGCTGCTCGACTTCTATCTGGCCACGGCCGCCCGGGTGTACGCGATCGAGCGGCCCGGCGACCGGCTGGTGGAACACCTGGCGCCGACCCAGTACCCGGGGCTGCCGTTCGCCGACGGGCACGCGGCGGTGGACTGGCTGTACGCGGAGGCCAACTGCCTGCTGTCGTGCGTCCACCAGTGCGCGGGCGACCCCGCGCTGCTGCGGCGCGCGGTGGACCTGCTGTGGGCGGCGAAGGACCTCGCCGAGTCGGGGGCCAACTCGCGGCAGTACGAGACCACCGCCGTCGCCGTCCGCGACGCCGGGCACGAGAGGGACGACGCGAGCGCCGAAGCGCGGGCCCGGCTCGCGCTGTCCACCGTGCTGCTCGTCTCCGGCCGCTTCGAGCAGGCCGACGAGGAGGCGCGGCTCTCCTCGCTGCTCGCCAACGAGGCCGGTGACCCGATGCCGGCCGGGGCCGCGCCCAACGACCGCGGGATCATCGCGTTCTACCAGAACCGCCACGCCGACGGCGAGCGCTTCCTCCAGGAGGCGATCGACAACTACCGCGCCGACGGCAACCGGCCGGGCGAGGCGAGCGCGCTGTGCAATCTGGCGCGGATCCACGTGAACATGGGCCGTACGTCCAGCGCCGTCGAACTCGCCCAGCGCGGGCTCGACATCTTCAGCGAGATGGGCCTGGCCCTGCGGGTCGCCAACGGCCGCTTCGCACTGGGCATCGCGCTGACGAGGGCGGGCCGCCTGGACGACGCCCTGTCCCAACTGGGCCAGGCCCTCCAGGTCTTCCAGGACAACCGCCAGCGCCTGTGGGAGGGCACCACCCACTTCCGTATCGCCGAGGCCCACTTCGCGGCGCGGCGCCCGGCCCGGGCGGCCCAGCACGCGGAGCAGGCGCTGGCGCTGCGCTGCATCGGCGGCGAGTGGATGCGCGGCAACGTCCTGACGACGCTGGGCCGCGCCCTGGACCAGCTGGGCCAGGCCGACCGGGCCCGCGCGTGCTGGCGCGAGGCGCTGGCCATCTACGAGTCGACGGGCGCGGCGGAGGCCAAGGACGTACGGCAGTTGCTCAGCCCGATGGCGGCGGCGTAGCGAGTCGGCGCAGCGAGACTTTCCCCTGTTCGAGGGGGCTTTCGCCGTACGCGGAACCGTAGGCACGTCGGTGACTGTCCAAGCTGTTGCCGACGCCGTTTAGCCATCGTTTATCGCCCCTCGGCACTCTCTTACTCAACGATCCGCCGCGTCGGGGGGCAGGCGGGTCGACGGTGGGCCTCCCCGCTAATGTGGACGGCCCTTGAAGTGCCCGTCCGGCGACCCTCGGGGGAGCCGCCGGGCGGGCACCGTTCACAGCACGACATGCAGAAAACTCAGGGGAGCTGAGCACGATGAGTGACGGAAACAAGCCCGAGATCGGCGACACCACGACGCAGGAGAACCACGCGGGGAGCCCGGGCTCCGGCTCGGGTACGGGGACGGGCACCATCCGCCCGATGGAGAACCACGCGGGCCTGGCGGCCTCGCTCGGTGGTGACGCCAAGATCAAGCCCCTGGAGAACCACGCGGGCCTGGTCGGCGGCGACGTGGTGAAGCCGCTGGAGAACCACGCCGGGGTCATCGGCACGGGCGGCCCGGTCAAGCCCATGGAGAACCACGCGGGCCTGATCGGCCGGGACGTCCTCAAGCCCCAGGAGAACCACGCGGGTTCCGAAGAGGCCTGAGTACCACTGCTGGGCGGGGGCCGGCCGCGGCGACGCGGCGGGGGGCGCCGCGGCCGGCGACTTACGGGGGAACCACGGGGGAACCACCGGGCCACGGGGGAACGGGGGCCAGGGGGAACGGGGGATCGGGGGATCGCCGGGGACGCGTACTTGGGGGTGCGCGTCCCCGACGGGGGGAACAACGGGGGAAGTACGGGGGAGCACGGGGGTACGGGGGTACGGGGGAAGTACGGGGGATCGGGGGAAGTACGGGGGAAACCAAGCGCCCCGCGGCCGGACGTGCCGCGGGGCGCTTGGTGTGTGGATTTCCGGAAGACGGGGTCGGCTCAGGGCGAGGGCGTTTCGGCCTTCGTGTGGAGGACCTCGCGGGCCTGCTCCGCGGCACGTATGAGGCTCTCGCCGACGAAGTCGAGGAAGCGGGCGATGTTCTCCAGGCGGACGGCGGCCGGGGTTTCGGGCCCGAGGACGCCCACGCCCTGCCGTGCGATCTCGACGATCTGGGCGTTGGCCCGGACGCTGGCCATCATCGACTGGTACCAGATGTCGTCGTCGATGACGTAGCGCTCGCGGCGGCGTTCGTCGCGTTCCCGGCGGATCATGCCCTGGCTGTCGAGGAACGCGACCGCTTTGGAGACGGACGCCGGGCTGACCTGTAGGCGCTGGACGAGTTCGGACGCGGTGAGGCTGCCCGCGTCGGTGAGGGTGAGGCAGGCCATCACCCGGGACATCATCTTGGGCAGGCCCGAGGCCATCATGACGGTGGTGAGCGACTCCTCGTACTCGCGCACCGCCTCGGCATCGCGACCATAGGCCTGCGCGGGCGCCTGCGGGTCCCGGGGCGCGGTCTGCGTGCGCCGGTGGGCGCGGCGCTCGGTGGCGCGGTGGGCCAGGTCGGCGCGGTAGGCGGTGGGGCCGCCGTTGCGCATCACCTCACGCGTGATGGTCGAGGTGGGGCGGTCGAGCCGTCTGGCGATCTCCGCGTAGGCGAGGCCGTCGGCCAGCCCCAGCGCGATCTGCTGGCGTTCCTGCTGGGTGAGCCTGCCTCCCGGCATCGCGGTCTCCTTCGTAGTCCTTGATGCCGCGAGCATAGCGTTCACTCCCAACCCATTGCAACGATCGACATGGCTGTCGTTGCATTAAAGCCGAGACCATTGCAACGATTTCCTAGCTCTGACCTGCATTGATGACAATTCTTCGCAACGGGCTTGTTGCTCGATCTATGAACGCAACGTAGCTTTTCCCTCATCGGAAACGACGAACCGAAGGAAAGAACAATGCAGAAGTTCACCACCACCGCCCCGATCGCCGCCGTCCTCGACATCCCCGCGGGACGCATCCAGTTCATCGCCGCCGACCGGGCCGACGCCACCGTCGAGGTCCTGCCCGCGAACCCCTCGAACGGCCGCGACGTGAAGGCGGCCGAGCAGGTCACGGTCGAGTACGGCGACGGCGTCCTGCGGATCGAGGCCGCACCGGCGAAGAACCGGCTCCTCGGCAACTCCGGATCCGTCGAGGTGACGGTCCAGCTGCCCACCGGCTCCCGTATCGAAGCGAAGGCCGCCGCCGCCGAGTTCCGGGGCGTCGGACGGCTCGGCGACGTCGTCATCGAGGGCGCGAGCGGCACGCTCAAGCTCGACGAGGCCGCGAGCGCCCGCCTCACCGTCCTCGACAGCGACGTCTCGGTCGGCCGCCTGGGCGGTCCCGCGGAGATCAACACCCAGCGGGGCAGCATCCACATCGCCGAGGCGATGAGCGGCACGGTCACCCTGAGCACCCAGCAGGGCGACATCTCGGTCGGCGCCGCCCGCGGAGTCTCCGCCTCCCTGGACGCCGGCACCACGTACGGCCGGATCCAGAACGCGCTTCTGAACACCGACGGCGCCGCCGGCCTGAACATCCACGCGACCACCGCCCACGGCGACATCGCCGCCCGCAGCCTCTGACCGCTCACGGCCTCACCGCTCACAGCCTCTGACCGCCCGCAGTCTCTGAAGGAGCCCCATCGTGACCAACCTGGCCATCGCGGCGAACGGGCTGCGCAAGTCCTACGGCGACAAGGTCGTGCTCGACGGCGTCGACCTGGCCGTCCCCGAAGGAACGGTCTTCTCCCTGCTCGGCCCGAACGGCGCCGGCAAGACCACCGCCGTGAAGATCCTCTCGACCCTCGTCTCCGCCGACCCCGGCACCGGCGGCATCCACATCGGCGGCCACGACCTGGCCGCCGACCCCCAGGCGGTGCGTCGCTCGATCGGCGTCACCGGCCAGTTCTCCGCCGTCGACGGCCTGATCACGGGCGAGGAGAACATGCTCCTCATGGCGGACCTGCACCACCTGTCCAAGCGGGAGGGGCGCCGGGTCGCTGCCGAACTCCTTGAGCGCTTCGACCTGGTGGAGGCGGCGAAGAAGCCCGCCTCCACCTACTCCGGCGGTATGAAGCGCCGCCTGGACATCGCCATGACACTGGTCGGCGACCCGCGGATCATCTTCCTGGACGAGCCGACCACCGGCCTCGACCCGCGCAGCCGCCACAACATGTGGGGGATCATCCGCGAGCTGGTGGCGGGCGGCGTCACCGTCTTCCTCACCACCCAGTACCTGGACGAGGCCGACGAACTCGCCGACCGCATCGCCGTACTGCACGACGGCAAGATCGCCGCCGAGGGGACGGCAGAGGAGCTGAAACGGCTGATCCCCGGCGGACACGTCCGGCTCCGCTTCACCGATCCGTCCGCGTACGGGAGCGCCGCCTCCGCTCTCGGCGAGGTCACCAGGGACGACGAGGCGCTGTCACTCCAGATCCCCAGCGGCGGCAGCCAGCGCGAGCTGCGCTCCCTCCTCGACCGGCTGCACTCCGCCGGCATCGAGGCGGACGAGCTGACCGTGCACACCCCCGACCTCGACGACGTGTTCTTCGCCCTGACCGGCAGCGCCAAGGTCCCCAACCAGCCCAAGGAGTCCGTCCGATGAGCTCTCTCTCCCTCGCCGTCCGCGACTCAAGGACGATGCTGCGCCGCAACCTGCTGCACGCGCGCCGCTACCCGTCCCTCACCCTGAACCTGCTGCTCACCCCGGTCATGCTCCTGCTGCTCTTCGTCTACATCTTCGGAGACGTGATGAGCACGGGCATCGGCGGCACCGACCGCTCCGACTACATCGCCTACATCGTCCCGGGCATCCTGATGATGACCATCGGCGGCACCGTGATCGGGGCCGCGGTGTCCGTCGCCACCGACATGAACGAGGGCATCATCGCCCGCTTCCGTACGCTGGCGATCCACCGCGGTTCCGTCCTCATCGGGCACGTCGTCGGCAGCGTGCTGCAGTGCGTCGCCAGCGTGGTCCTCGTGGGCGCCGTCGCCGTGGCCATCGGCTTCCGCTCCACGAACGCCACGGCCCTGGAGTGGCTGGCCGCGTTCGGACTGCTCGTGCTCTTCGCCCTGGCGCTCACCTGGATCGCCGTCGGCATGGGCATGGCCAGCCCGAACGCCGAGGCCGCCGCCAACAGCGCGCAGCCGCTGATCCTCCTGCCGCTCATCTCCAGCGCCTTCATCCCGGCCGACACGATGCCGGGCTGGTTCCAGCCGATCGCCGAGTACCAGCCCTTCACCCCCGCCATCGAAACCCTGCGCGGCCTCCTGCTCGGCACGGAGATCGGCAACAACGGGTGGCTGGCGGTGGGGTGGAGCGTTTGCCTCGCGGGGCTCGGCTATTTCTGGTCGATGTCAAGGTTCAACGGCGAGGCGACCAAGTAACCGCCGTGGGTCTCAGTCCGTCTGCGGGCCGGTGGGGGCTGGTCGCGCAGTTCCCCGCGCCCCTAAAAGCACCCCTGCGGGGCGCCCAGGGGATTGCCGCGCAGCGGCATTCTTAGGGGCGCGGGGAACTGCGCGAGCAACCCACCACGATCCGCAGACAAACGGGGGGTCCGGGGCGAAGCCCCGAGGGGGTGCAGGGGCGCAGCCCCGCCCGGGGTCCGGGGCGAAGCCCCGAGGGGGTGCAGGGGCGCAGCCCCGCCCGGGGTCCGGGGCGAAGCCCCGAGGGGGTGCAGGGGCGCAGCCCCGCCCGGGGTCCGGGGGCGCAGCCCCCGGGCAACGAGCCTCAACCCCCGCCCACCCCCGGAGGGTTCAGGCAACGGGCGGGGTGGGGGGAAACTCCCGAAGCACCCCCTTCACCACCTTCCCCCCCGCATTCCGCGGCAACTCCCCCAAGAACCACACCTCCCGCGGCACCTTGAAGTTCGCCATCTCCCGCCGCGCCCACGCGATCAGCTCGTCCGCCGTCAGGGCCGCCCCGGGCCTCCGCACCACGAACGCCCGCCCCACCTCCCCGAGCCGCCCGTCCGGCACCCCCACCACCGCCACGTCCGCGACCTCGGGGTGCAGGCCGAGCACCTGCTCGATCTCGGCGGGGTACGCGTTGAACCCGCCGACGATGAACATGTCCTTGATCCGGTCGGTGATCCGCAGGTTGCCCGCCGCGTCCAGGACCCCCACGTCCCCCGTCCGCAGCCACCCGTCCGCCGTGATCGCCCGCGCCGTCTCCGCCTCGTCCTCGAAGTACCCGCGCATCACGTTGAACCCGCGCACCAGCACCTCCCCCGGCTCACCCGGCGCCGCCAGGACCCGTACCTCCGTACCGGGTATCGCCCGCCCGGACGTGGCCGCGATCACCTCCGCCGGGTCGCCGCGGCGGCACATCGTGACGATGCCGCTCGCCTCGGAGAGCCCGTACGCGGTGAGCACCGTCCCGATCCCCAGCTCCGTCCGCAGCCGCTCCACCAGCCGCAGCGGGACGACCGCCGCACCGGTCACCACGAGCCGCAGCGCGGACAGGTCGTGGGCCGTGCGCGCCGGGTGGTCGAGGAGGGACTGGTGGAGCGTGGGCGGGCCCGGCAGTACGGAGATGCGCTCGGCGGCGATGTTCGCCAGGACCGTCTCGACGTCGAACACCGGCTGCGGCACCATCGTCGCGCCCCGCATCAGACAGGCGATGATCCCCGCCTTGTACCCGAAGGTGTGGAAGAACGGGTTCACGATCAGATAGCGGTCGCCCTCGCGCAGGCCCGCCAGTTCGCTCCAGATGCCGTAGCCCCGCAGCGTCTGCGCGTGCGTGATCACCGCGCCCTTGGGGCGGCCCGTCGTGCCGGAGGTGAAGACGATGTCCGAGGGGGCGGAGGGGGCCACCGAGTCCGCCCGCCCTCGCACGTCCGCCGCCGGAACGCCTTCCCCTGCCGCCAGGAAGTCCTTCCAGGTCCAGAAGTCGTCCGGCGCGTCGTCCGCCAGGACCACCACCTGTTCCAGGTGCGGCAGTCCGGGCAGCGGCCCCGCGCCCTCGCCCTCGGCGGCGGCACGCCGCAAGGTGGCAACGTACGACGTGCCCAGGAACGTTCCCGTGATGAACAGCAGCTTCGCCCGGCTGCGTTGGAGTACGTACGCCGCCTCCGCGCCCTTGAAGCGCGTGTTCAGCGGGACGAGCACCGCCCCGGCGGTGACCGCGCCGAGCGCGGAGACGATCCAGTCCAGGGTGTTGGGCGCCCACACCGCGACCCGGTCGCCGCTCTCGACCCCGGCCGCCATACAGGCCGCCGCCGCCCGTTCGACCCGCTCGCCCAGCTCCGCGTACGAGACGCGGACGCGGCCCTCGACGACGGCCTCGCGCTGTCCGTACCGCCCGGCCGCGTCCCGTACGAGCTTGGGGACGGAGCCCCACTCCAGATCCCCCCGAAGGTCTTCCCGAAGGTCTTCCCGCATGGCAAACCCTCCCGGCCGCAGTAGCTGACTACCCGTCAGATTAGCTGTACCCTTCCTCGCTGTCAGCAGCAATTCAGCGGCAATGGCGCACGGCGATCGCGGAGGTGGCGGGTGTCGATGCTCAAGGACGCGACGGCAATCGCGGGCATAGGCCAGACGGAGTTCGCCCGCCGACTCGGCGACTCCGAGAAGAAGTTGGCCTGCCGGGCCATCCTCGCCGCGCTCGACGACGCCGGGATACCCCCCTCCGAGGTGGACGGCTTCGCCTCGTACACGATGGAGGAGACCGACGAGGTGGAGATCGCCAAGTCCATCGGGGCCGGCGACGTCACCTTCTTCGGCAAGGTCGGCTTCGGCGGCGGCGGTTCGTGCGCCACCGTCGCCCATCTCGCCGCCGCCGTCGCCACCGGCCAGGCGAACGTGGGGGTCGCCTGGCGCTCCCGCAAGCGCGGCAGCGGGCCCCGGCCGTGGACGAACACGGCGGTCCAACTGCCCACCCCCGCCCAGTGGACGCGCCCGTTCGGGCTGCTGCGGCCCGCCGACGAGATCGGCATGCTGGCGCGGCGCTATATGCACGAGTACGGCGCCACCCGCGACCACCTCTTCAACGTCGCCCTCGCCTGCCGCAACCGCGCCAACCAGAACCCGGCCGCGATCATGTACGAGCGGCCGCTGACCCGCGACATGTATATGACCTCGCGCTGGATCAGCGAGCCGCTCTGCCTCTTCGACAACTGCCTGGAGACGGACGGCGCGCTCGCGTGCGTGATCGTCTCCGCCGAGCGCGCCCGCGACTGCCGGCAGCGGCCGGTGTACGTGCACTCCGCCGCCCAGGGCCTGCCCGCCCAGCACCACGGCATGGTCAACTACTGGAACGACGACCCGCTGACCGGCCCCGCCTGGACCGCCGCCCGCCACCTGTGGAAACAGGCCGACTTCGGCCCCCAGGACGTCGACGTCGCCCAGATCTACGACGCGTTCACCCCGCTCGTGCCGCTCTCCCTGGAGGGCTACGGCTTCTGCGGCCGGGGCGAGGGCGCCGCCTTCACCGAGGGCGGCGCCCTGGAGATCGGCGGCCGGCTGCCGCTCAACACGGGTGGCGGCGGCCTGAGCGAGGCGTACGTACACGGCTTCAACCTCATCAACGAGGGCGTGAAGCAACTGCGCGGCACCTCCACGGCGCAGGTTCCCGACGCCGCGACCTGCCTGGTCACGGCGGGCGAGGGCGTGCCCACGTCCGCGATTCTGCTGAGGAGTTGAGATGCTGGCCCCGGTGACCGACGACGACGGCGCCCCGTTCTGGGAGTACGCCGCCCGAGGCGAACTGCGCGTCCAGGCCTGCGCCGCCCCCGACTGCGGGCGGCTGCGGTTCCCGCCACGGCCGTGCTGCCCGCACTGCCACTCCTTCGACAGCGAGTGGCGCCGGATGTCGGGGCGCGGCCGCATCTGGTCGTACGTGTTCCCCCACCCCCCGCTCCTGCCGGAGTACGCGGCCCAGGCCCCCTACAACGCGGTGGTCGTCGAACTCGTCGAGGACCCGCTGATCCGCCTGGTCGGCAATGTGGTCGCCGAGCCGGACGCGCCGCTGGACTCGGTGGCGCCGGAGCGGCTGCGGATCGGCGCGCGCGTGCAGGTCGCGTTCACCCGGATGTCCACCGAGGCAGACTCCATGACCGTCCCCCGCTGGCTCCTGGAGCGCGCATGACGCTGGAGGTCGTACGGGACGAGAAGACGGGCGTGGCGGTCGTCACGCTGAACCGGCCGCACAAACACAACGCGATCGACCTCGACACTGCGGCCGAACTGTCCGCCGCCTGGCGCGGGTTCCGCTACGACGACGCCGTACGGGCCGTCGTGCTGACCGGGGCGGGCGAGAAGGCGTTCTGCACGGGCATCGACCGCGCGGCGCGGGTGCCGCAGCCGTCCTCCCCGTACTCGATCGACGACCCCCTCCTCACGATCGGCCCGAAGGCGAACGACCTGTGGAAACCGGTGATCGCGGCGGTGCGCGGGATGGCGTGCGGCGGGGCGTTCTATCTGCTGGGCGAGGCGGAGTTCGTGATCGCCGCCGAGGACGCCACGTTCTTCGACCCGCACACCACGTACGGGATGGTCAGCGCGTACGAGTCCGCCTACCTGGCCACCCGCATGCCCCCCGGGGAGGCGGCCCGGCTCGCCCTGATGGGCACGGCGGAACGGCTCTCGGCGCGCCGGGCGTACGAGACGGGCCTGGTCAGCGAGGTGACGGCAGCGGGCGAGGAGGTCCGGGCGGCGCTGGCCTGCGCGGAAACCCTGGCCTCCTACCCCACGGAAGCGGTCCAGGGCACGGTCCGAGCCCTGTGGACGACCCGAGCCCCCACCCTCGCCCAGTCCTTCGCGCAGGCGCCGCAGCTGATCGCGCTGGGGAACCTTCCGCCGGAGAGGCAGGCGGAGTTGTTCGGGGGGAGGGGAGGGGGGCGGTTCCGGGTGCGCTGATTCGTCTGGGCGCCCCGAAGGGGCGCATCTCAGGGGCGCGGGGAACTGCGCGACCAGCCCACCACGGTCCGCAGCCAACGAACCGGGCCGCCCGCCAAGGGCTTTCGGGAAGGGGCGGGGTGGGGAACTCCCGCCGGAGGCGCTACCCGCCACCCACCCCGTACCGCGCCAGGAACACATCCACCCCCGCCACCACCGACGCCTCCACCTCGTCGTGGGACGGCGCATACCCGGGGTCGAACGTCTTCGCCAGCTGCGGGATCGAGATCGTCGTCCCGACGAGCTGCTTCACCGCAAGATCGGGATCCGGCACGGCCAGCTCGCCGCGCCGCGTGAGCTCGGTGAACGCCTCGACCAGCGGCGCGTTCATCGCCGCGTAGCTGCGCCGGAACCACAGCCGCCCCAGCTGCGGGAAGCGGTCGACCTCCCCGATCACCAGCCGCCGCAGCCGCACGATCCGGTCGTCGAGCTGGATCAGCGTCCATTCGAGCTGCACCTCGATCAGCGCCGAGCGCAGGTCGACGGCCCGGGTGAGCGCGGTGCCGTGCGGCTCCAGCTCCTCGTACGCCCCGTTCAGGACCGAGCCGATGACCGCGAGGAACAGCCGCTCCTTGCTGCCGAAGTGCTTGTACACCGTCGGCTTGGACACCCCCGCGCGCGAGGCGATCGCATCGACCGACACCGCGCTGTACCCCCCGGCCAGGAACTCGGCCAGGGCCGCCTCCTCTATGGCCCGCCGCTTCACCTGGGAGACGCTCACGGCCTCCGGGATCACCGGGATTCCGTACGCGTCCACGTCCTCGCTCATCGCTCTCGCCTCCGTCGCCGCCTCCACCTGTCCGCCTCAGTATGCCCTGACTGAACCGTTCAGAAGACTAAACCACACGGTGTAGTTGCATGAATGAACTGAACGGTTTAGTGTCATCACATCGCCGCAGGGGCAACACCCGCCTCGGGGCGCACACTTGGGAGGGAAACCAATGAGCGACTTCAAGATCCTCGGCATCTCGGGCAGCCTGCGCGCCGACTCGTACAACAGCGCCCTGCTGCGGGCCGCCCAGAAGTTCCAGCCCGGCGGCCTGGACATCGAGATCTACGAGGGCCTGCGCGACATCCCCCCGTACGACCTGGACCTGGACACTCCCGAGAACCGCCCGGCGGTCGTCGCCGACCTGCGCCGCCGCATCAACGAGGCCGACGGCGTGCTGATCGCGACGCCCGAGTTCAACTACTCGATCCCGGGCACGCTGAAGAACGCCATCGACTGGGTCAGCACCGACTGGACCAAGCAGGAGGGCCTGCCGCTGCGGCACAAGCCGATCGCGATCATGGGCGCGGCGCCGACCAACTTCGGCACCGTCCGCGCCCAGTTGGCGCTGCGTCAGGTGTTCGTCTGGACCGAGAGCGACATCGTGGTCAAGCCTGAGCTCCAGGTCTTCCGTGCGCACGAGCGGTTCGACGAGAACGCCAACCTGGTCGACGACATGACCGTGTCCCTGCTGCGCGACCTGCTGACCGCGCTCAAGGGCAAGGCGGAGAAGAACCGGGGGTGACGCCGTCGGGCGTCAGCTCCACTCCATGACCCGCACCACGCGGCAGTCCTTCACCTTGGCGATGCGCGACGGCAGCGCCATCGGCACCTTCACGCTCTCCGCCGCCCCCGCATCGAGGGTGACGAAGGCGGAGCCCGTGTCGACCGTCTCGTCGGCCGAGCCGAGGAAGGCGACCTCCAGACGGTAGCGGTGGCTGCCGCTCGCCAGCGGGTCGCCGGTGACCCGTACGGTCGCGGAAGTGACGGCCGGGCGCTTGCCCTTGGCGGGCGAGACACAGGTGACGACGGTCCCCGTGGCGGTGGCCGAGGGGGACGGTGTCGGGCTCGGGGTGTACGACCCGGAGCCGGAGCCCGAGCTGGAGCCGGACCCTCCGGTGCTGTCGTAGTCGTCGTCGTGGCGGTAGCCCGAACCGCCGTTGCTCTTGTGGGAGTTGGAGCAGCCGCCGCCACCGCCGCTGCTCTTGCCGTGGCCGTGCCCGGAGAACCCGGTCAGCGCCAGCACCACTCCGGCCAGTACGGCCGTGAACCTCATCCGTCGACGGAACACGTGCCCTACCCCCGTAATGAAGCCTGCCGAAGACCGCCGACACCGTAACAGGAGGGGCGGGTGGGGATTCGTCCTGCCCGGGGCGGAGTCCGGTGCGGAGTCCGGCGGTCCGTAGGGCCCGGTTCTTGGGTGATTCCGGGCGGAAACCGCGCGCATCACCCGTCTCGTCCCGGACAAATGGCTCGACCCGGGCTGCCTCGGCGGTGCGGGGCGGCGTCCGGGGCCCCGAAGGACTGCCACACGATCTCCTCGGCGTCCACGTCGTACTCCCACAGCCCCGCTGGCAAGGGGGCGGGGTGGGGGGTAGCGTCTTGAGCGAGAGCCGGGGTGGCTCTCTGTCCGGCGCGCCGCGCTTGTGCCCGGGCCCGTGTCGTCCCGCGCTCGTGAACGACGGCCGCCGTTCCAGCCCCTTCCGTGCAGGTGCGACGGCCGTCCCGGGGTGGGTTTCCCCCGGACCCCGTTCGTCTGCGGGTCATCTGTGGCTGGTCGCGCAGTTCCCCGCGCCCCTAAAAATGCCGCTACGCGGCATCCCCTGGGCGCCCCGGAGGGGCGCATCTCAGGGGCGCGGGGAACTGCGCGAGCAACCCCCACCGGGCCCGCAGAAAGGCACGCGGCCCCGGGCGAAGCCGATTCACCTGTGCGCCCCCGACGTCGCCGTCCCCTTCACCGCGTCAAGCGCGTACACGCAACGGTCCTTGCTGCACGCGTAGACCACCCCGTTCCGCGCCACCGGCGAGCCCGTGATCTCCCCGCCCGTGGCGAGCTTCCAGCGGAGTTGGCCGCCCGCCGCGTCCAGGGTGTAGAGGCAGTGGTCCGCCGAGCCGAAGTGGATGCGGCCGTCCGCCACCACCGGCGTGCCCACGACCTCCGCGCCCGCCGCGAAGCGCCACTTGGGGGTGGAGGTGACCGCGTCCAGGGTGTACAGCGCGTTGCCGCTGCCCACGTGGATGTTGCCGTCCGCCACCAGGACCGGCTCGATGGACTGGCGGGACTCGGTCGCGATGCGCCAGCGGTCCTTGCCGGTGGCCGCGTCCAGCGCGTACACCGTGCCGAGGTAGTCCGCCAGGTACACCCCGCCGCCCGCGACCGCCGGGCCCGGCGCGAAGGTCGGCGGGCAGAGGAAGACCGCCGGGGCCTCGAAGTGCCAGCGGACGTGGCCGCTGGCGATGTCGATCGAGAGGACACGCGTGCCCGCCGAGACGTAGACGTAGCCGTCCTGCGCCGGGGCGAGGCGGACCGGGACTCCGCCGCACGACGCCGCGTCGCCCACCGGGTACGACCAGCGCTCCGCGCCCGTACGCGCGTCGAGGGCGCGCAGCCGCGCGTCCTGCCACACGTACACCGTGCCCTCGTGGATCACCGGCCCGGCCTCGGGCGTCTCGAAGTCGCTCTGGGCGCCGGTGATCTCCCACAGCTTCTCGCCGTTCGCGGCCTCCCAGGCCTGCACCCCGCCGCCCCGCGTCGCGGTGACGATCGTGCCCCGGTCCGCCTTGAGGGCGTAGACCCAGGCGTCGGTCGGCAGCCGCCACAGCTCGCGGCCGTCCGTCGCGTCCAGCGCGTACAGCGTCGGGCCGTCGGAGGCGTGGATCCGGCCCGCCTCCACGGCCATCGCCCACGCCACGTCCCGCGTCTTGAACTGGCGCCGGCCACTGCCCACGTCCAGCGCGTGCACCTCGAAGGAGGTGACGTAGAGCAGGTCGCCCGCCACCGCCGGAGTGCCCCACACGTCGTTCGACATGCGGAAGCGCCAGGGCCGCCAGCGGCCGGGCGGCTCGGGCGAGTGGGCCGGGGCCGGGACGGGCGGCGCGGTGGCCGCCAGTGCCCCGTTCGCCGGGGGCCGGTCAGGTCTGCCCGGGGGGCCGCCGGCCGGGACTCTGACCCACCCCGTGGCGGGGCTGGCCTCGGAGACCGCCTGCGACCCGTCCATGACCCGGGGCCCGGGGCCGATCGGCACCTTCGCCCCGGCCAGCCGGACCGGCCCGTCCGGCACGGCCTCGGGCAGCGAGGGCTGGTACGGCGGCTGGTAGGGCGGGCGCGGCGGCGGCGAGGGGTCCACGGGCTGCGCGACCGGCTTGGCCCGGCCGCCGCCCCGGCGCTGCTCGATCATCGCCACCGAGCGGTCGGGCAGCCACGCCGACGCGGTGCCGCTGTCGTCCGAGCCGCCGAAGAGGTGCGGGGCGAGCTGCGACTGGAGGTCCTCGGGCGAGGGCCGCAGCCCGGCCTCCATCTTCATGCAGGACTCGATGAGCGGCCGCAGCTCGTCCGGCAGACCGGTCACGTCCGGGCCCTCGCGCAGCAGCATGAAGACGGTCTCGACCGGGTTGGCGCCGTGGAAGGGGGCGTGGCCGGTCGCCGCGAAGACCAGCGTCGAGCCGAGCGAGAACACATCGCTGGCGCCGGTCACGCTGCGCGAGTCCTTCGCCTGCTCGGGCGACATGTACGCGGGCGTGCCGACGGCCACGTTCGTCATGGTCAGGCGGGTGTTGGAGACACCGGACGCGATACCGAAGTCGATCACCCGGGGGCCGTCCTCGACCACCAGGACGTTGGACGGCTTGAGGTCGCGGTGGACCAGGCCCGCCCCGTGGATGGACTGCAGCGCCTCGGCGATGCCGGCCGCGAGCCAGCGCACCGCCTGGGCCGGGAGCGGCCCGCACTCGTTCACTATTTCCTCTAGCGAGGGCGCCGGTACGTACGCGGTGGCCAGCCACGGCACGGCCGCGCGCGGGTCGGCGTCGACCACGGCCGCCGTGTAGAAGCCGCTGACGGCCCGGGCCGCCTCCACCTCGCGGGTGAAGCGGACCCGGAACAGCTGGTCCTCGGCGAGCTCGGTGCGCACCGTCTTGATCGCCACGCGGCGGCCGGACGCCGAGCGCGCCAGATAGACCAGCCCCATGCCGCCGGCACCGAGCCGTCCCAGCACCTCAAAGGGGCCGATCCGCCTCGGGTCGTGCTGCGTCAGCTGCTCCACTTGCCTGCCACCTCCCCGTACGGGCCTTAAGTATCAACGCGTCGCAACAAGGCCCCGTGCAGCGTCTCACGCGGCACCCCGATTCTTCCTGCCGGAGGCGCCCGGTGGCCAACCCAAGTACGGATCGGGATGTCTCATCCCGATCCGGACATCCCCCGCCCGGTCCGCAGGGAGGGGCGGGTCAGTCCTTCTGGAGGATCGCGAAGCTCGCCCCCTGGTCGTCGGTGAGGACGGCCATCCGTCCGTGGGCCATGTCGAACGGCGCGGTGGTGACCCGGCCACCCAGGTCGACACAGGCCGCGGCCGTGGCGTCGCAGTCCCCCACCGCGAAGTACACCAGGAAGTGGTCGGGCATCTCGGCGGGGAAGGTGTCCCCGATGAGGCCGCGGCCGCCGAAGGCCGTGTCGGGGCCGGGCTCGGAGCCCGCGGGCGACCAAGTGCGGAAGTCGTCGTCCGTGCCGTCCAGGTCCCGGCCCTCGAAGCCGAAGACCGCCTCGTAGAAGCGGTCGGCCTGGGCCGCGTCCCGGGTGTACACCTCGGTCCAGCAGAAGGAGCCCGGCTCGCCGCTCTTCTCGAAGCCCGTGTGCCGAGCGGCCTGCCAGAGGCCGAAGACCGCGCCGCCGGGGTCGGCGGCGACCGCCATCGTCCCGTACGGAGGAACCTCCATCGGGTCCGTCACCAGCTGGCCGCCCGCCGCCCTGATCCGCACGGCGAGGCCCGCGGCGTCGGGGGTCGCGAAGTAGACGCCCCAGGCGGTCGGCATCCGGCCGTCCCTCTTGGGGACGAGGGCGGCGACGCGCTTTCCTCCGCTGAAGGCGTTGGTGTAGTACCCGTACCGCTCCTCGGCGTCGTCGTCGAAGGTCCAGCCCATCAGTGCGCCGTAGAACCGCTTGCCCGCCGCGAGGTCGGACAGCGTCGCGTCGGCCCAGCACGGCGCGCCTTCCGGAAATCCGCCCATGCGCCTGGTTCCTTCCTGGAGTGGCCCCGCCCGGGGTGCCGCTACGCGGTGAAGCTAACGGCCCCGGCCGCACCCCGCAGCGGCGTAAATCGAACAAATGATCCGCTTTGCCCCCACTGTAGACGCCCACGCCCTTTTGCCGCACGGGTTGTCCACAGACAGTGTCCACAGGCTGTTGATAACACCATTCGAGTGGCGGACGGGCGCTCGACATCCGGTCTATGCAGGGTCCGGGCCAGGTCCGGCGGCGGGGCCCGGCCGCCGGGCGGCACCGGGCCACGGGCGGGCCCCGCTCCCCGCCCGCGTCCCGCCGCCGTCAACCCTCGGCCCCCATTTGCAGTCGGCCGAATCGCGCTCCGATCACCCCTCGGTAAGCTGACGGCATGACAGGACAAGTACGCACCGTCGACGGCCGCGTGGCCGGCCGACGCGGCCAGGCGACGCGGCAGAAGCTGCTCGACTGCCTCAGCGAGATGCTCAGCTCCTCGCCGTACCGGGACGTAAAAGTCATCGACGTGGCCCGGAAGGCAGGCACTTCACCCGCGACCTTCTACCAGTATTTCCCCGACGTCGAGGGCGCCGTCCTGGAGATCGCGGAGGAAATGGCCAAGGAGGGCGCGGCGTTGACCGCCCTCGTCGAAGGCCGCTCCTGGGTCGGCAAGGCCGGCTGGCAGACCGCGGAGGAACTGGTCGAGGGATTCCTCGACTTCTGGCGCAAGAACGACGCGATCCTCCGTGTGGTGGACCTGGGCGCGGCCGAGGGCGACAAGCGGTTCTACAAGATCCGCATGAAGATCCTCAACTCCGTGAACAACTCCCTTACGGACGCCGTCAAGGAGCTCCAGTCGAAGGGCAAGGTCGACAAGGACGTCAGCCCTGCGGCGATGGCGGGCTCGATCGTCGCGATGCTCGCGGCGGTCGCCTCGCACCAGAAGGGCTTCCAGACCTGGGGCGTCAAACAGGCCGAGCTGAAGCCGAACCTGGCGCTGCTCGTACATCTGGGCATCACCGGCAAGAAGCCTACGAAGTAGGCGAAGCAGACGGATCCGTCCGAGTACCGGCGTCCGTGCCGGTGTCCGTGCCGGGGCGAGCGCCCTCGCACTGACGCGGTGATTGTCGGGGCACGCGCCCTCAAGTCCTGTCACGCCGACGGCGGTTCACCGAGGTGAACCCCGTCGGCGTTCCCGTGCCCCGGCTCCGCCGCCTCCCCCGCATCCCTCCGCTCCAGCCGGAAGAGCCGTATCTCGCGCTCGACCCGGGCCTGGTACGCGGCGTACGGGGGCCAGAACGCCAGCGCCGCCCGCCAGGCCGCCGCCCGCTCCTCCCCCGCGAGCAGCCGGGCCCGGACCGGCAGGTCCCGCCCCTTCCAGCTGATCTCGGCGTCCGGATGGGCCAGCAGATTGCCGGTCCAGGCGGGGTGGCCGGGGCGGCCGAAGTTGGACCCGACGAGCAGCCAGGTCCCGGCGTCCTCCGGCATACAGGCCAGCGGGGTCCGGCGCGCGAGCCCCGACTTGGCACCGCGCGCGGTGAGCACGACCCCGGGCAGCATCCGCGCGCTCGGCAGCACCCTGCCCCGGGTGAGCCGGTGCACGGCCCGGTCCAGGGCGGGGACGACGTGGGGGGCCACCTTCGCGAACGCGCGCGTGGAGGACACCTTCTGGACGAGGCGTACGGCGCGGGGGACGCGGGTCGGCTTGCCGGTGGGCCTACCGCTCGGCTTGCCGGTCGGTGTGGCGGTCACCGGGTGACCGCCTGCGCGCGCGTGCCTGACGTACGGGACCGAAACAGCCCGGCCCCTTCGGCGGCCCAGGCCCGCAGCAGCGGTACGGGACCGAAGAGCAGCTCGTCGGAGGCGGACCGCTTGAAGTACAGGTGCGCCTCGTGCTCCCAGGTGAACCCGATGCCGCCGTGCAGCTGGATCGCCTCGGCGGCGGCGCTCCGCAGCGCCTCCAGGGCCTGCGCGAGGGCGAGCCCACCGGCGTCCGGGTCCCAGGCCGCGTAGTAGGCGGCGGAGCGGGCCGTCTGCACCTGTACGTAACGGTCCGCGAGGCGGTGCTTCACGGCCTGGAAGGACCCGATGGGCCGCCCGAACTGCTCGCGCTCCTTCACGTACGCGACGGTCCGCTCCAGCACGTGCGCGCCGGCGCCGACGGCTTCGGCGGCGAGGGTGGCGGCGGCGGTGCGTCCGGTGGCGGCGAGGGCGGCGGTCGGGTCACCATCCCCCACCAACTCGCCACCCACCTCCCGGAGTTGCACCCTTCCCTGGGCGCGGGTCTCGTCGAGGGTGGTCTGCCGGGTCCGGCGCAGACCGTCGGCGTCTCCGCGTACGAGGAACAGCCGGACGCGGCTGCGGGTGAAGCCGCCGGTGTGGGCGGCGACGAGGAGGAGGTCGGCGCGGTGGCCGTCGAGGACCTGGGCGGCCTCGCCGTACAGCCGCCACTCGCCGTCGACCTGCCGGGCCTGGATGCCCCCGGCGCGGCCACCGCCCGCCCAGGCGCCGTCGGCGTTGTCCCCGGTCAGACCGAGCGCCAGGGCGAGGGCGGCACCCGGGACGGCGAGGGTCGCGGTGAGCTCACCGCGCGCCAGTCGCGGCAGGTACGCGCGCTTCTGCGGCTCGGTCCCGAGGGCGAGGAGGAGGGGGGCGGCGAGGGCGGCGGTGGCGAGGAGCGGGGACGGCAGGAGGACGCGGCCGGTCTCCTCGCAGGCGAGGGCGAGCTCGGCGGGCCCGCAGCCGACCCCGCCGTACGCCTCGGGGACCGCGATCCCCGGGAGCCCCATCTCCTTGGCGAGCTGCCGCCACAGGGCCTGGTCGCACCCCGGGGCGGCCCGTACGGCGGCCTTGACCTCGTCGGGGCCGCAGCGCTTGGTGAGCAGGGTGTGCAGGGTGCGGCGGATCTCGTGCTGCTCTGGGGTGAAGTCGGCGTCCATGAGCGGCTTTCCTCCCGGGGGGGCGGGGTCGACGCGGCGAATCTGACGGTACATCAGTTTCCGCCGTCCCACCCCTTCCAGGCTCCGGCAGTCGTGGCCGCCGATGCCCAGCCAGGCGAAGTGATATACGGCGCCCCACACCCGAACCTGATGCGTGCCAAGTTCAAAGCTCGATGCCGGACATCTTCGAAAGCCTCAGCAGTCGCGGGTTGCTCCTTCGGTGCAGCGAACTGAGCACTCGGAACACCTCCCGCCCCATGGGGTGGATGCGCGCCATCTGGGGTGCGACGCGCCACGCGATCGTCAAGTTCTCCAAGGCGCCGTCACGGTCCCCGATGTCAAGCTGAGCTCTCGCCGCGTTGATGTGCGTGGGGGCAACCCGAGTCGGCGGCATGCCCGCCATGGCCTTTGAGATGTCATCAGTGAGCCCGAGTGCTTCCCGGGGCTTCCCAAGATCCACAAGGGTCGCGAACCGATGTGCAAATGTGTTCTGCGGGCCGACCGTCAGTCCGTAAGCCTCCAGCTCTCGCGACATGCCCTGGGACGTGGCGAGAGCGGACCTGATGTGGCGTTCTACCTCCCGCCTGGCTTCGGTCTTGTCCTTGAGCCTTCCCGCCAGGGTCATACCTCGAAGGTTCAGGATGCACACAGCAACATCGCGGTCACTGCCACCCAGCGATCCTTGTGCCGCAGCGATCGCGCGCTCAACGACCGTTAGGCCCTGTTCGATGTCACCGAAGTTCAGGTAAGTACCTGCCCGGTCCCTAGCTGCAACAGCGGAGCCCAACGGGTTCGCCTGCTGTTCAGTTGCCCACCTCTGACGGGTGACAGCGAGCTCGGCCATGTCCATCCACCTGTGCCGCGCTGCGATCCAATAGACGATGCTGTACGCCTCTGCAAGCATCATCCACGCCTCCGGCGTGTTTTCTCGGTGCGCGTGTGTCGTGGCGTCGCGGAGCAACCTGGGGAGGGCGTTCAGAAGCCCGGCGACGTCGACTTTCTTGCGGTGGGCCTCGGCTGTATGCAGGTCGACGGACAGCTTGCCTTCCGCAACCGGGGCGCTGCCAGGAAGGTCGTAGTCACGAAGCGCGGACCTCAGCGAGTCCAGGGACCGCCGATCCCCCTGACGGATGGCGGTCTTCCCCATCACTTCAGCCATGGAGATACCCATGGCCTTGCCGATCGCCGTCGCCACGGCCGGGGTCAGAGCCCGGTCTCCGACTTCGATCTTGGAAAGAAGCGACTCCGAGATTCCCGCCCCGCGCGCGAGCTTCCTCTGAGACCAGCCACGGGATTTCCGCAGCACAGCAACGTTCTCACCTGGTGCAAGTTCGATCGTGCTCATGGGCTCAGTGTTCCTCTCCTCGGGATGAATTTCCACCGCCCTCGCCCGACCGGGTACCCCTGTGCAGCTTGTGCAAGAGATGTGCAAGTTCCCGACTCTGAACGGGGGTTAGCTACTAGCAACCCGATACATCAAAGCTGAGGGGGCGAGGGAGAACCCCATGTACGCCATTCAGCCGCCGGCAATCACAGGAGTGAAGGAGTGCGCCCCGTGCACCGTGGTAGTAGCTCAACTGAGGCTCGCCCGACAGGACGGGAACGCGGCCCGAGAGATGGACGCCAGAGTTCAGCTCCGGAGACATCTGCGCGAAGCCCACGGGAAGACCATGGCGCTCTTTCTCCAGTGATCACGGCTCAGGAGATTGTGCTCGACCAACCGGTGTTCGACGCTGCCGCCCAGTTGGTAGGCGTCGTGAAGGAACGTAAGGGCCGGAAGCTGACCCTTCGGCGCCCGTCGGGCTACGAGTGGTCGACCGTGGACCTGCGCGTACGACCGGCAAACGACCGGGAGCTTCTACAGCTCCGGCGTCTTCAGTGGCACCACGCGGAAGCCTGCCGGTTAGTTGAGCTGCACAAGCGGATGCGCGGTTGCGGCTCCCCGTCCCAGAAGTAGTCCCAAGGCTCCCCTACGTCTCGTAGGAACATCCGGGGCTTCCCTTGTGCCTGGACAAGTCGTGGGGCGCGACGCCCGCACCGAGCGGGTCAGCAAGTGCACGACGGTTGGGGACAGCCCCCAGCCGGACACCATGAGGAGACACGAAAGTGACACTCAAGGAAGCACTGAAGCGCAAAGCCACCTTCTGTGGCGGCAACGGCGACGACGGCGACGACGGCGGCGATCCCAACCCGCCGACGGGCGACTCGGACGACGGGCGCGACTACCACAGCCGCTAGTAGTCTCCCCTGACCTGAGGGGCCGATCTCTGCCCGGGGGGTCGGCCCTTGCCATTGAGAGGACTGGTCGATGACCGACAACGGGCCATTCGAGATTCCTGATCATGTCCAGGGTGCCGTAATGCCCTTGTCCCAGACGCTCGTTACCAACCGGCGCGGCTCCACGGTGTGGGATGTGCGGACGCCCACCGGTCGCGCCGCGGTCAAACTGGGCTACCCCAGCCAAACACACTCATGGACGGCATTGGCGCCTGCCCGTGAAGCCACCATTCTTCGGCAACTGATTGACCCCGAAGAGGTCCTGTTCGGGGAATGGGAGAAGGGCACATGGAGCGCTCAGCCATGGCAAGAGGGCCAGTCCCTCTATGCCCTGTGGGAGCCCCACCGGCAGGCGAACGGGCCGGCGGCCCCCAGCATCGGCGAGGCACTGTCGTGTGCTGCCGCATTGGCCAACCTGCACGAACGTGGCTGGACGCATGGCGACGTGCAGCCCAACCATCTCGTCATCGGACCTGCCAGGACCGCTCTCATCGACCTGGGGCTGGCGCAGGGCGGTGAGATCCCCGAGATCTACGACTTCGAGTATCGAGGCTGCCTGGTCCACTACGAGGCCCCGGAGATCTCACAGAGTGTTCTGGCGTGCGGCACCGCTGTGCCCACGAAAGAGGCGGACGTATACGCACTGGGTGCTTCGTTGTTCATCTCCGCTACCGGCCGCAGGCACGTCCCCTACCCGGACGACGCCGATCGGAAGGACCAGCGGCAAGCCATCGTGGACAAGCCCCATCGGCCGATCAACCTACCGGGCACCTTGGGCACGGTGGTGGAGGAGATGATGCGCCGCAATCCGGCCGACCGACCCACGATTCAGGAAGTCTGCGAGAACCTGGACCAGGCGGCAGCGTAGGAGGCACGGCCGCCGCGTAGGCGCGACCAGCCCCATCCATCCGCAGGCAAATCCTGCCCCCACCAACCAACCCGCCCGGCAAGGACTTTCGGGAAGGAGCGGGGTGGGGATTCAAAACTGATGTACCGTCAGATTCATGGCAGCAGCCCACCCGCGCGCCCACCCCCGCCCACGCTCCCGCCTCCGCCGCGTCGCCATCGTCGGCGCCGCCCTCTCCGACACCGGCCGCGTCGACGACGCAACCCCGTACGCCCTGCACGCCCAAGCCGCCCGCAGGGCGCTCGCGGACTCCGGGCTCGACCGGAGCGTCGTCGACGGGTTCGGCTCGGCCGGGCTCGGTACGCTCGCGCCGGTTGAAGTCGCCGAGTATCTGGGGCTCAAGCCGACCTGGGTCGACTCGACCGGGGTCGGCGGCGCCACCTGGGAGGTGATGGCCGCCCACGCCGTGGACGCGATCGCCGCCGGGCACACCAACGCCGTACTCCTCGTCTACGGCTCGACCGCCCGTGCCGACATCAAAGCCGGGCGAAGGACATCGAATCTATCGTTCGGCGGGCGCGGACCCCTGCAATTCGAAGTTCCTTACGGCCACACCCTCATTTCGAAGTACGCGATGGCCGCACGCCGCCATATGCACCAGTACGGCACCACCGTCGAGCAGCTCGCCGAGATCGCCGTGCAGGCGCGCGCCAACGCCGCGACCAACCCCGACGCGATGTTCCGCGACCCCATCACCGTCGACGACGTCCTGTCCGGGCCGATGATCGCGGACCCGTTCACCAAGCTGCACTGCTGCATCCGCTCGGACGGCGGCTGCGCGGTGCTGCTCGCGGCGGAGGAGTACGTGCCCGACACCGCCAAGGACCCCGTCTGGGTGCGGGGTTCGGGCATGGCCGTCTCCCACACCACGATGTCCGAGTGGGACGACTTCACCGTCTCCCCGGCCGCCGTCTCGGGCCGCATCGCCTTCGAACGGGCCGGAGTGCGCCCCGCCGACATCGACCTCGCGGAGATCTACGACGCCTTCACGTACATGACCCTCGTGACTCTCGAAGACCTCGGGTTCTGCGAGAAAGGGGAAGGGGGTGCGTTCGTCGAGAAAGGGCGGCTGCTGACCGGTGGCGAGCTGCCCGTCAACACCGACGGCGGCGGCCTCTCCGCCTGCCATCCCGGTATGCGCGGGCTGTTCCTCCTCGTCGAGGCCGTACGGCAGCTGCGCGGCGAGGCGGGCCCCGGCCAGGTGCGCAGACCCGACGGCAGCCTCCCCGAGCTCGCCGTCGCCTCGGGCACGGGCGGCTGGTTCTGCTCGTCGGGAACGCTGATCCTGGGGCGTGAGTGAGCCCCTCACTCACGCCCCCGTACGTAAACAAGTGGCCGCCGACACCCCCGCCCCCGACAATCGCCCCCATGACCACCCATCCCACCCCACCCCCCTTCCTCACCACCGACCGCCTCACCCTCCGCCCCTTCACCGACACCGCCGCCGACCTCGACCTCGTCGTCGAGCTCGACAGCGACCCGGAGGTCATGCGGTACCTCACCGGGGGCCGGCCCATGACCCGGGACGAGATCCGGGCCGAGTCCTTCGCGCGGATGCTGCCGGGGGGCAAGGGTTTCTGGGCGACGCATCTGCGCGACACCGGTGAGTTCATCGGGTGGCACTGCCTGCGCCCCGGGCTCAACGCCCCGCCGGACCACGCGGACCTCGGGTACCGGCTGCGGAGGGCCGCCTGGGGGAAGGGGTACGCGCGCGAGGGCGCGCTCGCGCTCATCGAGAAGGGGTTCGGGGAGCTGGGCTACGCGCGCATCACCGGCAACACGATGTACGTGAACGACCGGTCCCGGCACGTCATGGAGACGTGCGGGCTCACGTACGTACGCACGTACTTCGAGGAGTGGCCCTACTCCGTCGAGGGCGACGAGCACGGGGATGTCGAGTACGCCCTGACGCGCGAGGAGTGGCTCGCGCGGGGCGCCTAGGGCCCAGGGGCCTACGGGTGACAATCTGCGCATGGAATTCGAGGAGTACCTGCACACCCTGCGCGTCTGGGACGTCGAGCTGCCGCACTTCGACCCGGAGACCGCGCCCGACGACCCCGTACCGCTCTTCCAGGAGTGGCTGATGCACGCGGGGCGCGCCGGGCAGGCCGAGCCGCACACCATGACGCTCGCGACAGTGGACGGTGAAGGGCGGCCTGACGTACGGACGTTGATGCTGCACGGCGCCGATGCGGGCGGCTGGTCGTTCGGGTCGCACTCCACCAGTGCGAAGGGGCGCCAGCTCGCCGCCTGCCCGTCGGCCGCGCTCGGGTTCTACTGGCCTGCCGTGGGGCGTCAGGTACGGGTGCGGGGGGCCGTGCGGCCGGCCGGTGCGGAGGCGAGCCAGGCCGATCTGCATGCCCGGTCGACCGGGGCGCTGGCCGCCGCCCTCGTCGGGCACCAGAGCGAGGTGCTGGGGTCCGTCCCGGAGCTCGCGGTCGCGTCGGAGAGCGCCTGGGCGCGGGCGGCGGCCTCGCCGGACGCTCCCGTGCCCAGCTGGACGCTGTACGTCCTTGACCCCGTGGAGGTCGAGTTCTTCCAGGGGGACGCGCGGCGGCGGCATGTCCGGCTGCGGTATCGCCGCGAGGGGGCGGTGTGGGTGCGGGAGTTGTTGTGGCCGTAGGGGTCGTGGGTTGGCTGCGGGCCGGTGGGGGCTGGTCGTGCCCACGCGGCGGAGCCGCAAATGCCACAGCCCCGCGCCCCTGAAGCGGCGGGCCCGGAACGCCAGTGACACCACCGCCACCGCGCCCCTAAACGGGCATCCCGGAACACCGGTCCCGCCACCACGCCCCCACCCCTACGAGGTCGCCGCCCGGAACACCGGCACCGCCACCTCCCCATCCCGGAAATCCACCCGCAGCTCCATCCCGATCCGCAGCCGCTCCTCCCCGCACCCCACCACCTCCGTCATCATGCGCGGGCCCTCCGCCAGGTCCACCACCGCCGCCGTGTACGGGACCCGGGCGCCGAACGGGGGCAGGTCGTTGCGGTGGATCACCGACCAGGTGTAGAGCGTGGCCCGGCCGCTCGCCTGCTCCCAGGTCACGTCCTCGCTCCAGCAGTACGGGCAGAACTCGCGCGGGTAGTGGTGTGCCCGCCCGCACGCCCCGCAGCGGCGGATCAGGAGGCGGCCCTCGGCGGCCGCGTCCCAGTACGCGCGCGTGAAGGCGTCGATCTCGGGTGTCGCGGCATCAACGGTCCCGGCACCCGGCCTCGCCGCGTCAGGACGTGTCATCAGAACCACCCGATCGCATGATCAAGCGACCACGTCTGCCACGACATCGCGAAGAGCCCGACCAGCGAGGTCACGTACACCGCGACCCACTCGGCGCCGCTGAGCCAGATCGAGTCCATCCGCAGGCTCCCATATCCACAGGTCAACCGAACCGCTTCTGACGGTACGTCAGTTCAGCGGACCGTGCCGCCCCGCACAAGAGGCCCGGCGCCACCCACCCGGGCAAACTCCGGAGCGTAATCGATTCGTAACCGATTCAGGTCTTGACCGAGACCCATCAAGTGGCTGCGTCGTTACGCTCGGTTCCCATGGCCACCAACGACCCCACCCACCCTGTCTACGTCATCGGCGCCGGCCCCGGCGGGCTCGCCGTCGCGGCCGCGCTGCGCGGCCGGGGCGTACGGGCCGTCGTACTGGAGAAGGCCGATGCCGTCGGGGACTCCTGGCGCCACCACTACGACCGGCTGCGGCTGCACACCACCCGGCGACTGTCCGCGCTGCCCGGGCTCAAGATGCCCCGTTCGTTCGGGCGCTGGGTCGCCCGGGCCGACGTCGTGCGGTATCTGGAGAAGTACGCCGAGATGCATGAACTGGAGATCGTCACCGGTGTCGAGGTCTCGCGGGTCGAGCGCGCCGACGGGGACGGGTGGCTGCTGCACGCCACCGGCGGGCGGCGGCTGACCGGGCGGGCGGTCGTGGTGGCGACCGGGTACAACCACACCCCGTACCTGCCCGAGTGGCCCGGCGCCGACGCGTACACCGGCACCCTGCTGCACGCCGGGCAGTACCGGAACGCCGCCCCGTACGCGGGCAAGGACGTCCTCGTGGTCGGCAGCGGGAACACCGGCGCGGAGATCGCCGTCGACCTGGTCGAGGGCGGGGCCGGGCGGGTGCGGCTCGCCGTGCGCACCGCGCCGCACATCCTGCGCCGCTCGACCGCCGGCTGGCCCGCCCAGGCCTCCGGCATCCTGGTGCGCCGGCTGCCGGTCCCGCTGGTGGACCGGGCGGCCGGGGCCGTGGCCCGCCTCAGCGTGCCCGACCTCTCCGACAAGGGGCTGCCCCGGCCGGAGACCGGCCTCTACGCGCGCGTACGCGAAGGCGCCATCCCCGTACAGGACGTGGGTCTGATCGCGGCCGTGCAGTCGGGGCGGGTGGAGCCGGTCGCGGCACTCGACTCGTTCGAGGGCGCGAAGGTCGTCCTGGCCGACGGCACCCTCGTCTCGCCCGAGGTCGTCATCGCGGCCACGGGCTACCGGCGGGCCCTGGAGGGCCTGGTCGGCGAGCTGGGCGTGCTCGACGGCCGGGGCCGCCCCACCGTCCACGGCGGCCGCACCGCGCCCACCGCCCCCGGCCTCTACTTCACCGGGTTCACCAACCCCATCAGCGGCATGTTCCGCGAGCTGGCCATCGACGCGGGGAAGATCGCCAAGGCGGTCGCGCGCCACTGAGTCCGATCGGAAGGTCGATTGGCCACACCGTCGGTACGCCCCTTCAACACCACCCGCGCACACCGTAGTTGGCGCAATGGTGACGGGTAGGCGCCCCCCGGGCGGGTACGGGAAACGTACTCGGCCGGACCTCCGCACGTCCCGGAGCCTTCGGTGAGCCTTGAGCCTTTGCCCGCACGACGGTTCCTGACTGGTCGTCAGGTCTGTAATCTGACTATGCGTCAGTTACCAGCCAGTTGCGCAACAGCCATGTTGGCCATCGACCAGGAGCGGGCGGAACGATGCTTGGATCGACTCACGGCACCCTCACGACCGACTTCCGCGCACGGGTGGTCGCCTGCGGCGAGCAGCCCCGGCCCGGCGCCGTCCACGGCACCGCCGCCGCCGAGGGCGATCTGGACGTCAGCGGCCGGCCACTGTACGCACCCGTACCCGACCTCGACCGGTTCTTCCGGCCCGAGTCGCTGGCCGTCGTCGGCGCCTCCGACGCCGAGGGGCGCCCCAACACGGGGATCACCCGCCAGCTGATCGCCTGGGCCGAGCGGGTGGGCGCCCGCGTCCACCCCGTGCACCCCACCCGCGACTCCGTCTTCGGTCTGCCCTGCTCCGCGTCCGTCGCGGACCTGCCCGAACAGGTGGACCTGGCGGTGCTGCTCGTCGGTGACCCCCTTCCCCTCATCGACGAACTGGCCGAGGGAAAGGTGAAGTTCGCGGTCGCCTTCGCTTCCGGCTTCGCCGAGACCGGCGAGGACGGCGCCGCCGCCCAGGAGCGGCTCGCCGCCGCCGTGCGGCGCTCGGGGGTGCGGCTGCTCGGCCCCAACACCAACCTCAACGCCTTCGAGCGCTTCCGGGACGACCTGGAGGGGCCCGCGATCGCCCTGATCACCCAGTCCGGCCACCAGGGCCGCCCCCTGTTCGCCCTCCAGGAGCTGGGAATCCGCCTCTCCCACTGGGCGCCCACCGGCAACGAGGCCGACCTGGAGACCGCCGACTTCATCTCGTACTTCGCCGAGCGCCCCGAGGTCGGGGCCATCGCCTGCTATCTGGAGGGGCTCAAGGACGGGCGCTCCTTCCTGCTCGCCGCCGACCGGGCGGCGCGGGCGCGGGTGCCCGTGGTGGCGGTCAAGGTCGGCCGTACCGAGACCGGGGCGCGCACCGCCGCCTCCCACACCGGCAAGCTGACCGGCGCGGACCAGGTGGTCGACGCGGCGATGCGGCAGTACGGCGTGATCCGCGTCGACGGGCTCGACGAGCTCCAGGACACCTCTGCCCTGCTGGCACGGGCCCGCCCGCCGGTGGCCGACGGGGTCGTCGTCTACTCGATCTCGGGCGGCACCGGCGCCCACTTCGCGGACCTGGCGACGGCGGCGGGGCTCACCCTGCCCACGCTCTCCGACGCCAAGCAGGCCGAGCTGCACGAGTGGATCCCGCCGTATCTGAACGTGGCCAACCCCGTGGACAACGGCGGCCACCCGGTCGGCGACTGGCGCGGGCGGAAGATCATCGACGCGATCCTCGACGACCCCGCCGTCGGCGTCCTGATCTGCCCGATCACCGGGCCGTTCCCTCCCATGAGCGACAAGCTGGCGCGGGACCTGGTGGAGGCGGCGGAGCACACCGGCAAGCTGGTGTGCGTGGTGTGGGGGTCGCCGGTCGGCACCGAGGCCGCCTACCGCGAGACGCTGCTCGGCTCCTCCCGGGTCGCCACCTTCCGTACCTTCTCCAACTGCATAGGCGCCGTCCGCGCCTACCTCGCCCACCACCGGTTCACCTCCTCCTACCGCTCGCCCTTCGACGAGGCGCCGCGCGTGCCGTCGCCGTCGTTCCGCAAGGCCCAGGCGCTGATGCGGCCGGGCCGACAGCTGAGCGAGCACGCGGCGAAGCAGCTGCTGCGGGCGTACGGGATCCGGGTGCCGCGCGAGCAGCTGGTGACCAGCGCGGCCGCGGCCGTGCGGGCGGCGGGCCAGGTCGGCTACCCGGTGGTGATGAAGGCCTCGGGCACCCGACTCGCCCACAAGACCGAACTCGGCCTGGTCAAAGTCGGGTTGACCTCCGCGAGCCAGGTGCGGGACGCCTACCGCGAGCTCACCGACATCGCCCGGTACGAGGGCGTCGAGCTGGACGGCGTGCTGGTGTGCCAGATGGTCGCGCGGGGCGTGGAGATGGTCGTCGGCGTCACCCACGACGCCCTGTTCGGGCCGACCGTGACCGTCGGCCTGGGCGGGGTCCTGGTGGAGGTCCTGGGCGACGCGGCCGTGCGCGTACCGCCGTTCGGCGAGGAGCAGGCCCGCGACATGCTCGGCGAGCTGCGCGGCCGGGCGCTCCTGGAGGGCGTACGGGGCGGGCCGCCGGTCGACGTGGACGCGCTGGTGGAGGTGGTGCTGCGGGTGCAGCGGATGGCCCTCGAACTCGGCGGCGAGCTCGCGGAGCTGGACATCAACCCGCTGATGGTGCTGGAGCGCGGACAGGGCGCGGTGGCGCTGGACGCGCTGGTGGTGTGCTCATGAGCACTGCCGCTTCAGGGGGACTCCGTCCCCCTGCGGAGACCGTACGCCACGCCACTGACAGCGGGGTCTCGTGGATCACGCTCGACCGGCCCGAGGCCATGAACGCGGTGACCTGGGAGCAGCGGGAGCGGATCATCGCGCTCCTCGACGGGGCGAGCGCCGACCCGGCCGTACGGGCCGTCGTGATCACCGCGACCGGTAAGGGGTTCTGCGCGGGCGCCGACCTCAGGGGCGGGGCGGTGGCCGGTGAGCGGGTCGCCGGTGACGTGGCCCGCACCATCCGCCTCGGCGCCCAGCGGCTCATCGCGGCCGTGCTGGACTGCGAGAAGCCGGTGATCGCCGCCGTCAACGGCACGGCGGCGGGCATCGGCGCGCATCTGGCGTTCGCCTGCGACCTGGTGCTGGCCGCCGAGTCGGCCCGGTTCATCGAGGTGTTCGTACGGCGCGGGCTCGTCCCGGACGGCGGGGGCGCGTATCTGCTGCCCCGGCTGGTGGGGCCGCAGCGCGCCAAGGAGCTGATGTTCTTCGGGGACGCGGTGGCGGCGGCGGACGCGGAGCGCCTGGGCCTGGTCAACCGGGTGGTGCCGGACGGCGAACTGCCGACCGTGGCACGGGAGTGGGCGGAGCGCCTCGCGGCGGGCCCGACCCGCTCGCTCGCCCTCGCCAAGCAGCTGGTGAACGCGTCCCTGGACACCGACCGTACGGCCGCGTTCGCGGCGGAGGCGGCGGCCCAGGAGATCAACATGGCGACGCGGGACGCCCAGGAGGGCGTGGCGAGCTTCGTGGAGCGCAGGACGCCGAAGTACCGGGGGTTGTAGGGGGTCGCAGGACAGGCTTGCGGGTCGGGTTTGCCGGTCCCTTGAGGGTTCCGATCTGACGCTCCGTCAGTTTCAATGGGAGCATGATGGGACACGAAGGGATGGCGGCGACCGTCGTCCGATACCTGCGGTCCGTCGGCGCGGCGGCCACGGCCCCCGCCGAACCCGTCGAGGCCCTGCCCAGGCCCGACTTACGGGCCGTACGGGACGACGAGCGGCTGCCCGTCGACCCCGCCGAGTTCCGCGGCGTACTCGGCCACTTCGCCACGGGCGTCACGGTCGTCACGGCCCGGGACGAGGCCGGCCCGACCGGCTTCGCCTGCCAGTCCTTCGCCTCCCTCTCCCTCGACCCTCCACTGGTCGTCTTCATGGTGGGCCGTACGTCAACGACCTGGCCGCGCATCGCCCGCGCGGGCACGTTCTGCGTGAACATCCTGGGGGCCGAACAGGGGCCGCTGTGCCGGGCGTTCGCGGTGAGCGGCGCCGACAAGTTCGCGGGAGTTTCCTACGACCCGGCCCCCGTGACCGGCTCCCCGCGCCTCGACGGCGTACCGGCGTGGGTGGACTGCCGCATCCAGAACGTCCACACGGGCGGGGACCATCTGATCGTGGTGGGCCGGGTGGAGGCGCTCGGCGGAATGGCGGAGGGGGAGCCGCTGCTGTTCCACCGGGGGCGGTTCGGGCGGTTCAGCAGTTGACGGCGACGCCCGCGTTCACCAGGCCTGCTCGACGACCTCGCCGCCGCTGCGGGTCTCGATCCGCAGCTTCCCCTTGTCCCCGTACGCCTCGTGGCGCCACGCGGCGAACACCTCCGCGATGCGGCGGCCTTCGTAGTCGCTGCCGCCGGACGGGATGAAGTTCACGGTCACGAGCGCCCTGACCGACTCGCCCTCCTGCCGGAGCCGGGCGGCCACCAGGAAGGGCCACATGCCGTCGTCGGCCTTGGTGAGGTGCTTGGCGTAGTAGTCGGTGAACTCCTGGGTCATGTCGAACCACCCGGCGGGCAGACAGGGCGGGGCAGTGCCTTCGGTGGGCGGCCCGGGGTCACCGGCGTCGTCGTCGGTGGTCTCGTCGGTGGGCGGGCCGGGGGTGCCGGTGTCCTCGTCGGTGGGCGGCTCGGCGCTGCCGGAGCCCTCGTCGGTGGTCTCGTCCGTGGGCGGCTCGGAGGAACCGGCACCGTCGTCGGTCGTCTCGTCGACGCCCGGACCCGACGTCTCGTCGGTCGTCTCGTCGACACCCGGGCCCGACGTCTCCTCCGACGTCTCGTCCACGCCCCCGCCCGACGACCCGTCCTCCGTCGTCTCGTCGGGCGGGCACGGCTGCTTCTCGGCGGCCAGTGACGTCGGCGACGAGGGCCGCCCCTCGCCCGCCGCGCTCCCCGCCTTCTCGGTCCCACATCCGGCCAGTACGGCGCAGAGCAGCCCCGCCACCGCCACGTTCCTCGACTTCATCATTTGGCCCCCTCCAAAGGAAGAGGGGATCACGCCGCCGCGGGTTCCGCCAAAGGCGCGGTCCTGGCGCCGGTGCCGGGGCGCCGGATCACCAGGGCCATCAGCGCCGCCACGGCGCACAGCGCGCCCGAGCCGTACCAGACCATGTCGTACGAGCCGAAGGTGTCGCGCGCCAGGCCGCCGAGGAAGGCGACGACGGCCGCGCCGACCTGGTGGGAGGCGAGCACCCAGCCGAAGACGATGGCGCTGTCCTCGCCGTAGTGCTCCCGGCAGAGCGCGAGCGTCGGCGGGACGGTGGCGACCCAGTCCAGGCCGTAGAAGACGATGAAGAACAGCATCGGCGGGTGGATGGAGGGCGCGAGCAGCATCGGCAGGAAGAGGAGCGAGATGCCGCGCAGCGCGTAGTACGTGGCGAGCAGGCGCCGGGATTCGAAGCGGTCGGTGAGCCAGCCGGAGAAGATCGTGCCGGCCACGTCGAAGACGCCGATGACGGCGAGCAGTCCGGCGGCGGCCGTGACGGGCATGCCGTGGTCGTGCGCGGCGGGCACGAAGTGCGTCTGGATGAGGCCGTTGGTGGACGCGCCGCAGATCGCGAAGGTGCCCGCGAGCAGCCAGAACGGTCCGGTGCGGACGGCCGAGACCAGCACCTTCAGCGCGCGGGCGGCCGCGCCGGGGACGGGCGCGGGCTTCTCGACGTACGTGTCCGAGCCGTACGGCGCGAGCCCCACGTCCGCCGGGTGGTCGCGCAGCAGCAGCCACACGAACGGCACCACCGCGAGGGCGGCGAGCGCGACGGTGACGGCGGCCGGGCGCCACCCGTGGTGCTCCACCAGCCACGAGAGGACCGGCAGGAAGATCAGCTGCCCGGAGGCGGACGCGGCGGTGAGGATGCCGGTGACCAGGCCGCGCCGGGCCGTGAACCACCGGTTGGTGACGGTCGCGGCGAACGCCAGCGCCATCGACCCGCTGCCGAGCCCCACGAGCAGCCCCCAGCAGAGCATCAGCTGCCAGGCGGAGTCCATGAAGACGGTGAGTCCGGCCCCGGACGCGATCACCGTCAGCGCGACGGCCACGACCCGGCGGATGCCGTACCGGTCCATCAGCGCGGCGGCGAAGGGCGCGGTGAGCCCGTACAGCGCGAGGTTCACCGAGACCGCCGCCCCGATCGTGCCGCGCGACCAGCCGAACTCGTCGTGCAGCGGCTCGATGAGCAGCCCCGGCAGCGACCGGAAGGCGGCCGCGCCGATGATCGTCACGAAGGTGACGGCGGCGACGAACCAGGCGCGGTGGAAGCGGCGGGCGGGCCGGGGCCGCGGCGAGGGGACGGCCTGCTGCCCGCCCGGGGCGGCGGCATCGGTTGTCTGGGACATGCCGATAGCTTGGCGGGGCGGGTCTCTCCGTACGAGTGGCTGGATAGCCATGGTTCGCAGGGATCGGGCCACGCGGAGGGTGAGGGATCCGGCCAGGTAACGGTCAGGGATCCGGCCACCGGGTTCGGGTCACGCGACGAGGCCGGATTGTCTATCCTCGCACTCACACTGAGTGGCCGGGGACCCACTCGTGGTGATCATGGGGGGTGGGCCATGACCGAGCCGCTTACCGAACGGCTGCTGGTGGACTTGCGGGACGACGGCCGGGTGCAGGTGTCGTCCTGGCCCGCCGCGGAGCACTCCCCCCGACCTGCCGGGGAGCCGGTCGAGCTGGTGTGGCCGCTGGACGAGCAGGAGATGGCGGACCTGCGGTGGTACCTGGAGCAGTATCTGCGGATGCCGTTCGGCGTGTACGAGCAGCGCGGGCCGCGGGTGGCGGAGCGGCTGCCCGAGTGGGGCGCCCGGATCTTCTCGGCGCTGTTCGCCACGGCCGAGGCCAAGCAGGCGTACACGGAGGCCCGGACGCGGGGCGGGCAGCTGGAGATCGTGCTGCGGTCGGGCTCCGCGGAGCGGCTGGGCCTGCCGTGGGAGCTGATGGCCGACCCGGCGCGCCCGGTCCCCATCGCCCTCGACCAGGTGGCGATCTCCCGCAGCCTCCAAACCGCCGACACACGGCATGTGTTCACCGTTCCGGGCTCGCGTCTGCGGGTGCTGATGGTGATCTCACGGCCGGACGGCGAGGCCGACGTCGGCTACCAGATGATCGCCCGGCCGCTGCTGCGCCGACTGGAGGCGGTGCGCGGGAGCGTGGATCTGGTGGTGCTGCGCCCGCCGACCCTCAAACGCCTGGAGGAGGTGCTGACGCGGGCCCGCGAGGACGGCGAGCCGTTCCAGGTGGTGCACTTCGACGGCCACGGCGTCTTCGGCCGCCCACCGGCCTCCGGCGGCTGGGGCCCGATGATGTTCCAGCAGTCGGGCCCCCAGGGGATGCTGGCGTTCGAGAAGACCGGCGGCGGCAGCGATCTGGTGCCCGCGGGCCGGGTGGCGCAGGTCCTCGCCGGGGCGCAGGTGCCGGTGGCGGTCCTCAACGCCTGCCAGTCGGCCGTCGTCGGCTCCCAGGTCGAGGCGGCGGTGGCCACCCGGCTGATGCAGGAGGGCGTGGCCTCGGTGGTGGCCATGGCGTACAGCGTGTACGCGGTGGCCGCGGCCGAGTTCATGGCCGCCTTCTACGAGCGGCTGTTCGCCGGCGACCGCATGGCCGAGGCGGTCGCGGCGGGGCGCAGGCGCCTCGCCCTGAACGACGAACGGCCCTCCCTCAAAGGGATGCTGCCGCTGGACGACTGGATGGTGCCGGTCTTCTACACCCGCAGCGAGGTGCGCTTCCCGGGGCTGCGCACCGAACGCGAGTCGGAGGAGTCGCTCGACGGCATCCTCGACGCGATCCGCCGCCGCCCCGAGGGCGGCCAGGAGGCCGGACCGGGCCAGGAGCTCGCTCCGGAGGGCGAGTTCATCGGTCGCGACGCGCTGTTCTACCGGCTGGACGTCGCCGCCCGTCTGCAGCGCGTCGTGGTCCTGCACGGCCCCGGCGGGACCGGCAAGACTGAGCTGGCCAAGGCGTTCGGCCGCTGGTGCCGCGACACGGGCGCGGTCGACCGGCCGGAGTGGGTGATCTGGCACTCCTTCGAGCCCGGCGTGGCCTCGTTCGGCCTCGACGGCGTCATCAACGCGATCGGGCGCCGCGTCTTCGGGGAGAAGTTCGACACGCAGTTCGTCCTCCTTGACGCCGCCCAGCGCCAGGAGGCGGTCGAGCGGGCCCTGAAGACCCGGCGCGTCCTGCTGCTGTGGGACAACTTCGAATCCGTACGGGCCATGCCGGACCCGGGGCAGGCGACCCCGCCGCTGCCGGAGCGGGAACAGGGCGAGATGCGCGCGTTCCTGTCCCGCCTGGCCCGTGACAGCCGCACCTCGGTCGTCATCACCAGCCGCTCCGACGAGGAGTGGCTGGGCGAGGGGATCCGCCGCATCCGGGTCGACGGCCTGGACACCGAGGAGGCCACCCAGTACGCCGAGCAGTTGCTCGCCCCGTACCCACACACGCGCAAGACCCGCGAGTCACGCGCGTTCGGCGAGGTGATGCAGTGGCTGGACGGCCATCCGCTGAGCATGCGGCTGGTGCTGCCGCATCTGGATACGACGAGCGCGCAGGATCTGCTGGACGGGTTGCGGGGCATCAGGGCGCTGCCCGGGCGCGGAGAGGGGGGCCGTACCACCTCGCTGGCCGCGAGCATCGCGTACTCGTTCGATCACCTGTCGGTGGGGGATCAGCGGGCCATGACCGCGCTGAGTCTGTTGCACGGGGTGGCGGACGCGAATGTACTGGGGGCGTTCTCGCTCTCGCCGGAGGCGCCCGAGCAGTTCCGCGACCGCTCCGCTGCCACATGGGGCGAACTGCTGGAACGGGCGTCGGCCCTGGGTCTCTTGTCGCCGGGCGTAGCCGGGACGTACCGGATCCATCCGGCGCTGCCGTCCTATCTCGCCGACCGCTGGAAGTCACAGGCGGACGAGGCGTACGACGACCAGCGCACAGCCTCCGTCCGCGCGCTGCTGGAGACCCATGCCGCCTTCTGTTCCTGGCTCAGCGAGCAACTGACCGGGGAACAGGCCCAGCTCGCCGTGGCGCTGATCGCCGCCCACCGAAGGATGTTGGGGAGCATGCTCGGCTCCGCCCTGGACCAGCGCATGTGGATGCACGCGCAGATCGTTGCCCAGCCGCTGGACGAATACTGGCACCTTCGGGGTTTGGACGAAGAGGCCCGCAGCTGGGCCCGGCGCATGCAGCTGGCCGTGGAGGGACCGGGTGGCCTCCCGCCCGGCCTTGATACCGCGGCAGGCGTCCTCTGGGCGTACGCCACCTGGGAACAGGCCAACCGGGAACTCGCGGCGGGGCAGGTCGACCAGGCCGAAAGCACCTACCGCTCGCACATCCAGGCCATGTTGGCGAGCCCCCAAAGCCCCGAGCGGAGCAAGCGCATCGCCATCGGATACCACCAGCTCGGCCTGCTCGCTCAGTACCGCGGCCAACTGGGCGAGGCCGAGGAGTGGTACCGCAAGTCCCTCACCATCAAGGAAGAGCTCGGCGAGCGGTCGGGGATGGCTCTCAGCTATCACGGGCTGGGCATCGTCGCCCAGCACCGCGGGCGCCAGGAGGAGTCAGTGGCGCTGCACCACAAGTCTCTCGCCATCAAGGAAGAGCTCGGCAACCTGGCCGGGATGGCGAGCAGTTACCACGAACTCGGTATCGCCCACCAGTTGCAAGGCCGGCTCGCCGAAGCCGAGGAGTGGTACCACAAGGCCCTCGCCATCGAGAAGGAACTGGGCGACCGGGGAGGGATGGCGAGCGGTTACCACCAGCTCGGCTCCCTCAGCCAACTCCAAGGCCGACTCGCCGAAGCCGAGGAGTGGTACCACAAGGCCCTCGCCATCAAGGAGGACCTCGGCGACCGTACAAGCACCGCCGCCGGGTATCAGCAGCTCGGCGCGATCCATCATATGAAGGGCCAGCTGGCCGAGGCCGAGGAGTGGTACCGCAAGTCCCTCGCCATCAAGGAGGACCTCGGCATCCGGGCCGGCATGGCCAACAGCTACCACGGGCTGGGAATGATCGCCCAGGATCTCGGACGGCTGTCAGAGGCCGAGGATTGGTACGGCAAGGCCCTCGCCATCAAGGAAGAGCTCGACGACCGGCCGGGCATCGCCTTCACCTGCGCACAGTTGGGGTCCCTGGCCACGGAGCAGAACCAGCCGGACAAGTCCCTGGCATGGGCCGTCAGATGCGTGTGGCAGTTCGCGGAGATCCCGCACCCCGAGACCGGGGATGGCCCGAGGAACCTGCGGCTGCTGACCCAGGCCCTGGGCATGCCCGCCCTCGAACAGGCCTGGCACTCCGTAACCGGCACCCCCCTCCCCACAGCCGTACGCCAGTACGTCCTCGCACCCGACTCCGACCCCACCGACTGACCCCAGGAGCACCGCACATGGCCACCCCCATCGAACTGGGCGCCCGCGCCGCAGCCCAGCGTCTCGCCGACCCCGCCCACCCCGGGCTCCCCGACGACGTAGAAGCGGCCCTGTACGCGCGCGGCGCCGCCACCCGCCCCGGGCAGTACCTCGACCTGGACTCCCTCGGCACGCTCGTCGTCAGCGTCGCCACGCTGGCCTGGACGGTCTACAACGATCTGAAGAGCAGGGCGGGCACGCCTGGGCGCGAGGTGGCCGTGCGGCACGTGCGGGACCAGTTGGACCGGGACGACGCGCTGCCGCCCGCGCTCGCGCCCGCCGAGCGGGACCGGATCGTCGGCGTCACCGTCGACGAGGTCCTCGACGCGGCGGCACGGGAAGAGGAGACGGGACAGCAGCCGCAGTAGCGAGATGGCTGGATAGGGATGGCCCGCAGGGATCGGGCCACCTACACTCGACCCATGGCCCCGCCCCAACCCCACCGCATAGTCGTCCTCGCCCTCGACGGCCTCCTCCCCTTCGAGCTCGGCATCCCGCAGCGGATCTTCGGGCGGGCGCGCAGTGGGGGTGAGGGGCGGGAGGCGTTGTATTCCGTCGTCACCTGCTCGGTGCGGGCGGCCGGGCCCGTGCGGACCGACGCCGACTTCGCCGTGCTCGTGGAGAACGGGCCCGAGGCGCTGGCCCTCGCGGACACCGTGGTCGTGCCCGCCTCGCACGAGCTGGGGCCGGTGTACGAGGAGGGCGTGCTCACGCCGGAGCTGGAAGCGGCGTTCGCGTATGTACGGCCCGGTACGCGCATGGTCTCCATCTGCACCGGGAGCTATGTGCTGGCCGCCGCCGGGTACCTCGACGGGCGGCCCGCCACCACCCACTGGTGGCACGCCGAGCACTTCCAGCGGCTCTTCCCGTCCGTCGACGTCGACCCGGACGTGCTGTTCGTCGACGACGGGGACGTGCTGACCTCGGCCGGGGTCGCCGCCGGGATCGACCTCTGTCTGCACCTGGTGCGGCGCGACCACGGGGCGGCGGTCGCCAACGACGTGGCGCGGCGGACCGTGGTGCCGCCGCACCGGGACGGCGGGCAGGCCCAGTACATCGAACGCCCGCTGCCGCAGCCGCAGTTGGCGACGACCACCGCCGCCCGCGCCTGGGCGCTCGGGCGCCTGGACGAGCCGATCCAGCTGCGGGACATGGCGGAGCAGGAGGCGATGTCCGTACGGACGTTCACGCGCCGGTTCCGCGAGGAGACGGGGCTGAGCCCCGGGCAGTGGCTCGCCCAGCAGCGCGTCGAGCGCGCCCGGCACCTGCTGGAGACGAGCGACCTGTCCGTGGACCGGATCGCCCGCGACGCCGGATTCGGTACGGCGACCTCGCTGCGCCAGCACCTACAGGCTGCGCTCGGGGTCCCGCCCACCGTCTACCGGCGTACTTTCCGCGCCGCCGGCAGCGACGCCGCGGGCGGCTGAGCCCGCCGCCCGGTCGCGGGCGGCGGGCTCGCGCAGCACCCCGATCACCGTGAGCAGCAGCGTGAGCCCCACCCCGGCCAGGATCGCGGTCGACGGGGCCACCGAGCGCAGCAGGACGCCGGAGAGGGTGCCGGTGACCGCGTAGCCGGCGCCCACGGCCGCGTACATCACCGAGTACCCGGCGGTCAGCGCGCTCGGCGGCAGCACCTCGCGCAGCAGCAGGTTGCGGGTGAGCATCGCCCCGGCCTGCAGGACGCCCGCGAGCACCAGGAGCACGGCGAGCCATGCCGCCCCCGGCAGCAGCGCGACGAGCGCCACGCACCCCGAGACCGCGAGCAGCAGCACCAGGCTCTGCGCGCGCAGGGCGCCGGGCCACGAGCGCAGCCCGTACACGAAGGCGCCCGCCGCCGACCCGGCCGAGAACCCGGCGAGCAGCGGGCCCGCCCAGCCGAGCGCGATGCCGCGCTGCTCCAGGAGGGCGGGCAGCACGAGTTCGGCCAGGGCCAGCAGGGAGATGCCGGCCGCGCCGGTCACGTACACCGGCCAGGCCCGCCACAGCACCCGGCGCATCGGCTCGCCGCCCCGGTCGGCGGTGTCGGCCCGCCAGCCCGGCGGCAGCGCCCACAGCCCGGCGACGGCGGCGGCCATCAGTGCGGCCGCGAGCAGCATCGGAAGGTACGGGCGCACGCTCAGCGCCAGCCAGGTGGTGACGGCCGGGGTCACCGACCAGATGCCGAAGATCAGCATCGACTCGCCGCTGACCGCCTGCGCGACGGCCCGCTCGGGCACCATCGCGGCGAGCATCGCGCGCAGTCCCCCGGAGGTCGCGGCGGGCGCCGCCCCGGCGACGAACGCGGCGGCGCCGAGCACCACCGGGTGCGCGTCGTGGGCGAGGCCGAGCACGGCGAACCCGACCGCCCCGCCCGCGAGCCCCGCCGCCAGGTGCGGCCGGGCCCGCTCGGGGCGCAGCCGCATGCCGAGCAGGGGTGCGCCGACGATCTCGCCGAGTACGTAGACGGCGGCGAGCACGGCGCCGAGGGTGTACCCGCCGGGCCGGTCGCGGACCATGAAGACGACGGCCAGCGGCGCCATCGCGACCGGAGCACGCGCCCCGACGGCGACAACCGCCCAGGTCAGGATGGGGCGCGTGGCGAGGTCGCGATAGCTCATGGGGCCGAAGATAGCCCGCGGTCCGGGCTCGACTTCAACCACTTTTCGGGCGGGGGGACTTGCCGCCGCCCCGACCTCAGAAGGTCAGCACCCCGCGAGCCACCCTCCCCTGCCGTGCGTCGTCGACGGCCTTCGCGAAGTCCTCCATGGGGTACGTCTCCGTCACCAGCTCGTCGAGGAGCAGGACGCCGGTGCGGTACAGCTCGGCGTACCGGGGAATGTCGTGCTGGGGCCGTGAACTCCCGTACCGGCAGCCGAGGATGGACTTGTCCAGGAACATCGCGGCGGGCGCGAACGTCGCCTCGGCGGTCGGCGCGGGCATGCCGAGCAGGATCGCCTGGCCGTGCCGGTCGAGCAGGTCGACGGCCTGCCGGACGAGCCCTACGTGGCCCACGCACTCGAAGACGTGGTCGGCGCCGGTCGCCAGGACCTCCCGTACGCCGTCCACCGACGTCAGGAAGTGGGTGGCGCCGAACTGCCGGGCGGCGGCCTCCTTCGCCGGGTTGGTGTCGACGGCGACGATCGTCCGCGCGCCCGCGATCCGGGCGCCCTGCAGGACGTTGAGGCCGATGCCGCCGGTGCCGATGACGACGACGGTGTCGCCGCGGTCGACGCGGGCCCGGTTCAGTACGGCGCCCACGCCGGTGAGGACGGCGCACCCGATGAGGGCGGCGGAGACGAGCGGAAGGTCGGGAGGGATCTTCACGGCCTGAACGGCCTTCACGACCGTACGTTCGGCGAAGGCGGAGTTAGAGGCGAACTGGTGGACGGGCGCGCCGCCGCGCGAGAACGGCCGCCCGGGCCGTCCGATCGCCTTGCGGCACATGGTGGGCCGCCCCCGGTCGCAGTCGCCGCACGCCCCGCAGTTGGCGAGAGTGGAGAGCGCCACGTGGTCGCCCGGCGCGACATGGGTGACGCCTGCCCCGACCGCCTCGACAACGCCCGCGCCCTCGTGGCCGAGCACCACGGGTACGGGGAAGGGGATCGTCCCGTCGATGACGGAGAGGTCGGAGTGGCAGAGCCCGGCGGCGGCGATCGCCACCTGGACCTCGCCCGGCCCCGGCTCGCGTATCTCCAGGTCGTCGACCACCTGTGCGTGCGTACCGTCGAACAGAACACCTCTCACTGGCCCCTGGCCTCCCTCGGCAGGCCGAGCACGCGCTCGGCGATGATGGTGCGCTGGATCTCGTCGGAGCCGCCGTAGATGGTGTCGGCCCGCGAGAAGAGGAACAGCCGCTGGAACGCGTCGAGTTCGTACGGCCGCTCCTCGCTCCAGTCGTACGGCCCGACCGCGCCGGCCGCGCCCCGTACGGCCATGGCGAGCTCACCGAGACGCTGGTGCCAGCCGCCCCAGAGGAGTTTGGCGACGCTGGGGGCGGCGGGGTCGCCGCCGCCGAGGGTGCGCAGCGCGTTCCAGCGCATGGTGCGGAGCTCGGCCCACTGGCGGACGATCCGGTCGCGGAGGAGGGGGTCGATGGTGCCGCCTTCCGCGCCGCTTTCCGCTCGCCGGATGACGCGCTCCAACTCCGCCTCGAACCCGATCTGTTGGGCCAGGGTGGAGACTCCGCGTTCGGCGGCGAGCAGGTCCATGGCGACGCGCCAGCCGTTGCCCTCGCCGCCGACGAGGTGGTCGGGGTCGGCGCGGGCGCCGTCGAAGAAGACCTCGTTGAACTCGCTCGTCCCCGTCAGCTGCCGGATCGGCCGGACCTCGACCCTGCCGCCCGGCTGGTCCATCGGGACGAGGAGGAGGGAGAGGCCATGGTGGCGGTGCGAGCCGGATTCGGTACGGGCGAGCACGAAGCACCAGTCGGCTTCATGGGCGTACGAGGTCCAGATCTTCTGGCCGGAGAGGCGGTACGCGCCGGTGGAGTCGCGGGTGGCGCTCGTACGGACGGCGGCGAGGTCGGAGCCGGCGCCGGGCTCGCTGTAGCCCTGACACCAGATCGCCTCCCCGCAGGCGATGCCGGGCAGGAAGCGGTCCTTCTGGGCGGGGGTGCCGTGGGCGAGGAGGGTGGGGGCGAGGAGGTTCTCTCCGATGTGGCCGAGGCGGGGTGGGGTGTTTGGGGTACGGGCGTATTCCTCGGCCCAGACGACCTGTTGGGTGAGGCTGCCCGTGCGGTTCCCGTACGGGGTCTCGCCCCACCCGAGCCCGATCCATCCCCCGTCGCCGAGGGTTCGCTCCCACTGGCGGGGGGCTCTGTCGGGCGGGTGCGCGTCGAGCCAGGCGCGGGCGTGGTGGCGGAAGGTGTCGTCTTCCGGGGGGAAGGTGAAGTCCATTGCGGTGCCTCTCTGGTCGCGTGGCGGTGCCGATCCCCCACCCCGCCCCTTCCCTAAAGCCCTCTGGCGGGCGGCCGGGGGCTGCGCCCCGGGGTCCGGTGTTCGTCTGCGGGTACGTGGTGGGCTGGTCGCGCAGTTCCCCGCGCCCCTGAAGTAGCCGTACCCCCTAGGGGCGCGGGGAACTGCGCGAGCAACCCAGCACGGCCCGCAGACGAAAGAAGCGGGGTGCAAGCCCCACGAGGGGGTGCAGGCCCGCTCGGGGGTCCGGGGGCGTAGCCCCCGGGAACGGGCCTCCACCACCCACCCACCCCCGGAGGGTTTAGGGAAGGGGCGGGGTGGGGCCATCATTCGGGCGCGCACCGGAGCCCGCCGCGCGCTCCATCTCCCCCACCCGCTCCAGCAACGGCATGGGATCCACCCCCACACCCCCCGGCAGGAACTCCGCGATCCGCTCCGGCGTCCACGCGCCCTCCGCGACGTACCCGGCCCGCAGCTCCCGCGGCTGCGCCCAGACCGCGATCTTGGGCCCGGCGACCGTGTACACCTGACCGGTGATCCCGGCCGACCGGGCCGAGTCGCTGAGCAGATAGACCACGAACGCCGCCACGTCCTCCGGCTCGCCGATCTCCTTGAGTTCCATGGGGACGTTGGCGGACATCCGGGTGCGGGCGACGGGCGCCACCGCATTCGCCGTGACCCCGTACTTGTGCAGGCCCAGCGCCGCGCTGCGGACCAGCGAGATCACGCCGCCCTTCGCCGCGCTGTAGTTCGCCTGCGCCACGCTCCCCTGGTGGTTGCCGCTGGTGAAGCCGATCAGCGTGCCCGTGCCCTGCTTCCGCATCACCGCCGACGCCGCCCGGAACACGGTGAACGTGCCCTTGAGGTGGGTGGCCACCACCGGGTCCCACTCCTCCTCCGTCATGTTGAAGAGCATGCGTTCGCGCAGGATCCCCGCCACGCACACCACCCCGTCCACCCGGCCCCACCGGGTGAGCGCGGTGTCGACGATGCGCTGGCCGCCCTCCATCGTCGAGATGTCGTCGGCGACGGCGACCGCCTCGCCGCCCGCCGCCTCGATCTCCTTGACGACCGCGTCCGCGATCTCGCTGCTGGGCGAGGCGCCCTCGATCGAGACGCCGTAGTCGTTGACGACGACCTTCGCGCCCTGGACCGCCGCCGCGAGCGCCACCGCGCGGCCGATGCCGCGCCCCGCACCGGTCACGGCGACCACTTTGCCTGCCAAGAAGTTCCCCACGCCCGGCCCCTTCCCGCGGTTTCTGACGGACCGTTAGATTCTAGAGCCCGGCAGCCACCGGAAGACAAGACCCAGGGAGGGCCCACATGCCAGCAGCCTCCGCACTGCCCCCCGAGTTCCACGACATCGCCAAACGCGTGAACAACTGGGGGCGTTGGGGCCCGGACGACGAGATCGGGACGCTCAATCTCATCACCGACGACGTCGTACGCACCGCCGCCACCACCGTCCGCACCGGCCGCCGCATCCCCCTCGCGCTCCCCCTGGAGCAGAACGGCGTCCAGACCGGGCTGATCCCCGGCCGGGTCAACCCGCTGCACACCATGGTGCAGATCAACCAGGAGATCTTCGGCCCCGGCACCGTCGCCACCAGCGACGACGCCGTGACGTTCGGGCTCCAGGCCGCCACCCACTGGGACGCCCTCACCCATGTCTCGCACTCCGGCCGCATCTACAACGGCCGCCCGGCCGCCACCATCACCGCCCACGGCGGCGCCGAGTTCAGCGGGATCGACAAGCCCCGCCATCTCGTCTCGCGCGGTGTCCTGCTCGACGTGGCCCGCGTCCACGGCGTGGACCGGCTGCCCGGCGGGCACGCGGTCACCCCCGAGGACCTTGCGGCGGCCGAGGAGCTGGGCCGCGTCACCGTACGCGCGGGCGACATCGTGCTCGTACGCACCGGGCAGATCCAGCTCTGCCTCGGCGGCGACAAGCACGGGTACGGGTTCCCCTCGCCGGGCCTCTCCCTCCGTACGCCCGAGTGGTTCCACGCGCGCGATGTCGCGGCCGTCGCCAACGACACCCTCACGTTCGAGATCTTCCCGCCGGAGGTCGAGAACCTGTGGCTGCCGGTGCACGCGCTCGACCTGGTCGAGATGGGGATGCTGCAGGGACAGAACTGGAATCTCGAAGAGTTGTCCACAGCCTGTGCGCAAGAGCGGCGGTACGCGTTCTGGCTGTCGGCGATGCCCGAGCCGTTCGTGGGCGCCACGGGGACTCCGGTCGCGCCGGTCGCCGTGCTGTAGCGGCGGGCGGCGGGGCATACGGGTGTGGCGTACATCCACGGGTGGCGGCGCGTCATGCGCACCCCGAGCACGGCACGGCGGCCGCCACCCGGCTGCGGCGTGCTCGCCCTGCTCCCCATGCCCTGAAGGAGCCTTTGCCCTGAGCTCACGCCGAGCCACGACCCGCACTCGCCGAGGAGAGCCAGGACCGGCCCAGGACGGACCAAGGGCCAGTCCGCGCCCTCGGCGTCCCCTCGCGACGAATCGCTCATCCAAGGGTGATCAGGCCGACACGGCGCGTCAACACCTAGTGAAAGCTATGCCGCTTACGCCCGATTTGTGACAGCGCACGACGGCTCATACGCGCCCGGCTCGAACGCCCCGCCCGTACGCTCCGGCGCGCCCCCGTCGCAGCACCGGTCGACCTCGCACCAGATCGACTTGCCCACGCCCTCCACCTGCCAGCCCCAGCGGTCGGCGAGGCCGTCGACCAGCTCAAGGCCCCGGCCGTTGGTGTCGTCGCCGTCCGCGTGGCGCGGCTTCGGGGCGCACGCACTGGTGTCGGCCACCTCGACCCGGACCGTGCCGCCGTCGGCCGGTCCGTCGACGGGGCCGAACAGCATCCGCAGCACGGCCGGGCAGCCGGTGTGCACCACCGCGTTGGTGACGAGCTCCGAGATGAGCAGGATCAGGGTCTCGGCGAGCGGCTCGTCCAGCCGTATCCCGGACCCTGCCAGCCGCGAGCGAGCCCATCTGCGAGCGCGCCCCACCTCGGCGGGGTCGGCTCCGACCTCCAACTGAACTTGAAGCACCTGCACCGCTCACACCATCCGAACCGGCGGACACATCGCCTCGCGCCTCGACAAGCTCACGGAACGTGATTTCCTTACGAGACAGCATGGTTGACGTACAGTCACCGCAACAAGCGCTTCAGGCATATTCCAGCGCGAAGGAGTACGCGTGGTGCATACTGTGCGACGCACATTGCGGGGGGTCGAACAGGGGCGCGCGGGATGCCTGGGGGATCGCACCCCACGGAGGGTACCCGAGGGCGGCCCCGACTCCGGCGCGTGACGAGTCCGGCTAAGGACACAACCCGGTATCAACGCTCGGTGACGCTTCATCACGCTCCGGCCAACGCCTAAGCGCTCCGCTGGAAGGACAGGTATTCGGCTGCGGGCCGTCTGTGGCTGGTCGCGCAGTTCCCCGCGCCCCTTCGGGGCACGTGGCACCGCACCGGCCTTCGACAAGATCGCCCGGTCAAACCGCCGCCCGCCCCGCCGAGCCCCCCTCACATCGCCTCCTCCAGCGCCGCCGCCTGGAGCTCCTGCGCCGGGACCGTCGGCAGCCACCGCTCGCGCCGCAGCCACGCCCGCTTCAGGTGCAGATGGACCTCCGCCTCCCAGGTGAAGCCCATCCCGCCGTACACCTGGAGACAGTCCCGGGCACACCGCACCGCCGCCTCGTCGGCCAGCAGCTTGGCGCCCGCGATCTCCACCGGGTCGCCGGTCACGGCCGCCGCGTACACGGCGGCGCGGGCCACCTCGGTGCGGACCAGCATCTGCGCGCACAGGTGCTTGACCGCCTGGAACGCGCCGATGGGCTGCCCGAACTGCTCGCGCTCGCGAGCGTGTTGGACCGCCATCGCGGTGGTGCGGCCGGCGCTGCCCAGCTGCTCGGCGGCGGTCAGCAGCGCCCACTCCGGCGGCCCCTTGTCCCCGCCGTCCGGCAGGCGGTGCAGGGGGGTGAGCGGGTCGGCCGAGCGGATCGGCTCGGCGCCGGCGACGTCTCCCCGTACGACGTCGGCCTCCTCCAGCCACTCCACCAGGCCTCCGTCGGGCGCGGTCACCACCGCCCGGCCCTCGGCCGCCCCCTCGACCAGGCCCGCCGCCAGATGCGTGGCGATCAGCGGTCCGGGGAGCAGCGCCCGCCCCGCCTCCTCGAAGAGCAGCACCGCCTCGGGCAGCCCGAGCCCCACCCCGCCCGCCTCCTCCGGCAGCCGCAGCGCGAAGAACCCGGCCTCGCCGAGCGCCCGCCACAGACCCCGGTCGAGCCCTCCCCCGTCGACGGCGGCCCGCAGCGCCGTCGAGTCGAAGCGCCGGGCGAGCAGCTCCCGTATGCCCGCCCTCAATGCCCGTTGGTCATCCGTGAGTTGGAAGTCCATCAGCGGCCCTTCGGCAGGCCGAGGATCCGCTCGGCGACGATGTTCTGCTGGATCTGCGAGGTGCCGGCGGCGATGGTGTACGAGAGCGAGGACAGCCGGTCCAGGGTCCACTCGCGGCCGAGGTCGAGGGCGTCGGGGCCGAGGACGGCGGCGGCCGCGTCGTAGAGCTCCTGGCGGGCGTGCGAGTAGCGGAGCTTGAAGACCGAGCCGCCGACCCCGGGCACGCCGCCCGTACGCTCCGACTCGCTCACGTTCCACTGGATCAGGCGCCACAGCGCGGTGAACTCGGCGTGCAGACACCCCAGTCGGCGGCGGATCACCGGGTCGTCCCAGGTGCCGTTCTTATGGGCCGCGCGGGCGATCTCCACCAGGACGCGGCGGCAGGCGACCACCTCACCGACGAAGGCCGTGCCCCGCTCGTACGACAGCGTCACCATGGTCACGCGCCAGCCGTCGTTCTCGGCGCCGACGCGGTGGCCGACCGGGATCCGCACCTCGTCGAGGAAGAGCTGGGCGAACTCGTCCGACCCGGCGAGGGTGCGCAGCGGCCGTACCGTGATGCCGGGCGCGTCCATGGGCATCGCCAGCCAGCTGATGCCCCGGTGCCTGGGCGCGTCCGGGTCGGTGCGCACCAGTAGTTCGCACCAGTCGGCGACCTGCGCGTGCGAGGTCCAGATCTTGGAGCCGCTCACCACGTACGCGTCCCCGTCGCGCACCGCCCGGGTCCGCAGCGCCGCCAGATCCGAGCCCGCGTCGGGCTCGCTGAACCCCTGGCACCACACCTCGTCCCCGCGCAGCACCGGCTCCAGCCACCGCGCGCGCTGCTCCTCGGTGCCCTCGGCCGCGATGGTGGGGCCCGCGTGCAGCAGCCCCACGAAGTTCGCGCCGACATAGGGTGCCCCCGCGCGCTCGGTCTCCTCCAGGAAGATCAGCCGCAGGGTGGCGGACGCGCCCCAGTGCACGCGCGCGTACCCGGCGTCGTACAGCATCCGCTGCCAGCCGGTGTCGTACGCGCGCCGCCCCGGCCAGTCCAGCGGGTCCGGCTTCGGCGGCAGCCCCGGCAGCACGACCGCGAGCCACTCCCTGAGCCGTGCCCGGAACTCTTCCTCCTCGGGCGTGTACGAGAGGTCCATCAGCGGTCGAGGTCCAATCCCAGCATGCGGATCGCGTTGCCCCGCATCAGCTTGTACACCGTCTCGTCGTCGAGGCCCTGGACGTGGTCGAGGGCGACCTCCTTGGTGTGTGGCCATGTCGAGTCGACGTGGGGGTAGTCGGTCTCGAAGGTGGCGTTGTCGACTCCGACTGTCTTGATCGAGGCGATGCCGTGTTTGTCGCGGAAGAAGCAGCAGAAGATCTGGCGGTAGTAGTACGTGGAGGGCGGCTCGGGGATCAGGTCGCGCACCCCGCCCCAGGCGCGGTGTTCCTCCCACACGTCGTCGGCGCGCTCCAGGGCGTACGGGATCCAGCCCATCTGACCCTCGGAGTACGCGAGTTTCAGGCGCGGGAACTTCACGAGAACGCCGGAGAAAAGGAAGTCCATCATCGACGCCATCGCGTTGTTGAAGCTGAGCGAGGCCTGCACGGCGGGCGGGGCGTCGGGGGAGGCGGCGGGCATCTGACTGCTGCTGCCGATGTGCATGTTGACGACTGTGCCCGTCTCTTCGCAGACCGCGAAGAACGGATCCCAGTAGCCGGAGTGAATCGACGGGAGCCCTAGGTACGTCGGGATCTCGGAGAACGTCACCGCCCGCACCCCGCGTGCTGCATTGCGCCGGATCTCCGCGACGGCGAGGTCGATGTCCCAGAGTGGGATGAGACAGAGCGGGATCAGGCGCCCGCCACTGTCCCCGCACCACTCCTCAACCATCCAGTCGTTGTACGCCCGCACACAGGCCAGCGCGACCTCCTTGTCCTTGGCCTCAGCGAACGTCTGCCCACAGAACCGCGGGAAGGTCGGGAAGCACAGGCTCGCCTCGACGTGATTCATGTCCATGTCGGCGAGCCGCGCCTTCGGATCCCAACATCCCCGCCGCATCTCCTTGCGGGTGATGCCCTCCAGCGTCATGTCGTCGCGGTCGAAGCCGACGGCGGCGATGTTGCGCTTGTACGGGAACTTCAGGTCCTCGTAGATCCACCAGTCGGTCGGCGGCCCTTCCGGGTCCATGGTGATCCGGCACTTGCCGCCCACGTAGGCCAGTTCACCGATCCCGGCGGTCAGCGGGTGCGGCCCGCGCTCGCGGTACCTGGCCGGGAGCCAGGTCTCGAAGAGGTGGGCCGGTTCGATCACATGGTCGTCGACGCTGACGATGCGCGGCAGTTCGGTCATGCGTGGCCTCCGCCCGACTTGCATATCTGATGGCCCGTCAGAAATCAGGCTAGCCCCGCACCCCTGGACCGACAAGGCGGTGCGCCCTACGCTCTGCCCACGATCTGACTACTCGTCAGTTATGCGCTCACTGGGGGTCGAAGTGAACGACGCCGAAGCGAACGACACCGCATACGCACTGGGCGCCTCGCGCACCCTCTGGGAACTGGTCGCCCGCCGCGCCGCCCTCACCCCCGACCGGCCCGTCCTGCTCCAGGACGACCGCTCCCTGAGCTTCGGCGAGCTGCGCGACCGCGCCGAGCGGGTGGCGGCGGGCCTGTACGGCCTGGGCGTACGGCCCGGCACGGTGGTCGCCTGGCAGCTGCCCACCCGGATCGAGACCGCGCTCCTCTCGTTCGCCCTCGCGCGGCTCGGGGCCGTCCAGTCGCCCGTCATCCCCTTCTACCGCGACCGCGAAGTGGGCTTCGCGCTACGGGAGTCGGCGGCGGAGTTCTTCGCGGTGCCCGGGGTCTGGCGCGGGTTCGACCACACCGCGATGGCGGCCCGGCTCGGCGCACGGGGCGTCTTCGAGGCGTACGGGACGCTCCCGGACGGCGACCCGGCCGTCCTGCCGCCCCCGCCCGCCGACGGCACCACCGTCCGCTGGATCTACTGGACCTCGGGCACCACCTCCGACCCCAAGGGCGTGCTGCACACCGACCGCTCGCTGATCGCGGGCGGCTCGTGCCTGGCGCACGCGCTGCACCTGTCGGCGGACGACGTGGGCTCGATGGCGTTCCCGTACGCCCACATCGCCGGGCCCGACTACACGGTGATGCTGCTCCTGTACGGCTTCCCGGCGGTGATGTTCGAGCAGTTCGCGCTGCCGGACGCGCTGGAGGCGTACCGCAAGCACGGCGTGACGGTGGCGGGCGGGTCGACCGCGTTCTACTCGATGTTCCTGGCCGAGCAGCGCAAGCGGCCGGGCACCAAGGTCATCCCCTCGCTGCGGCTGCTCGCGGGCGGCGGGGCGCCCAAGCCGCCGGAGGTCTACCGCTCCGTCGTACGCGAGATGGGGGTGCGGCTCACCCACGGCTACGGCATGACCGAGGTCCCGATGATCACGATGGGCTCGCCGGACGACACGGAGGAGAACCTGGCGACGACGGAGGGGCGGCCGCCCGAGGGCATGGAGATACGGATCGTCGACGGCGAGGTGCGGTTGCGCGGGGAGGCCGTGTGCCAGGGGTATGTGGACCCCGCGCAGACCGCCGAGGCCTTCGACGCGGACGGGTTCCTGCGCACGGGCGATCTGGGGTACGTGAAGGAGAGCGGGCATCTGGTGCTCACCGGGCGGCTCAAGGACGTGATCATCCGCAAGGGCGAGAACATCTCGGCGAAGGAGATCGAGGACCTGCTGGCCGCGCATCCGGCCGTCGGGGACGTGGCGGTGATCGGGCTGCCGGACGTGGAGCGGGGGGAGTTGGTCTGCGCGGTGGTGGAGCAGGTGCCGGGTTCGGTGGAGTTGACCCTGGCCGGGGTCACCTCCTATCTGCGGGCGCAGGGCCTGTCCGTGCACAAGCTGCCCGAGCAGGTGGAGGTGGTGGACGCGCTGCCTCGTAACGAGACGTTGCGGAAGGTACTGAAGTATCGGTTGCGGGAGATGTTCGGGGGTGGTGGGGGCTGAGTTCTCGACGACGGGTTGTGGGTGGCTGGTCGCGCAGTTCCCCGCGCCCCTAAAAGCGGATGCCGCGCAGCGGCATTTCTAGGGGGCGCGGGGAACTGCGCGAGCAACCCACCACGGTCCGCAGGTCCAGAGGGGTGAGGGGCGCGGGGAACTGCGCGAGCAACCACAACCGACCCGCAGACAAACACCGGGCCAAAAAGGGGCGCGGGGAACTGCGCGACCAGCCCACCACCGGCCCGCAGACAAACCCCGGGCTCACGCAGAAAGTGGCTCCGAGTGGTCCCCCGCCGCCGCGTCCACGTCCCCGTACACATCGAACAGGCGGCGGACGCCCAGCGCCGCCAGCACCCGGTTCACATGCGAGCCCTCGACCGCGCCCCGCGCCGGGAGGATCAGGCGGAGGCGGCCGCGGCAGGAGCGGAGAAGGCGGCGGGTGGCGATCAGGACGCCCACGCCGCTGGAGTCGCAGAACAGCACCCCGGACAGATCGAGCACCAGATCGCGCCGGCCCGCCGCCACCGCTTCGTGGACCACGCGCCTGACCTGCGGCGCCGTCACCAGGTCCAGTTCCCCGCGGACGCACACCACGGCCCATCCGCCCTGCTCGGCCTCGTTCACGATCAGCGTCACGCGTCCGGTACCTCTCTGTGCCGTCGGCCCCCGCCCGTACCGGCGCGCCTTCCCGTACCGGACCGCGCGAAACCACTTCGCCCCTATCACGACCTGCCCGTTCGGGGGCGCACTTGCCGCAAAGGAGCGCTCGTTCTCGACCGAGCGCACTACATTCGAGGAGACACGAGTACACAGGGGCGCGGACAAAAGACACAAAGATCGCAGAACGGTACACGCGTAGACGGTTGGGGAGCCGCATGGCGAAGGACGCACCACCTCGCTGGGACCGCAGAATGCAGCAGCGCCTGGCGCGCGGCGAGGCGGCCGCGCTCGGCGAGCTGTACGACCGGTTCGCCTCGCTCGTGCACAGCCTGGCCCACCGTGTGCTCGGCGAGGACTCCGCCGCCGACCAGATCACCCGCGAGGTGTTCGGCTACGTGTGGGAGAACCCGGACGCGTACGACCCCAAGCAGGGTTCCATGCGCTCCTGGGTCGCCAAGCTCACCCAGCGCCAGGCCGTGCTGCGGCTGCGCCAGGCCGAGGCGGCGCAGTACGCGGAGCGCGGCGGCTCCACCGAGGAGCTGGAGGCCAAGGTGCTGCGGGCCACCGCGGCCGCCCGCGCCGACTACATCGTGACGTCCATGCCCGCGCCGCTGCGCCAGGCGCTGGAGCTGGCGTACCACCAGCGCCGCGACTACCGGCAGGCCGCCGCCGACCTCTCCATCAGCGAGGACGAGGCCCGGCGCCGGCTGCGGCTCGGGCTCCAGCTGCTGTCCACGGCGAACACCCGCCCGCCGGAGGGGTCCTCGCCGCCCGGTTACGGACGTGCGCTGTGAACGGGCCCGCCGAGCAGGGTCCGCCGCTTCCCGACGACGAGAACGGCACGCCGCGCATACCGCCACCGCGCCGGGCCGCGGACGACATCGAACGGTTGCCGTCCCTCTTGCCGCCCCCGCCGCCGGAGCCGGTGGTCCGCTCGCACGCCATATTGAAATCGCTGCTCGGGGCGTGGGCGCTGACCGCGTGCTCGACGGAGGAGACCGAGGCCGTGGAGGCACACCTCACCGAGTGCGCGCCCTGCGCGGACGAGGCGCTGCGGCTGCGGGACGCGGTGGGGCTGCTGCACACCGACCGCAGCCTCGACCTGGACCCGCTGCTGCGGTCCCGGGTCCTGGAGAACTGCCTGGGCCGGCGCCCGGCGCGCATCCCGGTGCCGGACTGGGCGTCCGCGTACGACGCGGAGGCCGCCCGGCTCGACGCGCTGCTCAACGACTTCGGCGACGCGGAGTGGCACGCGCCGGTGCGGCTGAAGTGGTTCGAGCGGGAGCAGCAGGTGAGCCGCAAGACCACGGTGGCGGGCGTGATCGGCCATCTGATGGCGGTGGACGGCCTCGTGGCGGCGGCGCTGGGCCTGGACGACCCGTCGGGCGGGAGCCTCCCTTCGGGTCCGACGGCCCGCACCGAGGCCTTCTGGACCTCGACGCGCTTTCCGCTGACGCGGGCGGTACGGGAGCCGTGGCGCGAGCAGACGCACACGCTGATCCGTACGGTGTCGTTCGCGGGCCGGGGTGCGGCCGAACTGGCCGTCCCCTACGGCGACTTCGCCCTTCCGCTCCAGGACGCGCTCCTCGACCGGGCCTTCGAGTGCTGGATCCACGCGGGGGACATCGCGGACGCGGTGGCCTACCCGTACGACCCGCCGTCCGGGGCGCATCTGCACCGGATGATCGACCTGGCGGCGCGGATCCTCCCGGACACCCTGGCCGCGCGCCGGCGTGCGGGTCTGGCGCCGCCGCCGCGCCACCTGGTCGCGGCGGGCTCGCCCGGGCGCTCCCTGCGCCTGGAGATCGAGGGCGCGGGCGGCGGTGACTGGTACATCGCGCTCGACTCCCCCGCGGCGGTCGGCTCCCCCGACCACGAGGTGGCCCACATCGCCCTGGACGCCGTCGAGTTCTGCCGCCTGGCGGCAGGCCACGTCCCGCCGGAGGACGCGGCGGCGGGCCGCCTGGGCGACCGCGAGGCGATCCGGGACGTGCTGCTGGCGACGGCTTCGCTGAGCAGGTTGTAGCCCCACCCCGCCCCTTCACCTAGACCCTCCGGGGGTGGGTGGGGGGTAGAGGTGGTTTCCCGGGGGCTTCGCCCCCGGACCCCTTTTGCGGGGCCTGCGGCCCCTGCACCCCGCTTCGGGGCTCCGCCCCGGACCCCGCTCCTCAAACGCCGGAGGGGCTGAATGTGCCCGGACCCCCTTCTGCCTTTAGGGGCGCGGGGAACTGCGCGACCAGCCCCCACCGGGCCCGCAGACATATCAGGGGTCCGGACCCCCGGGGCCCGAACCGGGTGGGCGTGGCACCCCGGGGCGGGGACCCGGTAGCGTGGCTCGATGATTCCGTAGTCCCACGCGTAGGAGTCCCGGTGACGCAGAGCCGACAGGGTGACGAGCCGCAGCTGCCCGCTGCACGGCCCGCACACGAGGGCGTCGTGCTGCCCGCCGACGGATCCACCCCGTTGCCCCCGGGCCCGCCCGGAGCCCAGCCCTGGGGGCAGCCCTGGGGCCCGCAGGACCCGGCGCCCGTCTGGGGGCAGCCCCTGCCCGCCGAGAGCGGCGACGCCACGCAGTACATCGCCCCCGTCCCGGCGGCGGACGGCGGCGGCGCCGAGGTGACGCAGTACCTCACCCCGCCCCCGGCGAACGCCTCGGACGCGACCCAGTACATCGCGCCCGTCCCACCCGCCCCGGGCGCCTCCGACGCCACCCAGTTCCTCGCCCCCGTGCCCCCGGCGCCCCCGGGCGCCCTCCCCCCGGAGACCCCCGGCGGCGCCGAGGCGACCCAGTACCTGCCGCCGGTTCCGGCCGCCCCGCAGGACACGCCGTACGGCATACGTCCGGGCGCGCCCGAGGAGCGGCAGCCGCCCGCCGAGTTCGACAGCCTCTTCCGCACCGACGGGCCGCCGCAGGGCCAACGCCCCGGTGAGAACCAGCAGTTGCCCCGGTTCGCCCCGGCCCCGCCGGTCCAGGTCCAGGTGCAGCCCCAGCAGCAGGCCGCCCCGGCGTACCAGCCGCCGCAGCACCAGGCTCCGTACGACTCCTACGACTCGTACGACGACGAGCCCCCGCGCCGCTCCCGCCTCGGTCTGATCGCCGCCATCGGCATCGGCCTCGCCGTCCTCGGGCTCGGCGCCGGGTATCTGATCAGCGGCACCGGCGGAGGGGACGGGGGCGGGAAGAAGAACGACAACGCGCCCATCGCCGCGACCACCCCGACCGCCGGCAGCGGTGACGGCAAGGCCGCCGCCGACCCCGCCAAGGCGCAGGCCGTCGAGCTCGACAAGCTGCTCGCCGACAGCAACAACAGCCGGGACGCGGTCATCGGCGCGGTGGCCGACATCCGCGGCTGCGACAAGCTGGACGCGGCCGCCACGAGCCTGCGCGACGCGGCCCGCCAGCGCGGCGAGCTGGTCACCCGGCTCCAGAAGGTCGCCGTCGACAAGCTGCCGAACAACGCCAGGCTCACCGCCGAGCTCACCAAGGCGTGGCAGGCGTCCGCGTCCGCCGACAACCACTACGCCGCCTGGGCCGACCAGTCCGGCAAGGACAAGGGCTGCAAGCACGGCCACGCCCGCCGTACGCCCGACGCCGCCCAGGGCGACCGCGCCAGCGGCGAGGCGACCCTCGCCAAGAAGCAGGCGTCGGGACTGTGGAACGCCATCGCGGGCAAGTACGGCCTGACGAAGCGGTCTTCCGCCCAGCTCTGACCCGTAACCCCGGAGGGACGCGTCAGCCCAGGGCCGACGCGTCCTCCAGCGTCGTGCTCACATCCGTGAAGCCGCGCTGCGCCGCCGTGAGCCGCCCGGCCTTCACCACCTGGAACGTCACATCACGGTTGACGATCCGGGGGAAGTCCGGCGCCGCCAGCATGTCCTCGAACTTCCACCGCAGCGCCGGCGTCAGCCCGCCCGTCTCCACGCTGACGCCCTTGTTGAGCGCGCGGATGAGGTCGTGCGCGGCCACGCCGTTCTGGTCCAGCGACTCGACGACCTTCTTCAGGACGGTGTACGCGATCCAGGTCGTCTGGACACCCGCGTCCGCCGGGTCGATGGACTCGTCCCGGAACGCCTGCTCCCGGATGACCTGCCGCATCGGCCCCCAGCGCGCATCGCCCGCATCCGGGTACCAGCCGGTGATGTACGCGCCCTCGAACGGGCCGTCCGCACCGCCCGTGCGGTCGATCAGCGGCTGCCCGACCGAGCCGAGCACCGAGGCGATCTGCACCTTCTGGCCGTCGTCCTCGACGCGCCGGAACGAGTCGAAGAACGTCTCGGTGCGGGCGCCGAGGACTGCGGTGACGCACCCCTTGCGGGCCCGCTCGGCGGCCGCCTTCCGGCCGATCTTCCCGGGCAGTTCGGGGTCCGCCCCGGCCCGTACCAGCGCCTCCTGGGCCTGCGGGGTGTAGTCGCCCGCGTCCTCGGTCGTACGGATGTCGGCGGACGGCTTGCGGTGGCCGGTGGTCAGACCGGAGTTGAGGAGTAAGGGCATGATGTCGCCGGAGACGGTGTCCGGCCGCACCAGGGCGACCTTCTCGCACCACACCGCGAGCTGCTTGCCGGTGCCGGCGAGCAGGGTGGCCTGGCCGCCGTTGACGGGGTAGGAGAGCGCGCTGGTGAACTCCTCGTCGGAGACGCCGTATCCGCCTATGTACGGGATCCCGGCGGCCTCCAGGGGGGCCATGAAGGCGCGGCCGTGCTGGCTGTAGGAGCCGACGACGGCGACCGCGTTCTCCTTGACCGCGCGGCGGGCACACTCGGCGGCGCCGGTGGCGGTGTTGTGCTCGTTGCAGGTGAGGACCTTGAGCTTGTGCCCGTCGATGCCGCCGTGGGCGTTGACCCAGCGCGCGTACGCCTCCGCCATGGACGGCATTCCGGGCATATTGGTCGCGCGGGTGCTGTCGGGCGCCCAGGTCATGACCGTGACGGGAGCCCTGGAGCCCCCCGCGGTTCCAGGGATCACGCCACAGCCGGTCACCAGCGAGGCTCCGACCGCCGTACACACGGCGACCAGCGCGGCCGCCACGGAGTGGAAGGGGCGGGGGGAGGAGGAGCTGCGCCATCCGGTCATGTCCCTGCACAATTCCGCCTCATGGGTAACGGCAGAGTGAGCACTTCCCAACACTGGGTGACGCGCGGGTGAATTACGGGGGCGCCTGGGCCCCGGGGGAACATGAACGTACGATCGAACGCGTGCAGCAAGGTTCAGCCAGCTCTTCCCGTCGCGGCCGTCGCTCCCCCACCATGGGCGGCATGCCGTTGAATGACATGCCGTGGTGGCGCTGGCGCGCGAACGTGCGATCCGCGCTGCACATGCTCTCCGACGATGCCTTCCAGCAGGAGGTGTGGCTGGCCGGACAGGAGGGGTACGGGGACATCACCGACGCCGTCTACCGGCTGGTGGAGGACACCTGGCTCGACAACTGGTCGGCCGAGAAATACGTGGGCACGGTCTTCCGGGACTCCGGTGAGGCCGCCCTCGTCGACGTGGCGGTGCTGCGGGTGCTGCGGATCATGCACCAGGTCGGCGCGGACGCCCCGGTGTCGGGGTTCCTGGCCCACCACGGGTGGCCGGAGGCGGTACGGGCGGCGCGCGAGGCGCATGTACGGCTGGCGCTGAGCGACGGGGACGACCCGGACGTACAGCCGCGCTCCCTGGAAGTCCTGAGCATCCTCACCCGTTCCGCATCCTGAGCGGGACGGAGGGCGGGGTGCCGGTTATGACATCCTGCCTGGATGACTGACCAGTACGTCCTCACGCTCTCCTGCCCGGACAAACAGGGCATCGTGCACGCCGTGTCGAGCTATCTCTTCATCACCGGCTGCAACATCGAGGACAGTCAGCAGTTCGGAGACCGCGACTCGGGTCTCTTCTTCATGCGGGTCCACTTCTCGGCCGAGGCGCCCGTGACGGTGGAGAAGCTGCGCGCCAGCTTCGCGGCCGTGGGCGACGCCTTCCAGATGGACTGGCAGATCCACCGCGCGGACGAGCGCATGCGGATCGTACTGATGGTGTCGAAGTTCGGCCACTGTCTCAACGACCTGCTCTTCCGCTCGAAGATCGGCGCGCTGCCGGTGGAGATCGCTGCGGTGGTCTCGAACCACACGGACTTCGCGGAACTCGTGTCCTCGTACGACATCCCCTTCCGCCACATCCCGGTGACGAAGGAGACGAAGGCGGCGTCGGAGGCGGAGCTGCTCTCGCTCGTACGGGAGGAGCGCGTCGAGCTCGTCGTGCTCGCCCGCTATATGCAGGTCCTCTCCGACGACCTCTGCAAGCAGCTCAGCGGCCGGATCATCAACATCCACCACTCCTTCCTGCCGAGCTTCAAGGGCGCGAAGCCGTATCACCAGGCGCACGCCCGGGGCGTGAAGCTGATCGGCGCGACCGCGCACTACGTCACCGCGGACCTGGACGAGGGCCCGATCATCGAGCAGGAGGTCGAACGGGTGGGACACGAGGTCACCCCCGACCAGCTGGTGGCGGTCGGCCGCGACGTGGAGTGCCAGGCGCTGGCGCGGGCGGTGAAGTGGCATGCGGAGCGCCGGATCCTGCTGAACGGCCGCCGCACGGTGGTCTTCGCGTAACCCCATCTGGGGGCGAGCCCCCAGTCCCCCGTTTGTCTGCCGTTTGTCTGCGGGCCCGGTGGGGGCTGGTCGCGCAGTTCCCCGCGCCCCTGAAAATGCCGCTGCGCGGCATCCCCTGGGGCGCCCCGAAGGGGCGCATCTCAGGGGCGCGGGGAACTGCGCGAGCAACCCAGCACGGTCCGCGGGCGAACGGGGCCCCGGGGCGAAGCCCCCGGGAAATGGGGGCCTAGGCCGCCTGGACCTCCAGGCGTGCGCCGAACTCCCGTACCGACGGCTCGTCCGCGTACGGCTCCAGGCGTTGCTGGAGGTCGTCGAGATAGTCCGCGCCGCGGTTGGTGCGCAGCGTGGACAGCAGGTCCACCGCCCGCGTACCCGTGGCGCAAGCCAGCTCCACCTCCCGCTGCTGCACCTGCGCCGTGGCGAGCAGGATCAGCCCGATCGCCCGGCGCCGCGCCCGTGTCTCGGGGTGGCCCGCCAGGGACTCCTCGGCACGCCGGGCGGCCGCCTCGGGCTGCCCCAGGTCCCGGTGGCAGTGGGCGAGTTCGTCCGCCAGGTACGCGTGGTCGAAGTGGGCGATCCAGGAAGGGTCGTCGCCGGAGTCGGCGGAGGCCGCCTCCATCGCCGCCAGGGCCCGCCCCGCCACCGTCTGGCACGTACGCGCGTCGCCGAGCAGCGCGTGCCCCCGCGCCTCCGCCGCGAAGAACATCGCCTCGGCGCGAGGGGTGACCCGGCCCCGCGAGCCTTCCTGGGCGGCACGCGCCAGTTGCGCGATCTCGCGCGGGTTGCCCAACTGGGCCGCGAGATGGCTCATGGAGGCGGCGAGCACGTACCCTCCGTAGCCCCGGTCCCCCGCCGCCTGGGCGAGCCGCAGCGCCTGGATGTAGTAGCGCTGCGCCAGACCCGGCTGGCCGGTGTCGACGGCCATGTAGCCCGCCAGTTCGGTGAGTCGCGACACCGCCGCGAACAGCTGGCGCCCGACCGTCTCCCGGTACGAGCCCGCGAGCAGCCCGGACACCACGCTGTTGAGGTAGTGGACGACGACCGGACGTACGTGCCCCGACCCGAACCGGTGGTCGAGCTCGACCAGCGCGTCCGTCATCGCCCGCACCGCGTCGACGTCCGCGACCCCGACCCGCTGCCCGGCGTTGCGCGCGACCTGCGCGTCCGCGCCGGTGATCAGCCAGTCGCGGCTCGGCTCGACCAGCGCGGAGGCGGCGACCGTGGAGCCGGTCAGGAAGTCGCGGCGGCCCACGTCGCTGCGCCACAGCTCGCAGACCTGCTCGATCGCGCCGAGGACGGTGGGCGAGAACTGGAGCCCCACCCCCGACGCCAGGTTCTTGCCGTTCGCCATGCCGATCTCGTCGATCGTCACGGTGCGCCCGAGCTTGCGCCCCAGCGCCTCCGCGATGATGCCCGGCGCCCGTCCCCTGGGCTGCTGGCCGCGGAGCCAGCGCGCCACCGATGTCTTGTCGTACCGAAGGTCGAGCCCGCGCTCGGCGCCGACCATGTTCACGCGCCGGGCGAGACCCGCGTTGGAGCACCCGGCTTCCTGGATGAGCGCCTGCAGCCGTTCATTGGGCTGGCGGGCGACTAGCGGCCTGGCTGCCATGTGAACCCCCTGATGCGGCAGTTGATCACTACTGTGATCACTGCCCTGCGAAAAGGCAGAGAATGCGAAGGAAGCGAAGGAAAGCGCGGGAAGCAGAAAATGCACCGTAAATCGGATGAATGACGGTCGCGCGTGATGTCGGCGGTGGTGGCGATGTCGCGATGGTGAGGTGATGTCGAACTAACGGGCGTATTGCCTGTTTCCCCGGAGCCCCCCGCATGTGGCTACCCGCCATGAGAGGCGCGGCCCCACGCGCGCCCCCGTCCATGCACCCATGCGCCCCGGATGCAGGATCGATGCTCCTGCGCCGCCCGGCGCGCGCCCGTAACCCGAGGTGGTGGCGGGAGTTGAGTTCTGCGTGGAAGAGACCATCACAGGCACGGAAGCCGCACAGATTCCCAAGCAGCGCGGTGACCAGCTCCTCGACAGCGCGGTGCGGTACGCGGAAGAGCGGCACTGGGACGTGTTCCCCGGCACCTGGCTGGAGGCGGCCGAGGGCGTGGAGCACTGCTCGTGCGGCGACGCCGCCTGCCCGTCGCCGGGGGCGCACCCGTCCCGGCCGGACTGGGCGACCCAGGCCACGGGGAGCGCGGTGGCCGCCCGCCGCATGTGGTCGAAACAGCCCAGGTCGTCGATCCTGCTGCCCACCGGCCGCACCTTCGACGCGATCGACGTCTCGGAGTCGGCCGGCTTCCTGGCGCTCGCCCGGATGGAGCGCATGGAGCTCACGCTCGGCCCGGTCACCTGCACCCCGGACCGCCGGATGCTGTTCTTCGTGCTGCCCGGAGCCGGCGCGAAGGTCCCCGACCTGGTGCGCAAGCTGGGCTGGACGGTCTCCTCGATCGACCTGATCACCCGCGGCGAGGGGGACTACGTGGCGGCCCCGCCCACCCGCATCGGCGGCCACGGCGCGGTGCAGTGGGCCCGCCGCCCCACCCCCGCCAACCGCTGGCTGCCGGACGCGGAAGAGCTGATCAGCCCCCTCGCGTACGCCTGCGGACGCGAGGCCGCCGCCGCCCGGGCGCGCCACTCGTAGGGTGTCCCCGTAGACGTGCGTACGAACGCACGGACGGGGACGAAAGGCGCACCACCATGCCGGATCAGACATTCGACACCGCGGACGGGGCGCGGGACCTGCCGCCCGCCGTCCGGGTCAGCGATCTGTGGAAGCGCTTCGGCGACCAGATCGCCGTCGCCGGGATCGATCTGGAGCTTCCGGCGGGCAAGTTCATCGGCCTGGTCGGACCGAACGGGGCGGGCAAGACCACCACCCTGTCGATGGTGACCGGCCTGCTCCGCCCCGACCGCGGCACCGTCGAGGTCGGCGGCCACGACGTGTGGCGCGACCCGGTCGCCGTGAAGTCCCGGATCGGCGTGCTGCCCGAGGGCCTGCGGCTCTTCGAGCGGCTGACGGGGCGCGAACTGCTCGGCTACACCGGCCGGCTGCGCGGGCTGCCCGGCGCCGAGGTCGACAAGCGGGCCACCCAGCTCCTGGACGTCCTGGATCTGGCGGGCGCCCAGCACAAGCTCGTCGTGGACTACTCGACCGGCATGCGCAAGAAGATCGGGCTCGCGGCGGCGCTGCTGCACAACCCCGAAGTGCTGTTCCTGGACGAGCCGTTCGAAGGCGTCGACCCGGTCTCCGCGCAGACGATCCGGGGCGTCCTTGAGCGCTACACCGCCTCCGGCGCGACCGTCGTCTTCTCCAGCCACGTCATGGAGCTCGTCGAGTCGCTCTGCGACTGGGTCGCGGTGCTGGCCGCCGGGCGCATCCGCGCACAGGGCACGCTCGCCGAGGTCCGGGGCAGCGCGAGCTCGCTGCAGAACGCCTTCCTCGAACTCGTGGGCGCCCACGGCCGCGACACCGGCGAGACCCTCGACTGGCTCGGCGGCGGTGCGGCCCGATGAGCGCCACGGACACGGCCCCGAAGGCCCCCACGACTCCGGGCGCGCCCTCCCTCACCCCGCTCTTCGTACGGCTGAAGCTGTCGCTGCTCAGGAACGGGCTGCGGCAGTCCGGCGGGCGCCGGGCCGCGTACATCACCTCGGCCGTGCTCGCCCTGCTCTTCGCCGCCCTCCAGCTCCTCGGCCTGCTCGCGCTGCGCGGCGACGCCCACGCGGCCACGGTGGCCGTCCTGGTCACCGCCGTCCTGGCGCTCGCCTGGACGGTGATGCCGCTGTTCTTCCCGAGCGGCGACGAGACCCTGGACGCGACCCGGCTCGTGATGCTGCCGCTGCGCCCGCGCTCGCTGATCGTGGCGCTGCTCGCCGCCTCCCTGGTCGGCATCGGGCCCCTCTTCACGCTCTGCCTGGTGCTCGGCTCGGCGATCGCGGTGGCCCACAGCGCGGCGGCGGCCGCCGTCGCGGTGCTCGCCGTACCGCTGACGATCCTGGTGTGCGTGGCGCTCGCGCGGACGGTGGCGACGGCCAACACCCGGCTGCTGACCTCCCGCAAGGGCCGCGACCTCGCCGTGCTCAGCGGTCTGGTGATCGCCATCGGCTTCCAGTTCGTCAACTTCGGGGTGCAGAAGCTCGGCGACTCGGGCGGCCTCTCCGCCCTCGACCCGGCCGGGGACGTGGTCCGCTGGCTGCCGCCCGCCGCCGCGATCGGCGCCGTCGACGCGACGAGCGACGGCGCGTACGGGCGGGCGGCGCTGCAACTCCTGCTCACCGCCGTGGCGTTGGCGGCCCTGCTGTACGCCTGGCAGCGCTCGCTGGTACGGCTGATGACGACCCCGGACGGCTCGACGCTGCGGCCCGCCGACACGGCCCGCAAGCAGGCGGACCGGCCGGGACTCGCCGGGCTGCTGCCCGAGGGCCGCACCGGCACCGTCATGCTGCGCACCCTGCGGTACGCCTGGCGCGACCCCAAGACCAAGGCCGCGTGGATCACTTCGCTCGCCATCGGCCTGATCGTCCCGGTCGCCAACGCCCTCCAGGGCAACGGCACGGTGTACTTCGCCTCGTTCGGCGCGTTCATGCTGGGCGCCCAGATGTACAACCAGTTCGGGCAGGACACCTCGGCGTTCTGGATGGTCGTCCAGACGATCGCCACGCCCCGGGACGCCTTCCTGGAGCTGCGGGCCCGCGCGTACGCGATCGCGCTGGTGACGGCCCCGTACACCGTCCTGGTCGCGGTGGTCACCGCCTCGCTGGTCGGCAACTGGGCGGCGCTTCCGCAGGCGTTGGGGCTCTCGCTCGGGCTGCTCGGCGCGATGCTGGCGACGGGCGCGGTCGCCTCGGCGGCGTTCGCGTACTCGGTCCCGCAGGACAGCCGCAAGAACGTGGCGCCGGGCCAGGGCGGCATCGCGTCCCTGGCGATCCTCGGCGGGATGCTCACCAGCGGGCTGCTCAGCGCGCCGCTGATCGCCCTGACGATCTGGCTGCACGTCTCGGACCGGCACGGCGCGCTGTGGCTGGTGCTGCCGGTGGGGGCGGTGTACGGGGTGCTCGTCGCGTACACCGGGCTGCGCGTCGCGGCCCCGCGCACGGCTCGGCGGCTGCCGGAGATCCTGACGGCGGTCAGCCGGGGCTGACCGCTCCCGGGGCCCGGTCTTTTTCTGCGGGCCCGGTGGGGGCTGGTCGCGCAGTTCCCCGCGCCCCTTATCGGCCCGGTCTTTGTCTGCGGGTTGTGGTGGGTTGCTCGCGCAGTTCCCCGCGCCCCTAGAAGCGCCCCTGCGGGGCGATCCCTGTGGCAACCCCGGTGATCCCAACCCCCCAGGGGCGCGGGGAACTGCGCGACCAGCCCCCACCGGCACGCAGACAAACGCCGGGCCAGAACGGGCGCGCGTCACTCAGGCGGGTGACGCCCGCATGCGTGCCGGGGCGGGCACGGGTAGATCTTTTGTGTGACCGCGTACCGCATATCCCTCAGGGCCGGGGCCGCCGGGCTGGCCGCCTCGGTGCTGCTGCTCTGCATGGGCTGCGTCACCGACGGCGCCGCCCCCGCGGCCCCCCGGCCCGCTCCCGTACGCCATGTGCACGAGGGCGACGAGAGCCCCCTGGAGGCCGCGCCGGGGGACGGCCGGGGAGCGCTGCCGTACTCGCCGCTGTGCCGCACCGCCAAGTGCATCGCGCTCACCTTCGACGACGGGCCCGGCCCGTACACCGCGCAGCTGCTGGACATACTCGGCCGGGAAGGCGTGCGGGCGACGTTCTTCCTGGTCGGCGACAAGCCCGTGCACACCTATCCCGACCTCGTACGGCGGATCGCCGCGCAGGGCCACGCGATCGGCAACCACACCTGGACGCACCCGGTCCTGACCGGTCTGCCCGAGGCGGAGATACTGCGCCAGCTCACCCTCACCCAGTCGGCGCTCCAGCAGCTCACGGGCGTCCGGCCGACGCTGATGCGGCCGCCCAAGGGCCTCACCGACGCCCGGGTGACGGGCGCGGCCCGCGCGCTCGGGCTCGCCCAGATCCTGTGGAACGTGACCGCGACCGACTACCACAACACGACCACCGAGCTCGTACGGAAGCTGGTCCTGGAGCGGGCCCGGCCGGGTGGCGTGGTCCTGCTGCACGACGTCCTGAAGTGGACCGTGCCCGCCGTGCCCGGCATCATCGCCGGGCTGCGCGGCGCGGGCTACACGCTGGTGACGGTCCCCCAGCTGTACGAGAACATGCGGCCGGGCGAGCAGTACCCGGCGTGGGCGACGCCCGCGCCGACCCCCACCCCGGCAGGCTCGGGGCACGGCTGAGCCCTTGGGGTCCCCGGCTCAGGGGGACGAGGGGACCGGGTGCTCGGCCGTCTCCTGGAGGAACGGCTCGACCACCGCCCGCCAGCCCTCCGGCTGGTCGTAGTGGACGAGATGGCCGGCGTCGGCCACTTCCGCGTACTGACCGCGGGGCAGTACGCGGACCATCTCCTGGGCCTCGGCGCGGCCGAGCTCGCCGTCGAGGCCGCGGACCACCAGCGCCGGGCAGCGGACCTGGGCCAGCTCCTCCCAGTGCGCGTCGAACACCCACGTCTCGCGGGACCTCAGCATCTGGCGGCGGGAGAAGACCGGGCGCCAGCCGTCGGCGCGCTCGGCCATCACCTCGGCGAAGAACTCGCCGCGCGCGGGGCTGGGGCGCTCCACCCAGGGGTCGTCCTCGCCGAACCACTTCCGTACGTCCGCGAGCGTCGCGAACGGGACCGGCCAGGACTTGAACCAGTCCTCCCACTCGCGCTGGGAGGCCGCGCCGAGCGCCGAGGCGCGCATGTCGCAGATCACCAGGGCGCGGACGAGGTCGGGGCGGTGGGCGGCGAGCTGCCAGGCGGTGAGGGCGCCCATGGAGTGGCCGACGAGGGTGACCGGGGCGAGGCCCAGCTGCTCGATCGCCGCCTCCGCGTCCGCCACATAGGCCTCGCGGGTGAAGGGGCCCTCGGCGGGCTTGTCGCTGCGGCCGTGGCCGCGCTGGTCCAGGGCGACCGCGCGGTGCTTCTCGGCGAGCCAGCGGGCGGTGGGCGCCCAGTGCGCGGCGCGGCCCATGAGTCCGTGGAGCAGTAACACCCCGGGAGCCCGGTCGGTTTCCCGGGGGCCCTTGGGCGGGTCCGCGAACTCCCAGGCAGCGAGGCGCACGCCATCGGAGCCCGTCACGTCGCTGCGTCGCACCATGTGTCCTGGCACCCCCTTCAGCCCCCGAAGCTCTGAGGTCAGTTCACGGCAGAGTATCGAACCTCTATTCGAAAACTCGCGTCTCTCGCGCAACACCCCTCGTTCGAGTGACCGGACTCAAGGATTGACGGGCCGCCCCGAGGGGAGATCTTCTGCGGGAGGCGGGCGGCCACGGTGGGACCGACCGGCCGGCCCGAGGGAGCTGACCCCGAGAGCTCGGGGCTCCGGGTCAGCACTGGGGAGGGCAGGCCCCGGCGCCGCAGGGCGCCGGGGCCCTCTGCGACTCGACGGGACCCACAGGGCCCGCCAGGAGCGGGAGACAGTGGCATCGGGACTCTCCGCACGATCCCCTCCCCTCCCGGCCGTACGCTCCTCGGTCGTACGCCCTTCCGCTCCTTCAGGTCATATGCCTCACCCGACAGCGTGGCACGCGAACCGCCCGTCCGCTGCCGATCCGACCGGAAACAACGGGCGGGCACGGCGGTCGGCCCACCCTCTCAACTCCCGTACGCCCCAAAGGAAACGGGGGCGGCGCCGCGCACCCGCGCGACACCGCCCCCGCCACCTGCGCTTCCCTACCGCTTGGCCACGAAGACGTGGGACGCCACGTCCGCGCCGAGCTCGGCGGCCTCGCCGCTGCTGCCGACCAGGACGCCGCCCGGCGACCGCGTCACGCTGACGACCGCACCGGGCTGCACGCCCGCGCGACGCAGCGTGTACATCAGCTGGGCGTCCGTCTGGATCGGCTCGCCGATGCGGCGCACGACGACCGTCATGCCGTCCTCCGTCGCCTCCAGCTCGTTGAGGCTGATGATGCCGTCCTCCAGGAAGGCGTCGGCCTCGGCCTTCTCGCCCAGCTCCTCCAGGCCCGGGATCGGGTTCCCGTACGGAGACTCGGTCGGGTGGCGCAGCAGCTCAAGCACCCGCCGCTCCACCGCCTCGCTCATCACGTGCTCCCAGCGGCAGGCCTCGGCGTGCACCTGCTCCCACTCCAGGCCGATCACGTCGACGAGCAGACACTCGGCGAGCCGGTGCTTGCGCATGACGCGCGTCGCCAGGCGGCGCCCCTCCTCGGTGAGCTCCAGATGCCGGTCGCCCGCGACCTGGACCAGGCCGTCGCGCTCCATGCGCGCGACCGTCTGGCTCACGGTCGGCCCGCTCTGGTCGAGTCGCTCCGCGATCCGGGCGCGCATGGGGACCACACCCTCTTCCTCAAGTTCGAGGATGGTGCGGAGATACATCTCCGTCGTGTCGATCAGTCCGGACATACGTGCCCCTCGATGCTGTGAATGTTGAAAGCACTCGTGCGCTGGCCCTGGCTCAATTCTGACGCATACCACTGACAACCGTGCCCCGGCCGGGGCACGGGCCCAGAACGGGCGCTCGGGAAGACTGGAGGAGGACTGGGGGTAGGGCGTATTGACAGGGCAATGGTCCAGACCGCAACGTGTGCGGCGGCACGGACATTCCCTCCCCCGAGCATTCCCCCGGAAAGGGCCCAGGCGATGAGCGAGAGCAAACTGGCCGGTCAGTTCTTCGACGCCGCCATCGGGCTGCTCCAGCGGGTACGGGACGAGGAGGCCGGGAACGTCGCCGCCGCCGGGACCGCGATCGCGGACACCGTCGCGGCGGGCGGCCGCCTCTTCGCCTTCGGCGCCGGGCACTCCTCGCTGGCCGCGCAGGACGTCGTCTACCGGGCGGGCGGACTCGCCCTGATGAACCTCCTCGCCGTGCCCGGCACGGTCGGGGTCGACGTGACGCCCGCGACGCTGGGCTCGGCGCTTGAGCGCGTGGACGGCCTGGCGGGCGCTGTCCTGGACTCCAGCCCCGCCAAGCCCGGCGACGCCCTCGTGATCATCTCCCTCTCCGGCCGCAACTCGCTGCCGGTCGAGATGGCGATGAACGCGCACGCGCTGGGCCTCAAGGTCATCGGCGTCACCTCGCTCGCGTACACCGAGGGCACGAAGTCGCGACACGTCTCCGGCACGTTCCTGCGCGACCACTGCGACATCGTCCTCGACAGCAAGATCGCGATCGGTGACGCGGAACTCACCCACGAGGCGATCCCGGCCCCCTTCGCCCCCGCGTCGACGGTCGTCACCAGCGCCCTCATGCAGGCGATGATGGCCGCGGCGGCGGAGTCCTTGGCGGAACGAGGCATCGAGCCGCCGCTGCTGCGCTCCGGGAACGTGGACGGGGGCCATGAGTGGAACGGGCGGGTGCTGACGGAGTACGGGGATCGGATCTTCTTCCGGCACTGAGCCCTCCGGGGGGGGCGAGGTTTGCCTGCGGACCGTGGTCGGCTGGTCGCGCAGTTCCCCGCGCCCCTTGAGTGCCGCTCCGCGGCATCCCCTGGGCGGCCCGGAGGGGCGCTTTTAGGGGCGCGGGGAACTGCGCGACCAGCCCCCACCGGCCCGCAGACGAACAGGGACCGGGGGCGGAGCCCCGGTAAGCCCACCCGCCCAAGGGGTCCGGGGGTGGGGGCTAACCCAAGGTCGCCGCCAGGTCCAGCGCCGCTCCCACCCGTACCGCCACGCTCTCCGCGAACGTCGCGTCGGGGCGTTCGAAGGCCGGGCGGCCGGGGCCGCGCAGGAACGTGAGGACCCCCAGAGTCCGGCCTCGGCTGCGCAGCACCGTGCACAGCGCGTGCCGCGCGTCCGCCGGCCACTGCCGCTCCTCGGCCCAGCTCTCGGCGCCCGCACCCCCACTGGCCCGTACCGACCCGATCCGGTCGACGGCCTGAAGGGCGGGGTGGCCCGGCGCGTAACGCACCGGGATGCCGCCGCCCGACACTGGCGCGACCGGGCCCGGCGCGCTCGCCGGCGACGCCGCCGTACGCACCAGACGCTCGCCCACCGCCACGTCGACCAGCGCGTGCTCCGCGAACCCGGCGAGCGCGAAGTCCAGGTACGCCATCGCCGCCTCCGACGGGTCCTCGCACTCCGCGGCCGTACGCGCGGCCCGGTACAGCTGGTTCGAGCGGAACCGCAGCCGGTCCGCCTCCTGCTCGGCCAGCTTCGCGGCGGTCACGTCCTGGAAGAGCCAGGCGACCCCCAGCGGCACCGGCTCCTCCGCCAGCGGCGAGGCCAGCCGCAGGAAGCCGCTGCGCCAGCAGCGCCGCCGCTCGCCCTCGGCGGTGCGCAGCGTCACCCACAGCTCGGCGGGCGAGTCGGGCGCGCCCTCCGCGAGCACATGGTGGAGCGCGCCCTCCAGCTCCTCCACGCCCTGCACGATCAGCTCGCCGAGCGGCCGCCCCAGCAGCGTGGCCCGCCCGGTCCCGAGCGCGCGGGCCGCGTACGCGTTGACGACGGTGGGCCGCAGGTCCACGTCCACAAGGACGACGCCCCACGACCCGTCCTCGAACAGCGCCTCGCTCAGCGCGATCGACCGTTCCAGGTCGATCTGCGCGTGCACCTCGCTGAACGCGCAGTACACGCCCGCCGGTTTGCCGTCCGCGCCCCACACCCCGGCCGACTGCGTCCGTACGAGAACGCGCCCGCCGTCCTTCTTCAGCAGCGCGAACTCGTGTACTTGGCGGCCCGGCGCGTCCATCGCGGCCATCAGCCGGCCCTCCACCTCGCCCGCGTCGGCGGCCCGTACCGCCCACCCGGCGAAGCCCTGGCGGCCGACGGCCTCCTCGGCGCTCCAGCCGAGAATCCGCTCGGCCTCGCGGTTCCAGTGCGTGACCGCGCCGCCCACGTCGAACGCGCACAGCGCGGCGTCCATGCCGTCGAGCAGCGCGGCGAGCAGATCGCCGCCGTGCTCGGGTTCGGGCACCGGCGGACCGCCGGGGTCGTCGTCGTGCCCGCGGTCCGGCTCGTCGGGACCGAGGGCGTTGGTGGTCTCACTCCGGGAAGCACTCATCCTGGCACCCCCTGCAGGACGTGTCGCCGCGTCACACCGACGCACCGACCCTCGTCGGATCATTCAACTGGAACGTGACGCATCCCACACCGACTTCCCCGAAATCCCTTCACGGGAGGGATCGTTTTGCGACGCGCGAGCGGGCGGAAACGATGCGCGCGGGCTCACCCGGCGAGCTCCGCGCGCCAGCGGACCTCCCCGTCCTGCCACTCGTCGGTCGGGGCGAGCCCGGCGGCGCGCGCGACGGCGGCGGACGCGGTGTGATCGGGGTGGATGTGCGCGACGACGCGCCGCACTCCGTACGCGGCGAGCCCGGCGACGAGCGCCCGCGCGGCCTCCACGGCGATCCCCCGCCCCTGCCAGGGTGTCCCCACGACCCAGGCGATCTCCGCCGTACCACCCTCCACAGTGGCCTGGACCGTACCCACCAAGTGGTGCTCTTCGCGCAGCCGGATGACCCAGTTGAGCCAGTGGACGGCGGGGTCGGGCGACCCGGCCGTCATCCGCGCGTACCGCGCACGCAGTTGTTCCACGTCGTCCGGTACGCCCCCGATGAACCGGTGCAGCGCGGGATCCCCGAGCACCTCCGCCATCTCCTCGGCGTGCTCCACCCGCAGGGGCTCAAGGTCGACCCGCGCGCCCGACAGCGCCCACGCGCGCGAAAAGGCCTTTCCCGCCCCACCCTCGTCGAACATAGTGACGCTCATGACCTCACTTGTACGTCATGTGACGTTCGACTGCACCGATGCCTACAGCCTGGCCACCTTCTGGGCGGCGGCCCTCGACGGGAAGGTCTCCGACGAGGACTTCCCCGGCGACCCGGAGGCCCTGGTGACCAGCGAGGGCGCCACCCTCCTCTTCGTGACGGTCCCCGACGCCAAGTCCGTCAAGAACCGCGTCCACCTCGACCTCCAGCCCCAGGACCGCACCCGCGACGAGGAGGTCGACCGCCTCCTGGCCCTCGGCGCCACCCTGGTCGGCGACCACCGCCTCCCCGACGGCAGGGGCTGGGTCACCCTCGCGGACGTGGAGGGCAACGAGTTCTGCGTGGAGCGGAGCGCGGGGGAGCGGGCGGCGACCGCCCAGTAGGCCCTGGGGACCCGACTCCATTAATTCGGTTGTCGGGCTCCGCGCGGCTTCCTAATGTGTCGTTCACACGAGAGAAAAGGAGGTGATCCGGAAGTGATTTCCAACCGGACGCGTGAGGTGACTGCGGGCTAGCGCCTGCCAGTCGCACTCTTTGTGCAGTGCCGGCTCGTCGCCGGCCGAATTCCCAGCAGTCACCGACCCGCGGGCTCGCCGGTACGTCCGGCCGGCTTCTCTTCGGAGGAACCCGAGCCCGCGGGTTTCTGCATGCCCGGGGCCAAGGACCGAGAACCAAGGACCGAGAACTACGGGGCCAGGCGTTCCACCTGCCAGGTGTCGGGGGACGCCGGTACATAGCGCAGGCGGTCGTGGAGGCGGTTCTCGTGGCCCTGCCAGAACTCCATCGTCTCCGGGACGATCCGGAAGCCGCCCCACTGAGGAGGGAGCGGGACCTCGGTGCCTTCGGGGTAGCGGGTCGCCAGTTCCTCGTAGCTGGTCGTCAGCTCGGTGCGGGAGGCGATCGGCTGCGACTGGGGGCTCGCCCAGGCGCCCAGCTGGGAGCCGTGGGGGCGGGTGCGGAAGTACGCCTCGGTCTCGTCCTGGGGGATCCGCGCCGCCTTGCCCGTCACGATGACCTGGCGGGAGATCTGGTGCCAGGGGAAGAGCAGGGAGACGTGCGGGTTCGCCGCCAGTTCGTTCGCCTTGCGGGAGGCGTAGTTCGTGTAGAAGACGAAGCCCCGGTCGTCGTAGGCCTTCAGCAGGACCGTGCGCGTCGACGGGTGGCCGTCGGGGGTCGCCGTGGCGACGACCATGGCGTTCGGCTCGTGCAGGCCGCCGGTGACGGCCTCCTTGAACCAGCGCGCGAACTGGGCCATGGGGGTGGCGGCCAGGTCCGCCTCGTCCAGGAGAGTGGTGCGGTACTGGCGGCGCATGGCCGCGGGGTCGTGGTCGGTCACGGCGTCATCCTGCCGTAGGCGGGCTACGGCCGTGCCGGGCCGCCGCCCCCGCATGGCACGGCGTGTCAGTTTTCCCGGCACGGAGGGTCGCCAACCCTCTGCGCGGCAAATGGGGCAGTGTGCCGGATGTCACGCTTCCCCGCACCCGTCGAACCCGCCAAACTCTCCGCTGGGCCACTGTGGCCCCCCTACGACCCGGTGGGTTGAATTTTCCACCGCACGGGGCATCACGGGGGAAGGGGCGCCCCCTGCCCGACCCATCCCGCAGCTGTCGCACGCATCACGAGGAGCCGCCTGATGTCCGACTTCGTACCCGGACTTGAAGGAGTCGTCGCGTTCGAGACGGAGATCGCCGAACCCGACAAGGAAGGCGGTGCCCTTCGGTACCGAGGCGTCGACATCGAGGATCTCGTCGGCCATGTGTCGTTCGGGAACGTGTGGGGGCTGCTGGTCGACGGCGCCTTCAATCCGGGGCTGCCGCCCGCCGAGCCGTTCCCCATTCCCGTCCACTCCGGGGACATCCGCGTCGACGTGCAGTCCGCGCTGGCGATGCTCGCGCCGGTGTGGGGGCTGAAGCCGCTGCTCGACATCGACGAGCGGACCGCCCGCGACGACCTGGCGCGCGCCGCCGTCATGGCACTGTCGTACGTCGCCCAGTCGGCGCGCGGCCAGGGGCTGCCGATGGTGCCGCAGCGCGAGATCGACAAGGCCGAGTCGGTCGTCGAGCGGTTCATGATCCGCTGGCGCGGCGAGCCGGACCCCAAGCACGTGAAGGCCGTCGACGCGTACTGGACGTCGGCCGCCGAGCACGGCATGAACGCCTCGACGTTCACCGCCCGCGTCATCGCCTCCACCGGCGCCGACGTCGCCGCCGCGCTCTCCGGCGCGGTGGGCGCGATGTCCGGCCCGCTGCACGGCGGCGCCCCCTCCCGGGTCCTCGGCATGATCGAGGAGATCGAGCGGACCGGCGACGCCACCGCGTACGTGAAGAAGGCCCTCGACAAGGGCGAGCGTCTGATGGGCTTCGGGCACCGCGTCTACCGCGCCGAGGACCCCCGCGCGCGCGTGCTGCGCCGCACCGCCAAGGAGCTGGGCGCGCCCCGCTTCGAGGTCGCGGAGGCGTTGGAGAAGGCCGCTCTGGAGGAGCTGCACGCCCGCCGCCCCGACCGTGTGCTCGCCACGAACGTCGAGTTCTGGGCGGCGATCATGCTGGACTTCGCGGAGGTCCCGGCGCACATGTTCACGTCGATGTTCACGTGTGCCCGGACGGCGGGCTGGTCGGCCCACATCCTGGAGCAGAAGCGGACGGGGCGTCTGGTGCGCCCGTCGGCCCGCTACATCGGCCCGGGTTCACGCAACCCGCGCGAGGTGGAGGGGTTCGCGGACATCCGGGCCTGAGCCCCGGTCCGGCAACTCTGTTACGTGTGTGGCGTCGCCCCTGGGACGGGGGCGGCGCCACACGCGTATGTGCCCCCGCCCGGGGCCCCTTGATCCATTCGTGGCTGGAATTAGATAGGGTTTTCGAGAACCAGACCCCCCACAACGGGCTCTTCGGGCCCGGGATTTGGAGTACCACCATGCGTCGTACTGTGACCGCTGTTCTGTCCGCCGCGCTGCTCGCCGGTGGCCTGGCCGTGACCGTCGCGCCCGCCGCGCACGCCGGCGTCATCATCTGCAAGCCGGCCGAACTGCGCCAGCAGGCCGCCCAGCTCGACCGGAAGGCCGAGGAGCTCAACCACCTGGGCGAGCGTGCCGCCGCCGCGAAGGCCCACCAGCAGGCCGACGCGCTGCGCAAGAAGGCCAAGATGTGCGAGGACGCGGACGGCCGCGCCTCCTAGTCAGCGGTACGGGTACGGGGGTCGGGCGCACGCGCCCGGCCCCCGTTCTCATGCCCGCCCCAGCGCCCCGTCGACCAGCTCCGCCCACTGCGCCACCACCCGGCGTCTGCGGGCGCCGTCGTCCGTCAGGAGGTTGGCGAGGCCGAGGCCGCGGGCCATGTCGAGGAGGCCCTGGACTGTTTCGCGTACGCCGGGCAGCGACTCGTCCGCGCCGAGCAGTGCCACCGCGATGCGGTGCGACTCCCGGCCCACCCTGGCTTCCAGCTCCCTTACCCGCGCGTGCAGTTGGGGCTCGTTGGCGGCGGCCACCCAGAGGTGCAGGGCGGCCCGGAACAGCGGGCCCGTGTAGAGGTCGACGAGGCTGGCGACCACGGTGTGGCGGTCGGTGGGGCCGAGGGCGCGCAGGGCCGTGGAGCGTTCCTCGGCCACGTACTCGACGGCCGCCGTGAACAGGTCCTCCCGGGTGGGGAAGTGGTGCTGGGCCGCGCCGCGCGAGACGCCGGCCCGCTCGGCGACGACGGAGACCGTGGAGCCCGCCCAGCCGTGTTCGGCCAGACAGGCCACCGCGGCCTCCAGGAGGCGCTGCCGGGTGACGCGGCTGCGGTCCTGCTTCGGGGAGTTGGGGCCCTTCGCGGAGGTGGTCGCCGGTGTCACAACACCCATGGGGGCTCCCGTCGTTCCAGGAACGCCGTCACGCCCTCCTTCGCCTCGGCGGAGGCGAACAGGGCCGCCGAACGCGCGCTCAGGTCTTGTGTCCAGCGGTCGAAGGTCTCCACCACGGTAGCCGTGACCAGTGCCTTCGATGCGGCCAGGCCCTGTGGGGAGGCCCGGCGCAGCCCGTCGAGGACCGGTGCGAGGGCCGCGTCCACGTCGTCGGCCGCCGCCGTGAGCAGTCCGGCCCGTACCGCCTCGGCCGCCCCGAACCGTTCCCCGGTGAGGTAGTAGCGTCCGGCGGCGCGCGGGTCCATGCGGGGCAGCAGGGGCATGGAGATGACGGCGGGGGCGAGCCCGAGCAGGGATTCGGTGAAGGCGTACGTGGAGTCCGGTCCGGCCACCGCGATGTCGCAGGCGCCGAGCAGCCCGAGCCCGCCGGCCCGTACGTGTCCGGTGACCCGTGCCACGACCGGCTTGGGCAGTTCGACGACGCCTCGCATCAGGGTCACGAAGGCGGCCGGGTCGGGGGGTGACTTGAGGTCGGCGCCCGCGCAGAAGGTGGAGCCGGTGTGGGTGAGCAGGACGGCCCGTACGCCCGGGTCGTCGGCGCAGTCGGCGAGGGCCGCGCCGAGCTCGCCGACGAGGGCGGCCGACAGGGCGTTGCGGTTGGCGGGCGAGTCCAGTGTCAGTGTGGTGATGCCCCGGTCGTGCGAGCGGTGTACGACGGTCATGCGGTGCCCTTCTGGCTTTCCGGGACGCCCCGGCGCTCCCTGAGTTCACGGCGGAGGATCTTTCCGGTCGCCGCGCGCGGCACTGTGCCGATGAACTCCACGCGGCGGATCTTCTTGTACGGGGCGACCTGCCCGGCGACGTACTCCATGACGTCGTCGGCGGTGAGGTCCTGGGTGCCGGGCGCCCGTACGACGTAGGCGCATGGCACCTCGGTGCCGTCCTGGTCGTACACGCCGACGACCGCCGCGTCCGCGATGGCGTCGTGGGTGAGCAGCAGCGCCTCCAGTTCGGCGGGGGCGACCTGGAAGCCCTTGTACTTGATGAGTTCCTTGACCCGGTCGACCACGAAGAGCCAGCCGTCGGCGTCGGCGTGGCCGATGTCGCCGGTGTGCACCCAGCCGTCGGCGTCGATCATCTCGGCGGTGGCCTCGGGGCGGCCGAGGTAGCCCTTCATGACCTGCGGGCCCCGGATGGCGATCTCGCCGGTCTCGCCGGGGGCGACGTCGCGGCCCGGCTCGTCGAGGGAGAGGAGGCGCATCTCGGTGCCGGGCAGGAGTTTGCCGACGGTGCCGGGCGGCGGGTTCGCGGCCGCCAGGGGGACGGCGTGGGTGCCGGGCGAGAGCTCGGTCATCCCGTACGCCTGACGCACCGGCGGGAGTTTGAGCCGGGCCGAGCAGGCCGCCGCGAGCTGGGCGTCCAGGGGGGCGGCGGCGCTGACGATGTACTCCAGGGAGGAGAGGTCGTACTGGGCGACCGCCGGGTGCTTGGCGAGGGCGAGCACGATCGGCGGGGCCACGTAGAGGCCGGTGATGCGGTGGCGCTCGATGGTGGCGAGGAACTGGTCGAGGTCGAAGCGCGGCAGCACCACGACGGTGGCGCCCTGCCTCAGTGGGGCGTTGAGGAGCGCGGTGAGCCCGTAGATGTGGAAGAAGGGCAGGACGGCGAGGATGCGGTCGCCGGGGCCCATGGGGCAGAGCGGGTGGAGCTGGGCGAGGTTGGTGGCGATCGAGCGGTGGGTGAGCATCACGCCCTTGGGTACGCCGGTGGTGCCCGAGGAGTACGGCAGCGCGGCGATGTCCTCGCCGGGGTCGATCTCCACGGCGGGCTCGGGGGCGTCGGAGGCGAACATGTCGAGGACCGAGCGGTGGCCGTCCGCCCGGTCGCAGACGAATATCTCCGCGATGCAGCCGCTGAGTTCGGCCGCGCGGCGGGCCGTCTCAAGAAGTGGCGCGATCGTGACGATCCAGCGCGCCTTGGAGTCGGCGATCTGTTTGGCGAACTCCTCGGCCGTGGCCAGCGGGTGGACCGTGGTCACCGAGGCACCTGCGCGCGTGGCCCCGTAGAACACGGCGGGGAAGAGCACCGAGTTGGGGCTGTGCAGGGCGAGGACGTCGCCCTTGCGCAGCCCGGCCTCGGCGAGCGCGGCGGCGACCCGGCGGTGCTGCACGTCGAGCAGGGCGTACGAGACGGAGGTGGCGCCCGTCGGGTCCGTGCCGTCGATGAGGGCGGTGGCGGCGCCGTAGCGCGTCGCGTGCCCGAGGACTGCCTGGTGGATGGGTTCGTCGACGACCGGGACGGCCGCGTACTCGCTGTGGAAGACCATGGGGGCACGTCCTAGTACGGCTAGTACGACTTGGGAAGCCCCAGCGTCTGATGCGAGACATAGTTGAGGATCATTTCGCGGCTGACCGGCGCTATCCGGGCCACGCGCGCCGCAGTGATGAGCGCCGCGAGCCCGTACTCGCGGGTGAGGCCGTTGCCGCCGAGGGTGTGCACGGCCTGGTCGACGGCCTTGACGCAGGCTTCGGCCGCCGCGTACTTGGCCATGTTGGCGGCCTCGCCCGCGCCCGTGTCGTCGCCCGCGTCGTAGAGCGCGGCCGCCTTCTGCATCATCAGCCGGGCCAGCTCCAGCTCGATGTGCGCCTGGGCGAGCGGGTGGGCGATGGCCTGGTGGGCGCCGATGGGCTGCTTCCACACCTGGCGTTCGCGCGCGTACGTGAGCGCCCGCGCCAGCGCGTAGCGGCCCATGCCGATCGCGAAGGCGGCCGTCATGATCCGTTCGGGGTTGAGCCCGGCGAAGAGCTGGAGCAGCCCGGCGTCTTCATCGCCGACGAGCGATTCGGCGGGCAGCCGCACCTCGTCGAGGACCAGCTCGAACTGCTTCTCCTGCGCTTGGAGTTCCATGTCGATCTGCGACCGCTGGAAGCCGGGGGTGTCGCGGGGCACGATGAACAGGCAGGGCTTGAGGCTGCCGGTGCGGGCGTCTTCCGTACGCCCCACGATCAGGGTGGCGTCGGCGATGTCGACGCCGGAGATGAAGACCTTGCGGCCGGTGACGATCCAGCCGCCGGTCTCCTCGTCGCGGCGGGCGGTGGTGGTGATGCGGTGCGAGTTGGAGCCCGCGTCGGGCTCGGTGATGCCGAACGCCATGGTCCGCGAGCCGTCCGCGAGCCCGGGCAGCCAGGTGCGCTTCTGCTCCTCGGTGCCGAAGCGGGCGATGACCGTGCCGCAGATCGCGGGCGAGACGACCATCATGAGCAGCGGACAGCCCGCCGCCCCCAACTCCTCAAGCACGATGGACAGTTCGGCCATGCCGCCGCCCCCGCCGCCGTACTCCTCGGGCAGGTTCACGCCGAGGTAGCCGAGCTTGGCGGCGTCGGCCCACAGCGCCTCGCGGTCGTGTCCCCGGCCGTGCCGCTGCCCCAGGGCCGCCACGGCGGCCCGCAGGTCCTTGAGTTCCTGGCTCTCGATGGCGCTGCTGCGTGCTCCGGTCATGACGGCTGGTCCTCCTGTGCTTCGGGTGCGTCCTGGACGACGGCGAGCAGGGCGCCGACCTCGACCTGGCGGCCGGGGGCGGCGTGGAGCGCGGTGAGCGTGCCGGAGGCGGGGGCGGTGATGGGGTGGGTCATCTTCATCGCCTCCAGCCAGATCAGTGGCTGCCCCGCGGTGACCCGGGCCCCTTCGGCGAGCCCGTCCGCGACCCGGACGACGACGCCCGGCATGGGGGCGAGCAGCGATCCGGGGGCCGCGAGTTCGCTGGGGTCGGTGAAGCGGGGGTGTGCGGTGAGGGCGTACGAGCCGGCGGCGGTGTCGACGTACACCTGGTCGCCGTACCGCGTGACCAGGAAGTCCCTGGAGACTCCGGCGACTTCGAGGCGTACCCGGCCGGGTTCGGCGGCTTCCAGGCGTACGTCCGGGAAGCCGTCGGCGGTGAGGCCGTGGCGGGTGAGGCGGTAGCGGATCTCGTGGTCCCCGTACCGCTTGGTCTGCGGCTGGGACGGCAGGTTGCGCCAGCCGCCGCCGAAGCGGGAGGCGCGGCCCGCCGCGTCCGCCAGGGCGGCGGCGAGGGCCGCGTGCGCCTCCCCCGCGCGCGGCTCGGTCAGGGCGGGCAGGTGCCGGTCGTAGAAGCCGGTGTCGAGGCGGCCGGAGGTGAAGTCCGGGTGGCGCAGGGAGCGTACGAGCAGGTCGCGGTTGGTCTTCGGCCCGTGGACACGGGCCAGTTCGAGCGCACGGGCGAGTGCGCGGACGGCGGCGGCGCGGGTGGGGGCGTGGACGACGGCCTTGGCGAGCATGGCGTCGTAGTGGACGCCGATGGTGTCGCCGTCGCCGTAGCCCCGGTCCAGACGGACACCGTCCGGCAGGGAGAGGTGGTGCAGGACGCCGGTCTGCGGGGTCCAGCCGGTCGCCGGGTCCTCGGCGTACAGCCGCGCCTCGACGGCGTGCCCGTGCGGCTCGGGCGGCTCGGTGGGCAGGGCGGCGCCCTCGGCGACCTGGAGCTGGAGCGCGACCAGATCGACCCCGAACACGGCCTCGGTGACGGGGTGTTCGACCTGGAGGCGGGTGTTCATCTCCAGGAAGTACGCCCGCCCGGAGGGGTCGACGAGGAACTCGACGGTGCCCGCGCCCCGGTAGGAGACGGCACGGGCGGCGGCCACGGCGGCGGTACGGAGTCTGCCGCGCAGGGCCTCGGGCAGGCCGGGCGCCGGGGCCTCCTCGATGACCTTCTGGTGGCGGCGCTGGAGCGAGCAGTCACGGGTGCCGAGCGCCCAGACCGTGCCGTGCGCGTCGGCCATGATCTGCACCTCGACGTGACGCCCGCGCTCCACGTACGGCTCGGCGAACACCTCGCCGTCCCCGAACGCGGACCGCGCCTCGGCGGAAGCGGCCGCCAACTCGCCTTCCAGGTCGATGAGTTCCCGTACGACGCGCATCCCACGGCCTCCCCCGCCCGCCGCCGCCTTGAGGAGCAGCGGCAGATCGGCCCCGGTGGCCTTCGCCGGGTCGACGGGGGCGAGCAGCGGCACCCCGGCCGCCGCCATCAGCTGCTTGGCGCGGGTCTTGGAGGCCATCGCCTCGATGGCGGCGGGCGGCGGGCCGATCCAGGTCAGCCCGGCGTCGACGACCGCCTGCGCGAAGGCGGCGCTCTCGGAGAGGAACCCGTACCCGGGGTGCACGGCGTCCGCGCCCGCCGCGAGGGCCGCCTTCACGACGAGGTCGCCGCGCAGATACGTCTCGGCGGGCGTGGCCCCCGGCAGCCGCACGGCCGCGTCGGCCTCGCGGACGTGCGGCAGCGACGCGTCCGGGTCGGAGTACACGGCGACCGTGGAGATACCCAGGTCACGGCAGGTGCGGAAGACCCGGCAGGCTATCTCGCCCCGGTTGGCGACAAGAACGGACTGGATCATCAGCGCCTCACATCCTGAAGATGCCGAAGCCGCCGCGCGCGCCTTCGACCGGGGCCGTGTGGACGGCGGACAGACAGATGCCGAGGACCGTGCGGGTGTCGCGGGGGTCGATGACCCCGTCGTCGTAAAGCCGCCCGGACAGGAAAGCCGGCAGGGACTCGGACTCGATCTGCTGCTCGACCATGGCGCGCAGCCCGGCGTCCGCCTCGTCGTCGTACATCTGCCCCTTGGCCAGCGCCGAGGCGCGGGCGACGATGGAGAGGACCCCGGCGAGCTGCAGCGGCCCCATGACGGCGGACTTGGCGCTGGGCCAGGCGAAGAGGAACCGGGGGTCGAAGGCGCGCCCGCACATCCCGTAGTGCCCGGCGCCGTACGAGGCGCCCATGAGCACCGACAGATGCGGCACCTTCGAATTGCTGACCGCGTTGATCATCATCGCGCCGTGCTTGATGATGCCGCCCTGCTCGTACTCCTTGCCGACCATGTAGCCGGTGGTGTTGTGGAGGAAGAGGAGCGGGATGTCGCGCTGGTTGGCGAGCTGGATGAACTGGGCGGCCTTCTGTGACTCCGCGCTGAACAGGACGCCCTGGGCGTTGGCGAGGATGCCGACCGGGTAGCCGTGCAGCCGCGCCCAGCCGGTGACCAGGCTCGGCCCGTAGAGCGGCTTGAACTCGTCGAAATCCGAGCCGTCGACGAGCCGGGCGATCACCTCGCGCGGATCGAAGGGCGTCTTCAGGTCCCCCGGCACGATCCCGAGCAGCTCGTCCTCGTCGTACTTGGGCGACTCGTAGGAGAGAGCCGGATCCGGGTGCGCCTTGCGGTGGTTGAGGCGGGCGACGATGCGCCGGGCCTGGCGCAGGGCGTCCTGCTCGTCCACGGCGTAGTGGTCGGCGAGGCCGGAGGTGCGGGCGTGCATCTCGGCGCCGCCGAGCGACTCGTCGTCGCTCTCCTCACCGGTGGCCATCTTCACCAGCGGCGGCCCGCCGAGGAAGACCTTCGACCGCTCCTTGATCATGACGGTGTGGTCGGACATCCCCGGCACGTACGCACCGCCGGCGGTCGAGTTCCCGAACACCACCGCGATGGTGGGGATCCCGGCGGCGGACAGCCGGGTGATGTCCCGGAACAGCGCCCCGCCCGGGATGAAGATCTCCTTCTGGGAGGGCAGATCGGCGCCGCCGGACTCGACGAGGCTGATGCAGGGCAGCCGGTTGGCGTACGCGATCTCGTTGGCCCGCAGCGCCTTCTTCAGCGTCCACGGGTTGGAGGCCCCGCCGCGTACGGTCGGGTCGTTGGCGGTGATCAGGCACTCGACGCCCTCGACGACCCCGATCCCGGTGACCATCGAGGCGCCGACGGGGTAGTCGCTCCCCCAGGCGGCGAGCGGCGACAGCTCCAGGAACGGGGTGTCCGGATCGACGAGCAGCTCGATGCGCTCGCGGGCGAGCAACTTGCCGCGTGTGCGATGACGTTCGACGTACTTGGGCCCACCGCCGGCGAGCGCCTTGGCGTGCTCGGCGTCGAGCTCGGCCAGCTTGGCGAGCATGGCGTCGCGGTGGGCGGCGTACTCGGGCCCGCCGGTGTCGAGGGCGGTCGGCAGGACGGTCACAGCAGCACCTCCGGGATGTCCAGGTGGCGCGAGCGCAGCCATTCGCCGAGCGCCTTGGCCTGGGGGTCGAAGCGGGCCTGCGAGGCGACGCCCTCGCCGAGGAGGCCGTGGACGGTGAAGTTGAGGGCGCGGAGGTTGGGGAGCGCGTGCCGGACGACTCTCAGCTGCCGACTTTCAGGTATCAGCTCCTGAAATCGCTCGACCGTCAGCGCGTGGACGATCCACCGCCAGGCGTCGTCGGACGTCACCCACACCCCGACGTTGGCGTCCCCGCCCTTGTCACCGCTGCGGGCCCCGGCGACGAGCCCGAGGGGGGCGCGGCGAGTGGGCGCCTCGTCGGGCAGCGGTTCGGGGAGCGCGGGCTCGGCGACATCCTCAAGGACCCGAGTCCGTACGGGACGGGGCATCGACTCCCGTACGCCATCGGGCAGCACGGCGACATGCGCCACCTCGCCCGCCGCGACGAACTCAGCCTCGAACACCCCATAGGGCGCACCCTTTCCGGGCGGGGCCGTCACATGAAATCCCGGGTAGCTGCCGAGGGCCAGCTCGATCGCGGCGCCGCTGACGGTACGGCCGACAGCGTCCGGGTCGGGGTCGCGGACGACGAGGCGGAGGAGGGCGCTGGAGGTCTCCTCGGTCGGGGCGTCGCTCTGATCGGTGCGGGAGAGCTCCCAACGGATCTCGGCGGGCCGGGACTTGGCGCGCCGGAAAGCATCCTCGATCTGCTCTCTCACGATCTCGGCCTTGGCTTCGATGTCGAGCCCGGTGAGGACGAAGACGACCTCGTTGCGCCACCCGCCGACGCGGCACAGGCCGACCTTGAGGGTGGGCGGCGGCTCCTCGCCGCGTACGCCGGTGATCCGCACCCGGTCGGGCCCGTCCGCCGCCAGCCGTACGGTGTCGAGCCGGGCGGTGACGTCGGGCCCGGCGTACCGGGCGCCCCCCGTCTCGTACAGGAGCTGCGCGGTGACGGTGCCGGGGTCGACGGCGCCGCCGGTGCCGGGGTGCTTGGTGATGACGCTGGTGCCGTCGGAGTGGATCTCGGCGAGGGGGAAGCCGGGGCGGCGGATGTCGTGGTCCCGGAAGAAGGCGTAGTTGCCGCCGGTCGCCTGGGTCCCGCACTCCAGGACGTGCCCGGCGACGACGGCTCCGGCGAGGGCGTCGTACTCCTCGGGCCCCCACCCGTGCCACCAGGCGGCCGGGCCGGTGACGAGGGCCGCGTCCGTCACCCGCCCGGTGACGACGACATCGGCCCCGGCGGCGAGGCAGGCGGTGATGCCGGTGCCGCCGAGGTAGGCGTGGGCGGTGAGGCCGCCGGGGCGCGGGGGAAGGGAGTCGCCTTCGACGTGGGCGACGCGGGTGGGGAGGCCGAGCCGGGCCACCAACTCCCTTACTTGCTCGGCAAGTCCAGCCGGATTCAGCCCGCCCGCGTTGGCGACGATCCGCACCCCGCGTTCGTGCGCGAGGCCGAGGCACTCCTCCAGCTGACGCAGGAAGGTCTTGGCGTAGCCGAGGCGGGCGTCCTTGAGCCGGTCGCGGCCGAGGATGAGCATGGTGAGCTCGGCGAGGTAGTCCCCGGTGAGCACGTCGAGCGGCCCGCCGGTGAGCATCTCGCGCATGGCGTCGAAGCGGTCGCCGTAGAAGCCGGAGGCGTTGGCGATGCGCAGTGGCCGGGGGCTCGGGCTGGGGCTGGGGCTGGGCATCAGGCCCCCTTGGGCGCACGCCCGGGACCGGCCGGGCCCGCGAAGGCCTGGGCGATGTCGAGCCAGCGGTCGGCGTCGGGGCCCTCGGCACGTACGGCCGTGTCGGAGCGGTGGATGCGCTGGGTGACGAGGAGGCAGAAGTCGAGGGCGGGGCCGGTGACGCGCTGGGCGGCGTCGGGCGGACCGTACGTCCAGAGGCCGCTCGGCCCGGTCAGCTCGACCCGGAACTCTTCGTCGGGGGCCGCCAACCCCCGTACGGCGAAGGCGAAGTCCCGGGCCCGCACGCCGATCCGCGCGACGTGGCGCAGCCGGTCGGTGGGCTCGCGGGTGCGGCCGAGCGCGTCCCATACGTCCTGGCCGTGCGCCCAGGTCTCCATCAGGCGTCCGGTCGCCATGGAGGCGGTGGACATGGGCGGCCCGTACCAGGGGAACCGGGCCCCGGCGGGCGCCGCCACCAGCGCCTCGGCCAGCCGGGCCCGCCCGTGCCGCCACCGGCCGAGGAGCTCACCGGGTTCGAGCCGGGCGCCCGCCTCGGCGCCCTCGTCGACGAAGGTCTCGGGCGAGGCGACGGCCTTCTCGACCTCCGCCGCGAACGCGTCCGCGTCGGTGACGGCGAGCAGCGCGGCCCCGTCGGTCCAGGCCAGATGCGCGATCTGGTGGGCGATGGTCCACCCCGGGGCGGCGGTGACCGTCTCCCACCCGTCCGGCCCCAACGCGCCGACGAGCCGGTCGAGTTCCTCCCCTTCGGCGCGCAGATCGTCGAGCACGGCGTTCGGATCGGACACGGGGCGCTTCCCTTCGGGTGGGGATACGGCGGTGTGCCCGGGAGCATGGCAGCGGTTTACAAAACAAGCAAGCGTGCTTGCATTATTTTTTGCCAGGGTTGCGTGCGCCCTAAGTCGCTTGCTGGAGTGCGCCCTTGACGGGGTTGCCTGGGCGGCGGGGCGGTCTGAGGCCGCCGTGTACGGCGTGGCCGCCAGAGCCCTGCCGGCCCTCGGGACGAACGTCCGGCATGCCCCCTCGCCCCTGGGCTACCGCCCCGGCCGCCCCACCTGCGACCGCACCGCCCCCGCGCTCGCCCCGATGACCAGCGCGATCGCCAGCGCGTCCGTGGCGGACAGGGCCTGGTGGAGGATCAGGAAGCCCGCCGTCGCCGCGATGGCCGGTTCCAGGCTCATCAGGACCGCGAAGGTGGAGGCGGGGAGGCGGCGCAGGGCGAGGAGTTCGAGGGTGTACGGGAGTACGGAGGAGAGGATCGCCACCGCCGCGCCCAGGCCGATCGTCGACGGGACCAGGAGCTTCGAGCCCGACTGCACAGCGCCCAGCGGCAAGGACAGGACCGCCGCCACCGCCATCGCCAGCGCCAGGCCGTCCGCCTGTGGGAAGCGGCGGCCCGTACGGGCGCTGAACAGGATGTACACCGCCCAGCACGCCCCCGCCCCCACCGCGTACGCCGCCCCGACGGCGTCCAGCGACCCGAACCCGTCGCCCCCGCCGCTGCCGAGGAGCGCCACACCGGCGAGCGCCAGTCCGGCCCAGACGAAGTTGGCCAGGCGGCGGGAGGCCAGGACGGAGAGGGCGAGGGGGCCGAGGACCTCCAGGGTCACCGCGGTGCCCAGCGGGATGCGGTCGACGGCCTGGTAGAAGAGGCCGTTCATGCCCGCCATCGCGACGCCGAAGGCGACCACCGTTCCCCAGTCGGCGCGCTGGTAGCCGCGTACCTTCGGGCGGCACAGGATCAGGAGCACCAGCGCGGCCGCCAGCAGGCGGAGCGTCACCACTCCCGCTGCCCCCGCCCTCGGCATCAGCATGACCGCGACGGCCGAGCCGAACTGGACCGATATGCCGCCCGCCACCACCAGCGCGACCGGCGCCAGCGCCACCCGGCGGCCGCCGCCCCCGCCGAGCCCGCCCGCCGCCTCCGGGGTCGCGACGGTGGCCGCCGCGGTGGCGGTCGTCGGCTCTGCGGCGGCGTGCGGAGTGGTCACCGGGGGTCCCCTAGCGGATTAGTTCAATACGTTGGACTGTTTCGTTAAAATATTGCACCAGCTCGCTCGTCCGGTCCAGCGATTTCCCGTCGTGGAGCGGAATGGTGCCTTCCATCCAATGTAAGCGGCAATGTAAGCGGCGCTCAGCCCTAGTACCCGCTACCCCTCACCGGGGAGCCCGGGGAGACCCGGGAGCCCCTCCGCCAGCACCTGCGCCAGATGCCTCGCCCGGCGCCCCGCCAGCTGCTCCAGTTGCGTACGGCACGAGAAGCCGTCCGCCAGGACCTCCGTGCCGGGCTCCGCGGCCCGTACCGCCGGCAGCAGCTCGTCCTCCGCGCACGCCACCGACACCTCCCAGTGGCCCCGCTCGAAGCCGAAGTTCCCGGCCAGACCGCAGCAGCCGCCGCTCAGCGCGCCCGTCAGCCCGGCCCGCTCCCGCAGCCGCCGCTCGGCCGCGTCCCCGAGCACCGCGTGCTGGTGGCAGTGCGTCTGCCCGACGACCGCGCGCCCCACGTACGGCGGGGTCCAGTGCGGCGCGCACTCCTCCAGCGCCTGCGCGAACGTACGCACCGACGCCGCGAGCCGCGCCGCCCTCGGGTCGTCGGGCAGCAGCTCCGGCAGATCCGTTCGCAGCGCCGCCGCACAGCTCGGTTCCAGGACGACGACCGGCAGGCCGCGGTCGAGCAGCGGCTCCATCTCGTCCAGCGTGCGGCGCAGGACCGTGCGGGCGCGGGTGAGCTGGCCGGTCGAGACGTAGGTGAGGCCGCAGCAGACCCGGCCCCGGGGCACCACGACCCCCACCCCGGCCGCCTCCAGGACCCGCACCGCCGCCCGCCCGACCTCCGGCGAGAGGTGGTCGGTGAAGGTGTCCGGCCACAGCACGGCCGAGACCGGAACACCGCCATCGAGGCGCCCCCGCCACCACCCCCGCAACGTCTCCCCCGCCAGCACCGGCAGCGCCCGCTCCGGGGCGATCCCCGCCAAGCGCTTCGCGAGCACCGCCAGCGGCCGTACCCGGGCCAGCGCGTTCAGCCCCCGCGCCCACGGCGCCGCCAGCCGCAGCCAGCGGGGCAGCCACCCCATCGCGTAGTGGGACGCGGGCCGCAGCCGCCCCCGGTAGTGGTGGTGCAGGAACTCCGCCTTGTACGTGGCCATGTCCACCCCGACCGGGCAGTCGCTGCGGCAGCCCTTGCAGGACAGGCAGAGGTCGAGCGCGTCGCGCACCTCCGGCGAGCGCCAGCCGCCGGTGACGACCTCGCCCGCCAGCATCTCGTGCAGCAGCCGCGCCCGGCCCCGCGTCGAGTGCGCCTCCTCGCCGGTGGCGCGGAAGGACGGGCACATCACACCACCGCCCGAACCCGCGTCCCGCGTACGGCACTTGGCCACGCCCACACAGCGCCGCACCGCCGCCGAGAAGTCCCCGCCGTCCTGCCGATAGCCGAACTCCACCTCCACCGGCCGCCTCGGCAGCACCTCGAACCGCAGGTTCTCGTCCAGCCGGGCGGGGCGGGCCAAAATCCCCGGATTGAGCAGCCCCGCCGGGTCCCACACGTCCTTGAACTGCCCGAACAGCCCGACCAGTTCGTCCCCGTACATCTTCGGAAGCAGCTCGGCCCGCGCCTGCCCGTCGCCGTGCTCGCCGGAGAGCGAGCCCCCGTGTGCGGCCACCAGCTCCGCCAGCTCCTCGGAGAACCGGCGGAAGCGCGCCACGCCCGCCGCGCTCAGCAGGTCGAAGTCGATCCGGACGTGGACGCAGCCGTCTCCGAAGTGCCCGTACGGGGTGCCGCGCAGGCCGTGCTCCCCCAACAGGGCCCGGAACTCCCGCAGATACGGGCCGAGCCGCGCGGGCGGCACCGCGCAGTCCTCCCACCCGGGCCACGCCTCCGTACCGTCCGGCATCCGCGTCGCCGTCCCCGCCGCGTCCTCGCGTACGCGCCACAGCGCCCGCTGCCCGGCCGGGTCGGTGACCACAGCCGCGTCCAGCGAGCCGGCCGCCCGCACCAGCTCGCGGGCCCGGGCCAGCGCCTCGGCCGGGGTGGCGCCGCCCGTCTCGACGAACAGCCAGGCGCCGCCGCGCGGCAGCCCGGCGCGGCCGCGCACCAGGTCGGCGGCCATGCCCTCGACGGTGAGCGGCCCGTACGGCAGCAGGGCGGGCGCCGCCTCGGCCGCCGCACTCTCGTCCGGGTACCCGAGCACCGCGAGCGCCCGCGCCCCGGGCGTCTCCACCAGCCGTACGACCGCCTCGGTCAGCACGCCGAGCGTGCCCTCGCTGCCGCAGAACGCGCGCGCCAGATCCGTCCCGCGCTCGGGCAGCAGCGCGTCCATCGCGTACCCGGAGATCCGGCGCGGCAGGTCCTGCGGATAGCCGGTGCGCAGCGCGGCGAGGTGGCGTTCGACGAAGCCGCGCAGCCCCGCCGGGGCGCCGGTCCAGCCCTGGCCGAGGCGGAGCAGCTCGCCGCTCCCGCTCACGGCGGTCAGCGCCCGTACGTTGTCGGCGGTCGTCCCCCAGGCCACCGAGTGCGCCCCGCACGCGTTGTTGCCGATCATCCCGCCGAGCGTGCACCGGCTGTGCGTCGACGGATCGGGCCCGAACGTCAGCCCGTACGGCCGGACCGCCTCCCGCAGCACATCGAGGACGAGGCCCGGCTGGACCACCGCCGTCCGCGCCTCCACGTCCACCGAGAGCAGGGCCCGCAGGTGCCGGGTGAAGTCCAGGACGACCCCGGTCCCGGTTGCCTGGCCCGCGATGGAGGTCCCGCCGCCGCGCGGCACCACCGGCACCCCGTGCTCCCGGCAGACGGCGAGCGCCGCCGCCACGTCCTCGGCGTCCCGGGGCGCGACCACCCCGTACGGCACCCGCCGGTAGTTGGACGCGTCCATCGTCACCAGCGCCCGCGCGCCCGCCGAGAAGTCGACCTCCCCGCGCACGACCTCACGCAGTTCCCGCTCCAACGCGTCCGAAGCCGCCGCCGTACGCCCCGCGCCGCCCACATCACCCGCATCGCCCGTGTCGCCCGTGTCGCCCATGGGAAACAGCCTGCCCGCCGCAGGCCCGACCACGGCAGGCCCCGGCTCCGGCGCGTCTCGCGGGGTGGACCGGAGCCGCGCGCTCCACGGCGTGCCGATACCCTGCGCTCGTGGCTGAGATCCAGATTCCCGCTGACATGAAGCCCGCCGACGGCCGTTTCGGCGCGGGCCCCTCCAAGGTGCGTACGGAGGCGCTGGACGCCCTGGCCGCGACCGGTACCTCGCTCCTCGGCACCTCCCACCGCCAGGCCCCGGTCAAGAACCTGGTCGGCGAGGTCCGCCAGGGCGTACGGGACCTGTTCTCGCTGCCCGAGGGGTACGAGGTGATCCTGGGCAACGGCGGCTCGACCGCGTTCTGGGACGTCGCGACGCACGGGCTGATCGAGAACAAGTCGCAGCACCTGAACTTCGGCGAGTTCTCGTCCAAGTTCACCAAGGCCGCGAAGCTCGCGCCGTGGCTGGCCGAGCCCAGCGTGATCGCCTCCGAGCCCGGCACCCACCCGGAGCCGGCCGCCGAGGCGGGCGTCGACGTCTACGCCTTCACCCACAACGAGACCTCCACCGGTGTCGCGGCCCCCGTCAAGCGGGTCGCGGGCGCCGACGAGGGCGCGCTCGTCCTGGTCGACGCGACCTCGGGCGCGGGCGGCCTGCCGGTCGACATCACCGAGAGCGACGTCTACTACTTCGCCCCGCAGAAGTCCTTCGCCTCCGACGGCGGTCTGTGGATCGCGGCGTTCTCCCCGGCCGCCCTGGAGCGCGCCGCGCGCATCCACGCGTCCGGCCGCCACATCCCGGAGTTCTTCAGCCTGCCGACGGCGATCGACAACTCCCTCAAGAACCAGACGTACAACACCCCGGCGCTCGCCACGCTCTTCCTCCTGAACGAGCAGCTGAAGTGGATCAACGGCCAGGGCGGCCTCGCCTGGTCCACGGCCCGTACGAAGGACTCCTCGACCCGCCTCTACACCTGGGCCGAGGACTCCAAGCACGCGGCGCCGTTCGTCACCGACCCGACCAAGCGCTCGCAGGTCATCGGCACGATCGACTTCGCGGACGACATCGACGCGGCGGCGGTCGCCAAGGTGCTGCGCGCGAACGGAATCGTCGACACGGAGCCGTACCGCAAGCTCGGCCGCAACCAGCTGCGTGTGGCAATGTTCCCGGCGATCGACCCGGCGGACGTCGAGGCCCTGACGGCCTGCGTCGACTATGTGATCGAGCAGCTCTGAGTTTCGACTGCGGGTGATCCGTGGCTGCTCGCGCCCACGCGGCGGAGCCGCAAATGTCACAGCCCCGCGCCCCTTAGATGGGCCCGAAGGGCCCTCCTAGGGGCGCGGGGAACTGCGCGACCAGCCCCCACCGGCCCGCAGGCGAACAGCAGGCGCTCACCCCCGCCGGAACTTCCGCTTCAGTCCCACCCAGACCGCGCCCGCGCCCACGATCACGATCACCCCGTACACAAAGTTCCGGTTGTCGCCACCGGAGTCCGAGCCACTGCTGGCACCCCCGCCCGACGGCGAACTCCCCTTCTCGGACGGGGACTTACCGGCCGCCGCGACCGGCACCCGCACCACCGGGCTCCGCGCCCCCTCAGTCCCGAAGAGCAGCGCCTTCCCGTCCGGCGTGTACGTGACGGACTCCGCCTGACGCATCAGCGGCGCGTCCACCCCGTGCCGAGCCCCGAGCTTCCCGCTCTTCCAGTCGTACTCGGCGGCCCAGAAATAGCCGCGCAGCGCCAGCTTGCCGCCGTCCGGGGAGAAGGCGCCGTCGGTGACCCACGGCACGTCGCCGACCCGCCGGAACACGTTCGTCCCACCCGTGGAGAGCCGCTCCGGGCCCTCGTACAGCCCGCCGCCGCCCTCCTTCTTGGAGGCGATGTAGAGGCGGCCGGTCCTGGGGTGGACCATCATCGCCTCGGCGTTGCGCGGCCCGTCGGCGTACTTCACCACGTACTGCGTGGCCTTGACGGTCGCGTCCTTCAGCCGGGCGGGCTCGGGGAACTTGTAGATCCAGACGTTCTTCCAGGTCCCGCCGAGGTTGTCGCCGATGTCCCCGACGTACACGTTCCCGTCCGAGCCGACCGAGATCGCCTCGACGTCGCGCGGGCGCCCGACGCCGGTCATGGTGATCCTGGCGACGGTCTCGCCGGTCTTCGAGTCGATCGCGTAGACGTACGGCCCGTCGTCGCTGTCGTTGTGCGTCCAGTAGATCCCCGGGTGGGCCCGGCTGGCGGCGAGGCCGCTGGACTCCTTGATCCGAGGATCCTTGATCGTGAAGTCGCCGTCGCCGCCGTCGTCGGCGGCCGCTCCGGCGGCCCCCAGCACGACGAGCCCGGCGGCCGTGGCAACGGACAGAAGCGAACGCATCGGGAAACGCATGGGACCAAGTGTCCATCGTCACGTGACAGCCCGTCGAAGCCGCCCAGGTGATCAGCCATCGTGACTCCTCCACCCCATGAGGGGGTGGCTTCTCGCTAGGCCGGTTGGGCTTTGCGACGGGCCAGCCCGGCCCGCAGAACGTTCAGGGCACCCACGGTGTCCGCGTGGGAGCGATGGCCGCAGGCGACACAATGAAACTTCTCCTGGGTGAGCCGGTTCTCCTTGGCGGTGTGCCCGCACGCGGGGCACCTCCGGGAGGTGTTGCGGGGGTCCACGGCCATCACTTCCCGTCCGGCGCATTCTGCCTTGGCGTTGAGGATCACGAGGAACACCCCCCATCCGGCATCGTTGATCGACTTGTTGAGTCCAGCCTTCGCGCTTGCCCCGTTGGGCAGGAAACTGCCCGGCTTATCCGGGTCCGGCTTCGACTCAGGGGCCTTGCTCATGTTGCGGATCTTGAGATCTTCGTGCGCGATGACGTCGTGCGCAAGCACGAGCGCGAGAGCGGTCTTGTGCGCGTGGTCAAGGCGCTGACGGCGTACCTTGCGGTGCAGCCGGGCCACCGTTTCCACAGCCTTGCGGCGGCGTTTGCTGCCGCGCTTGCATCGGGAGAGAGCCTGCTGCGCGTCCTCCAGCTTCGCGGCGGCCTTGCGGCCATGACGGGGGTTGGGCACGAAGTTCCCCTGGGAATCGGCGAGGAAATTGGCTATGCCCAGGTCGATACCGACGGCACTGCCCGTCTTCGGCAGCGGCTCGGGAACGGCCTGCTCCACGGCGAGCACCACGTACCAGCGCTTACCTTCGCGCTTGACGCTGATCGTTTTGACCTTGCCGACCACCGGGCGGCGCTGGTGCACCTTGACATGCCCGACGCCTTGAAGGCGGACGCGGGTGACGGGATCGTGCGGCGTGCTGTCCCAGCGGCAGCCGTCGCCATCCTTGGGGAACTCCACTGTGTCGAATCGGGCGGCCCCCCGAAAGCGCGGGTATCCGGGCTTCTCCCCGACCTTGATCCGGTGGAAGAACGCGGCAAATGCCTTGTCCAGGCGGCGCAAGGTGGCCTGTTGGGAGGAACTTGTACGCGCGGATCACCCGGCCCACCCCCTCGGTTCTGTGGAAGACGTTCAAGTCGCAGCGATGGCGTACGCCACCAAGGCGGCCGGGCTACTTGGCGCCGTCCTTAACGGTCTCGGCACGTACCAGCAGAGTGCCCAGCGATTCGCTGCCCGGCGGCGGGATGATCTCGGCGGTGACGTTCGTGAACCCGGTCCGGGCCAATAGATCCGCCCACTCGCCGGCGGAGTAGTCCCAGCGCGAGACCGCGCGGGCCTCACGCAGTGGGCCAACCGGCTCCGAGTCGTCTCCTGGGGGCTTGTGTGAGAACGCGAGGACTCCGCCGGGTGCCAGTCTCTTTCGTACGAGGGGCAAGAGCTGTTCCGGGTCGGTGAACCACACTGGGCCGAAGATGGACAGCACTGCATCAAAGCTGTCGGGGCTGCTGGTCAGGAATTCGGTCGCCTCTGCTGTGTGGAAGGTGAGACCGGGAACATGGCCCCATCGTTCTTCGGCCTTCCGCCGCTGGCCGGGAGCGATGTCCACGCCAATGCACTCGGCGCCGAGCGTGGCCAGGTGGGCAAGATTGCAGCCGGTGCCGCAGCCCAGTTCCAGCACCCGTCTCCCGTGCAGTGGGCCGAGTAGCGACTCGTCGGGGCCGTGGTCGGGGTACTGCGTCCAGTTCAGCCACGTGGTGGCGCCTGCCGAGTTGACGGCCCTTCGCGGCGTTCGGCCTTCGGCGTACCGTTCCCACGCTGCGGTGTCTGTTTCCATGCCGCTCCTCCCGTGCCGGTGGCTCCCCTGGGGAGAGAGGGAGCCACCGAACCTCACTTGGCGCTGCTAACTGACAGGACTATCCGTACAACAGGCGTGGCACTGGTGACAGTCCGCCGCCTTGGCGTTCCACAGCTCTCGGTCGATGACGAATCCGGCGTCCCTGATGGCCTGGATGGTGGCCTTGAGGACGTACGGCTGACTGGACTTCTCCTCGGGGAGGTGCGGAACGTGGTGGATGTACTGTCCCGCGTGCTTGAGGCAGAAGTCCGTGTAGTTGATCGTGTCGAGCACGAAGGTGTGGACTCCGAAATCCACAAGTCGGGCCGGGCCCATGTCCACGTCGGGACGTTCCGCGGAGGTGACCAGATAGGCCACGACCTGCCCGAAGGTACGTTCGGCAAGCTCGCGTTCCATGTCGTGGTCACGCATGACGAGCCGGACCTCACGCTCCCAGACCTCGGGAGTGACGCACGTACGGGGTTCTCTCACATGCACTGCTGTAGCCACCAGATGCCCCTTCTCTCGATGGGTGGTGCGCTGAACCCCTTCTCCTGCTCAGAGAGTGGAATCTGAACAGGAGAAGGGGACTTGCCCCGGACCCTCGACCGGGACGGACCCCTCGTGACAGTGGGTCTGGACGAGGGCCGAGGGCCGGGAGTCTTCAGTGGGAGCTGCGACGACTCGGCGACCTGAGCCCCTGCACGTTGCGGCTGTGCTTGGCCAAGGCCTTGAGCTGGACCAGCTCCCTGTCGTTGGCGGCGCGGACTGCCACCGTGCGGGTGTGCCAGCGGAGTCCGGACGGGCGTTTCAGGGTGAGCTTCGTGCCTTTCTGCTCCTGCACGATGCCGACCAACTGACTGCCACGGTCGAACACGGCCGTGCCGGGGTTCCACTCGGTCGTTGCCTGTCTCATCGCATCCGCCCTGGGTCCGCTCCTGTGCGTGCCTGCCGATGTTCTCTTCTCGCCTTGGACAGCCGCGACGGCATACAGGGCGCCGGAAGGGCGTCACTCGTGGGCGTCAATTCGGTGTCATTGAGGGCCACTTGGGTCTAGCGTGAATCGCATGACGACCGTGGTTGTTCCCAACGACGTACTGCGGGCCGTGCGCATCGGCCTGCGGTTGAGCCAGGACGACTTGGCCAAGGCCCTGCGCAAGGCAGGGGACGAACTGTGCGAGCCCAACGACGCGTCCAAGCGTCTGGTGCAACGCTGGGAGTCCGGGGTGAGCAGGACACCGCGCGGGGTGTACGCACGGGCCCTGGAACACGTGACGGGCCGTCCCATCGAAGGGCTGGGCTTCTCACTCCCGATGCCTCGGGCACGGGTCCACGAGGACGGCGCAGGAGGACATGACATGGACGCTGGGACCGAAGGTGTCACCGCTGCTGTGGGGGCGGCTCAGACAGCTGCTCAGGCGACCAAGGAGAACTTCTCGGGCGTGTGGCTCAGCCAGTACGAGTTCTTCTCATCCAGCCGCGACCGGACCTACGACGGCAAGCACTACGTAGTGATCGTGCAGCACGGAAACAGGCTGACCGCGCAGAGCCTGCCCGGGGCGTCCAGCAACCCGGACAGCCCGCTCACCCTGGAGCTCACCGTGGACCGGAACGTCGTCACAGGCGTGTGGACCGAGCAGACGGCCGCCGACGGCTACTACCAGGGCGCCCGCTATCACGGGGCGCTGCAACTCCTCGTCGAGCCGACCGGCCGACGCATGGCCGGGAAGTGGGTCGGCTTCGGCAAGGACTTCGACGTGAACACCGGGCCTTGGGAGCTGCGGCTCATGGGCCGGTCCGTCAGCAAGGCGACCATGGAGCAGTACAGCCGCCCACCCGAGTGACCACGACGGCAAACAGGGACCGGATCATGTGATCTAGCTCCTGTGCTGTGCTGCTACGGGTTCGACTACTCTCCCCAGTCAAGACCCAGCTCATTGGCCAGGTCTCGGAGGGCTTCAGCAGAGAGCTCGGGTGCCCGGGCAGCCTGCTCGGATGCCCACTGCTCGATGACCTCGTCCATTGGTTCCCACCCTCGTGGTCTGACCTGCTGGGATGCAGCATGCTTTTTATGTTTGTTGGCGACTCCATGACCATCGGACGCGCCGGCGACATCACCTGGCGCTACCGCATGTGGCAGCACCTCAGCACGTCCTTCGACGGCCCCTTCGAGATCGTGGGGCCGCGCACCGAGCTGTACGACACGGAGGCGGGCGAGCCGCTGTCGTACGAGTACGGGGCACCGGACTTCCCCGCCGAGGCCCGCCGCCACCTGTCGGGGTGGGGCGAGGGCTGGCTGCACATGGCCCCGACGATCCAGGGGGCGGCGGCGGAGGCGGAAGCCGACGTCCTCCTGATCTCCCTCGGCCTGATAGACCTCGGCTTCTACACGGACAGCGACCAGACGGCGGCCAACGTCCGCACCTTCGTGACGCAGGCGCGGCTGGCGAACCCGGCCGTCCGCATGGTCCTGCTCCCGGTCATCCCGAACATCCGGGCCGAGTCGGACGCCCCCTTCGCGGCCGAGGTATCCCGCTTCAACGAACTCCTCGCGAAGGCGGTGGCGGACCTGGACCAGCCCGCCTCGCCGCTGCTGCTCGCCTCGCACCCCCCGACGTACGACATCCACAAGGACACGTACGACGGCACCCACCCCTCGGCCTCGGGCGAACACAAACTGGCGGCGGCGTTCGCCGACGCGATGCATCAGGGGTGGGGGCTGGGAGGGGCGTACGCGCGCTGACGCGGACCGTCAGTGCGACGACCCCGTCAGGCGGTTGGCGAACGTCGACACCGTGTACGTGCCGATGCCCAGGACGACCTCCAGGGCGTTCTGGCGGGTGTGGCCGTGGGACAGGAACGCGTTCAGGGCGTCGTCGGGGACCGCGCCCGCCGTCGCGTACACCGCGAGCGTGAACTCCCGTACCGCTTCGAGCCGTTCGTCCGTCAGCGGCTTCCCTTCCCGCAGCTCGGCTATCAGCTGCTCCGGCGCGCCGAGCCCGCGCAGCTTGGCCGTGTGCATGTTCACGCACAGATCGCACGCGTTGCGGGTGGCGACCGTCATGATCACCACCTCGCGGGCGACCGGCTCCAGGGTCGTCCGCTCGAAGAGGGCGCTCATCTTGAGGAAGCCCTCCAGCGTGTGCGGCGAGGCGGCCAGCCGGGCCACGGCCGGGGTGAGGTGCCCCAGGTGCTTGATCGTTCCCTCCATCGCACGGCGCGACTCGGCCGGTGCGGACTCCAGGGTGTGCTCGACGAATGTCACTGCGGTCCTGCTCCCCGTAAGATGGACAACGTGGTTGACGATAAGAAGGTAAACCAGGTTGTCGGTTCTCGCAATGGAGAAGATGCGGGAGTGCCCACCCCCGGGTACGAGCTCCCCCTGCTCCTCCTCGGCGGGTTCCGCTCCCTCATCGACCGCCTCCACACCGAGCTGGCCCACCAGGGACACCCGGACCTGCGGCCCGCCCACGGCTTCGCGCTCCAGGCCATCGGGCCCGGCGGGGCGACCGCGAGCGAGATCGGGCGGCGGCTCGGCGTCTCCAAGCAGGCGGCCGGCAAGACCGTCGACCGCCTGGAGGCCCTGGGCTACGCCGAACGCGCCGACGACCCCGCCGACGCCCGCCGCAAGGTCGTCCGCATCACCCCGCGCGGCCTCGACGCGCTGACCCGGTCGGCGGCCTTGTTCGACGAGCTGCGCGCCGACTGGGTCCGTACGCTGGGCGCCGGTCCCGTACGCGACATGGAGGCGGCCCTGCGCACGGTCGTCCCACCGGAGGCCTTCCGCCTCGACGCGTCGAGCTGGTTCGCGGGGTCCTAGCCGCGTACGCACTTGGGTTCGACTGCCCGTGTCCTTGGCGCCGTGCGTATCGTTGTACCGGGTGGCTGGCTGCCGGGGAGCGACAGCCGGGGAGGAGCGCCACGATGACCTCCCCCACTGCCTTAAGGGCGTGGGAGGTGCCCCCAGAAACCGACAGGATCGAGATGGCCGAGAGCGACGACACGAGCACCTTGGACGACCTGTTCGAGCGGCTCGCGAAAATGCCCGTCCCCGAGGGTTACAGGGTAGAGATCGTCGAGGGGGCCATCCATATGTCGCCGCAACGACACGTGCACTGGCAGATCATCCGCAGGATCGTCCGGGCGCTGGAGGACCGCTTCGGCATGGATGTGCCGGTGGCCTCGGACGAGCGCATCGACTTTCCGGGGCGCCTCAACGGCTTGTGCCCGGACGTGGCGAAGCTGCGCGAAGGCGCGCAGCAGAACATCAAAGGGCACTGGCCGTACCAGGACGTCGAGTTCGTCGCCGAAGTCATCTCCAAGGACACGGCCGCCAATGACTACGGCCCGAAGAAGACCGCTTACGCGACCGCCGGCGTCCCCGTCTATCTCGTGGTCGATCCGTATCTCGGCCGTTGCCACGTCTACACCCAGCCCAAGGACGGCGACTACATCAGCGATCTCACCATCGCGTTCGGGGCCGAGATCAACCTGAAGGAGACCGTGGTGGACCTCACCCTCACCACCGACGAGTTCCCCCGCGACTGACCGCCGACCGACCGTCGGCGGAACGCCCTTGCTTGGAGCGCACTTCAAGAGGTTCGCTGGTGCCTCATGGAGTACACGCAGCTCGGACGCACCGGTCTCAAGGTCAGCCGCCTCGTCCTCGGCACCATGAACTTCGGCGGCCTCACGGACGAGGCCGACAGTCACGCACTCATGGACGCCGCACACGACGCGGGCATCAACTTCTTCGACACCGCGAACATCTACGGCACAGCCGAACACAAGGGACTCACCGAGGAGATCGTCGGGTCCTGGTTCGCGCGGGGCGGCGGGCGCCGCGACAAGACGGTCCTGGCGACCAAGGGCTACGGGAACATGACCCAGGACGGCACCCCCTGGAACATCACCTCCTGGCCCAACCACGACCGGCTCTCCGCGCTCAACATCCGGCGTTCGGTGGAGGCCAGCCTCAAGCGGCTCGGCACGGACTACATCGACATCTACCAGTTCCACCACGTCGACCGTCAGACCCCCTTCGAGGAGATCTGGCAGGCGATGGACGTCCTCGTACAGCAGGGCAAGGTGCTGTACGTCGGCACCTCCAACTTCCCCGGCTACAAGATCGCCCAGGCCAATGAACTGGCGGCGCGGACCGGCCGGTTGGGGCTCGTCAGCGAGCAGTGCCTCTACAACCTCGCCGAACGCCGCGCCGAAATGGAGGTCATCCCGGCCGCACAGGAGTACGGCGTCGGGATCATCCCCTGGTCCCCGCTCCACCAGGGCCTGCTCGGCGGCGCCCTGCGCAAGGAGCGGGCGGGTGACGGAGCGCGCACGAAGGGCGGCCGGTCCGCCGCCGGGCTCGCGGATCCGGCGGTACGGGCACAGGTGCAGGCTTACGAGGACCTGCTCGCCAAGCATGAACTGGAGCCGGGCGAAGCGGCGTTGGCGTGGCTGCTCACCCGGCCGGGCGTGACCGGCCCGATCGTCGGCCCGCGCACGGCCGAGCAACTCGAATCGGCTCTGCGGGCGGTGGAGCTGGAGCTGAGCGAGGAGGTGCTGGCCGGGCTCGACGAGATCTTCCCGGGGCCGGGCCCGTCGCCGGAGGCGTTCGCCTGGTAGAGGTGGCGTGGCGCGTGGTACTTGCCTGGAGCGCACTTCAAGGCGTTCGCTGGTGCCTCATGGAGTACACGCAGCTCGGACGCACCGGTCTCAAGGTCAGCCGCCTCGTCCTCGGCACCATGAACTTCGGCCCGCAGACGGACGAGGCCGACAGCCACGCGCTCATGGACGTCGCGCAGGACGCGGGCGTCAACTTCTTCGACACCGCCAATGTGTACGGCCAGAGCGCGGGAAAGGGCCGCACCGAGGAGATCATCGGCAACTGGTTCGCACGGGGCGGCGGGCGCCGCGACAAGACGGTTCTGGCCACGAAGATGTACGGGAACATGTCCGCCGACGGCGCCCCCGTCTGGCCGAACCACGACAAGCTGTCGGCGCTCAACATCCGCCGGTCGGTCGAGGGCAGCCTGAAGCGGCTCGGCACGGACTACATCGACGTCTACCAGTTCCACCACGTCGACCGTCAGACCCCCTTCGAGGAGATCTGGCAGGCGATGGACGTCCTGGTGCGGGAGGGGAAGGTGCTGTACGTCGGCACGTCGAACTTCCCCGGCTACAAGATCGCCCAGGCCAACGAACTGGCCGCCCGGACCGGCCGGTTGGGCCTGGTCAGCGAGCAGTGCCACTACAACCTCGCCGAGCGCCGCGCCGAAATGGAGGTCATCCCCGCCGCGCAGGAGTACGGAGTGGGGATCATCCCCTGGTCCCCGCTGTACGGGGGCCTGCTGGGCGGGGCGCTGCGCAAGGAGCGCGAGGGCGGGGGCTCACGCTCGACCGGCGGCCGGGCTGCGGACTCGCTGAGGGACCCGGTGGTACGGGGGCGGGTCCAGGCGTACGAGGACCTGCTGGCCAAGCACGGCCTGGAGCCGGGCGAGGTGGGGCTGGCGTGGCTGCTCACGCGGCCGGGCGTGACGGGGCCGATCGTCGGCCCGCGCACGGCGGACCAGCTCGCGTCCGCCCTGCGAGCGGTGGAGCTCGAACTGAGCGGGGAACTGCTGACGTCCCTGGACGAGATCTTCCCGGGGCCGGGGCCGTCACCGGAGGCGTTCGCCTGGTAGGCGGGACCGTGGGCTGCCCGGGGCTTCACCCCTGGCAGCCCCATGGGCGACGGCGGCCTCAGCCCCGTGCCGCCGCCACCGCCACAACGACGAACATCAGCACGAGCACGCCGGCCATGATCCGGTTCCTGGTCTTCGGGTTCACGCGTATGAGCGTAACGAACCCCCACCCGGCCCCGTTCGGCCGCCCCGGGCGCGCCACCGTACGCAGGCGATGACTCAGTGTTACCATCCCGAAGGTGGATCACGTACGGCGTCGACCGCACCGCCTCGTTCCGGTCACCCTCCTCGTGGTGGGGCTGCTGCTTGCGGGCTGCTCCTCGGGGTCGGACGAATCTCCCAGCCCGCCGGGCGACACCTCGCAGACCGAGGAGCCCACTACCCCGCCTCCCCCGGAGCCGACCGGGCAGCAGACCGAGGACACGAGCGGTCAGCAGACCAACGGCGGCGGGGACGGCGGCAGCGGCGGCTTCAGACGGCGGGGCGGGTCTCGACCGACTTCGACGGGGTGTGGCCCAGCGTCAAGGTGACCTTCACCAACCCCACCAACCCCACCAGCGACACGTACAGCGGCACCGCGACCGTCTACGACTGCAGCCCCACGGGCCGCTGGACGACCCGGACGGGCCCTCAGCCGGTCAAGCTCTCACCCGATGAATCCGTGACGCTTGAATGGGTGTTCGAGAACACCTCCCATGCGCCACTCATCCCCGTCCACATCGCGTGCGTCACGCTGACCGGCAACCCCAACCCGCAGAGCAGCCCGTTCCCGGCCGACACCGAGGCGCCGGACCCGGACGAGGAGCCCGAGGAGCCCGAGCCCTCTCCCTCCGCCGACGCCACCTGACGCAGGAGGCCGCACATGGAGGAGCAGCCCACCCCGGCCCGGCCCCCGTGGGGCAACTGGCTCAAGGCCGTCGCCGGGTTCGTCGCGCCCACGACCCTGCTCACCGGGCTCCTCCTCTACTTCGGCTTCGCGTACACCTCCTCCTTCTACGGGTACTTCGGCATCGATCTCGCCACCCTCGGCCTGTCCACCCAGGACCTGCTGCTGCGCAGCGCGGCAAGCCTGTACATGCCCTTGGCCGTGGCGCTCGCCGCCGGGCTCGCGGGAGCGCTCGGGCTCGCGTGGGTCTCCTCCGTCGGTGACGCACGACCGGGCCTCGTGCGCCACCTGGGGCAAGCGGGCGTGGGGCTTGCCGTGTGCGGCGGCGCACTCTTCGTCCTCGGGCTGCTCGGCGGTCTCCAGGTGTGGCCCGCCGGGCCGCTCGACACCCCGCTGCTCTTCGGCGGCGGCCTGCTGCTCGTGGTGTACGGGCGCACCCTGCACCTCAAGACCACCGGGCACCCCTTCCCCGGCGAGCTGAAGGCCCTCGTCATCATGGCGGCGCTGATCGCCCTGAGCTGCTTCTGGGCCGTACAGGCCTACGCCCAGACCCATGGCAGGGACGACGGGCGGGAGCTGGCCCGGAATCTGTGGCACCGGCCGACCGTGGTCGTCGACACCGCCGAGCAGCTCTACTTCGGGGCCGCGCCGGTGAAGGAGAGCGCGCTGCCGGCGGGCGGCCCGGCCCAGAAGTACAAGTACCGCTACCGAGGCGTACGCCTGCTCGCCCAGTCCGGCAACCGGATGTTCCTCATCCCGGACGGCTGGACCCGTACGCGCGGGTTCGTGATCATGGTCCCGGCGGACGGCGCCGTCCGCATCGCCTTCCGCCCCGGCTGATCAGTGCGTCACACCCCCAGCCCCCACCGCCCCACCACCTCGTACCGGGGCGCCTCCCCGGGCACCCCGGAGACCGGCAGCCGGCTGCGGACCAGGACCAGCTCGTCCGCCTGCCACGCCGTGCCCTCGAAGGACGCCAGGGCGTCCACGTACGGGTGCAGGTCCACGCCCGCCCGGCTGCGGGCGAGCGTGAGGTGGGGGTGGTAGCGGCGGTGCTCGTCCATCGGCACGCCCGCGCGGCGGGCCGCCGCGTCCGAGCGTTCGGCCAGCAGCCGCAGCGCGTCGATCGCGCCCGCGACGCCCGCCCACAGCACCTTGTCGCCGAACCGGCCGCCCCCGTGGAGGCGGAGCTCGAAGGGCGGGGTGCGGTGGGCGGCCCGCGTGAGCCGCTCACGCAGGTCGGGCAGGACGGCCTCGTCGACCTCGCCCAGGAACGCGAGCGTGAGGTGCCAGTCGTCGCGGCCCGCCCAGCGCAGCCGGTCCGCGCCGGGCAGGGCGTGCAACGCGTCCACCGCCACGCCGAGTTCGGCCACTCGCGCGCTCGGGGGCAGCACAGCCACGAAGAGTCTCATGGGGTCAGTTTCGCCGCATGGGACGGACCCGTCACGCTGCCGTCGCCAGCTGCTCCCTCGGTACGAACTCCAGGTGCCGGCGGCCGCGCCGCAGGTCGACCTTGAGCTTCAGGTTGGCCGCCCGCGCCAGCATCAGGCCGATGCCCACCGCCGCGAGCGCGCAGATCAGACCGCCCAGGGCGAGGCTGACCCGTACGCCGTACTCGTCCGTGAGCCAGCCGAAGAGCGGGCCGCCCAGCGGGGTGCCGCCGGTGAAGACCATCATGAACAGGCTCATCACCCGGCCGCGCATCTCCGGGTCGGTGGCCATCTGGACGGAGGCGTTGGCGGTGACGTTCACCGTGAGGCCGAGGACGCCGATGGGGATCAGGAGTCCGATGAAGAGCGCCATGTCGGGTGCCATCGCCGCCGCGATCTCCAGGACCGCGAACAGGCCGGCCGCCCCCGCGAGGAGGCGCAGTCGGGTGGTGCCACGGCGGGCCGCGAGCAGTGCGCCGATCAGGGAGCCGATCGCCATCAGGCTGTTGAACAGGCCGTACATCCCGGAGCCGCCGTGGAAGACGTCGCGGGAGAAGGCGCTCAGCCAGATCGGGAAGTTGAAGCCGAAGGTGCCGACGAATCCGACCAGGACGATCGGCCAGATCAGCTCCGGGCGCTTGGAGACGTAGTCGAGGCCCTCGCGGAGCTGGCCCTTGCCGCGCGGGGCGAGCTTCGTGGGCCGCAGCTCGGCCGTACGCATCAGGGCAAGGCCTGCCAGCGGCGCCAGGAAGGAGAGGCCGTTGGCGAGGAACGCCCAGCCGGGGCCCACCGCCGCCATCACGCCGCCCGCGACCGCCGGGCCGACGAGTCGCGCCGACTGGAAGTTGGCCGAGTTGAGGCTGACCGCGTTGCGGACCTGGTCGGGGCCGACCATCTCGGAGACGAAGGACTGCCGGGTCGGGTTGTCGACCACCGTGACCAGGCCGGTGAAGAACGCGGTCAGGTACACGTGCCAGACCTGGACCTGCCCGGTGAGGGTCATGGCCGCCAGGAACAGGCCGCCGAGGCCCATCGCGCTCTGGGTGAAGAAGAGGATGCTCCGCTTGGCGAAGCGGTCCGCGATGACGCCGCCGTACAGCCCGAAGAGCAGCATCGGCAGGAACTGCATGGCGGTGGTGATGCCCACCGCCACAGAGGAGCCGGTGATCTGGAGGACCAGCCAGTCCTGGGTGATCCGCGCCATCCACGTACCGATGTTGGAGACGATGGCACCGGAGAAGAACAGCCGGTAGTTGCGGATCGCGAGGGAGGAGAATGTCCCTCGTCCGCTGCCGGGGGCAGCGGGGTCGTGGGTGGATTTCGGTGCGGGGGCGGAGTCTGCTCCGGATCCCGTACTCAAAGGGTTCGCCTCCTATCGTGCGCGGTCAGTTCACAGGTGTGCGAGCTTCTCCAGTACGGGTGCGGCGGCGCGCAGCTTCGCCCACTCGTCCTCGTCCAGGCCTTCCGCGAGGGAAGCCAGCCAGACGTTGCGCTTGCGGCGGCTCTCTTCGAGCATCGCCTCGGCCTCTTCGGTCTGGCTGACCACCTTCTGGCGGCGGTCGTCGGGGTGCGGCTCCAGCCTGACCAGGCCCTTCGCCTCCAGCAGCGCGACGATGCGGGTCATCGACGGCGGCTGGACGTGCTCCTTGCGGGCCAGCTCACCGGGGGTGGCCGAGCCGCAGCGGAAGAGGGTGCCGAGCACCGACATCTCGGTGGGGCTCAGCGACTCGTCGACGCGCTGGTGCTTCAGGCGCCGGCTCAGGCGCATGACCGCCGAGCGGAGGGAGTTCACGGCGGCGACGTCCGCGTCGCTGTCGTGGGGCAGGTCAGACATGTTCGTTAGAATAACTCATTACTCTGGCTAAATACCAGCCCAGGTACCACTGGCGTACCGTAACGGCCGCCACACACCACTACACACATCACCCGAAAGAGTGAGAGCTATCGGAAAAGTGACGCACCGGGGCAGGGCCTGCGGCGACCCTCGTCCCATGGGGACCAGCGTGCTCAGCCTGCGGATAGACGGTGAGCTGCTCGAACGGCTCCGGCAGCATGCCGCCAAACGCGGAATGAGCGTCCAGGACTATGTGGTCCGGACGCTCATTCGCGACGACTTCGACGAGCGGCTTCAGGCCGCCGCGGCGGAGACGGAGAAGTTCTACGGGGCGGCCTAGCGCCCCCCGGCTACGTGAGGCCCAGGGCCGGCATCAGGTAGTAGAAGCCGAACACCGCCGACACGATGTACATCGCCACCGGCACCTCACGGCCGCGCCCGGCCACCAGGCGCAGCACCGTGAACGTGAGGAAGCCCATGCCGATGCCGTTGGTGATGGAGTACGTGAACGGCATCATCACCATCGTCACGAACGCCGGGATCGCGATCGTCCAGTCGTCCCAGTCGATCTGCCGGATCGAGCCGGACAGGATCAGGAAGCCCACCGCGAGCAGCGCCGGGGTGGCGGCCTGGGACGGGACCATGGTGGCGATCGGGGTCAGGAACAGCGCGACCGTGAACAGGCCGCCGGTGACCACGTTCGCGAAGCCGGTGCGGGCGCCCTCGCCGACGCCCGCCGTGGACTCCACGAAGCAGGTGGTGGCCGAGGAGGACGAGGCGCCGCCCGCCGCGACGGCGATGCCGTCGACGAACAGGACGCGGTTCATGCCGGGCATGTTCCCCTCGGCGTCCGTCAGCCCGGCCTCGTCGCTGATGCCCATGATCGTGCCCATGGCATCGAAGAAGCACGACAGCAGCACGGTGAAGACGAACAGGGTGCCGGTCAGGAAGCCGACCTTGTCGAAGCCGCCGAACAGGCTGACCTCGCCGACCAGCCCGAAGTCGGGGCTGGCGACCGGGTTGCCGGGCCACTTCGGGGTGGTCAGGCCCCAGGACGGGACGGTCGCCACCGCGTTGATGATCATCGCGAGACCGGTCATCACGACGATCGAGACGAGGATCGCGCCGGGCACCTTGCGTACGAGCAGCGCCAGCGTCAGCAGTACGCCGAGGACGAAGATCAGGACCGGCCAGCCGAGCAGATGACCGTTGCCGCCGAGCTGGAGCGGGACGGTGGTGTGGGCGGCGTCCGGGATACGGGACACGAAGCCCGAGTCGACCAGGCCGATCAGCATGATGAACAGGCCGATGCCGATCGCGATGCCCTTGCGCAGGCCCAGCGGCACCGCGTTCATCACACGCTCGCGCAGCCCGGTGGCGACCAGGATCATCACGACGAAGCCCGCGAGGACGACCATGCCCATCGCGTCCGGCCAGCTCATCCGGGGCGCCAGCTGGAGGGCGACCACGGTGTTCACACCGAGCCCGGCCGCCAGCGCGATCGGCACGTTGCCGATGACGCCCATCAGGAGCGTGGTGAAGGCGGCGGTCAGCACGGTGGCGGTGACCAGCTGGCCGCCGTCGAGCTGGTGCCCGTACATGTCCTTCGCGCTGCCCAGGATGATCGGGTTCAGCACGATGATGTAGGCCATCGCGAAGAAGGTGGCGAAGCCGCCGCGGATCTCCCGGCCGAGGGTGGAGCCCCGCTCGGAGATCCTGAAGTAGCGGTCCAGGGCGTTGACCGGCGGCTTCGGGGCTGACGGTGCGTCGACCTTGGCGGTGGCCGAGGGGGACATGCGGAACCTCAGTCGTGAGACGGGGCGGGGGGCAAGGAAATGCGAAAAGCGGCCTTGACCCGAACTTCTTTGGACGTTTCAACGAACAAAACGAGTCAGCCGTAAGCCGTTTCAGTATGAATACATAAGGCAAAGATCGCTATCTCCGCGCGTAGACACAAGGGGCGCCTGGGCGCCGAGAGTGTCGACGGGCCGCCCGACCCCTCCCCCTACACTGATCGCATGGCGAAGTGGACACCCAAGTACGAGGCGCCGGAGCCCCTGGAAGGGCCCGTCGTCGCCACCATCACCGGCGGCACGATCCTCTGGTTCGTCCTCTTCCTCGTCCAGCTGCCGTTCTACGGCTGGTTCGACGACCACGGACACCTGTGGTGGGTGTGGACCTGCCTGGCCGGCGCCGGCCTCGGCCTGATCGGCATCTGGTACGTACGAGGGCGCGACGCGGCCCTCAAGCGGCACGCGGCGGAGCAAGGGACCGAAGGGTAGGAGGCGCGCCCTCCGGGCGTACCGCCGCAGGACCATTCGTCTCCTCCCTGGGTCTGATGTTCGACGTTCCCGGCAGGTGAACCGGGAATTCCCCCCGTACCGTCGAAAACATGACGCAGCGCGCCAATATCGACGCCGGGGCGGAACTCGACCCCGTCCACCCCGTGCCGCCGCCCGTGGCGTCCGGCCGGGCCACCGGTCTGACCACCGCCGAAGTCGCCGAACGCGTCGCCCGGGGCGAGGTCAACGACGTACCGGTCCGCAGCAGCCGCTCCACCGCCGAGATCGTCCGCGCCAACGTCTTCACCCGCTTCAACGCGATCATCGGCGTCCTCTGGGTGATCATGCTCTTCGTGGCGCCGCTCCAGGACAGCCTCTTCGGCTTCGTGATCATCGCCAACACGGGCATCGGCATCATCCAGGAGATGCGCGCCAAGAAGACCCTGGACGGGCTCGCGGTCATCGGCGAGGCCAAGCCGACGGTCCGGCGCGACGGCGTCGCCGCCGAGATCTCCACCTCCGAGATCGTCCTCGGCGACCTGGTCGAACTCGGCCCCGGCGACAAAGTCGTGGTCGACGGCGAGGTGGTGGAGACCGACGGCCTCGAAGTCGACGAGTCGCTGCTCACCGGTGAGGCCGACCCGGTCCTGAAGAAGCCCGGCGACCGGATGATGTCCGGGTCGTTCGTGGTCGCGGGCGGTGGCGCGTTCACCGCGACGAAGGTCGGGCGCGAGGCGTACGCGGCGCAGCTCGCGGAGGAGGCCAGCCGCTTCACACTGGTCCACTCCGAGCTGCGCTCGGGCATCTCGATGATCCTCAAGTACGTGACGTGGCTGATGATCCCGACCTCCATAGGTCTCGTGATCAGCCAGCTCGTGGTCAAGGACGACAACTTCAAGCAGTCCGTGGCGTACACGGTGGGCGGCATCGTCCCGATGATCCCCGAGGGTCTTGTGCTGCTCACCTCGGTGGCCTTCGCGATCGGGGTGATCCGGCTCGGCCGCAAGCAGTGCCTGGTGCAGGAGCTCCCGGCGATCGAGGGCCTCGCGCGCGTGGACGTGGTGTGCCTCGACAAGACGGGCACGCTCACCGAGGGCGGCATGGACGTCACCGAGCTGCGGCCGCTGGGGGGCGCGGAGGAGGCGTACGTACGCAAGGTGCTCGGCGCGCTGGGTGAGTCCGACCCGCGCCCGAACGCGTCCCTTCAGGCGATCATCGACGCGTATCCGGACAGCGAGGAGTGGCGCTGCAGGGAGTCGCTGCCGTTCTCCTCGGCGCGCAAGTACAGCGGCGCGGCGTTCAGCGAGGGCGACGGGGAGAACTCGACGTGGCTGCTCGGTGCGCCGGACGTACTGCTGCCGCCCGGCGACCCTTCGCTGGCGGAGATCGACGGGCTGAACGAGCAGGGTCTACGGGTCCTGCTCCTGGCCCGGACCCGCCGCGAGCTGGACGACCCGCAGGTCGCGACGGACGCGCGCGCCACGGCGCTGGTGGTCCTGGAACAGCGGCTGCGCCCCGACGCGGCGGACACCCTGCGCTACTTCGAGGAGCAGAACGTCCACGCCAAGGTCATCTCCGGTGACAACGCGGTGTCGGTGGGCGCGGTGGCGGGCAAGCTGGGCCTGCCGGGCGCGGAGAACACGGTGGACGCGCGGCAGTTGCCGGCCTCGCAGGCGGAGATGGCGGAGGCTCTGGACGCCAACGCGGTGTTCGGCCGGGTCACTCCCCAGCAGAAGCGGGACATGGTGGCGGCGCTCCAGTCGCGCGGGCACACGGTGGCGATGACGGGGGACGGCGTCAACGACGTACTGGCCCTGAAGGACGCGGACATCGGCGTCTCGATGGGGTCGGGCTCGGAGGCGACACGGGCGGTGGCCCAGATCGTGCTGCTCAACAACAGCTTCGCCACACTGCCGTCGGTGGTGGCGGAGGGGCGCCGGGTGATCGGCAACATCACCCGGGTGGCGACGCTGTTCCTGGTCAAGACGGTGTACTCGGTGCTGCTCGCACTGCTGGTGGTCTGCACCCAGGTGGAATACCTGTTCCTGCCGCGCCACTTGACTCTGCTGTCCACGCTGACGATCGGCATCCCGGCGTTCTTCCTCGCCCTGGCGCCGAATACGGAACGGGCCCAGCCGCACTTCGTACGGAGGGTGATGCGGTACGCCGTCCCCGGCGGGGTGATCGCGGCGGTGACGACGTTCGCGACGTACCTGCTGGCGCGGCACTACTACGTCGGGGACGGCGCCCGAGAGGCGGAGACCAGCGCGGCGACCCTCACCCTGTTCCTGGTCTCGATGTGGGTCCTGGCGATCATCGCCCGTCCGTACACGTGGTGGCGGATCTGCCTGGTGCTGTCGATGGGCGCGGCATTCCTCCTGGTCCTGGCGGTCCCGTGGCTCCAGACGTTCTTCGCCCTGAAACTGGTCGGGACGACGCTGCCGTGGGCCGCGGTGGGGATTGCGGCGGTGGGGGCGGTGGGGTTGGAGCTCGCGTGGAGGTGGGTGGACCGGAGGGTGTCGGCGTAGCCGGCGCGGTGTTTGTCTGCGGGCCCGGTGGGGGCTGGTCGCGCAGTTCCCCGCGCCCCTAAAAGCCGGCAAATTCAGCCCCTCCGGCGTTTGAGGAGCGGGGTCCGGGGCGGAGCCCCGAAGCGGGGTGCAGGGGGCGCAGCCCCTGCCCGGGGGTCCGGGGGCGAAGCCCCGGGAAACCCACCTCACCCCTCCCCCACCCCCGGAGGGTTAAGGGAACGGGCGGGGTGGGGGCACAAGCCCTAGTCGAACCAGCGCGCTCGCGACAGTTCCGGCGTCCGGGACGGGTCCTCCAGCAGCGCGGCCACCTCGAAGCGCCGCGGCCACTGCCCCGCCGCCCAGGCGAGGGCCGCCGCGACCCCCTCCAGCGTCGCCGCGTGCACCGCCCCGTCGGGCGCCTGGCGCCAGTCGAGTTCGACCCCGCCCGCCAGCAGCTCCTCGTGCTCGACGTACGTCGACGGCGTCGCGGGGCCCAGCAGGGTCCGGACCGCCTCCGGGACCTCGTGTTCGGTCCCGACCGACGTCACCTCCGCCGTCACCGACTCTCCGAGACGCCGCACTTGGAGCAGCTCCGCGAGGTCGGCCGCACGCGAGGGGGCGACGGGGAGCAGCGGGACCCCGGACGTCAGCGGCAGCAGGTCCGGCGTGTCCGCCACCACCGCGTCGCCCGCGTCCACGACCCGTACCTCTCCGTCCACGACCGCCCGCAGCTCGTCGGGGAGCGTCACCTGATCGGGGTCGAGGTCGGCCAGCGCCGTGTAGAGGGCGTGCAGTTGGGCGTCCGAGACCGGGCGGGAGGGGTCCGCGAGGCGGGTCAGGAGCTCGGCCGCGCCGCCGGGCTCGTCGAGGAGCGCCGCCACCGACGTACGTACGCCGAGCGCCCGCAGCACCTGTTCGTCGTCGAAGCCGGTCGCGTCGGCCGACTCGTACAGACCGGCCAGCAGCGGGTCGGACCCGGCCGCGCGCAGGCCCGCCGGGCGGCGGCCGCCGAGGACGGGGTGGCCGCGCAGCCACCACGCCGTGTACGGGCGGACCGTCTCCGTCGTGCCGTCCGGCAGCAGGATCCGTACGGGCTGGGTCAGCGCGTCCCGCAGCGGCGGCCGGGCGAGCATCGCCAGCGCCTGCGGCCAGGCGTCGTCGTCGACGAGGTCCAGGTCCCGTACCGCCACGATCTCGGTGGCCACCGGCGGCACCGGCGTGTGCGGCAGCCGGTCGAGGACGTCCTCGCACCACACGTCGACCGCGTCGAGCAGCCCGGCGTCGTCGGGCTCGGCGAAGTCGCCGTCGCGGGGCTCAAGTTCGTCCGGGTCGAGGACGATGTCGGTGGCCCTGACCAGGGCGAAGGTCGCCAGTACGCCACAGGCGGCCAGCGGCTGCTCGCCCCAGCGGCCCGCGAGCTCGGCGTCGACCTCGGCGAGCTCGCCGGGGCGGATGACGGAGGCGAAGGGGCTGCCGGGCAGGACGAGTTCACCGGCGGGGGCGAGTTCGCCGTCCTCGTCGGTGAGGGCGAGCGCGCCGAGCCACGGCTCGTCGCCGGGTTCCAGGGCGGCGTCGCGGACCAACGCCAGTACGGTCTCGGCGAGTTCCTCGGCGTCGGGCGCGTCCTCGTCCCAGATCTCCCCGCCGTCGAGGGAGGCGGCGACGGCGGCCCGTACCTGAGGGGTCGTCAGGACGGCCCGGGGCGTGGCGGGCAGCGCGCCGAGCTTCTCCAACAGGGGGTGCGTGGCGTCGGCGTGCGCGACCTTCAAGCCCAGTCGGCCGAGGTCGGCGGGGGTGTGGGCGAGGGGCAGCAGGATCTGCCGGGGCCCGACCGCCGTACGCCCGTCCGCGAGCGGCACAGGCAGCCCGGAGAGCCGGTCGGGGTCCACACCGGCGAGGGTGTCGTAGAGCCGGTACCACCACTCGGGCGCGCGCTCGGCGCCGCCGATGCGCTCGATGGCGTCGCCGAGCGGCAGCCGCCCGACGCCGAGCGTCCGCAGCTCGGAGCGGCGCTCAAGTCCGGCGGGCAGCAACGTGGGCAGCACCTCCGCGAGCACCTTCACGGTGTCGGCGCCTGCCCCTTCCACGACCTCGGCCTCGAACGGCCGCAGCGCGGGCAGCTCTTCGGACGGCACGGCCGGGGCGAGGAACGCGACCCGGGGCAGCCGCTCCAGGATCGCCGCGCGCAGCGCCCCGTCCAGCTCGCCCCGCCCGAGCGGGCCGGGCACGAGGTCGACGGTGCCGGTCGACACGGGCTGCCAGTCACCGAGCAGCCGGGCGTACACGTCGGCGGCGCGCTCCACCAGGAAGTCCGTCAGCGGCCCCGGGGCGGGGTGGCGCCGGGCGGTGTCCAGCGGCAGCGACGCGATGAGCAGGGCGGGCACGCCGAGGGGTTCGTCGGTGGGGGTGGGAGCGTGGACGACGGAGGCGGTACGGGGGCGTTGGGGAGCCCCGTCCAGGTCCACCGGCACGGCCCAGGTGACCGACCAGTGCGGCCGCAGCCGCTCCTCGACGGGCCGGTCGGCGAGGAGTTCGGCCCCGAGGGCGCCGCTGTCGGCGGCGACCCGCCACCGGTTGAGCCCGTCCCGGGTGTCATCGATGTGGACGTACCCGTCCTGCTCGGAGCGGCGCAACACGCGCGAGCCGTCGGGGGTTTCGACGATGACCTCGACGAGGCCGGGGAGGGTGAGGAGCAGGGCGTCGTCGACGGCGGTGAGAAGCCGCAGCACGAGATCCTCGGCGGGCTCGTCCCGCAGCGGGAGGACGACAACGGTGTCGTACCCGTCGGGTGCCGAGCCCTCGGCGGGCAGGGGGAGCCTCAGGAGGGGTACGTGGCCGTCGCGGCGGCGCAGTTCGTCACCGAGTCCGGGGCTGAAGCGGGCGGCCTCGGCGGCCAGGTCCCGCGCCTCGGCCAGCGACCAGCGGACGCCGCCGGTACGGCCCACGACGGCGGGTTCGTCGCTGACGGCGAGGACGGCGGCGAACCCGACGCCGAACCGTCCGACGGCGGTGCCCGCGTCGCGCCGCTTGGCGGAGGCGCGGAGGGTGGAGAGCGACTCCACGCCCGTGGCGTCGAGGGGCGCGCCCGTGTTGGCGGCGGCGAGGACGGGCTGTTCGCCGGGGGCGCCGGGGTGGAGGGTCAGCCTGAGCCGCCCGGGCACGCCGGCCCGTGCCGCTGCATCGGCGGCATTCTGGGCCAGTTCGACGACGAGCCGGTCCCGGTACCCGCCAAGGGCGAGGTCCTCTTCCGCGTTGGCGTCCTCGCGAAAGCGGGCCGGGGCGGCGGCCCAGGTGTCGATGACCCCGCGCCGGAGCCGCCCCGTCCCGAAGGGGTCGGCACCTTCGACCGCCGTCGCCTTCACGATCACGCGTACTCCGTCCACTGCCATCGGGAAACCCTGCGGCCCGAAGGTACCGCGTCGAGGATTCCGGCGCCCGGCCCCGGCCCCGCCGGGGCTCCGCCCCGGGCCCCCGTTCGTCTGCGGACCGTGCGTGGCTGGTCGCGCAGTTCCCCGCGCCCCTCAAATGCGCCCCTTCGGGGCGCCCCTACAGGGGCGCGGGGAACTGCGCGAGCAGGGGGCTCAAACCCCCGGGCCTCACGAGTGGCCCAGGTCCTCCGACCCCGCGTCTCCCGCCGCCTCCACCGACCCACTGTCGGCAGCGGGGCGGAGCGGCAGGGCGTCCGCGCCCAGGGTGTCCAGGACCGGCGGCGACGGGCGGGGAGGCTTCGGCATGACCGCCGCCTCCGAGTGGCCCCCGCAGCCGTACGCCAGCGACACGACACGCCCGTCCGCCGGACCGAACTCGTTCGCGCAGATGCCGAAGGCCTGGCGGAGCGATCCCTCCAGCGGGACCAGGAAGGCGCAGGTGACGCAGGACGCCGGGGCCGCCTGAGCCATCGGGGTCTTCGCGCCGAACGACTCGTCCCAGCGGTCGGCCGCCGCGTACAGGCCGTAGCGGGACAGCACGCGGGCGCGGCGCATGCCGAGCTCCTCGGCCAGCGCCGCGACCGAGCCGCGCGAGGTGCCCGGCGGCCGGGCCACCAGCTCCGCGTCCTCCGCCTCGACCCGCTCGGCCATCTCCTCGGAGACGGCGGAGTTGGGCGGCGGGGCGTCCTCGCCGCTGTAGCCGGGCTCCAGGCGCAGGTCGTCGGCCTCGGTGGGCAGCAGGTCGCCGGGGCCCATGTCACCCGGGCGCAGGCGTTCGCTCCACGGCACCCATTCGGGCGCCATCAGCGCGTCAGGCCCGGGCAGCAGGACCGTCTCGTCGAGGGTGATCAGCTTCGCGCGGGAGGCCCGCGTGACGGTCACCGCCCAGCGCCAGCCCCGGTACCCAGGCTCTTTGCACTCGAAGAAGTGCGTGACGACCCGGTCACCCTCGGCTACGGCCGATACGTGCTCTCCGACCACGCCGGGGTGCGCGGCCTCCTCGGCTGCCTCCCTGGCGAGGTCGACCGCTTCGGCGCACAGGCGGTCGGGGGTACGGCTTCGCGTCGTCGCAGCACTCACAGGTCTCGCTTCTCTCCTACGCCGTCTCACGGGTGCGCCGAGGACCGCGTACGTACGAGTCGCGGACGGAGCGGACCAAAGGGCCGCGTCGACGTCCGCGCCCGAGCCGTGAACTGTCAGGGGCGCGCCTTCTGCTATCCATTCTGCGGGATCGCGGAGAGGCGCGCGGCCATGAGCAGCCGCGGGCGGCGCGCCTGTCACGCTACCCCCTTCGTGGCCCGTGGCCCACCTGCCGGTCCGAATCCCCGTCGGTACGTCATGGTCGGGCGGGGTTGGGGCACTATGACTGGGTGGCTACCGTAAGGTCCACCGACAAGGCCAGTCCCCTCCGCAGGGCGGGGCGGACGGTCGGCCGAGCGCTGCACAGGCCCATCACGGGCCCCGCCCGTTCCATCAGACGGGCGACGCACGCGCACGGCGCCGGTGAGTCGGGCCTGGGCAAACTCATCGAGCTGCACGCGGTGAACGGCGCGGGCGACGTGATGATCACCGTGGCCCTGGCGTCCACCGTCTTCTTCTCCGTCCCGACCGATCAGGCCCGCGGCCGGGTCGCGCTGTACCTGGCGATCACGATGGCCCCGTTCACCCTCCTGGCCCCCGTGATCGGCCCGCTGCTCGACCGGATGCCGCACGGTCGGCGCGCCGCGATGGCGGGCGCCATGCTGGCGCGGGCGGTGCTGGCGCTCACCATGTCGGGCGCGGTGGCCACCGGCGGCCTGGAGCTGTATCCGGCGGCCCTGGGCGTCCTGGTGGCGTCGAAGGCGTACGGAGTGGTGCGCAGCGCGGTCGTGCCGCGGCTGCTGCCACCACGGTTCTCGCTGGTCAAAGCCAATTCGCGAGTCACACTCGCCGGGCTGCTCGCGACGGCCGCGGCGGCCCCGATCGGCGCGGGGCTCCAGCACGTGGGGCCCCAGTGGCCGCTCTATGGGGCGTTCTGTGTCTTCGTGGCGGGCACCTTCCTTGCGTTCACGCTGGACCACAAGGTGGACTCCGCCAAGGGTGAGCGCAAGGCGCAGCTGGTCGATCACGGCGGGCGCAAACCGGGGCTGCGCACGGTCGGCGCGTCCGTGCAGAACGGGCTGATCGCCAACGCGGCCCTGCGCTCCCTCTCCGGCTTCCTGATCTTCTTCCTGGCGTTCCTGCTGCGCGAGCACCCGCTGGCGGGGCAGAGCGCCGCCGTCTCGCTCGGTGTGGTCGGCGTCTCGGCGGGCGTCGGCAACGCGCTGGGCACGGCGGCGGGCTCGCTGCTGCGCTCCCGGGGCCCGGAGATCATCATCGTGATGGCGCTGGTGACCGCGCTCGGCGCGTCGGTGTGCGCGGCGGTGTTCTTCAGCGGGGTGCTGATGGCGGTGCTCGGTGCGACCGCCGGGTTCACCCAGGCGCTGGCGAAGCTGTCCCTGGACGCGATGCTCCAGCGCGATGTGCCCGAGGAGGTGCGGACCTCCGCGTTCGCCCGCTCGGAGACCGTGCTCCAGATGTCGTGGGTGCTCGGCGGTGCCATAGGGATCGTGCTGCCGCTCAACGGAGTGGTCGGGATGTCGGTCGCGGCGGGGCTGCTCGCGGTGGGCGCGGCCACGTCCGTACGAGGGCTGCTGAGCTCCGCGCGGCGCGGCACGCCACACCCGCGCGTGGCGTGATCACGGGGGACCGATAGCCTTCGGCTCATGACCGTTGCGTTCACCTCTGGTAAGGCCCGTCGGGCCGGCATCGCCCTGGGCGCTGTCTCCGCCGGACTCCTCGTCCTCTCCGCCTGCGACAAGCCGACGCCCCTCGCGACCGTGACGGTCGGGACGAACTCGGTGCACGCCGAGGCCGCCTGCCGCAACGACGGCAAGGAACTGTCCGACGAAAAGCTCACGACCTGCCTCAGCAGCGTGAAGACGTCGAAGACGATCAGCTACTCGCCGGGCTCCACCCTGCGACTCGCCGTGGACACGGACGTCGTGGAGCACGGCGACAAGTGGGTCGCCGTACTCGACGGCAACCCGATCACCGAGCCGTCCAACAAGACGTACCGCTCCTTCCCGAACGCGGACGTCTTCGCGACGGGCGGGCAGGGCGCCGCGCCCAAGACCAAGAAGATCAACATCATTCAGGTCAACGACAAGAACAAGCCCAAGTCGGTGTGGAGCTTCACGCTCAAGCGTGACGACAGCTGAGACGACGGCTGACATGCGCGTCCTCGTCGTGACCGCGGTCCCCGTCGAACGGGACGCGGTCACGAGGGCGTGCCCGGCGGGCTTCGACGTCCTCGCCGGCGGGGTCGGCCCCGCCGCGGCGGCCGCCGCCACCGCGGCAGCGCTCGCCGTTACCCCGTACGACCTCGTCGTCTCCGCCGGGATCGGGGGCGGGTTCCAGCCCGTCGCGCCCGTCGGCGGGCTCGTGGTCGCCTCCCGGATCGTCGCCGCCGACCTCGGCGCCGACACGCCCGACGGCTATCTGGATGTCGAGGCGCTCGGGTTCGGGCGCTCCGCGCACCTGCCGCCGCAGCGGCTCGGGCGGGCGATCGCCGACGCCACCGGGGCCGCGTACGGCCCCGTCCTCACCGTCTCCACCGTCACCGGCACCGCCGCCCGCGCCGCCGAGCTCGCCGCCCGGCACCCCGGGGCCGCCGCCGAGGCGATGGAGGGGTTCGGGGTCGCGGAGGCGGCGGCGCAGCGGGGGGTGCCCGTCGTCGAGATCCGGGCGGTCTCCAACGCGGTGGGCCCGCGCGACCGTTCCGCCTGGCGGATCGGGGACGCGCTCGGCGCACTCACCGACGCTTTCGGGAAGCTCCCGCCCGTACTGGAGAGTTGGAACGGTCATGACTGAGCCGCTGCGCATCGCCTTCTCGCCCTGCCCCAACGACACGTTCGTCTTCGACGCCTGGGCGCACGGCCGCGTCCCCGGCGCGCCGGACATCGACGTCACCTTCGCGGACATCGACATCACCAACGGCATCGCCGAACGGGGTCCGGGCGAGAACGACTTCGACGTGCTGAAGGTGTCGTACGCCGTACTGCCGTGGGTCCTTGAGGACTACACCCTGCTCCCCTGCGGCGGGGCTCTCGGGCGCGGCTGCGGCCCGCTGGTGCTGACCTGCGAACCCGGTGTCGACCTCACCGGCAAGACCGTCGCCGTGCCGAGCGAGCGCTCGACGGCGTATCTGCTCTTCCGGCTGTGGGCCGCCGATATGGTGCCCGGCGGGGTCGGCAAGGTCGTCGTGATGCCGTTCCACGAGATCATGCCCGCCGTACGCGACGGCAAGGTCGACGCCGGACTCGTCATCCACGAGGCCCGGTTCACCTATCAGGAGTACGGGCTGCACTCGCTCGCCGACATGGGCGAGCACTGGGAGTCCACGACCGGGCTGCCCATCCCGCTGGGCGCGATCATCGCCCGCCGCTCGCTGGGCGACGCGAAGCTGCGCGAGCTGGCCGACGTCATCCGGACGTCCGTCCGCATGGCCTGGGACGATCCGGAGGCCTCCCGGCCGTACGTACGGGAGCACGCCCAGGAGATGGACCCGGCGGTGGCCGACCAGCACATCGGGCTCTACGTCAACGAGTTCACGCACGACCTGGGCGAGGACGGCTACGCGGCGGTGCGCGGGCTGCTGACGCGGGCCGCGGCCGAGGGTCTGGTGCCTCCGCTCGACCGCGACGCGCTCAGGTTCGGATAACCGGTTCGGACAACCGGTCAGACGTCCAGCTGGTCCGCCACCGCCCGCAGCAGTCCGGCGATCTTCTTGCCCGCCGCCTTGTCGGGGTAGCGGCCGCGCTCCAGCATCGGCGTGATGTTCTCCAGCAGCGTGGTCAGGTCCTGGACGATGGAGGCCAGTTCGTCGGGCTTGCGGCGCTGGGCGGCCGCGACGGAGGGGGCCGGGTCGAGGACGGTCACCGAGAGAGCCTGGTCACCGCGCTGGCCCGCCACCACGCCGAACTCGACGCGCTGGCCGGGCTTGAGTGTCTCCACTCCGGAGGGGAGCACTGACGAGTGCACGAAGACGTCGCCGCCGTCGTCGCGGGAGAGAAAGCCGAAGCCCTTCTCGCTGTTGAACCATTTGACCTTGCCGGTAGGCACGTCTGTCCTCGTCCTCGTACTCGTCGTCGGGTGCGCGGGTCGCCGCGGAAAACGGCTCTGGATAGCACTGCAGCGGGTCGCCTTCGGACCCGCCGACAACAAGGCTAATGGTCCAGAGGCTGCTGACAAGACGTCCCGGCAGGTCCTTACGGGCAGGGAACTACCCTGACCGAGTGAGTAACGAAACCCAAGCGAATTCGGCCAGGAACGAGTCGAACACCGGGGACCGGCTGGTTCGCGCCGGTGTCATCGTCTTCTTCGTCGGCGCGCTCGCCACGCTGGTCACGGTGGCGCCGCTGTTCCTGCACACGACAACGTTCCCGCCCATCGCGTACGCGGTGTGCATGCTGATGGGCGTCGGCTTCCTGATGGCCGGGGCGGGCGTGGTGACGTCGGTGTCGGCACAGCGCCGCGCGGAGCGCCCGACGGGCTAGGGCCTGTCCGGCGGATCTGGTCGCCCGCGAGGTGCCTCCGCCTTCGGTCCTGGTGAGCGGGGGTCTGGTGCGTCCAGCTGCAAGGCGGAGGAGGGCGTCGACGCGGAGCGTCGGCAACTGACGACAACGCCGCAGATGGGCGTGCCAGACCCCCGCGTCCCAGACAAGATCCGCCGGACAGGCCCTAGACGCCCTTCTCCGCGTACGCCTCCACGTAGGTCTTCCACCACGGGCGGAACCGCGTGAGGTCGGCGAGGAGTACGTCCGCGCCCGCCTCGCGCAGCTCGTCCGCGCCGATCGGGCCGGTCGGCACGGCCACCGAGAGCGCGCCGGCGGTGTGCGCGCCGCGTACGTCGCCGGTGTGGTCGCCTACGTACACCGAGGCGCCGTGCGCGCGCAGCGCCTCCGCCTTGGCCTCGGCCCACAGTCCGCCGATCAGCTCGTCGGGCTCAAGCCCGAGATGGGTGAGGTGCAGGGCCGCCTGCGGCCGGTTCTTGGCGGTGACGACGATGGCGCGGCCGCCGAGCTCCTGGACGGCGCGGATCGCGTCGGCGGCGCCGGGGAGGGCGGGGGAGGGGTCGATGGCGTACGTGGGGTACAGCTCGCGGTAGCGCCCGACCATCTCCGGTATGCGCTCCTCGGGGAACCAGTGGCTCAGCTCCCACTCCAGCGGCGGGCCCAGCCGGCTGACGGCGGCGTCGGCGTCGATGTGGGTGCCGGTGTCCGCGGACAGGCGGAGGTAGCAGGCGTGGATGCCGGGGCGGGAGTCGATGAGGGTCATGTCCAGGTCGAACCCGACGGTGAGTGTCTGCGAAGCCATGCCCCCATTGTGGGGTCCCGCCCCACCCCGCCCCTTCGCCACTGTGACACTTGCGGCTCCGCCGCGTGGCCTCCGGGGGTGGGTGGGGGTGGAGGTGGTTTCCCGGGGGCTACGCCCCCGGACCCCGGGCGGGGCTGCGCCCCTGCGCCCCCTTTGCGGGACCTGCGGCCCCTGCACCCCGCTTTCGGGGCTCCGCCCCGGCCCCCGTTCGTCTGCGGGCCGTCCGTGGCTGGTCGCGCAGTTCCCCGCGCCCCTAAAAGGGGCCCGCACCTCGCACGCCGCCGGGGCTGGAGTTACCTAAGGGGGCGCGGGGAACTGCGCGCTCAGCCCCCACCCACCCGCAGACAAACACCGGGCGCGGCCAGCCCCCACCGGACCCGCAGACAAAGACACGTCACCGCTGCCGTTGTGAGCGCCATGTCAGGAATGCCGCCGAGGACAGCGCGGCTGCCCGCACCACCCATGGCCACGCCCCCGCCACCGCGTCCCCCATCGCCCCCTCGGCGATCGGCGTGCCCCAGCGTTCGTTCTGGCGGCCCCACAGCCACACCAGGCCGCCGACCACCGCCAGGGACGGCAGGCCCAGTACCGCCCACTTCGTCTCCGCGGGGGTCAGGCGGCGCGACACGTACGCCAGGAGCCAGCCCCCGCCCAGGGCGAGCCAGTTGCCCAGGACCGCGCCCGTCACCAGGAGCGCGGCCGCCAGCAGCAGAAGGGGGTTCGTCAGGGAGCGGCGGGGGGAGTTCGTGGTCGCTCCGGGGAGCAGGGCCCGCCAGTTCGGGCCCTGGGGGGCCACGGCGGGCTCCTCCTCCGGCGCCTCCTCGGGCTCCGAGGCCGACTCCTCCGGCGCCGATTCCTCCGGCGGCCGCAGTATCTCCGGGATCTCCACCCCGCCCACGAACCCCGCCACCGACTCCCCCTGCATCCCGCCCGCCCCGCCCAGCGGGCCCGGTTCGATCCGCCACCAGTCCGGTTCGTCGCCCGAGGGGCCGAGTTCGTCCATTCCCGCCAGGTGGGGCGGGGACGCGGCCGTCTGCGGCGAGGGCGGTGGCGGGGCCGGGGGCGACGCCGCGCGCGGGCGGGGGAACGCGACGCGGCGGCCCCGGCCGCCGTCCCGCTGCCCCGGCACTCCCCGCCCCGCCGTCTCCACGTCCGGCGGCGCCTCGTACGCACCGCCCGTCGTGACCGACTCCACCACCTCGTCCGGCGTACCGAGCCGTCCCAGGATCCGGCGCACCGCGGCCGGGGAGTCGCTGCCGAACTTGCCCCGTCTGCGGTCGATCTCGTCGCGCAGCGTGGACACCAGCCGCATCCGTGCCGCCGAGGGCAGCTGACGCTGCTGGGCCAGGTCGCCGACCCGGCTCAGATAGTCGTAGACCAGCTGGTCGCTCTCGATCCCCACACCGTTCCCCTCCGTGCCCCGCCGGGGCCCGCCGCCGCCTCCCTGCCCTGACGGTAGCGCGCAGCGGCTACCGTGGGGCGGATGGGGACCGGCGAGCGCGACCAGGAGGCGCACGTGTCCGAAGCAACGACCGGAGCGGGCGGAGAAGCAGGCGGAGAGGGCGGCAGCGCCGACAGCGGCGCTCGCGCACCCTCCCCCCGCACTCTCGCCGAAGCCCTCCGCTCCCGTCCCGACGCCTCCCTCGCGGCGCTGCTGCGCGCCCGGCCCGATCTGCTCACTCCCGTACCGAACGATCTGACCCAGCTGGCCACCCGGGCCGGGACGCGGGCTTCTGTCGTACGGGCGCTGGAGCGGCTGGACCGGTTCGCGCTGCAGACCGCGCAGGCCCTGGCCGTGGCGCCGGACCCGGCGCCGTATCCCGTGCTGCTCGCGCTGCTGGCGGGGGACGAGGGTGACTCCGCCGTCGAAGGCGCGCTGCCCGGGGCCCTCGCGGGGCTGCGGGAGCAGGCGCTCGTGTGGGGGTCCGACGAGCAGTTGCGGCTGGTGCGCACCGCCCGCGAGCTGCTGGCGCCCTCCCCCGCGCACCCCTCCCCCACCGGCCTGGGCCCGACCGTCGCCGAGGCCACGGCCGGGATGTCGCCGGGGCGGGTGCAGGAGATCCTGCGGACAGCGGGGCTGTCCGCCACCCACGATCCGGTCTCCGCCTTCGCCGCGCTGACCTCGCTCTTCACCGACCGGGCACGGATGTCGGCGCTCCTGGACACCGCCCCGCCGGAGGCGCTCGCGGTGCTCGACCGGCTGGTGTGGGGGCCGCCGTACGGGGAGGTGTCGGCGGATCCGGCGCCGCCGGTGCGCTGGCTGCGCGATCACGGGCTGCTGCTGCCGACGTCGGCGCGCACGGTCGTCCTGCCGCGCGAGGTGGCCCTGCATCTGCGCGCCGGGCGCGCACACCGGGCGCCCGAGCCGGTGGCGCCCGCCGTCGCGCCGGCCCGGGAGTACCGGCCGCAGGTGGTGGACTCGGCTGCGGCGGGCCAGGCCCTGACCGCGCTGACCATGGTCGAGGACCTGCTGGCCGAGTGGAACGAGGGCGGTCCCGCCGTGCTGCGCGCGGGCGGCCTGAGCGTGCGCGACCTGAAGCGGACGGCGGCGGCGCTCGACACCACCGAGCAGACGGCCGCTTTCTGGCTCGAACTCGCCTATGCGGCCGGTCTTTTGGCGTCGGACGGGGAGGCGGAGGAGCGGTACGCACCGACGCCCGCGTACGACGACTGGCTGGACCTGCCGCCCGCCGAGCGCTGGTCGCGCCTCGCCGTCGCATGGCTCACCGCGACCCGTACGCCGGGCCTGGTGGGCGGTCAGGACGCCCGGGCCCGCACCCTGGCGGCCCTCGGCCCCGATCTGGACCGCTCCCCGGCCCCGGAAGTGCGCCACCGCGTACTCGCCCTGCTCGCGCGGCTGCCCGAAGGGACCGCGCCCGACCCGGAGACGCTGCTCGCCCGGCTGCGCTGGGAACACCCGACCCGCACCGGGCCCGACGACCTGCGGCCCCGGCTCGCCCAATGGACGCTGGCAGAGGCCGAGTTGCTGGGCGTGACCGGCCGGGGTGCGCTGGCCGCGCACGGGCGGGCGCTGCTCGCCCCGGGCGGCGACACCCCCTCCCGTACAGGCGTCACCCCGCTCCTCGGCCTCGCGGCCGCCGCCGCGCTCGCGCCGCACCTGCCCGAGCCCGTCGACCACGTGCTGCTCCAGGCCGACCTGACCGCCGTCGCGCCCGGCCCGCTGCGCCGCCCGCTCGCCGCGACGCTGAACGTGCTGGCGGACATCGAGTCGAAGGGCGGCGCGACGGTGTACCGGTTCACGCCCGCCTCGGTGCGCCGCGCGCTGGACGCCGGGCAGGCGGCCTCCGACCTGCACGCCTTCCTGGCCGCGCACAGCGCCACGCCCGTGCCGCAGCCGCTCAGCTACCTCATCGACGACGTGGCCCGCCGCCACGGGCACCTCCGGGTCGGCGCCGCCTCGGCGTATGTGCGCTGCGACGACGACGCGCTCCTGGACGAGATCGTCGCGGACAAGCGGTCGGCCGGGCTGCGGCTGCGCCGGCTCGCCCCGACCGTCCTGGCCGCGCAGGCCGACCCCGCCGCCCTCCTCGACGGCTTGCGCGCGATGGGCTACGCCCCGGCCGCCGAGTCCGCCGAGGGCGATGTGGTGATCCACCGCGCCGACACCCGCCGCACCCCGCCCCGTACCGCTCCTGCCCCCGTACCGGAGGGCCCGCCGCTGCCCGACGAGACGCTCCTCGGCGCGGCGGTCCGGGCGATCCGGGCGGGCGACGAGGCCGCCACGGTCGTACGCAAGGAGCAGCCGCACGCCGCCCCCGCCGAGCCGGGCGGGCTGCCGCGCACCACCGCGGCCGAGACCCTGGCCACCGTCCAGGCCGCCGTGCTGACCGGCTCGGCGCTGTGGATCGGCTACGTCAACGCGGACGGCGCGGCCAGCCAGCGGGTGATCGCACCGGTGCGGGTGGAGGGCGGCTTCGTGACGGCGTACGACCACACGGCCGACGAGGTCCGCACCTACCCCCTGCACCGGATCACGGGCGTCGCGGAGCTGGCGGACGACCCGGCGTGAGCGGACGGCCCTGGCCACGTTCGGCTGAGGCAGCCTGGAGGTTTGGTCGCCTCCACGTACACACCCTCAAGTCAGAGGATTCTCAGCCTACTTGTCAAGGTTTGCTGGGATCCCACAACCGAGCCCGGCGCGATGCGCCATCCTTGTCCCGGGGAGGGCGAGGTGGGCAAAGCATCGAGGAAAAAGCAGGAACGGCGATCATGGAGGGCAGCGCCCGGCGTCATCGCCGCAGCCACTGAGAGCGACCCTCAGGACCTCGGGGGCGCGGCTCTCAGAGCCCTGCTCGACTCGAACGCACCCGGCGACCTGAGTCTGGCCGGCGCTTACGCATTCGGCTACCTAGCGCTCGCAGAGGCTCAGCTCGAAGGGGACGCACCAGGCTGGTACAACGAGACCGACCCGCTCGACGCGCTGTTCCTGGGTACTGTCTGGCCGAGAACCTTCATCGACGCTCTGGAGTTCGCCAACGCGCGCGATGCCTGGCTGCGCCTCCTGCAGGGCACCGCGCACGGCAAAGGCATCCGTCGTTTCGTCCGTGAGGCCGTCTCAGCAAGCGAGGAGCTGCGGATCCCGGTGGACGACGGGAGGCTGATGCTGGCTCTCAGAGCCCGACTCGAAGCGGCTGGACTCGATAGACGCCGCCTGCCCCGGCGACTGCTGCCCAAGGCGGCCCTTCAGAGCTGCCGCGCGGTGTCTGGGCCGTCTCTGGATCTGCGGCTCCCCGACCTGCCGGAGGACACACAGGAGCGGGTCAGGCGGTTCTGGAAGGACGCGGTGGAGGAGCCGTGGGCCGATGCCACGCCCAAGAACATTCTCCGCGATGGGCTGCGCCGGTTCCACGACGCCGGGCTGCCGGTGGAACAAGAATCCGCAGTGCTGCTGCCGGCCCTGTATGCGGCGCTCCTGACCAAGCCCGGCGAACTTGTGGAGGACATGGGCGAGCACGCCTCGGCGTGGGCGCTCTCCCTGGACGAGGCATCGTCACTAGTGCCGGTGCTCGACATCCTCCTTGTCGCTCCCGAGCTGGAGATGCCCGTCGCCGAGACTCTCGGGCGTCTCTTTGCCGTGCCCGCGTTCACCGAGCCGATCCCCTCCGAAGCCCTGCTCTGGACCAGCTCTCCGGGTCTCGCTCTCTTACGCCTGGCCTTCGCGCTGGGCATTACTGAGGTGTCCACGCTGGGAGGGCCAGTCACGCCGGACCTGCTGGACTGGGTGGGTATGCACGCCAGAATGCGGCTGAGCGCCACAGCTCGTGAGAGCGCCGACGACTTCGGCGAGACGGGCAGTACTGACGGTATCGAAGGCACGCAGGAAGAGTCGGACGAGCGATGGGTCGAGCGGCGTAGGGCCGTACGCGAGGCGGTGCTGCACAAGGTCCGCAAGAAGTCTGGCGGGACCGCCACGCGACGTCGATTCGACCATCCCGTCGAGCGCATCTGGAACGCGGACGGCAGTTCCGTCGTGCGAATATCGACCGCCACTCCGCACGGACGGATGATGCGTGAAGCCATGGAAGGCCAACTGGACGCCTTCCGCGAAAAGTTCGGCCGCGATCCAGGGCCGGACGATCCTCTGGTATTCGACCCCGACGCCGACGAGCCCACTCCTCTTACCAACGAGTACTTCGGCGACATGATGTCGGACATGGCGGAGCTCGCGGCCGAGATGGGCATCGACCCCGCGTTCTTCCACGCCTGGCGCGAAGTCGGGTACTTGGTCACCGAGGCAAACAGAGGCATGTTCACCACCGCCGAGGTGCTCGCCTTCAGCAGGGCCCTCGCTCGATACCGGCAGGCCGGAAAATGACCGGCAGCGCCGAGGGCCACACCAGCGGAGGCGTGTTCTTCAACGTCGCCATCCAGGGGCGGAGCATCACCCTTACACTCCCGGACCGCCCGGACCTCACACGCGCCGGAATTCCCCGGGAATCGGCGAACTTCGCAGGGCGCCGCACCGAGTTGGAACAGGTACTCGCCGCCTTGGCGCCGACAGCGCAGGACAAGACGGCAGGCACTGTGGTGGTGAGCGGGCTCGCCGGAACAGGCAAGACCGAGCTCGTGCTCCAAGCCGCCCGCCAAGCGCTGCGAGAAGGGAGCTGGTTCCCCGGCGGGGCCCTCTTCGTCGACCTGCACGGCTACGGCACAGAGGCCAAGGTGTCACCGAAGCAGGCGCTCGGCACCCTCCTGCGGGCACTCGGCATCCCCCCGGAACATATTCCTCCCAGGGTCGAGGAACGGGCACTCATCTACCGGTCCGCGCTCGGTGCACTTGCGGCTGCCGGGCGACGGGTCCTGGTTGTCCTGGACGACGTACCAGCGACCGGCAAGATCCGCCACCTCATGCCGAGCGCCGGGAGCGCCGCAACGCTCGTGTCCTCTCGGCACTCGCTCTCGGAACTGGACGCCCTGGCGCTGACCTTGCGGGAGCTGCCCGCCGCCGAGGGGCGGGAGCTGCTGGGCAACGCCCTCCGCGCTGCTCTGCCCAAGGACTCGCGGGTGGCCGACGAGGCTGCTGAGGCCGACCGGCTCGTCGCGCTGTGCGGCGGCCTGCCACTGGCACTGCGCATCCTGGCCTCACTGCTCGTGGACACACCGACCCGGCCCCTGTCCCATCTCCGCCTGGACCTCGAGGACACACATTCCAGGCTCTCTGTGCTGAGCCGGGGAAAACGCGCCGTGACAGCGGCCTTCGAGCTGTCCTACCGTAGGCTCACCAAGGGTCAGGCCAAGCTCTTCCGACTGATATCGCTGCATCCCGGGCCTGACTTCTCTACCGAGGCTACGGCCCAGTTGTGCGGCAAAAGCGTTGAGGAAACCGAACGGCTCCTGCTGGCCCTGGCTCACCGGTACCTGGTCGAGCCACGAGAACCGTCCGGCCGCTGGCAGCTGCACAGTCTCGTACGCCTCTACTCCCGGGAACGGCTGTCGTCGGGCAACGACTCCTGGGCTATGAGCGTCAGCCACCTGCTTGCCCACTTGCACGAGATGGCCACTCTGGCGTGTGAAACGCTCTTCGCCCCCGTGGCACTGCGGCGCACGGAGCAGCCCTTCTTCACCGATCGAGCCAAGACGCTCGTGTGGCTGGAGGCCGAGCGACACACTCTGGTCGCAGCCACCATCTGGGCTCACGCAGCCGACGACGATCTGATGTGTGTGGCCCTGGCGGTGCCCGTCTCGAAATTCCTCATAGAAATGCGTTACCTGGAGGAAGCCGAAGCGGTCCTTACCGCAGGCATCTGGTCGAGTCCTCGACGGAAGGACGGTTTTCGCGAAGCTGCCTTACTGAGCTCCCTCGGCCTAGTGCTTCGAGACATGCGCAAGCTGAAAAAATCTGCCCATGCGCACTACAAGGCCATCAAGATCTGTCAGAAGCCCAAGAAGCGCCACGCCTTGGCCGGCGCGCTGAACAATCTCGGGCTCTCGCTCCACGAGCAGCGCAAATTCGAACAGGCCGTGGCGGCACACACCGAAGCTGCCCAGCTTTCCAAGCGAGGCGGTGACTGGCTCGGAGTAGCGAGTGCACTCAGCAATACCGGCGAGACTCTGACCGAGCTGGACCGCAACGACGAGGCTTCCCGCGCCTTCCGCGAGGCCGCGAAGATCTTCTGGGCTTTCGGAGACCAGCACGGCTACGCCCAAGCCCTGGGCGGCCTCGCCAAGGTGAGGCGCAGCGACGGAAAAGCCAAGCAGGCCGTGGCGCTCCACAAACGCGCGCTCGGCGTAGCCGATGGCCTGCTCTTTCCACATGAGAGGGCGGTTGAGCTGTGCAACTTCGCCAGCGCGCTGACCGCTACCGGACAGTTCGAAGCGGCTCTCGCCGCTCAGCAGGAGGCACTGAGCACCTTTCAGCGCCTGGGTGACCTCTGCGGGAAGGCGATGACGTTGGGCAACATGGCTCTCGTTCGCCAGCAGCAGAGCAAGTGGAACAAGGCCACAAGGCTGCACACCCTCGCCCTGGAGGCATTCCTCGAAGGGAGGAACGATCACGGCGTGGCCTCAGAGCTCAAGAATCTCGGCTGCACACTTCTCCAGCAGGGCCGCAATGCTGAGGCCCTGGAGAATCTGGAGCTCGCCACCGACCTGTACCACCAGGCCGGCAATACGAAGGCGGCCATGGACACGCTCGACTTCGTCGACCAGGTGAGAAGGCAGATCGGAACCGGGATGCGACCCGTCGAGAGCCGGATGTAATCACGCGTGCATGAGGCACACTGGAGGTTTGGCACCTGCGGAGGGATGTAGGTACGTGAACGGGCCACTGATCGTCCAGTCGGACAAGACCCTGCTCCTGGAAGTCGACCATGAGCAGGCCGGCGCCTGCCGCCGGGCCATCGCGCCGTTCGCGGAGCTGGAGCGGGCGCCGGAGCACATCCACACCTACCGGCTGACCCCGCTCGGGCTGTGGAACGCGCGCGCGGCCGGACACGACGCCGAGCAGGTCGTGGACGCGCTCGTCGAGTTCTCCCGCTACCCCGTCCCGCACGCCCTGCTCGTCGACGTCGCGGAGACGATGGCGCGCTACGGACGGCTGACGCTGAGCAAGCACCCCGTCCACGGGCTTGTGCTGACCAGCACCGACCGGCCCGTGCTCGAAGAGATCCTGCGGTCGAAGAAGGTCGCTCCGCTGGTGGGGGCCAGGCTCGACGCGGACACCGTCGCCGTGCACCCCTCCGAGCGCGGCCAGATCAAGCAGACCCTGCTGAAGCTCGGCTGGCCCGCCGAGGACCTCGCGGGGTACGTGGACGGCGAGGCGCACCCCATCGAGCTCGCGGAGGACGGCTGGGCGCTGCGGCCGTACCAGAAGCAGGCCGTCGAGGGGTTCTGGCACGGCGGCTCCGGTGTGGTCGTGCTGCCCTGCGGCGCGGGGAAGACGCTGGTCGGGGCGGGCGCCATGGCGCAGGCCAAGGCGACCACGCTCATCCTCGTGACCAATACCGTCTCGGCCCGGCAGTGGAAGCACGAGCTGGTCAAGCGCACCTCGCTGACCGAGGACGAGATCGGCGAGTACAGCGGGACGAGGAAGGAGATCCGGCCCGTCACCATCGCCACGTACCAGGTGCTCACGACGCGGCGTAAGGGCGTCTATCCGCACCTGGAGCTCTTCGACTCCCGTGACTGGGGGCTGATCGTCTACGACGAGGTGCATCTGCTGCCCGCGCCCGTCTTCAAGTTCACCGCCGATCTGCAGGCGCGGCGGCGGCTCGGGCTCACCGCCACCCTCGTACGCGAGGACGGGCGCGAGTCGGACGTCTTCTCGCTCATCGGGCCGAAGCGGTTCGACGCGCCGTGGAAGGAGATCGAGGCGCAGGGCTACATCGCGCCCGCCGACTGTGTGGAGGTGCGGGTCAATCTGACCGACTCCGAGCGGCTCGCGTACGCGACGGCCGAGGCCGAGGAGAAGTACCGGTTCTGCGCGACCACCGCCACCAAGCGGAAGGTCACCGAGGCGCTGGTACGGAAGTTCGCGGGCCAGCAGATCCTGGTCATCGGGCAGTACATCGACCAGCTCGACGAGCTGGGCGAGCATCTGAACGCGCCGGTGATCAAGGGCGAGACGCCCAACGCCCAGCGCGAGAAGCTCTTCGAGTCGTTCCGCCAGGGCGAGATCTCCGTGCTCGTCGTCTCCAAGGTCGCGAACTTCTCGATCGACCTGCCGGAGGCGACGGTCGCCATCCAGGTGTCCGGCACGTTCGGGTCACGGCAGGAGGAGGCTCAGCGTCTCGGCCGCGTGCTGCGCCCGAAGGCCGACGGCCACCAGGCGCACTTCTACTCGGTGGTGGCCCGCGACACCCTCGACCAGGACTTCGCGGCCCATCGTCAGCGGTTCCTGGCGGAGCAGGGGTACGCGTACCGGATCGTCGATGCGGACGATCTGCTTACGGGGGACTTGGGCTGAGGTTTGTTTGCCGTCTGCGGGTGAGTGGTGGGCTGGTCGCGCAGTTCCCCGCGCCCCTTAGGTAGTCCGCCGCAGCCGGAGAACCCAGCTCAGCCACAGGCTTTTAGGGGCGCGGGGAACTGCGCGACCAGCCCCCACCGGGCCGCAGCCAAACAGCGACCTGCCCGCCGCGCACCCCAGCGCCGCGAGCCCCAGCAGCGCGTACGGCGACGCCAACGGCTGTTGCCACCAAGGGAGATGGAGGTCCAGGTCACCCGCGTGCGGCACCAGCCACAGCGTGCGCGCGGCGAAGACGGCCGCTACGGCGACGGCCGTACGGGGCCGACCCTCCGCCACCAGCACCGCCAGCAGCGGCACGCACCACACCCAGTGGTGCGACCAGCTGATCGGGGAGACGAGCAGCGCGGTGAGGGCGGTGACCAGGACGCCCCAGCGGTCGTCCGCGCGGCGGGCCGTCCACAGGCCCGCCGCCGCCACGGCGGCCGCGACCGCCACCCACACCGCGCCCGGCGCGGACGTGTGCAGGAGCCGGGCCACCAGGCCCTGGAGCGACTGGTTGTCGACGATCCACGCCTTGCCGACCCGGTCGGTCTCGAAGAGCCGCCGGGTCCAGAAGTCCGCGCTGGCGCGGGGCAGGACGAGCGCGCCGAGGAGGACGGTCCCGGCGAGCGCGGCGGCGCCCGTCCCCGCCTCGCGCCACCGCCCCTTGAGCAGCGCGTACAGCAGGAAGATCGCGGGGGTGAGCTTGATGCCCGCCGCGATGCCGACGGCGAAGCCCTTGCCGGGGGAGCCCGGCGACCGGGTCAGGTCCCACAGGACCAGGCAGGTCAGCGCCAGGTTGATCTGGCCGAACAGCAGCGTCTGGAACACCGGTTCAAGCCAGAGCCCGGCGGCGGTGGCGGCGAGCAGGGCGGCGGGGTGGGGCGCGATCCGGGCGAAACGGCAGGACAGCCGCACCAGGAGGGCGAGCAGCAGTGCGTTGCCGACGGCGAAGGCGGCCTTGAGCACCGGCACGGGGAGCCAGGTGGTCGGCACGAAGAGGATCGCGGCGAACGGCGGGTAGGTGGCGGGCAGGTGCCAGCGGGTGACGGTGAAGCCGTACAGATCGGTGCCGTGCGCGACGGCCGCGCCCTCCGCCCGGTAGACCAGGGCGTCCGCCATGGGGATACGGAGTGCGGCGCAGAGCACTGCCAGCGCGGCGAGGGAGAGGGCGAGCAGGACGACGCCTGTCGCGGGCATAGCGGGTGTAGCGGGTGTAGCGGGTGTAGCGGGTGTAGCGGCGAGTGAACGGTCGGTCACGGTCCGGTACTTCACGGCCGCGACCCTAGAGGATCACACGATCGGGAGGGGGCAGGCTCGGCGGGCCCGGGCAATCACCCGACTGCGGGGCAGGCTCGGCGGGCCCAGAGGCTCACACGCCTACAGCGGGTTCCGGTGGGGCGGACTCAGTGGCGGCGGCGCACGCCCGCCTCCTCCGAGTACTCCCCGAGGACGACGACGCTCAGCGCGGCACCCGCGAAGGCCTTGCAGGCGCGCAGCGCGTTGCCGACGCGGTGCGGGGAGTGCTGGGCGCCGGTGGCGGTGGCGCCCCTGGGGGCGGGGACGGTGGGCGCGGAGGTGCAGGTCACGGTGCTCATGTATCCATGGTGCTCCCGGGGCACTCCCCTTTCATCGCTCTGCGGTCTGAACCCGCACCGCCCCCGTGTCCACCTCTGGTCCAACGCCATCCCCTACGGGTAGGACCCCGGTCCCTAAGGGTCGCCCAGGGTCGCCGGGGGCCGCCGGGGAAAATCGTTCGCCCGCCGGGGAACCCCTGACTACAATCGCCCCCTTCCCCCGCCTCCCTCCGAGGAGCGCCGCCGCCCGGACGGAAACCGGCCGGCCGCCGAAGCCGCAAGGCGATCCCGCAGCCCTGAACCGCCGCCCCGCCGCCCGGAGGAAACCCCCCTTGTCCACGCACGACCACGACCCCGAAGATCCCCTCAGCCGCGAGCGCGCCCACCTCTCCGAGTCACGCGCGGCCCTGCGCGCGATGCGCGAGGACGTGGAGAACCTCGACATCAAGGACGTCACCGCGAACTGGGTGAACGCGGCCGTCCTGCAGCGCCAGATCGACGACCGCATCAAGGCCCTGGCGGACCTCTCGCACACTCCGCTCTTCTTCGGCCGCCTCGACTATCTGCACGCTCCGGGCGCCGAGTTGGCCGAGGGCGCGGAGGGCGAGCGCCCGCGGCCGGAGGCCGCTAATCCACCGCTGTACATCGGGCGCCGCCATGTGCACGACGCCGAGGGCGACCCGATGGTGATCGACTGGCGTGCGCCCGTCTCCCAGCCGTTCTACCGCGCCTCCAAGAAGGACCCGCAGGACATCGGTCTGCGCCGCCGCTTCGGGTACACGGGCGGCGACCTCACCGCGTACGAGGACGAGCACCTCACCGACCCCGCCGAGGCCGCCACCACCAGCAAGCTGCTCCAGGCGGAGATCGAGCGGCCGCGCGTCGGACCGATGCGCGACATCGTGGCGACGATCCAGCCGGAGCAGGACGAGATCGTACGGTCCGGGCTCACCGGATCCGTCTGCGTACAGGGCGGCCCCGGCACCGGCAAGACGGCCGTCGGCCTGCACCGGGTCGCGTACCTCCTCTACGCGCACCGCGAGCGCCTGGCCCGTACCGGCACCCTGGTCATCGGGCCGAATGCGTCCTTCCTCCACTACATCGAGCAAGTGCTGCCCGCGCTCGGTGAGTTGGAGGTCAAGCAGGCGACCGTCGACGACCTGGTGGCGCACGTCGAGGTGAAGGGCGCCGACGACGCGCCCGCCGCGATCGTCAAGGGCGACGCCCGGATGGCCGAGGTGCTGCGCCGCGCGGTCCGCTCGCACGTGAGCATGCCCACCGAACCGCTGATGGTGGTGCGCGGCTCGCGCCGGTGGCGGATTCCGGCGTACGAACTGGAGGAGATCGTCCGGGAGTTGCAGGCGCGCGACATCCGCTACGGCGCCGCCCACGACGCGCTCCCGCAGCGCATCGCGCACGCCGTGCTCGTACGGATGGAGCAGGCGGGCGAGGCGCCCGACGACCGGGTGCAGGACGCGGTGGCCCGCAACACGGCGGTGAAGGCGGCCGTGAAGGCGATGTGGCCCCCGGTCGACCCGGCGAAGCTGGTGCTGCGCCTGCTGGCCGACCCGGACTTCCTGGCCGCGCACGCGGAGGGCGTACTCACCGCCGAAGAGCAGAAGACGATCCTCTGGGCCAAGCCCGCGCGGAGCGTGAAGAGCGCCAAGTGGTCGGCGGCGGACGCGGTGCTGATCGACGAGGCGAACGACCTGGTGGCGCGCACCCACTCGCTCGGCCATGTGGTGATCGACGAGGCGCAGGACCTCTCCCCCATGCAGTACCGGGCGGTCGGCCGCCGCTGCTCGACCGGCTCGGCGACGGTGCTGGGCGACCTGGCGCAGGGCACCACGCCCTGGGCGACGGCGAGTTGGGCCGAGGCGCTGCGCCATCTGGGCAAGGCGGACGCGGTGGTGGAGGAGCTGACGGCGGGCTTCCGCGTGCCGCGCGAGGTGATCGCGTACGCGTCGCGCCTGCTGCCGTCGATCTCCCCGGGCTTGGCCCCGGTGGAGTCGGTCCGTGAGACACCGGGCTCGCTGGACGTACGGTCGACCACGGACCTGGACGCGGATGTGATCGCCGCCTGCCGCGAGTCGCTGGAACACGAGGGCTCGATCGGCCTGATCGCGGCGGACGCGCGGATCCCGGTGCTCGCGGAGGCGCTGATGGCGGCGGGCCTGGTGTTCCTGGCCCCCGGCGAGGAGACGACGACGGAGTCCCGCCTAACCCTCGTCCCCGCGTCCCTTGCGAAGGGCCTGGAGTACGACTACGTGGTCCTGGACGAGCCCGCGGCGGTCGTAGACGGCGAGCCGGACGAACGCACGGGCCTGCGCCGCCTGTACGTGGCACTGACGCGAGCGGTGTCGGGGTTGACGGTGTGCCATGCGGCGGCGCTGCCGCAACAACTGGCCTGAGCTGCGCACCCCGTAGCCCCTAGCCCCTAGCCCCTAGGGGCGCGGGGAACTGCGCGAGCAACCAAGCACGGCCCGCAGCCGACCGAGGGTTTTAGGGGCGCGGGGCCGTGACATTTTGCGGCTCCGCCGCGCGGGCGCGACCAGCCCCCACCGGCCCGCAGCCGACCGCCCTGTCACAAAGCCTTGATCAGCGCGTCAAGAAGCCCGGGGAACCGCAAATCCAGGTCGTCCCGGCGCAGCCGCACATACCGGCTGCGCCCGACGACCCGGGTAGACGTGACCCCGGCCTCGCGCATGATGCGCATATGGTGCGACACCGTCGACTTGTGAAGGTGGCCGAGCCCGAGCGCGCCGGGCGCGCAGCTGTACTGCTCGCCGTCCGCGTACACCTTGAGCAGCGTCAGCCGTACGGGGTCGCCGAGCGCATGCAGCACCTTGACCAGCTCGATGTCGGCGGCATCGGGCTGCGGCAGCCACTCCTCGACGTGTTCGTCACCCATTTCCCCACCCTCCCCCCCACAAGAATCGTTTGACAAACATCAAACCGTTCCGCGATCGTTTGATGTACATCAAACGATACGGGGGAACTGATGCGCCTACGCCTGCTCCTGCTCGCTCTCGGCACCTTCGCCGTCGGTACGGACGGGATGGTGATCGCCGGAATCCTGCCGCTCGTCTCGGACGACCTGGACGTCTCCGTCTCGGCGGCGGGCCAGATGATCACGGTCTTCGCGCTCGCGTACGCGGTGCTCGCACCGGTCCTGGCCACGGTGACGGCGAAGTGGCCGAGGCTGCGGACGCTGCTGACGGCCCTGGTGATCTTCACCGTGGCCAACGCGCTCTCGGCGCTCGCCCCGAACTTCGGCCTGCTGCTCGCCACCCGCGTCCTGGCGGCGGTCGGCGCGGCCCTCTACACGCCCACCGCCAACGCCGTCGCCACCGCACTCGTACCGCCGGAGCGGCGCGGCCGGGCCATCGCCACGGTGATGGGCGGCCTCACGGTCGCCACGGCGCTCGGGGTGCCGCTGGGCACCTGGATCGGCCGGACGGACTGGCGCCTCACGATGTGGCTGGTCACGGCGCTGGGCGCGGCCGCGTTCGCCGGGGTCGGCCTGATGCTCCGGGGCCTCCCGGCCCCACAGCCGTCCCCGGGCCTGCGGGCCCGCCTGGCTCCGCTGGGCAACCGCCGGGTGCTCGGCGCCGCGACAACAACGTTCTTGGTCTTCCTGTCCGTCCAGACGGTCTTCATCTACTACACGGTGGCGGCGGCCCCCGCGACGAACGGCGACCAGTCGAAGCTGACCCTGCTGCTCCTGATCTCGGGCGTGTTCTCGGTGGCGGGCAGCTCGTTCGGCGGCCGGGTGGTGGACCGCTGGGGCCCGAGGGTGGTGATCCTGACGGCGGGCACGGTCTCGGCGGCGGTGTCGCTGGCCCTGCCGTGGCTGATGCAGTCGATGCCGACGGCCCTGATCGCGTCGGCCCTGAACCCCCTGGCGGGCTGGGCGGTCGCGGTCGCCCTGCCGGCCCGCCTGGTCGCGCTCGATCCGCCCTCCGCGCCGCTCCTCCTCTCCCTGAACAGCAGCGCGCTGTACCTGGGCGTGGCGGCGGCGGGCGTCACGGGCAGCGCGGCGATCGCGGTGCTCGGCGAGCGCTGGTTCCCGTTCACCTCAACGCTGCTGATGCTGCTGGCGGTCGCCCTGGCGGCGGTGACGACGCGCCGGGCTGCGGCGCCGTCGACGCCCGCCGCGCGTAGCACTTTCGTATTGACCAAGTCATGAATCGGCCACGGGCCGGGGCATATCGGTCAGCGCGGTGGCGAGGCGTCGCGGGTTGGCATTAGGAAGTCTGTTCGTAGGGATCAGAGATCGCACAGACGATCCACAGCATCACGCACATCACACGCATCACGCGCACCATTACGCACGGGGGAGTACGAACAGTGAGCAGTTCTGTCATGCACCGAGGTGGCCGGGTCAAGCTGGCGTCGGTCGGTCTGGTGGTCGTCGGTTCGCTCGCGCTGAGCGCGTGCAACGGGGACGACGGGTCGGACGCGTCGGTCGGCGGGGCGACGCCGAAGCCGTCCACGCCTTCGTCCGCGCCTTCGTCCTCGGCACCGTCCACCCAGCCGTCGGCCCCGGCCGGTGACGGTGGCGCCGCCGGTGGTCAGGCCAAGGGCGGCCAGACGTTCAAGTTCGGTCAGGCGGCCCAGTTCCCGTTCAAGTACGGGACCAAGACGAAGGGCGAGATCGCCCTCACCGTCGACGCGATCGAGAAGGGCGACCCCGCCGACCTCGCACCGCTCAAGCTCGGCGACAAGGTCAGCGGAAAGGTCCCGTACTACATCCGCTACACGGTCAAGAACGTCGGCACGACGAACCTGGAGTACGCCTCCGTCACCCACGTCAAGGGCCACCTCGGCGACGGCACCGACGCGCAGGACCTGATGATCATCGGCAACTTCGCCAAGTGCGACAGCGACTCCCTGCCCAAGGGCTTCACCAACGGCAAGACCCAGAAGAGCTGCGCGATCGCACTGGCCCCGTCGGCCACGACGAAGGTCGCGTCGGCGGAGTACTGGGGTGACCCGTTCACCATGGGTGAGGGCCTCTACTGGAAGTAGCCCAGAAAGCCTTCCCAGGCGGCGGGTGAGACGGCGAACCGGGGACCCGTGGGGTTCTTCGAGTCGCGGACGTGGATGGTGGCCGGGCAACTGGCCACCTCTACGCAGTCGTCACCTGAGCCGCTGCTGTAGGTCGACTTGCGCCAGTCGAGGGCGACTTCGACACAGTCGTCACCGGAGCTGCCGCTGTGACTGCTCTTGAACCAGGCCAGTTCGGGGGTGCTCATAGCGCTCCTCGCAGTCGCTCCAGCAGGCCCGCTGAGTCCTCGGGAGTGAGGGCCTGCGAGCGCAGTTTCGCATATCGCATGTGGAGCGTGCTGACCACTTTCGGGTCAGAGATGAACTGGCCGCTCTCCTGCCCCTCGCAGTAGCCAAACCAACGGTTGGCCGGGGTTTCGAGCAGTCGAATGGGCCCGTCCATCCCACAGTGAACTCCCCTGTCCAACGGGAGGATTTGAAGCTCGACATTTCGCGGCGAGGCGCACTCCAACACGTGATCGATCAGCTCGCGGGTCACGTCTGCGCCACCCGTACGCCGCTGAAAGATGTGCTCTTCGACGATGAAGCTGAAGGCTGTGTTGGGCCGGTCACGAAGAAGCTGCTGCCGTTCCTGGCGGGCCACCAGCTGAGCCTCCACCTGGGCGTCGGCCAAGGGCGGGACCCGCTCCCCGAACAACGTCCGCGCGTACGCCTCCGTCTGCAACAGACCCGGCACGAGCCGCGACTCGTACGTGTACAGGCTGATCGCCTGCTGTTCGAGGCGGGCCCAGCGGCGGAACCAGGTGGCCAGGCCGGGCTGGCGGTTGATGTGCTCCGCCGCCTTGCGGATCGCGCCGGTGTTGCCAAGGGCGGCCTCCGCGCGCTCGACGAACACACCGTCGGGCATCCGCCGCCCCAACTCGATGGATTCGACGGTGTGTTTGGAGTAGCCGACGAGCGGGGCGAAGTCCTCGCGGCTCAGGCCGGCGAATTCGCGCAGGGCCTGCACCACCGCCCCGAACGTGCGCAGGCTGTCGGATACGTCGGGTTCGCCGTCGTGTCCCTCGTGGTCCCAGGCCATCCCGGCCACCTCCCGGTGAGTGGATCTCCCCCGCGTACAACTCACCCAGGGTTACGGGGTGTTGGCCGTACTGTCTACAGCGGGTGCGCGTACGCTCGCGGAGCGTACGGGCTCGATGCCTGGTGGCCGGGGTGCACGGCACGTCACGGTGGCCCCATGCACCCCGAAACGGAAGCTTCGTTCGCACAACTGCCCACTACCGTACGTGTGTTCAGGCGTCGCATTGCCGCCACTCGGCGGGGCGCGCGACTCGCCCGACTGCTGTCGACCCAACGGCTCGCGGAGTGGGGCGTACCCCGTGGGTCCGACGCGTCGGACACCGCCGCGCTGATCGTGGCGGAGCTGGCCGCCAACGCCGTGGTGCACGCGGGGGCGCCGGGGAGGGCCTTCGAGCTGGGCCTTCTCCTGCGGGCGGGCGTCCTGCGCATCGAGGTGACGGACACGCGCGCCGACAAGCGCCCGGTGATCGCTTCCGCGCCGCCGCCCGACGCCGAGTCGGGGCGCGGCCTGCTCCTCGTGCAGGCGGTGGCGGATCGGTGGGGGACGGTGGAGGGGGGGGGTGCGCGGCGGAAGACTGTGTGGGTGGAGGTGGGGATGGGTGCGGAGCCTTCGTCGCACCCGATCGCCCGCAAGTCCGGTGCGCCTACGCCCTCTTGACCCTGATCCACCGGAGAGTGATGGTCGTGCCACAGCATGCAACTCCCTCGACAGCGGAGGCGATCATGGCCCTAGTCTTCTTCGGCAAGGACCCCAACACCGACGGGGACGAATGCCCCACGGCATGGGTGGACGGCAAGAACGCTGACATGGTGTTGCAGGGCTGGAAGGCCGACGAGGAGACCGAGGCGGAGTGCCTGACGGTCGGCCCCATCCCCGGCACCGAGGCAGTCATCCGCATTCCGGCCCGCATGGTGCCGCTGATTCGAAAGGCGTGCGATGCCGCAGAACAGCGCAGTTCCGAGCTTCGCTGAGATGCTGGCCGGGTGCCACGTCTCAGCTGTCCACCTGGAGATGCGGGACGCGTACGGCATTGCCGCTGAAGCAGCGGAGTTCGAGGCATGGAAAGCAGGGGACGACGGCAGTCGGTACGACCGCACGGGGCGGCGCCGCGCCTGGCTGGACCTTGTGCGGGAAACGGTGGGCCGGGGTGTGGTCATGCGCCGCGCACGGATCGTCTCCGAGCCGGTCAGTGAGTACATCAAGTACGAACACGCCGGTACGCCCTTGAACATCGAGGCGGGGGAATCAGTGCGCTGGCTGGCGAGGCGCCAGGCGTCGGATATCGCGCTCCCCGGTAACGACTTCTGGCTGTTCGACGAGCGGGTGGTGCGCTTCAACCACTTCACCGGTGACGGAGCATCCGGCGGCCCGGAGGTGACCGACGCTCCGGCTGTTGCCCGCCTCTGCACATCGGCGTTCGAGACCGTATGGCAGCGGGCCACCCCGCACGCCGACTTCAAGGTCTGATCTGAGCGAACCACCGGACCTCAGCTCATGCCCGCGTCTCCCTCTTCCAGCGCTCAGGCCGCCCGCGAAGCGCTCGCGGCACGTCTGCGGGAACTGCGACTCGACGCAGGTCTCAGATGCCTTGACGTGGCCGTCGCATGCGGGTGGCACAAGTCCAAGTCGTCACGACTGGAGAACGCCAAGACCGCTCCGTCGGACGACGACATCCGGGCATGGTGCCGTGCCTGCGGCGCTGCGGACCAAGCAGCGGACCTGATCGCAGTGAGCCGTACGGCGGAGTCCATGTACGTGCAGTGGCGGCGGCTTGAGCGCACCGGCCTGCGGAGGCTCCAAGAGTCCTACGTCCCCTTGTACGAGCAGACCAGGCACTTCCGCGTCTACTCCTCGCGGGTCATGCCGGGTGTGCTCCAAACCGAGGACTACGCCCGCGCGCTGCTGTCCACGATCGCCGGCTTCCGTCGACTTCCCGATGACTCGGCGGAAGCGGCATCAGCGCGGGTCGCGCGCTCCCATGTGATCCGGGAGGGCGGGCACAGATTCGCCCTGCTCATGGAAGAGGATGTTCTCTACTACCGGTACGGCGACGCCGGGGCCATGTCCGCTCAACTGGGCCATCTGCTAGCCGTCATGCCCCTGGCGTCCGTCTCCCTGGGAATCATCCCGCGCACGGTTCCTCGTGGCATGTGGGGTCAGGAGACGTTCACCATGTTCGATGATCAGCGGGTGCACGTGGAGCTGCTGACCGCCAAGGTCACTGTCACCCAGCCCAGTGAAGTCGCCATCTATGCCAGGGCGTTCGGCGATCTGGCGAAGATGGCTGTCTACGGGAAGGACGCGCGGGCACTGATCTCAGCGGCGATCAATGCCCTCGCCTAATCCGTCTGCAACCGACTGCAACTTTGTGGTCGGCGCCGCTCCTCAGTTCCTAGCGTCGTCGTCACCAGCACTGCGCGAGGGGACGGCATGACCAACCCACGGACCTACCCGCAACAGAGAGCTGAACTGCCCAAGCGCGTGCACGACTACCTGTACGGCTGCGACCCCGTGGCCGCGTGCGGAGTCTGCGCCGCGCTGGCGACGGAACTGGCAGAGGCACGTGAGGCAACGGAGTACGGCAAGGCGTACGACGCTGCGGCCGAGATCAGGAACCACCCGCATCCGGTGAAGAGGAACCGATGAGAGCCGCCGCGTGGGCCCACACGGGGTCGCACGCCCCGCGAATCAATCCGACTATGAAGGAGCACCCCATGGGTGGACAGCACGGCGGAGGCACCGGGTCCGGGCAGGGCGGCAGCCAGCAGGACGACGGCAGCAGCGGACGCGGACACGGCGGAGGCGGCCAGGAGACGAGCGGCGGGAACAGCTCCGACGGCTCCGGCCCCGCGAAGAAGTAGCCGATGACGATGAACACTCGCGCAGAGGAGGCGGGCCCTTCGGGGCTCGCTTCCGCGCTCGTCGCGGCGGGCGCGCTGGCCCCCGACTGGCTGGCGGCGTTCGAGGCCGTCCCCCGCGAGCTGTTCGTGCCCGCCCGCGTCTGGCCGGGGATCGCGGACGGCACGCGACAGAACCCGTTGGTCGACCGCGCCGAGGACCGCGACGCGTGGTTCACGGCGGTGTACTCCGACATCCCCCTGACCACGCAGTGGGACGACGGCAGGCATACCGGGGACGGCCTGGGCACCACGCCCAGTAGCTCAAGTTCCAAACCCCGCATGGTGTTCTCGATGTTGGCGGATCTCGGCGTGAAGGACGGTCACCGCGTTCTGGAGATCGGTACGGGCACGGGGTGGAACGCCGGACTCCTCTCGCACCGGCTGGGCGACGCGAACGTGGTCAGCGTCGAGTACGACGAGGAGGTGGCCAAGGGGGCGGGCGAGAACCTTCGGGCCGCTGGGCTGCACCCTCTGGTCGTTGTGGGTGACGGCCGACTGGGGTTCACCGGGAACGCGCCCTACGACCGCGTCATCGACACCTGCTCCGTCGGTGCGGTGCCGCCGGCATGGGTCGAGCAGACCCGGACCGGTGGACTCGTCGTCGCCCCCTGGGGAACGGAGTACGGCGGTGAGGCGATCGCCCGTCTGGTCGTCGGCGACGACGGCACGGCGAGCGGCCGCTTCACGCGCTCCAGTGCCTTCATGCGGCTACGCCAGCAGCGCCCGATTCAGCCGCCGCATGCCGCCTACCTGAAAGGTCTGGAGTGGCCCGCAGACGGCGTCAGGAGCAGCACCGCGCTTTCGCCCGCCGATGTCGGCGGGTGGGTGGAGCAGTTCGTCATCGGGCTGCGCGTGCCGGGCGCGTTCTGGACCGTGGAGCGGTACGAGGGCGGCGCGTACACCCTGTGGACGTACAGCACCGACACGAAGTCGTGGGCATCGGCCGACTACATACCGGGAGCGGACTCGTACGAGGTGTACCAGTCCGGACCGCGCCGCCTGTGGGACGAGACGGAAGCGGCCTACCGCTGGTGGTGCGAGAAGGGCCGCCCCGGGTTCGAACGCTTCGGGCTCACCGTCGCCGACGACGGCGAAAAGGTGTGGCTGGATTCCCCGGACAGCCCGGTCCAGGTCGATCTCGGCCGGGGAGGGCGCGGGATTTGACTGCGGGCCGGAAAATCCAGCCCCTCCGGCGTTTGAGGAGCGGGGTCCGGGGCGGAGCCCCGAAGCGGGGGCGGGGGCGCAGCCCCAGCGGGGGTACCGGGGGCGAAGCCCCCGTAAGCGGGGTGCAGGGGCCGCAGGCCCCGCCCGGGGTCCGGGGGCGCAGCCCCCGGGAGACCACCCTTACCCCCACCCACCCCCGGAGGCCACGCGGCGGAGCCGCACATGTCACAGCGGGAAGGGGCGGGGTGGGGTGTCCCAAGGAGGGATCGCTACGCGTCCAGCGCCCCCCGCCACGCCGCGACCGCCTCCGCCGAGACCGGCGCGTCCCACCCCTGCGGCCGGGACGCACCCCCGATGTGGACCGCGTCGATGCCCGCGCGCAGCAGCGTCGGCAGGTGGTCGAGGCGGAGGCCGCCGCCGACCAGGATGCGGGGCTCGTAGCCGGGCTCGGCCCTGCGGGCGGCCTCCGCGACCAGCGTCGAGAGGCCGTCGTCGACGCCCCCCGCCGCCCCCGCCGTCAGATACGTGTCGAGGCCCGGCAGCCCCGCGAGCTCCTTGCGCAGGGCGTCGCGGTCGGCGGCCCGGTCGATGGCCCGGTGGAACGTCCAGCGGCAGCCGTCCAGCTCCGCCAGCAGTGCCCGTACCGCCGCCACGTCCGGCGCGCCGGTCTCGTCGAGGAACCCGAGCACGAACTCGTCCGCGCCCTCCGCCCGCAGCGCCCGCGCGTCCCGTACGAGCGCGTCCACGTCGCCCGCCGCGAAGCCGTCCGCCGAGCGGAGCATCACGCGCAGCGGGATGTCCACGGCGGCGCGGATCGCCGCGAAGGTCTCCCGGGACGGGGTCAGGCCGTCTGCCGCCATGTCGGTGACCAGCTCAAGCCGGTCCGCCCCGCCGGCCTGCGCCGCGATCGCGTCCGCCGCGTCGAGGGCGATCACCTCAAGCAGTGCACGGTTGCTCATCTGACCCCAATTCCTCGGCTGCCGTACAGGTCGACAGGTCTAGTCCAATAACAAGCCTACGCGTCGACCCACCCAGCCGCATGCCCTCACTCCACGAACCGCACCTCCGGCCATCGCGCCGACGCCCCGTCGAGCAGCCGCGCCGGGTCCCCGCCCCGCAGCCAGCGGTCGAAGAACGCCGATACGTACGCCTTCTGTGCGGCGACGGAACGTACGGGGTCGACCGTCCCGACATTCTTGGCGATGAAGGCATCCGGCAGCCCCAACTGGCGCGCGATCTGCGGCACTTGGGACTGGAGGTCCGTGAAGGAGGCGTGGGCGGAGCCCCTGAGCGTCAGGTCCCGGTGCCAGCCCGTGCTGTGTTCCCAGGCCTGGCCCCAGGAGGCCACGGTGTGGTGGGTGTCGCCCTCCATGCCCATGAGCAGGAGCGGCCGGTCGACGCCCTCGGAGGCGACGGTGGACGGGTTCGACGGGTCGTCGTCGCGCTGGGTGTAGCCCATCACGCCGTCCATGTTGAGCGCGGCCCGCACGCGGCGGTCGTCGTGCATGGCCTGCGCGGCCGCGAAGCCGCCCGCCGACTGCCCGAACATGCCGACGGCGTCGAGGTCAAGGCGCCGCCCGAGCCCGCCGGGCAGGTCGGCGAGCCGGTCCAGTACGAACCGGGTGTCCGCGACCCGTACGTCCACGGCCTTCTTCAGGAGGGCGACGACGTGCTCGGGCCCCGCGTCCTTGGCACGCTTGAACTCGCGGGGCAGCACGGTGCGTTCGAGCCGTCGCCGGGGGAATTCGACGACCTGGGCGTCGTACGTGTGGTCCACCATCACGACGACATAGCCGCGCGAGGCGAGCTCGTCGCAGAGGGTGGTGCCGAGGGTGCGGGGGTCGCCGGCGCCGGGCGAGTAGAGGACGACGGGGAGGCGCCTGCCGGTGGCGGGGGCGTGGGTGTACGCGTGGCTGCGGGTCACGGCCCAGTCGACCGTGCCGGGCGGCACGTCGAGCCCGCTCACCTGGCCGTACGCGTCCGCCGCGGCCCGGGTCATCTGCGGCGCTCGCTCGTACCCGCGTACGCTCCGGGCCGGGTACCGCACCCCCACCATCAACTCCCGGTACGGCCGCACCCCACCCCACGGATCCCGCCGCCCCCGGTCCACGAGCCGCAGCGCGACCGTGCCGACGGGGTACGGGCCGGTGGGCGCGGGCAGCGACATCCGTACGCGCGGCGCGGCGACGGCGGGCCCGCCGATGAGGGTGGCGGCGGCGGAGAGGGCGGCGGCGGACAGGACGACTCGTCGAGAGGGCGCGATCATGCCTCCGACTGTCCCAGCCCCCGGGCCCGCCCCCAATCGGGCAGGCCCCCGTGTCGGGCCTCGGGTTACCCCGAACGAACCTTCACCTGCGGACCAGCCACACACGGCCTGCGGACGAACGGGGTGGCTACGCTCAACGCATGGCCGACCTCCAAACCCGCTGGACCCAAACCCTCACCGCAGCCCGCAGCGGCGACGGCCCCGACCCCACCCCCTACGCCGACCGCCTCCTCACCCAGTGGGCCGAGCCGCACCGCAAGTACCACACCGTCGACCACCTCGCCGCCGTGCTGCGCCACATCGACACCCTCGCCGACCACGCCGAGGACCCCGAACTCGTACGCCTCGCCGCCTGGTTCCACGACGCCGTGTACCGGCCCGACCGCTCCGAGAACGAGGAGCGCAGCGCGGCGCAGGCCGAACGCGCGCTGCCCGAGGCCGGGTTGAGCCAGGACGACACCGCCGAAGTCGCCCGGCTCGTACGCCTCACCGTCACCCACGACCCCCACGAGGGCGACACGAACGGCGAGGTCCTGTGCGACGCCGACCTGGCGGTGCTCGCCGGGGACCCGGAGGAGTACGCGGCGTACGCCGCCGCCGTCCGCGAGGAGTACGCCTTCGTCCCCGACGACGCCTTCCGCACCGGCCGGGCCCAGGTCCTGCGCCAGCTCCTCGAACTGCCGAGGCTGTTCCGTACGCCCTACGGCGCCAAGGAGTGGGAGGCCCGGGCGCGCGAGAACCTGACGGCGGAGCTGGAGCTGCTCACCGGGTGAGCTACGCCGGCCGCCCCTTAGGCCGCCGCAGCCCCGCCCCCGTAAGCCTCCGCACCAGCTCCTTGGGGCCGATCTCGACCGCCCCGGCCCGTACCGCGTCCGCGTACCGGGACTCCGGTACGTCGTAGTGGTCCCGCTCGAAGGCGCGCGGCGGGCAGCCGACCGCGGCTGCGAACGCGTGCAGCTCCTCGTACGACACGTCGCTGATCAGGTGCGACCACAGGCGGCCGTGGCCCGGCCAGGTCGGGGGGTCGATGTAGACCGTCATGCGAGCGGGCCCGTGCCCAGGCCGCCGACCGGGGCCACCTTGACGCCCGCCTTGCCGCACACCCAGTGCGGGTCGGGGCCGAGCTCGGGCTCGACGTCCAGGGCGTGCGGGTCGCCGTCGTGGCAGACGGGGCAGATGGGCCAGCGGCCGTACTTCTCCAGGAGCGCGTCCTGCACGTCCTGGGCGACTAGCCCGGCCACGTACTCAAGGCCGTCCGGCCACTGCTCCACCCACCAGCGGCGGTGCGTCACCGCGTCCTCGACCAGTGAGACCACATCGGCCTGGGCCACGTCGCGCGCGGCCAGATCCGCCAGCACCAGGGCGCGTGCGGCGTGCAGGGACTGCTCCAGGGGGTCGACGTCGTCCATGCAGCCATTGTCACCCCTTCAGCCCCACCCGCCCGAACCCGCCCGGAGGGTTGACCCCGGCCCAGCTGCGAAAATATCTTTCAAGGGTGACTCGTGACGTGAAGGAAATTTTCATCGGCGATGCCACCCCGCCGGCCCCCGCCGCACTCGCCGCCAAGGTCCGCACCCTCGCGCCGTCCATGACCCGCTCGATGCAGCGCGTCGCCGAGGCCGTCGCCCAGGACCCGGCCGGGTGCGCCGCCCTCACCGTCACCGGACTCGCCGAGCTCACCGGCACCAGCGAGGCCACCGTGGTCCGCACCGCCCGCCTCCTCGGCTACCCGGGCTACCGCGATCTGCGCCTCGCGCTCGCCGGGCTGGCCGCCCAGCAGCAGTCGGGGCGCGCCCCGGCCGTCACCGCCGACATCGCCGTGGACGACCCGATCGCCGACGTCGTCGCCAAGCTCGCCTACGACGAGCAGCAGACCCTCGCCGACACCGCCGCAGCCCTCGACACCGTCCAGCTCGCCGCCGCCGTCACCGCCCTCGCGCAGGCCCGCCGGGTCGACATCTACGGCGTGGGGGCTTCTTCCCTCGTCGGGCAGGACCTCGCCCAGAAGCTGCTGCGGATCGGGCTCATCGCGCACGCCCACACCGACCCGCACCTCGCCGTCACCAACGCCGTGCAGCTGCGGTCCGGCGACGCGGCCGTCGCCATCACCCACTCCGGCTCGACCGGCGACGTCATCGAGCCGCTGCGCGTCGCCTTCGACCGGGGCGCCACCACCATCGCCATCACCGGCCGCCCCGACGGCCCCGTCTCCCAGTACGCCGACCACATACTGACCACCTCGACCGCCCGCGAGAGCGAGCTGCGCCCGGCCGCGATGTCGTCCCGGACGAGCCAACTCCTCGTCGTGGACTGCCTGTTCATCGGCGTCGCCCAGCACACGTACGAGACGGCCGCCCCCGCGCTCGCCGCCTCCTACGAGGCGCTCGCCCACCGCCACAGCCCGCGCACCCGCTGACCCCGGGTGCCCTCGCACACGTACGGAAAGAGCAGCGCTCCCATGACTTCCACGTACGGGGAACTCCGCGCCCAGCTGGCCGCCCTGACCACCGAGGCGTTCCGGCCCGAGCTCGCCGACATCGACCGGCTGCCGACCGCCGAGATCGCCCGCATCATGAACGGCGAGGACGCCACCGTCCCCGCCGCCGTCGCCGCGCAGCTGCCGCGGATCGCCGCCGCCATCGACGCCACCGCCGAGCGGATGGCCCGGGGCGGGCGGCTGGTGTACGCGGGCGCGGGTACCGCCGGGCGGCTCGGCGTTCTGGACGCCAGCGAGTGCCCGCCGACCTTCAACACCGACCCCTCGCAGGTCGTCGGGCTGATCGCGGGCGGGCCGGCGGCCATCGCCACATCCGTCGAAGGGGCCGAGGACTCGAAGGAGCTGGCGGCGGGCGATCTGGACGGGCTCGGGCTCACCGCGCTCGACACCGTCGTCGGCGTCTCCGCCTCCGGCCGCACCCCGTACGCCGTCGGCGCCGTGGAACACGCCCGTGTGCGCGGGGCGTTGACGATCGGGCTCGCCTGCAACGCCGGGTCCGCCCTGGCCGCCGCCGCCGAGCACGGCATCGAGGTCGTGGTCGGCCCGGAGCTGCTGACCGGCTCCACCCGGCTCAAGTCCGGCACCGCCCAGAAGCTCGTCCTCAACATGATCTCGACGATCACGATGATCCGGCTCGGCAAGACGTACGGGAACCTCATGGTCGACGTCCGGGCCTCCAACGAGAAGCTGCGGGCCCGCTCGCGGCGGATCGTCTCGCTGGCGACGGGCGCGGGCGAGAAGGACATCGAGTCGGCCCTCGCGGCCGCCGACGGCGAGGTGAAGACGGCGATCCTGATGCTCCTCGCGGACGTGGACGCGGCGACGGCGACGCGCCGCCTGGAGCGGGCGGACGGCCATCTGCGCACGGCGCTGACGCGGCCGGGCGGCTGCTGACCCCGCCCCCGCCTCCCCCGGACACGCCGGAGGGCGGCACCCCTGCGAACAGGAGTACCGCCCTCGGCGTACAGCGTTATGGAGCCACCGATCCCTGAGGGGATCAGAAGTCCATGTCACCGCCCGGCATGCCGCCCGGAGCGCCGCCGGCAGCGGCCTTCTCCGGCTTGTCGGCGATGACGGCCTCGGTGGTGAGGAACAGCGCGGCGATCGACGCGGCGTTCTGCAGCGCGGAGCGCGTCACCTTCGCCGGGTCGATGATGCCCTCGGCGATCATGTCGACGTACTCACCGGTCGCGGCGTTGAGGCCGTGACCGATCGGAAGGTTGCGCACCTTCTCGACGACGACGCCGCCCTCAAGACCACCGTTGACGGCGATCTGCTTCAGCGGGGCCTCCAGGGCGAGCTTCACGGCGTTGGCGCCGGTCGCCTCGTCACCCGACAGGTCCAGCTTCTCGAAGACCGAGGAGGCCTGCAGCAGGGCCACGCCACCACCGGCGACGATGCCCTCCTCGACGGCCGCCTTCGCGTTGCGAACGGCGTCCTCGATGCGGTGCTTGCGCTCCTTGAGCTCCACCTCGGTGGCGGCGCCGGCCTTGATGACGGCCACGCCGCCGGCCAGCTTCGCCAGACGCTCCTGGAGCTTCTCGCGGTCGTAGTCCGAGTCCGAGTTCTCGATCTCGGCACGGATCTGGTTGACCCGGCCCGCGACCTGCTCGCTGTCGCCGGAGCCGTCCACGATCGTGGTCTCGTCCTTGGTGATGACGACCTTGCGGGCGCGGCCCAGCAGGTCGAGACCCGCGTTCTCCAGCTTGAGGCCGACCTCCTCGGAGATGACCGTGCCGCCGGTGAGGATGGCGATGTCGTTCAGCATCGCCTTGCGGCGGTCGCCGAAGCCCGGGGCCTTGACGGCGACGGACTTGAAGGTGCCGCGGATCTTGTTCACGACCAGGGTCGAGAGGGCCTCGCCCTCGACGTCCTCGGCGATGATCAGGAGCGGCTTGCCCGACTGCATGACCTTCTCAAGGAGCGGCAGCAGGTCCTTGACCGAGCCGATCTTCGAGTTGACGATCAGGATGTACGGGTCGTCGAGCGCGGCTTCCATGCGCTCCATGTCGGTCGCGAAGTACGCCGAGATGTAGCCCTTGTCGAAGCGCATGCCCTCGGTGAGCTCAAGCTCCAGACCGAAGGTCTGGGACTCCTCGACCGTGATGACGCCTTCCTTGCCGACCTTGTCCATCGCCTCGGCGATGAGCTCGCCGATCTGGGTGTCGGCGGCGGAGATGGAGGCCGTCGAAGCGATCTGCTCCTTGGTCTCGACATCCTTCGCCTGCTCAAGCAGCGCACCGGAGACGGCCTCGACGGCCTTCTCGATGCCGCGCTTCAGAGCCATCGGGTTGGCGCCGGCGGCCACATTGCGCAGACCCTCGCGGACGAGCGCCTGGGCGAGGACGGTCGCGGTGGTCGTACCGTCACCGGCGACGTCGTCCGTCTTCTTGGCGACTTCCTTGACCAGCTCGGCGCCGATCTTCTCGTACGGGTCTTCGAGCTCGATCTCCTTGGCGATGGAAACACCATCGTTGGTGATCGTGGGGGCGCCCCACTTCTTCTCTAGGACGACGTTGCGGCCCTTGGGGCCAAGGGTGACCTTGACGGCGTCGGCGAGCTGGTTCATCCCGCGCTCGAGACCGCGCCGTGCCTCCTCGTCGAACGCGATGATCTTGGCCATGTGAAGTGGTCCTCCCGGACAGGGGTGGATTCTCCGGATCGAGCAAGCGCCCGCGACGGACGGCCTGCATGCCTTGTGGTTCCTTGCCCCACCCGGCTTGCGGACCTCACCGACCCGATCCTGGTTCTGTCACTCTCACTGGGAGAGTGCTAACGCCAATGATTAGCACTCGACCCAGGAGAGTGCAAGGCCGTCCCACCGCCCCGGCCGGGTCCCGGACACGTCCATGCCAGGCCCCGGGCCCGGACACGCACGTGGGGCCCGCATCCTTTTACAGAGGATGCGGGCCCCACGTGCGTGAGTGCGTCGGTGGCCGATCGCGCCGAGATCAGACGGCGAGCTTGACCATGTCCGCCTGCGGACCCTTCTGGCCCTGCGAGATCTCGAACTCGACTCGCTGACCTTCTTCAAGGGTGCGGTACCCGTCCATCTGGATCGCGCTGTAGTGGACGAAAACATCCGCACCACCGTCGACCGCGATGAAGCCGTACCCCTTCTCCGCGTTGAACCACTTGACGGTGCCCTGAGCCATGCCTAACTCCCCTATTACTGGCCCTTGCACGGGACCGCACTTCGCGGACCCGGGTCAGACCTCCACCCTCCGACAGGAGAGGGTGTGCGCCGGAACGCGTCGACCGCGGCTGAATGTATCTGCCCAACTGCCCTCTGCAACAGGTCAATCGGACGAGAATTCCGGGCAGGGGTGAAGAGCGGAATGCCGCGAAATTCAGCATTCCGGGGCAAGTCGGGCCGGGCAAAGCGCACTTAAGGAGCAATATGCTCGAACACTTTGACTGCTTCTCGACGCCGGTTCGTCGCGTTCTCATATGCATGCGGCACGCGCAACGAAGGGGACTTCCCCACTGTACCGCGCTCAACCACACTGAATTGCCCCCTCCGCTTAGCTTGCGGAGGGGGCAATTCAGGTAACTCAGCGTGGACTACGAACCTATGTTCAGCCTCCGGCGACGGCCGGAATGATCGAGACGCCCGCGCCGTCCGGCGTCGCCGTCTCCAGGCCCTGCTCGAAGCGGACGTCGTCGTCGTTGACGTACACGTTGACGAAGCGGCGCAGCTTGCCCTGGTCGTCCAGGACCCGGGCGGCGATCCCGGTGTGGTTCTTCTCCAGGTCGGCGATGACCTCGGCGAGGGTGGCACCCTCGGCCGCGACCTCGGACTTGCCGCCCGTGTACGTACGGAGAATGGTGGGGATGCGGACGTTGACGCTCATGGTGTTCTGCCTTCCGTCTTCCGAAGCGAGGTAGTCAGCCGGCCAGGCCGGCGTCGCGGAACGCGTCCAGGCTCGGGCGGATGGTCGCGGACGGTCCAGTGGTCGGCGCCACCGCGTCCAGGGTCTTGAGGCCGTCACCCGTGTTGAGGACGACAGTAGTCAGGGTCGGGTCCAGGAGCCCGTTCTCGATGAGCTTCCGTGTGACGCCGACCGTCACGCCGCCCGCCGTCTCGGCGAAGATGCCCTCGGTCCGGGCGAGCAGCTTGATCGCGTCCACGATCTGCTCGTCGTTCACGTCCTCCACCGCGCCGCCGGTGCGCCGGGCGATGTCCAGGACGTACGGGCCGTCCGCCGGGTTGCCGATGGCCAGCGACTTGGCGATGGTGTCCGGCTTCTGCGGCCGTACGACGTCGTGGCCCGCCTTGAAGGCGGTGGAGACCGGAGAGCAGCCCTCCGCCTGAGCACCGAAGATCTTGTACGGCTTGTCCTCGACGAGGCCCAGCTTGATCAGCTCCTGAAGACCCTTGTCGATCTTCGTGAGCTGGGAGCCCGAGGCGATCGGGATGACGATCTGGTCCGGCAGCCGCCAGCCGAGCTGCTCGCAGATCTCGTACGCCAGCGTCTTGGAGCCCTCGCCGTAGTACGGGCGCAGGTTCACGTTCACGAAGCCCCAGCCCTCGCCGAGCGGGTCCCCGATGAGCTCCGAGCAGAAGCGGTTGACGTCGTCGTAGTTGCCCTCGATGCCGACCAGCTCGCCGCCGTACACCGCGGCCATGACGACCTTGCCCTGCTCCAGGTCGTGCGGGATGAACACGCAGGAGCGGAATCCCGCCCGGGCGGCGGCCGCGCCGACCGCGCCCGCGAGGTTGCCGGTGGAGGAGCAGGAGAGCGTGGTGAAGCCGAAGGCGCGGGCGGCCTCGACGGCGATGGCGACGACGCGGTCCTTGAAGGAGTGCGTCGGGTTGCCGGAGTCGTCCTTGACGTAGAGGCCACCGGTGACGCCCAGCTCACGGGCGAGATTGTCGGCCTTGACGAGCTTGGTGAATCCCGGATTCAGGTTCGGCTTTTCAGCCACATTGGCTGGAACAGGCAGCAGGGGCGCATAGCGCCAGATGTTCTCCGGGCCCGCTTCGATACGCTTGCGCAGCGCCTCGGGGTCACCCGTCGGAAGGTCGTACGCGACTTCGAGCGGACCGAAACACAGGGCGCAGGCGAAGATCGGGCCGAGGTCGAACCGCTCGCCGCATTCCCGGCAGGAAAGCGCGACGGCGGGACCGAGGTTCACAGTGTTGGCGGCATTGGCGACGGTGTGCACAGCCATGATGGCGAGGCCCTTTCTCCTCATCTTCCCCATGGCGCATTTCGCCATGAGACGGAATTGGCACCTTCCCCACCGTGACCTCGCGGTCGGCAGGAGGGTTGCCGGGACTTCAACGGGCCGTTCCCTCAGTCCCTCTGGATGAGCGCTGTGGCACTGGGTCCAGGACCCAGGCATTTGTTCGCGCGACGACCCCCGACATGCGACGGTCATCCGCGTTGTTCAAGACTGTAACCGAAGGCCCGGACGGTTGAGATAGTCGTCCGAACCGCGAGATGGATCACACGACGACCGCACAAGGAGGCTTCCGATCGTGCTGGAAGAGGTGGAACGCTGGCTGAGCAGGCGTTCCTGGTCGGCGGCCGACCGCCCGCTGGACGGGATCCTGGCCGCCAAGCGCCGCGGCACCACCACGGTCAGCGTCGTCCTGCCGGCGCTCGACGAGGAGGCCACGGTCGGGCAGATCGTCGCCGCGATCCGGCGTGATCTGATGACCGCCGCCGTACCGCTGGTGGACGAGCTGGTGGTGATCGACTCCGGCTCCACCGACCGTACGGCCGAGGTCGCCGCCGCCGCGGGCGCCCGGGTGGTGCACCGGGACGCGATCCTGCCCCGGATACCGGCCCTGCCCGGCAAGGGCGAGGTCCTGTGGCGCTCCCTGCTGGTCACCACGGGTGACATCGTCTGCTTCATCGACGCGGACCTGAGGGACTTCGACCCCGCCTTCGTCTCCGGGATCGTCGGCCCACTCCTGACCGACCCGGACGTGGACTTCGTCAAGGCGATGTACGACCGGCCGTTCGGCGACGCCCCAGGTCAGGGCGGTCGGGTCACCGAACTCGTGGCCCGGCCCCTGCTCAACCTCCACTGGCCGCAGCTGGCCGGGTTCGTCCAGCCGCTGGGCGGCGAGTACGCGGCCCGGCGCACGCTCCTGGAGCGGCTGCCGTTCCCCGTCGGTTACGGAGTGGAGCTGGGGCTGCTCGTCGACGCGCTGCACACGGTGGGCCTGGACGCGCTGGCCCAGGTCGACGTGGGCGTACGCAAACACCGCCACCAGGACGGCCAGGCCCTCGGCCGGATGGCGGCGGCGATCTACCGCACCGCCCAACTCCGCCTCTCCCGGGCCCACTTGGTGCGCCCGTCCCTGACGCAGTTCGAGCGGGGCGAGGACGGATTCGTCCCGCGTACGTACGCGGTGGACACCGAGGAGCGGCCGCCGATGCGTGAAATCGGCGAGTACGCGGTGCATCGGGCGGCGTAAGCGGGCGCGACCATCGGGGGTCCGCGCCTCCATTCGTACGTTTGAGGCAATCCGCTACGGGCTAGGTTCGTCTCCATGGTCTCCGCGCGCGCTGCCCAGGTCGCTGCCCAGGTCCTCGTCGCCTCCAACCGCGGCCCGGTCTCGTACGCCCTGGACGCCGACGGGACGCTCACGCCCCGCCGCGGCGGGGGCGGCCTCGTCTCGGGCCTCTCCGCGATCGGGTCCGAGGCGGACACCCTGTGGGTGTGCTCGGCGCTCGGCGACGGCGACCGGGAAGCCGTGCGGCGCGGGGTGGGCGAGGCGGGCGTACGGATGCTCGACATCGACGCGGGGGTGCACGCGGACGCGTACAACGGCATCGCGAACTCGGTGCTGTGGTTCGTCCACCACATGCTGTACCAGACGCCTCTGGAGCCGGTCTTCGACGCGGAGTTCCGCCGCCAGTGGGGTGCGTACGAGGCGTACAACCGGTCCTTCGCGCAGGCGCTCGCGGAGGAGGCGGCGGACGGGGCCTCGGTGGTGGTTCAGGACTACCACCTGGCGCTGGTGCCGGGCATGCTCCGGGAGCTCCGCCCCGACCTGCGGATCGGCCACTTCTCGCACACGCCGTGGGCGCCGCCGGAGTACTTCCGGATGCTCCCGGACGACGTGGCCCGGCAACTGCTGCGCGGGATGCTCGGCGCGGACCGTCTCGGCTTCCTGACGCACCGCTGGGCGGACGCGTTCACGCGCTGCTGCGACGAGGTGGTCGGCGGGCTCGGCTCCACCCGGATCGGGGTGCACGGCCTGGGCGCGGACGCGGAGTTCCTGCGGCGGCGCGCGCACGAGCCGGACGTGGAGGAGCGTCTGGGTGTGTTGCGGGAGCAGATCGGTGCGGGCCGGAAGGCGATCGTGCGGGTCGACCGGACGGAGCTCTCGAAGAACATCGTGCGGGGTCTGCTGGCGTACCGGCAGCTGCTCGCCGACCACCCGGAGTGGCGGGAGCGGGTGGTGCACGTGGCGTTCGCGTACCCGTCGCGGCAGGACCTGACGGTGTACCGGGACTACACGGCGGAGGTGGCCCGGACGGCCGCCGCCATCAACTCGACGTACGGCACGCCCGGTTGGACCCCCGTGCTCCTCCACGTCGAGGACGACTTCGCGCGCTCGCTGGCGGCGTACCGGCTGGCGGACGTGGCCCTGGTGAACCCGATCCGGGACGGCATGAACCTGGTGGCCAAGGAGGTCCCCGTGGTGTCGGACGAGGGCTGCGCGCTGGTCCTGTCCCGGGAGGCGGGGGCGTACGAGGAGCTGCGCGAGGATGCGGTGTCGGTGAACCCGTACGACGTGATGGGCACGGCGGCCGCGCTGCACGAGGCGCTGTCGATGCCGCGGTCGGAGCGGGCGGAACGCACGAAGCGGCTCGCCGCGGCGGCGACGGCGCTGCCGCCCCAGCAGTGGTTCCTGGCCCAGCTGACGGCTCTGCGCGAGGGGTGATCCCCCACCCCGCCCCTTCCCGAAAGCCCTCTGGCGGGCGGCCTGGTTCTTCGGCTGCGGGCCGGTGGGGGCTGGTCGCGCAGTTCCCCGCGCCCCTAGGTCGTTAGGGGGGCTCTACAGGCAGGCCGCCAAGGCCGTCAGGAGCGACACCACGCCCGCCGGGCCCGCCACCGCCACATCCGCGCGCTCCGACACCTCCGGCACCTCCGACGACCCGCTGCACACCAGCAGCCCCGGCACCCCGTCCGAGCGGAGTTTTTCGACGGCGGCGAACGCGGGCAGGTCACCCAAGTCGTCACCCGCGTACAAAACAGAACCCGCCCCCACCTCCCGCAGGTACTCCGCCAGCGCCACCCCCTTGTCCATGCCGGGAGGACGCAGCTCCAGGACCAGGCGGCCGGGCTCAAGGATGAGGCCGTGGCGGGTGGCGAGGGCGGCGAGGGGGTCCCGCAGCGCGGCGTACGCGGCCGAAGGGTCCGTGGCGCGCCGGGTGTGGACCGCGACCGCCTGGCCCTTCTCCTCGATCCAGGTACCCCGCCAGGCGCCGTGCGCATCCAGCACCCCCGGCAGCTCGGCCCGCGCGGCGGTGACGCCGGGGTGCGGCGCGGGGGCGGCCACGGTCCCGGTCACCGCGTCCCAGCGCTCGGCCCCGTAGTGGCCGAGGACCACCAGGTGCTCCAGGCCGGGAACGCCCGCGAAGCCCCCGTACCGTACGGCCACTCCCGCCGGGCGCCCCGTGATCACCGCGACCGAGGCGACCTTCGGGGCGAGGGCGGCGAGGGCGGGGACGGCGCCGGGGTGGGCGCGCGCCAGCTCGGGGTCGGGGACGATCTCGGCGAGCGTGCCGTCGAAGTCGAGGGCGATCACGGCCCGCTCGGGCGCGGCCAGGATCGCGGCCAGCGCTTCGCGTCCGGCGGAGGTGGCAGGGGTCGGCAGGGGGTGCGGTTGGCTGCCCATGGCACGACCCTAGCGGCGCGGACCGGATCACAGCCATGGCGGGGGACGGTCAACCTCGGCGTTCGCGCCGGCCCTCGCGTATCCGTCGGAGGCGGTTCACCGTGACGGGGTCGTGGGCCAGCGCCCGCTCGTCGTCGAGCAGGGCGTTGAGGAGCTGGTAGTAGTGCGTCGGCGAGATCCCCAGCTGCTCGCGCACGGCCCGCTCCTTGGCCCCGGGCCCGGCCCAGGACCGCCGCTCCAGCGCGAGCACGGCCCGCGCCCGCTCCCCGAGGTCGTCGTCAGTCATACAAGCCAACGTATCGTCGGGGCGCGGGGTTCGTCTGCGGGTGGGTGGGTGGCATGCCGCTGCGCGGCAACCCCCTGGGCGCCCCGAAGGGGCGCATTCAGGGGCGCGGGGAACTGCGCGACCAGCCACCCACCGGCCCGCAGACGAACCCCGGGCCAACTACTCCGCGTTCTCCGCCTCCGTCGCGACCTTCGCGATCCCCTCCAGCACCGACCGCGGGTCCCCCTCCGGGGACACCGCCCCGCCGATCCGCTTCTTGATCGTCTCGCTCACCTTCGGCCACGACGTCTTGCCGACGGGCGGCAGCTCCGACGTCGGCAGCGCGGCCAGGAACTCCTTGAGCTCCGGGTGCTTGCCGTTGTTCTGCATGGCCTGCGACGCCGTACGGGTCGTGGGCAGCAGGTCGTACTTGTCCGCGAAGGCCAGCACGTTCTCGTCGTTGAACGCGAAGTCGAGGAACTTCCCGATCTGCTCGCGGTGGCCGTTCTGCTTGAAGCCCATGATCCAGTCGGCCACGCCCATCGACGCCTTGGCCTTGCCCTCGGTGCCGGGCAGCGGGACCATCCCGTACTTCACGCCCTTCTTCTTGGCCTGCTCCATCAGCGACGGGTGCCCGTTGAGCATGCCGACCTCGCCCTTGGCGAACGAGTCGAAGGCCGCCTGCCGGTTCAGCTTCCCCGGTGCGACGGGCCCGGTCAGGCCCTCCTCGACCAGGTTCTTCTTCAGCCAGTTCAGGGTCTTGATGTTCTCGGGCGAGTCGATGTCGTACCCGGAGATCTGGTTGACGTACGAGCCGCCGCCACTCAGCAGCCACATCATCGTCTCGGCCTGGGCCTCCTCGCTGCCCAGCGGCAGCGCGAAGGGAGTCTTGACCCCCTTGGCCTTCAGCGCCTTCGCGTCGGCCTCCAGCTGCGCCCAGGTCTGCGGCGGCTTGATGTGCGCCTTGTCGAAGAGCGACTGGTTGTAGAACAGCAGGCGCGTGGAGGCGACGAAGGGGATGCCGTACTGGACGCGCTTCATCTCGCCCGCGTCCGCCAGCGGCCCCAGGAAGTTCGCCTGGACGGGGATGGAGAGCACCTGGTCGACGGAGTAGAGCTTGCCGGCCGCCGCGTAGTCGGAGTACGCGCCGATCTGCGCGATGTCGGGGGCGTTGCCCGCCTTCACCATCTCGGCGACCTTGGCGTCGACGACGTCCCACGAGTAGACGGAGACGTCGACCTTGATGCCGGGGTTCTTCTTCTCGAAGTCGTCGGCGACGTCGTGCCAGTACGCCTTCGTGCTGCTGCCGCCCGCGATGTCGTAGTCGGCGGCGACCAGCTTGAGGGTGACGCTGCCGGAGCCGCTGTCGCTGCCGCAGCCGGTGAGACCCGCCGCCATGCCGAGTGCGGCCACAGCCGCCGTCAGACCGATGAAGCGCCGCTGCACGTGCTCTGTCCCACCCTCGTTGTTCGCCAGTCGGTCCCCCGTGAACGTCCTGTTCGCAACGTCCTGTCTACATGAGCTGCGATCTTCCCTTGCGGCCGGGGCTGAGGTCTACACCAATTGGGTATCACTTCCGCAACTTCTGCCGCCGCTGCCCCACCCGTACGGCCGTAATCCGGGCGGCACTTGGGAAAACGCTTACCCGCCGCCCGGTGAGTGGACTAGACCTTTCATGGGTGAACGCGCGAGACTGTCCCCCGTGAGACACGTCATCGCCCTGGATGTGGGCGGCACCGGGATGAAAGCCGCCCTCATCGGGGTGGACGGCGGGCTGCTGTACGAGGCGCGCAGGCCCACCGGCCGCGAGCGCGGCCCCGAGGCCGTCGTCGAGACCATCCTCGACTTCGCCGCCGAGCTGCGCGCGTACGGCGAGGAGCACCTCGGCGAGAGCGCCGTCGCGGCCGGAGTCGCCGTGCCCGGCATCGTCGACGCCGAGAACGGCATCGCGGTCTACGCGGCCAACCTGGGCTGGCGCGACGTCCCCATGCGGCGGCTGCTGAGCGAGCGGCTCGACGGCGTGCCCGTCGCCCTCGGCCACGACGTGCGCACCGGCGGCCTCGCCGAGGGCCGGATCGGCGCGGGCAAGGGCGCCGACCGCTTCCTGTTCATCCCGCTCGGCACCGGCATCGCCGGGGCCATCGGCATCGACGGCCGCATCGAACCCGGCGCCCACGGCTACGCGGGCGAGATCGGCCACATCGTGGTGCGCCCCGGCGGCATCCCCTGCGGCTGCGGCCAGCGCGGCTGCCTGGAGCGCCTCGCCTCCGCGTCCGCCGTCACCCAGGCGTGGGCCGAGGCCAGCGGCGACCCGGACGCGGACGCGGCCGACTGCGCCAAGGCCGTCGAGTCCGGCGACCCCGAGGCGGCCGCCGTGTGGCAGAACGCCGTCGACGCGCTCGCGGACGGCCTGGTCACCGCGCTCACCCTGCTCGACCCCCGCACGCTGATCATCGGTGGCGGACTCGCCGAAGCCGGGGAAACCTTGTTCGTACCGCTGCGGGCGGCCGTCGAGGAGCGCGTCACGTTCCAGAAGCTGCCCGCGATCGTCCCGGCGGCCCTCGGCGACACGGCGGGCTGCCTGGGCGCGGGCCTGCTCGCCTGGGACCTGCTCGACACCACCGGCACCCGCTCCTCTCCCGGCACCGACGCCGGCACCACCCACTCCACGGAGGTAACCGCCTGATGGCCACCAGCAAGGTTCTCTCCGGCGCCCGCGTCGTCCTGCCGACCGGGGTCGTCGAGAACGGACGCGTGATCGTCGAGGGCGGGAAGATCGCCGGAAGCGCGCCCGAGGCCGCCGAGCGCGTCGACCTGACCGGCCACTGGGTCGTACCCGGCTTCGTCGACATGCACGTGCACGGCGGCGGCGGCGCCTCCTTCACCAACGGCACGGTCGACGACGTCCTCAAGGGCGTCCACACCCACCGTCTGCACGGCACCACCACGATGGTCGCCTCCACCGTCACCGGCGAGATGGACTTCCTGGCCCAGCGGGCCGGGCTGCTCTCCGAGCTGGTCGAGCAGGGCGACCTGGCGGGCATCCACTTCGAGGGCCCGTTCATCTCGCCGTGCCGCAAGGGCGCCCACAGCGAGGACCTGCTGCGCCACCCGGACCCGGCCGAGGTCCGCAAGCTGATGGACGCGGCCCGGGGCACCGCCAAGATGTTCACGCTCGCCACCGAGCTCCCCGGCGGCCTCGACTCCGTACGCCTGCTCGCCGAGCACGGTGTGATCGCCGCCATCGGACACACCGACGCCACGTACGAGCAGACCGTCGAGGCGATCGACGCGGGCGCCACCGTCGCCACCCACCTCTACAACGCGATGCCCGCGCTCGGCCACCGCGCGCCCGGCCCGATCGCCGCCCTCCTGGAGGACGAGCGGATCACCGTCGAGCTGATCAACGACGGCACGCATCTGCACCCCGCCTCGCTCGAACTCGCCTTCCACCACAAGGGCGCCGACCGGGTCGCGTTCATCACGGACGCCATGGACGCGGCCGGGTTCGGGGACGGGCTGTACCACCTCGGGCCGCTGGAGGTCGAGGTCAAGGAGGGTGTCGCCCGGCTCGTCGAGGGCGGCTCGATCGCTGGCTCGACCCTGACCCTGGACCGCGCCTTCCGACGCGCGGTGACCGTCGACGGCCTCTCCGTCGAGGACACCGTCCGCGCGCTCAGCGCCAACCCGGCGCGGCTGCTCGGCGTGTACGACAAGGTCGGCTCGCTGGAGCCGGGCAAGGACGCGGACCTGGTGGTCCTGGACGAGCGGTTCGTGCTCAAGGGCGTGATGCGGCGCGGCGAATGGATCGTGGCGCCCGCGCTGAGCTGAACCCCGATGACGGGACGGTGTCCGGATTCCGGGGCTGTGGGGTCTGGGCCGGCCGCCGTCCGTTTGGCATGATCACCTCGTGATCCTGACCGTCACGCTGAACACGGCACTCGACATCACCTACCGGGTCCCCGAGCTCGTCCCGCACGCCGGCCACCGCGTGGACGAGGTCACCGAGCGCCCCGGAGGCAAGGGCCTCAACGTCGCCCGGGTGCTGGCCGCGCTCGGCCACGAGAGCGTCGTCACGGGCTTCGTCGGCGGCCGCACCGGCGCGGTCCTGCGCGAACTGCTCGCCCCGCTCGCGCCCGTCGACGCGCTGGTCCCGGTCGCCGGGACCACCCGCCGTACGATCGCGGTCGTCGACACGGCCACCGGTGACACCACCCAGCTCAACGAGCCCGGCCCGCAGATCACGGCCGACGAGTGGGAGGCGTTCCTCACGGCGTACGAGCCGCTGCTGCGCCAGGCGGACGCGGTGGCGCTCTGCGGCAGCCTGCCGCCCGGGGTCCCGGTCGGCGCGTACGCGGACCTCGTACGCCGAGCCCGCGCGGCGGACGTCCCCGTGCTCCTGGACACCAGCGGCGAGCCCCTGCGGCGCGGCCTGGCGGCCCGCCCCGACCTGATCAAGCCCAACCTCGACGAACTGGCCCGCCTCACCGGCTCCCGCGAGCCCCTGCGCGCGGCCCGCGACGCCCGCCGCCGGGGCGCGCACGCGGTGGTCGCCTCACTGGGCCCCGAGGGCATGGTCGCGATCACCCCGGACGGCACCTGGCAGGCGACCCCACCGGCCCCGGTCCGCGGCAACCCCACGGGCGCGGGCGACTCGGCGGTGGCGGCCCTGCTGTCGTCCCTGGTGGAGGGCGCACCGTGGCCGTCCCGGCTGAGGCGGGCGGTGGCCCTGTCGACAGCTACGGTGCTGGCGCCGGTGGCGGGGGAGTACGACGGGGTGGCGTACGAGGACCTACTGCCCCGGGTCCGGGTGAGCGCTCTGCCGACCTGAGACGTCATCCGCGGACCGTGCTGGGTTGCTCGCGCCCGCGCGGCGGAGCCGCAAAATGTCAGAGCCCCGCGCCCCTAGGCAGTTAGGGGCGCGGGGAACTGCGCGCTCAGCCACAGACGGCCCGCACCCAAAGACGCGCCTAGTACGACTTCTTCGTCTTGCTGATCTCGACCCAGTCGAACACCGCGTCGCACTGGTTCCCCTGCTCACAGGAGAACTTGATGGTGTTCTGCCCCTGCTTGAGCGTGACCTGGGTCCAGGTGGTCTGCCAGTTCTTCTCCAGGTTGGGGTCCGAGGACCCTATGAAGTTCCCCAGGCGGACCGGCTGCGCGTTCGGCTTGCCGTTGACCGTGACCGTGGCGTTCGCTTCCTTCGCCGGGGTGGCGTACCGCACATAGAGGTAGTAGCCCCCGGACGACGGCAGGTCGGCCTGCCACGTCAGCGACGCGCCGATCTGGTTGAAGCCACTGACGTACGCGCCGTCCGTCCCCTGCGCACCCTTGACGTCCTTGGCCAGTACCGAGCTCCCGCCCAGCTTCAGCGTCGCCGCGTCCTGCTTGGGGAGCTCCGCCGCCGGGGAGGGCGTCGAGTCGGAGGGCTTGTTCGACGGCTGCTGCGAGGCACCCGTGGAGCCGCCGCCCGCGGGCTTGCCCGCGTCGTCGTCCTTCTTGCCGTCACCGTTGCTGAGCAGCGCCACGCCGATGCCGATGACGACCGCCGCGACCACCGCGACCGCGCCGATCAGCAGGCCCTTGGTGTTGGGGCCACGGCTGCCGCGCCCGCCGCCGCCGTCGGCCGGGGGGCCGGGCCGGTTGGGGGCGCCGCCGTAGGTCTCGGGCGCCGCGTACTGGGCGGCGGGCTGCCCGTACTGCTGCTGTCCGTACTGCTGCGGCTGCTGTCCGTAAGGGGCCTGCGGCGGCTGACCGTACTGCTGCTGCGGGACCTGCCCGTACTGGCGCTCGCCGACCGTCCGCACCTGGTTGTACGAGGTTCTGGGCACGCCGGGCTGCTGCGGGGCGCTCGGGCCCGGGTAGCCGTAGCCGCCGGAGCGGGGCGGGGTGGCGCCGGAGGCCTGCCCGTCCTCGTACAGATAGCCGAACGGATCGTCGTCCTCGGGCGTGCTCGCGCCGTTGTTGCCGGGCGTCATCCGGGGTCACTCCTCACTGTTCGCCAGCCGTCGCCGACCGGCCGAGCCTACCCCGAACGGCCGACACCATGGCCGCGACCTCGTCCCGGAGCCCGGGAGCCGGCCGGGGCGCACAGGAGTGGGCGGGGGGCTATCCGGCCCGCCGGTGGACCTTCGCACGCGACCGCTTCTCGATGTACATCCGCTGGTCGGCGGAGCGCAGGACCTCTTCGACGGACATCCCGCAGCTGGCCCAGCTGATACCGAAACTCGCCCCCACCCGGACCGCCCGGCCGTCCACCCGGATCGGCGGGATGATCGCGTTGCGCAGCCGGACCGCGAGATCGGCCGCGTCGGCCGCGCCCAGGCCGTCGGCGAGGACGACGAACTCGTCGCCGCCGAGCCGGGCGACCGTGTCCCCGTCCCGTACGCCGGTGGTGAGCCGGCGCGCGACCTCGATGAGGACGGCGTCGCCGGTGTTGTGGCCGAACCGGTCGTTGATCGACTTGAAGCCGTCGAGGTCGCAGAAGAGGACCGCGAGGCCCTTGGTGCCGTCGTCGACGTCGCCCTCGGGGGCGACCATGTGCACGTGGTGGTCGAAGGGGCCGCCGCCCGGCACCGGGTCGAAGTCGAAGCCGCCGGGGGCGCAGACCGCGTGCCCCGGGGTCTCGCCGCGCCCGTCGTGCGCCCCTCCGTACGCCGCGTCCAGCGCCTCCACGGCGCTCGGGCCCACCGCGTACGGCCGCTGACAGAGCCGGGCGGAGAGCCGGGCGCGCAGCTCGGCGCTGTTGGGCAGGCCGGTGAGCGAGTCGTGCGAAGCGCGGTGGGCGAGCTGGAGCTCGTGCCGCTTGCGCTCCTCTATGTCCTCGACATGGGTGAGCAGAAAACGGGGACCGTCGGCGGTATCGGCGACGACGGAGTTGCGCAGGGACACCCATACGTACGAGCCGTCGCGCCGCCCTAGCCGCAGCTCAGCGCGGCCGCCCTCGGCCGAGGTGCGCAACAGGAGCCCGATGTCCTCGGGGTGGACGAGGTCCGCGAACGAGTAGCGCCGCATCACGGCGGCGGGCCGGCCGAGCAGCCGGCAGAGCGCGTCATTGGTGCGCAGCAGGCGTCCGTGCTGGTCACCGCCCATTTCGGCGATGGCCATGCCGGACGGCGCGTACTCGAAGGCCTGCCGAAAGCTCTCCTCGCTGGCCCGCAGCGCCTGCTGCTCCCGCTCCAGGCGGACGAGCGCGCGCTGCATGTTTGCGCGAAGCCGGGCGTTGCTGATCGCAATGGCCGACTGCGAGGCGTACATCTGAAGCGCTTCGCGCCCCCACGCGCCGGGGCGCCGCCCGTTGCGCGGCTTGTCGACGGAAATGACGCCGAGGAGCTCCCGCCCGCCGCCCGAGGCGTACATCGGCGCGTAGAGGCGGTCCTGGGGGTGCCACTCGTCCTCGAAGCGCGGCTCGGGCCCCTCGGTGTACCACTGCGGGACGTCGTCCTCCAGGAGCACCCAGCCCTCGGTGTGCGGGATGAACCGCAGGTCGCCCCAGCCCTCGCCCATGGTGAGCCGACGCTCCCAGGAGGCGCGGGAGCCGACGCGCCCGGTGATGAGGGCCTCGGCGGCGGCGTTCCCGGCGAAGGCGGCGACCACGAGATCGCCGTCAGGGCGTACGAGATTGACGCAGGCCAGTTCGTAGCCGAGCCCGGCGATGACGCCGTCGGCGACGGTCTGCAGCGTGTCCGCCAGGCTGCGGGCCGTGTTCAGGTCGGTGACCACCTGATGCAGCTGCCGCAGGGTCGCAAGACGGACGTACGGCTCCGACTCGGTCTCCATTGCTCGCTCTCCCCGAGACCTCGACAGCAACTCCAGGATCCTGATTCGGCGCGCTTCTTCTCCGGCTTCCGGCCCGGCTTCTGGCTTCCATGTGGACGCTTTTTGTGCAGCGTCCCCGTCACTGAATCACAGCGAGCTGCTCACTCGGTACACAGGGTCAACAATTACTGCGCTCTGTGACTCAAGTCACACGGGGTGATGATAGGCAGTCCACAGGGGGTGGGAGCGCTCCGCGAAATTACGGAATGCAAACAGGCATTAATGCCGGTTTTTCGGCCGGGTGGGGGGTGGTCCGGCGAGGGAGTTTGCAGTGCGTCCGGTGTGGCCGGACGGGCCGCGTCGGCGCGGGAAACGGGACGCGGACCCTGATCACGGCCCCGGACCCGCCACCTGCCCCGGTCCTAGGACCTTTCTGGTCCCAGGGCCCGATGTACGGCGTTGTCCCGGAGACTAGCGTTCTGTACGTGTTGCAGACAGACGTTCTCCGAGCTCTCCCATCCCTGCCGTCGCAGACCCCCCATGCTGAGGGGGTGAGCAATGACGAATTCCGCGCCGCGATGTCCCGGCTGGCCGGCGGGGTGGTGCTGGTGACCGCCCACGACGAGGACGCCGGCCCGCGCGGTGAGGACGTCGGCATGACGGCCACGGCATTCCTGTCCGTCTCCATCGACCCGCCCCTGGTCCTGGTGAGTGTGCGCAACGGCTCCCGCATGGACGACCTGCTCGCCGAGCAGCCCCTGTGGGCGGTGTCGGTCCTCTCGGAGAGCCAGCGCCACATCGCGGGCCGCTTCGCGATGAAGGGCCGCATCAGCGACCGCCTACTCTTCGACGACATCCCCTACAAGAGGGGCCCCCGCAGCGGCGCCCCCTTGGTGGGCGGCGCCCTGTCGACCCTGGAATGCCGCACGGAACAGCGGGTGGAGGCGGGCGACCACACACTGGTGATCGCCCGAGTGCTGGGGGTGGACCTGCCGAGCGCGGAGGGCGGACCGCTGACGTACTTCCGGGGGCGGTACAGGCAGGTGGGGTGAGGGGGGCCCCGGTGAAGACGGCTTTCCCGGGGGCCGCACCCCCGGACGCCCCGGGTTCGGCTGCGTTGTCGGGCGCGGGCCGGTGGGGGCTGGCCGCGCAGTTCCCCGCGCCCCTAAAGGCGGATGCCGCGCAGCGGCACTTGAGGGGCGCGGGGAACTGCGCGAGCAACCACAGACGGCCCGCAGCCAAACAGGGGTCTGGGGCGAAGCCCCAGTAGCCCGACCACCTCACCCCACTACCAGTCCCGCCCCGCGCGCCCGCGACCCCGCTTCGTCTCCGCCCGCGCCTTCTTCTCCCGCAGCCGCCGCTCATTGATCCCGCGAGGGATCTTCGTCGCCCGCCGCGGCTTCGGCGGCGGCGCTGTGGCCTCCGCGAGCAGCGCCGCGAGCCGCACCGCCGCCGTCTCCCGGTTCCGCCACTGCGACCGGTGCTCCGACGCCCGTACGGTCACGACCCCGCCCACCAGCCGCGACGCGAGCCGCTCCAGTGCCCGCGCCTTCCAGACCTCCGGCAGCGCCTCCGTACGCCCCAGGTCGAACCGGAGCTCCACCTGTGAGTCGCTGGTGTTGACGTGCTGCCCGCCGGGCCCGGAGGACCGCGAGAAACGCCACATGAGCTCGGCCTCCGGGAGGGAGACGGAGCCGCGGATGAAGTAAGGCCCGGACATGCGCTCCATGGTCCCCTGCGCGAGGGACGACGTCACCCGCTTTTGCACACGCCTGTGCACACACCTGTGCCCACACCCGCTGACACAGGCCGGGCGAAGAAAGTGCCGGGCAAAGAAAGTAAAGCCAACTGGAACCCGCCGTCCCCTGCCGACGTTATGAGGGGTGACGGTAGCTTCGGGAACGGCCGTAGCCCGCAGATCACGATGAAAGGCACTTCCCATGGCTGTAAGCCTGTCCAAGGGTGGCAACGTCTCGCTCACCAAGGAGGCCCCGGGCCTGACCGCCGTCACGGTGGGCCTCGGCTGGGACGTCCGCACGACCACCGGCACCGACTTCGACCTCGACGCCTCCGCGATCGCCGTCAACCCGGCGGGCAAGGTCTACTCGGACGCCCACTTCGTCTTCTTCAACAACAAGGCGACCCCGGACCAGACCATCGTCCACACCGGTGACAACGTCACGGGCCAGGGCGAGGGCGACGACGAGCAGATCAACGTCAACCTGGCCGGCCTCCCCGCCGACGTCGACAAGATCGTCTTCCCGGTCTCGATCTACGACGCGGAGAACCGCTCGCAGAACTTCGGCCAGGTCCGCAACGCGTTCATCCGCATCATCAACCAGGCCGGCGGCGCCGAGATCGCCCGCTACGACCTGAGCGAGGACGCCGCCACCGAGACCGCGATGGTCTTCGGCGAGCTGTACCGCAACGGCGCGGAGTGGAAGTTCCGCGCGGTCGGCCAGGGCTACGCCTCGGGCCTGGTCGGCATCGCCCAGGACTTCGGCGTCAACGTCTGAGTCCTCGGCACCTGCTGCCAAGACCACCCGAAGCCCCCGGCGCTCCAGCGCCGGGGGCTTCGGCGTGCCCGCACGAGCACAGCCCGCTTCACGCCAACCCGCCCACCCCGCAGGGCGATTCGCATCGCTTACCGGACACCCAGCACCCCCTGACGGACACATTCCAGTCAAATACTTGTCGGTACCCTGTCAAAAAGTAGTCATCTGCTGGCACGCTCCCCCCACGCACCCCACGCAGATGCACCCCACGCACCTGTACGGGCGCCACCCACTCGCACCACCCCCCACCGCGCACCCCCACCGCGCAACGGATCGAGTGAAGGAGACCCATCAGTGACAACTTCCCTGCGTGCTGCCGCTCTTGTCGCCACCGCCGCCATGGTCGTCGTCGGCGTTCAGTCCGGCACCAGTGCCGGTGCCGCCGACCGCGAGGCGGGCGCGAGCGCCCGCGTGCTCGGTGTGGCCGAGCGCGCCGGCGCCGTCCAGGAGGCCCAGGCCGCCGCCCCCGCGGCCGCCCGCCAGATCGGGCTCGGCGCCAAGGAGGCGCTGGTCGTACGCGATGTCGTCAAGGACGTGGACGGCACCGTGCACACGCGGTACGAGCGTACGTACGACGGTCTGCCCGTCCTCGGCGGCGACCTCGTCGTCCACACCAAGAAGGACGGCGGTCTGAAGGGCGTCAGCAAGGGCACCGAGGCCCGCATAGCCGTCGCCACCTCCGGCGTCTCGCTCAAGGGCGCCCCCGCCCACGCCCGCAAGGTCGTCTGGGCCGCCAGCGGCACGCCCGTCCTGGCGTACGAGGCCGTCCTCAAGGGGACCCAGCGCGACGGCACCCCCAGCGAGCGCCACGTCATCACCGACGCCGCGACCGGGGCCGAGCTCTACTCGTACGAGGCCATCGACACCGGGACCGGCACCAGCGAGTACTCGGGCAAGGTCACCCTCGGAACGTCCAAGTCCGGCTCCACGTACAGCCTCACGGACGCCGGCCGCGGCGGGCACAAGACGTACGACCTCAAGCACGGCTCCTCCGGCACCGGCACCCTCTTCACCAAGGCCACCGACACCTGGGGCGACGGCACCCCGCAGAACCGCGAGACCGCCGGTGTCGACGCGCACTACGGCGCCGCCGTGACCTGGGACTTCTACAAGGCCGAGCTCAACCGCAACGGCATCGCGGGCAATGGCAAGGCCGCGTACTCCCGCGTCCACTACGGCAACGCGTACGTCAACGCGTTCTGGGACGACAGCTGCTTCTGCATGACGTACGGCGACGGCGAGAACAACCTCAAGCCGCTCACCGCGCTCGACGTCGCGGGCCACGAGATGAGCCACGGCCTCACCGCCGCCACCGCCAAGCTCAACTACAGCAAGGAGTCCGGCGGTCTCAACGAGGGCACCAGCGACATCTTCGGCACGTCGGTGGAGTTCTTCGCGAACAACGCCAACGACGTCGGTGACTACCTCATCGGCGAGAAGATCGACATCCGCGGCAACGGCACCCCGCTGCGCTACATGGACAAGCCGAGCAAGGACGGCCAGTCGGCCGACTACTGGTCGAGCACGGTCGGCAACAAGGACGTGCACTACTCGTCCGGCGTCGCCAACCACTTCTTCTACCTGCTGTCCGAGGGCAGCGGCGCGAAGGTCATCAACGGCGTCAGCTACAACTCGCCGACGTCCGACGGCTCCAAGGTCACCGGCATCGGGCGGGCCAAGGCGTACAAGATCTGGTACAAGGCCCTGTCCACGTACATGACGTCGACGACCAACTACGCGAAGGCGCGCACCACGACCCTCCAGGCCGCGGCCGACCTGTACGGGGCGAGCAGCACCGAATACAAGACGGTGGCGGCCGCCTGGACCGCCGTCAACGTGAAGTAACCGGCCACCGAGCGGTGCTCTACGGGGACTTGGGCTTGCCGTCCCCGTAGAGCCAGGTGTCCCACAGATCCGTCAGGTCCTTGCCGGACTCCTCCTCCACGAACCGGGTGAAGTCCTCGGTGGAGGCGTTCGCGTGCCGGTGCTCCTTCGTCCAGCCCTGCACGATGTCGTAGAACATGTCGTCCCCGACGGCCCGGCGGATCTTGTGGACCACCATCGCACCGCGGTCGTACACCGGCTTGTCCGAGATCTCGGCGGCCGACGGCGGCTCGGCGGGCGGGAACGCCCAGAGCTCGGCGTCGGCCGCCTTGGCGTACTCCTCGTCGAAGTGCGCCTGCGCCGACTTGCCGCCGTGGTCCTCGCTCCAGAGCCACTCCGCGTACATCGCGAAGCCCTCGTTGAGCCACATGTCCTTCCAGCGCTTCGGCGTGACCGAGTCCCCGAACCACTGGTGGGCGAGCTCGTGGACGAGGGTCTCCTCGTCGAGCTGGTCGGCGGGGATCACCGGGCGGTTCTGGGTCTCCAGGGCGTACTCGGCGGAGCCCTCGGGGGCGACGATCACGCCGGTGGAGGAGAAGGGGTAGGGCCCGAAGTTCTCCTTCTCCCACTCGACGATCTCCGGAAGCCTGCCGACCACATCGGCGGTCTCCTTCCGGGCGGCGGGGTCGACTGCCGTGTAAACAGGCAGTCCTGACGGTGTCTTGGCTTCCTTGACGATGTCGTACTTGCCGATCGCCACCGTCGCCGCATAGCTCGCCATCGGCTCGCCGGTGTGCCAGGTGAAGGTGGTGCGCCCGCCCGCCGTGACCGTCGACTTCAGCTCGCCGTTGGAGACCGCCGTCAGCCCCCGGGGCACGGTGATCCTGATGTCGTACGTGGCCTTGTCGCTGGGGTGGTTGTTGGAGGGGAACCACGCCATCGACCCGGCGGGCTCGCCGAGCGCGAGCGCGCCGCCGTCGGCGGTCCGCAGCCAGCCCTCGTGCGAGTCGTCCTGGTCGGTGAGGGTCTTCGGGGTCCCGGAGTAGGCCACGCTCGTACGGAACCGGGCGCCCTTCTCGATCTCGTCCGCCGGACGCAGGGTCAGCTCGTCGCCCGCCCGGTTGGCGTCCGCGCGCTCGCCCCCGACCGTCGCGGAGGTCACGTCCATCCCCGCGAAGTCGAGGTTGAAGGCGCTGAGGTCGCGGGTGGCGCGGGCGGTGAGGGTGGCGGTGCCGGTGAGGTGGTTGCGGGCCGGGTCGTAGTCGAGGGCGAGGCTGTAGTGCTCGACGTCGTAGCCGCCGTTGCCCAGCTTGGGGAAGAGCCCGTCCCGCAGCCCCGCCGCCCCGGGCTTGCCCTCCACGCCGCCGGTGCAGCCACCGAGGGCCAGCAGGACGGCCCCGGGGAGGGCGAGTCGGCGTATCGCGCTGCGATGATCCACAGGGCGATCCTACGGGCGGGGCGCGCGGGGGGCCCGGGGATGCGGGGGCGAGGCCGGAAACAGCCACCGCGCCGGCGCCGCCGCCCTCGGACAGGCGTTACTTCGTCAGCGCTGCCACGCCCGCCTGCGCGAACTTCTCGTCGAGGTCGCCGCTCGGGGCGCCGGCGACACCGATGCCCGCGATCGGGGCGCCCTGGGCCTGGACGGGCGCGCCGCCCGCGAGGAAGAGGGTGCCGGGGATGTCCTTGAGGTTGGGCGCCTGGGCGAGGCGGCCGGCCAGTACGGACGTGGGGGCGTTCCAGGAGACGGCCGTGTACGCCTTGCGCTCCGCCGACTCGTACGACTGCGGGCCCGCGCCGTCGCCGCGCAGGGTGACCACGGTGTTGCCGTTGCGGTCGACGACGGCGACCGAGACGCGCTGGTTCTCCTTGCGGGCGGCCTCCAGGGCGGCGGTGGCGGCCTTGGTCGCGGCGGCGACGGTGAGGTGGGTGGAGTGGGTGAGGGTGCGGTCGGCGGCGTCCGCCTGCTGGGCGGCGGGCTTGGCGGCCGGGGCGGCCGCGCTGGCGCCGACCGCGCCGAAGGTGCCGGCGGCGAGGGCGGCCGCGGCGACGGCGCCGATGACGATCTTCTTGGTGCGGCGGGTGGCCGTGGGGCGGTGCGTGTTCGTGTCCATGACTCGATCGTGGGCCCGCCCGCGCCCTCGTAGGGTCGGCGCACCGGCTGCTCCCCGCGCCCGGACCGGTGGACCCGGCCGTCATCCGATCGGCTGATGCGGGGGTGGGCGGGCCGGGTGAGGATGAGTACGGAGACGTACGTACGCGCAGGTCAGGAGCTGGACAGTGGAAGCGGAGGAGGCAGGGGAGGCAGCGGCAGGGCGGCCCGCCGGGCGGCCCGCGGCGGAGACAGGGGCAGGGCATCCCGCCGAGCGGCCCGCGGCCGACGAGCGGTGGCTGCCCGTCGTGATGCACGCCGCCTTCTTCCTGCTGCTCGGCGCCTCCCTCGCGCGATTCCTGATCCGCCACCCCGGCGACGGCCGCACCCCGTGGATCGTCGCGCTCTCGGCCGCCCTCGCCCTGCTGTACGTACTCGGCCCCGCCCTGGGATCGCGGCCCACCCCCCGCCGGCTCGGCTGGCTCGGGGTGGTGGTGGCGGTGTGGATGGTGCTCGTGGTGCTCGCGCCGAGCTTCGCGTGGTGCGCGGTGCCGCTGTTCTACACCGGGCTGCGGACACTGCCGACGCGGGCCGCGCTGGTGCTCGTCGCCCTGCTGACCGCGTTCGTGGTGGCCGCGCAGCTGATGCTGGCCGAGGGGATCGACCCGAACCTGGTGGTCGCGCCGCCCGCCGTCGCGGCTGTCGCCACCGCCGTCTTCGTCCATATGCAGCGCCAGGCGGACCGGCAGCGCCACCTCATCGACGACCTCATCCGCACCCGGCGCGAACTGGCCGCCACCGAGCGGCGCGAGGGCACGCTCGCGGAGCGCCAGCGCCTCTCCATGGAGATCCACGACACGCTCGCACAGGGCCTGTCCAGCCAGCAGATGCTGCTCCAGGCGTCCGAGCGGCTGTGGGAGTCCGACCCGGCGGCGGCCCGCCGCCACGTCCGTACGGCCGAGTCGATCGCGGAGCGCAACCTGGCCGAGGCCCGCCGCTTCGTCCACGATCTCGCGCCCGCGGAGCTGGCGGCGGGCGGCAGCCTGGCGGAGGCGCTGCGGGCGCTGGCGGCCCGGGCGTCGGCGGAGTCCTCCCTGGACGTACGGCTGCACGTGGACGGGGTGCCCGTCGCCCTGCCCGACCGGGTCGAGTCGGCGCTGCTGCGGATCGCGCAGGGGGCGCTCGCGAACGTACGCGAGCACGCCGGGGCGCGCACGGCGGCGCTCACCCTCACCTATCTGGGTGACCAGATCGTGCTGGACGTCGCGGACGACGGGCGCGGGTTCGCGGTCGCGGAGGCGGGTGTACGAGCCCGGGGCGGCCGGGGCCACGGGCTGCCCGCGATGCGGGCGCGGGTGCGGCAGCTCGGCGGAACGCTGACGGTGGAGTCGGCGCCCGGGGAGGGTGCGGTGCTGACGGCGGCGGTTCCGTTGGATTCGTTGGATCCGTTGGATTCGTTGGAGGAAGTCCGATGAAGGTGCTGTTGTGCGACGACCACGCGGTCGTACGGGCCGGACTGCTCGCGCTGCTCGGCAGCGAGCCCGACATCGAGGTGGTCGGGGAGGCGGGCACCGGCGAGGAGGCGGTCGCGGCGGCGGCCAAGGTACGGCCCGACGTCGTGCTGATGGACCTCCAGCTCGGCCCGGGCATCGACGGGGTCGAGGCGACCCGGCGGATCGCGGGGACGGGGGTGCGGGTGCTCGTCCTGACCACGTACGACACGGACGCGGACATCACACGGGCGATCGCCGCCGGAGCGACGGGGTACCTGCTGAAGGCCGAGCGCCCGGAGGAACTCTTCGCGGCGATCCGCGCGGCCGCCCAGGGCCGCACCGCCCTGTCGCCCCCCGTGGCGAGCCGCGTCATGGAACGCATGCGGGGCACCGGCCGCCCCACGCTCACCGACCGCGAACTGGACATCCTGGCGCAGCTCTCCCGCGGCCTGGGCAACCGCGAGATCGCACGGGCGCTGTTCATCAGCGAGGCGACGGTGAAGACGCATCTGGGCCGGATCTACGAGAAGTTGGGGGTGGAGACGCGGGCGGGGGCGGTGGCGGAGGGGAAGGAGCGCCGCCTGCTCCCGTGAGGTTCAGCCCCCACCCCGCCCCTTCGCCTAAACCCTCCGGGGGTGGGTGGGGGTAGAGGTGGCTTCCCGGGGGCTACGCCCCCGGACCCTGTTCGTCTGCGGGCCGCCTGTGGCTGGTCGCGCAGTTCCCCGCGCCCCTGAAGGGGCCCGCCCGTCGCACGCCGGAGGGACTGACCTTCGTGCCGCCTGGGCTGGAGTTACCTAAGGGGCGCGGGGAACGGCGCGAGCAACCACAGCCGACCCGCAGACAAACACCGGGCCAAAAAGGGGCGCGGGGAACGGCGCGACCAGCCCCCACCGAACCCGCAGACAAACACGGGGTCTGGGGGCAACGTGCGGCCCGGACCCGATGACCGGGGGCTCAGGACCCGCCCCCCGCCCCCGCCATGGGACCATCGAGCGTGCTCGACATCGGCTACTCCCTCTCCAACCGCTTCCCCGACCCCCCACAAACCGACTACCGCCGCGCGGACGTACACGCCCTCCGCCACGACCTCTTCTGCGGAGACGTCTACCTCGCCGACACCAAGGCGGACCGCGAAGTGTCCACAGCCTGGGGATGGGTGCCGGTGCTCGACTTCGCGTGGGCGCTCTGCGACACCGTGGAGGCGCTCGACCGCGACCCGCGCGGCAGCCGCTCCTCCCGGAGCCAGTACGCCGAGATCGACTTCACCGAGTCGACCGACCGCATGCTCTTCGAGCGCCGTTTCGGCTGGGTGGACGTCGAGGCCGACTGGATGCCCGGCGACGAGGCCCCGCTCACCTTCAGCCACCGGCTGCTGCGCCGCGAGGCCCGCGACTTCCTGCACGACGTGATCGCCGACCTCAGCGACATGCACGACGACCTCGCCGAGAACCCGGTCGTCTGGACCCTCCAGTCCCGCTTCCCCCGCTTGACGGACTAAAGGGACCCGGGGGCCAGGGGGCCAAGGGGGTCCGGCCCCCGGCGGTCGCGGCCGGCGCCCCCTCACGTCACCACCCGCACCCCCACCTGCGCCGCGAACGCCGGCGCCAGGTCCACCAGCTGGGACGGCGTGATCACCGCCCCCGCCAGGCGGTCCACGCCCCGCGCGATGTCCAGGAGCGCCGCGCCCCGCAGGTCCACGTCCTTCATACGGGCGCCCGTGAAGTCCGCCCCCCGCAGCTCGCAGCCCGCGAACGCCACCCGGTCCAGGCGCGCCGCCGCGAAGTCCGGTTCGGCCAGGACGACGTTCTCGAAGACCACGTCACGTAGATCCGTATCGCGCAGATTGAGGTAGTCGATCTTGCCGCCGCGGATCAGGACCCGCTCCAGGACCGCGCCGTGGAGCTGCACGCCGCCCATGCGTACGTCGTGGATCTCCACATCGCGCAGGGACGCGCGCGACAGGTCCGTGCCCACGCCCCGTACGCCCGAGAGCACCGTGTCGATGAAACGGGTGCCGGGCAGGCGGGTCTCGTCCAGCACGCAGCCGTACACCCCGCAGTCCATGAAGCGGGCGCCGGTGCCCTCCTGGCCGGACAGGTCCAGGTTCCGGAACTCCAGACCGTCGTAGTCGCCCTCCGGTTCCAGTTCCGCCGGTCCGTGTGGTGCCAGCGGGGGCAGCCGCACCTCCGGACGCCGCACCGTCGTCACTTCGCTCGCCCTCTTCGCCATGACTCCATGCTGGACCACGCCACTGACAACCGCCCCACCCCTACCTGTCACATTCCACCCTCCTTACTCCGTCTCTAACGATGAGTGCCCGTACAGCGACAGGAGAGCAGCATGGACCGGATCACCGTCATCGGCGGCGGCCTCGCCGGGCTCACCGCGGCCATCACCGCCGCCGAGTCCGGCGCCCAGGTGAACCTGTACGAGTCGCACCACACGCTGGGCGGACGCGCGCGTACGGCCGAGGGTCCGTACCTCACCAACGACGGTCCGCACGTGCTCTACAACGGCGGCCCGCACTGGGCCTGGCTCAAACGCCGCGGGCTGCTCGGGCAGGTCGTCTCCGTACAGCCGCTCGAAGCCGCCCGGTTCCGCTTCCACTGGGACGGCTCGCTGCGCCACACTCCGCCTCTGGCCCTGCTCAAGCTGGCCCGGCAGAGTCCGGAAACCGCCCCGGCGGACCGTGACTTCGCCTCCTGGGCCGCCGGTGTCGTCGGCCCCAAGGCCGCGCGCGCCGCCGCCAACTACGCCGCCGTCGTGCTCTTCCACCACGACCCGGGCTCGCTCTCCGCCGCGTTCGTCCAGGAGCGGCTGCACCGCGCCCTCGCGCTGCCGCCCGAGGCCCGCTATCCGGTGGGCGGGTGGGGGGCGCTCGTCGACCGGATGGCCACGCGCGCGTGGGAGCTGGGGGTGCACGTGGAGACCACCGCGCGCGTGGACGCGCTCCCCGAGGACCACGGGCCCGTCGTCGTCGCCACCTCCCTGGACGCCGCCCGGCGTCTGCTCGGCGACGACTCGCTGCGCTGGACCAGCGGCCGCACGGCCCTGCTCGACCTGGGGCTCCGTACGCGCCGTGGCGACCCGTTCGTCGTCTCCGACCTGGAGACACCGGGCTGGATCGAACGTTTCACCGCCGCCGGCCGCACCCTCGCCCCGGCCGGGCACCAGCTGCTCCAGGCGCAGTTCCCGATCGCCCCGCACGAGTCGAAGGCCGACGGCGTCGCGCGCGGGGAGCGGCTGCTCGACGCCGCGTTCGCGGGCTGGCGCCAGCGGGTCGCCTGGCGCCGCGACGCGCTCGCGGCCGGGCGTACGGGGGCGGTGGACCTGCCCGGCACCACCTGGCGCGACCGCCCGGCGGTCGACCGGGGCCAGGGCGTGTTCCTCGCGGGCGACCAGGTGGCGGCGCCGGGCGTGCTGTCGGAGGTCGCGTTCGCGAGCGGGATCGAGGCGGCGTCACTGGCGGTACGGAGCCTGCGGCTGACCCGGGCTTGACCTCAAGGGAACTTGAGGTCGGAGGCTGACGGCACGACCGGGACGCACCCGGTACCCGCGACGCCGCAAGGAGCTGCCGCCACCATGCACGCCATCCGCCTCCACGCCTTCGGCCCCGCCGAGAACCTCACGTACGAGAAGACCGAGGACCCCGTGCCCGGCCCCGGCCAGGTGCGGATCGCCGTCGCCGCGGCCGGGGTGCACCTGCTCGACACGGCCCTGCGGGAGGGCCTGACGGGCCCGTACCCGGCCCCGGCCGTACTGCCCACGATCCCCGGCCGCGAGGTCGCGGGCACGGTCGACGCGCTCGGCGAGGGCACCGACCCCGGCTGGCTCGGCAAGCGGGTGGTGACCCACCTGGGCATGGCCCCCGGCGGTTACGCCGAACTGGCCGTCGCGGACGCCACCCGCCTCCACGAGATCCCGCCGTCCCTCGACCCGGCCGAGGCGGTCGCGATGATCGGCACCGGCCGTACGACGATGGGCATCCTCCAGTTCACCGACCTCGGCCCCGACACGGTGGCCCTGGTCCCGGCCGCCGCGGGCGGCATCGGCACACTGCTGGTGCAGTACGTGAAGAACGCCGGCGGCACGGTCGTCGGCCTCGCCGGCGGCCCCGCCAAGACCGCCCGCGTCCACGAGAACGGCGCGGACCTGGCCGTCGACTACCTGCGCCCCGACTGGCCCGACGCCGTACGGGAGTTCCTCGGCGCCGACCGCCGCGCCACGGTCGTCTTCGACTCGGTCGGCGGCACCACCGGCCGCGTCGCGGTCGACCTCCTCGCCCCCGGCGGCCAACACGTCGTCTTCGGCTGGTCGGAGTCGGGCCTGCACGACGGCGAACCGCTGACGTTCACGGCGGAGTACCTGCGGGAGCGCGGCATCACGTCGAAGAACGTCCTGGGCCCGGTGATGCTGTCCCGCGCCGAGGGCCCCGATCCCCTGCGCACACTGGAAACCCGCGCCCTGGAGGAGGCGGCAACAGGCCGCCTCCGCCCGGCGGTCCAGCGTTTCCCCCTGGCCGAGGCGGCCGCGGCGCATCGCGCGCTGGAGACTCGGGGGACTGTGGGGAAGGTGGTGCTGGTTCCTTGAGGGGGCGGGGCCGCGCCCGCTCAGTCGAGGGCTGCCAGCGCATCCGTCACGAGGATGCGCGCCGCAGCACCCCGTACGGCCTCCTGGGAAAGCCGCTCGAACGCCCGGGCGTACAGCTCGACCTGGCTGGGCTGCGTGAGCGTGGAGGCGGATTCCAGCGTGTCCGCGTGCACCCTGTTGCCGTCGAAAATGGTGAAGGTCGGCATGGGCCAGAGAGTCCGCTGGGCGGCGAGCGGGATGACGCCCACGGCGACATGTGCGAGATCCATGGCCCCCAGCACGTGGCCCAGTTGTGCGGCCATGGCCTCGGCGGTACACAGCCGATGGCGCAGGACCGACTCCTCCAGGACGAACGAGAACCGGCGCGCGCCGGTCGTCAGCACCGCATTCCGCCTCATACGGGCCGCGACCGCGTCCTTCACGTCATCCCGCGTCCCCCGGAATTCCACGATGGAGGACAAGAGGGCGGTGGCGTATCCGGGCGTCTGGAGAAAACCGGGAATCACGTCGGACACATAGACCCGGAACACCTTGGTCCGTCGATACAGGTGCTCTGTGGATTCCTGCAGTTGGCGCAGACCGGTCCGCTGGAGCCGTCGCCACTGGACATGGGCATCGGCGGACTGCCGATTGGCCGCGATCAGGTCAGGAGCTTGATCGTCGGCTCCGCAGGCCCTGCACCACGCCCGGAGGTCCGCGTCGGACGGTGGGGTCCTGGCATTCTCGATCCGGGACGACTTCGACTCCGACCAGCCGCACCTGGCGGCCAGCTCCCGACCGCTGATCTCCGCGTCCCTCCGAATGTCGCGCAGGCGGCCGGCGAGGGATTCGCGGGCCGCCTGAACGCTCGACGAGGGGTGCGGGGGCACAGAACAGGCCTCGTCAGACTCTGTATTGGTGGTGCGGGACCGCTCGTTCCCAGACGGCGTCGAAGGTGGTGGAGCACAGCTTCACGATGTCCGGGTCCTCCGTGATCTCGTCCTCCACCACCACGCCTTCACCCGAGAAGTGGTGCACCCGGAGCGCAAGCCCGTCGAACAGCCAGAAGTCGTTCCCCGGCAGCGGGATGCCCGTGGCGCGTCGCCGTGGCAGCCAGCGGACCTCTTCGCCCGCCGTGACGTTGGCATGGGTGACGTAGTGCTCCCACCGGATGTACTCCGACACGGGCTCGGATACGACTCGGGCCTGGCGAACCACTACGCCCCGGGCCACCGTGTCCGAGATCAGCTGGTCATAGGGATGCCACCAGGAATCCCGGTCCGCCCAATCGATCCGCTCACCACGTTTCCAGGCATAAAACCGCTCCGTGGGGGCATAGGCGTCCCGCAACTCCAGGTGGGCAGCGGACCGTTCGCACTTTCGAAGCAGGTCAGCGAAGCTGGGCACGCTCGACGGCATCACACGCCTCCCTGATCATCGGGATCATCCGAGCCGGAATCCTGACGATGGCTTCACTCGCGGGGACCGGGCCGTGCGCGGGGCTGCTTCCCTCGCACCATGCCTGGGTGTCGGCATCCGGCTTCCAGCCCTGCAACAAGATCTTTTGAGCCGCTGCGTCCGCCCACACGGTGGGGCAGTGGTCCCGGTCCGTGTCGGGGTCGATGCCGACGAATTCGACAGCCATGGCTGGCTCCCTTGTGTAGACGCTGGCACGCGTTTGCACGAGCTTCGCTGACCGGTGATGAAGGCGTCAATACCGCCATCAACTCTACGAATCAATGTGCAAGCCAGTGCAAGTTCGTAGAGATCCGACGGAGTCGGCTCCTAGCGTCGGCATCCGTCAACAGCGGCAAAACAGCGGAAGGGGACTCGCTCCTCATGTGCACAACTCCAGTGGTGACGATCTGATGTGGGCGCTCCAACCCGGCATGCCACACGTGGCCCAGCCCCCTCACCCCCTCGACCTGACACCCGCCGCCCACCCCAAGTAGTCGGCAAAGGAGGGCCCCTCATGGGCAAGGACGAAGCGAACGGGTATGACCTGGGCGAGAACCAGACCGTCAGCCCGGCCGATCCGTGAGGGCAACCACCCCTGAGCCGGGGCGCGGGGGCTCAGCCCCCGCCTGGGGCGGGCTCCCCCTCAGTGCCGCCCCGACACCCGGTCCGCCACCACCGCGATCCGATGGGTCGTCGCCGAGTGGGTGGACAGTTCGCGGCGGTCCGCCTCGCGGTACGCCGCGTACATCCCCTGTACGCCCAGCCAGCGGAAAGGTTCCGGCTCCCAGCGGCGGACCTTGTGGTTGACCCAGGGGAGGGTGGTCAGGTCGGTGGGGCCGGACTGGCCGGAGTCCTGTTGGACCAGGTCGCGCAGGGTGCGGGCGGCGAGGTTGGCGGTGGCCACGCCCGAGCCGACGTAGCCGCCCGCCCAGCCGAGCCCCGTCGAGCGGTCCAGGGTGACGGTGGCGCACCAGTCGCGCGGCACCCCGAGCACCCCCGACCAGGCGTGCGTGACCGCGACCCCGGCGAGCTGGGGGAAGAAGCGGATCAGGATCTCGCGCAGGGCCTCGATCGTCTCCGGCTGCGTACGGCCGTCGTTGTCGGTGCGGGAGCCGAAGCGGTACGGCACGCCGCGTCCGCCGAGCGCGATCCGGCCGTCGGCGGTGCGCTGCGCGTACATGTACGCGTGCGCCATGTCGCCCAGCGTCTCGCGGCCCTCCCAGCCGATCGTCTCCCACAGATCAGCCGGCAGCGGCTCGGTGGCGATCATGGACGAGTTCATCGGCAGCCAGGCGCGGCGCCGGCCCTTCAGGGACGCGGTGAACCCCTCGGTGCAGCGCAGGACGTACGGGGCGCGGACCGTGCCGTACGGAGTGACCGCGTGCTTGGGACGGATCTCCGTCACCGGGGTCGACTCGTGGACGGTCACGCCCAGCGCCTCGACGGCCGCCGCCAGGCCCTTGACCAGCTTGACGGGGTGGATGCGGGCGCCGTGCGGGGTCCAGGCGGAGCCGACGGCCCCGGCGACCCGGATGCGCTCGGCTGTCTCGCGGGCCCCGAGCAGCAGCCGGTCCTTCTCGCCGAATTCGAGCTCGGTGGCATGGAAGGCTTTCAACCGCCCCAACTGGGCCGGGGTGTAGGCCACTTCGAGCACACCGCCCTGGTGGACGTCCGCGTCGATCGACTCCTCGGTGGCGGCCCGCACCACCTCGTCGACGGTGTCGTTCATGGCCCGCTGGAGGCGTACGGCGGCCTCGTGGCCGTGCAGCTTCGTGTACCGGTCGCGGCCCGCTATGCCGTTGTAGAGCCAGCCGCCGTTGCGGCCGGAGGCGCCGTAGCCGCAGAAGCGGGCCTCCAGGACGGTGATGTTGAGGAAGGGGACGGCCTTCTTGAGGTAGTACGCCGTCCACAGCCCCGTGTAGCCGCCGCCCACGATGACGACGTCCGCCGTCGCGTCGCCGGTCAGGGGCTCGCGGGGGGCGGGGATGCCGTCCTGCGCGTACCAGAAGGAGATACCGCCGTTGATCGTGCGCGTGCTCATGGGGCTTGTTGGTACACCGCCGGATGAGACCTGTCCAGATGCGGAATCCGCAGGTACGGAATCCGAAGGCGGGGAGCGGGGTCGCGCGGGACCTTCGGCCCTGCCGATCGGGACCTTCGGCGGGTCGGGCCGCCCGGTGGGGCAATTAGCTTCAATATGAACAGGTTTGGTACGGCATCGAAATCGACATCATGGGAGAGCTGGCTCGTATGACGGGACGTACGTCCGCACGCAAGGTCCGTCGCGCGGCGGTGGCGCTCGCCCTCGCCGGGGCGCTCGGCGTCTCGGTCGCCGCGTGTTCCTCGGGGTCCGGTTCGAGCTCGTCCGCCCCGGCGGAGCTGGACGTGAAGGCCGCACCGCACGCGGCGACGCTCGCCAAGCTCCCGGCGAAGGCGGAGGGTGCGGAAATCGTCGTGGGCAGCCCGTCGGCCGTGCACACCGTGACCGTGTACGAGGACCCGCGCTGCCCGTACTGCGCCAAGTTCGAGGCGTCCGGCGCGGTGCCGCTCGCGGAGCTCGCCGCGCAGGGCAAAGTCAAGATCCGCTACACGCTCGCCTCCTTCCTCGACCGCAACCTCGGCGGCGGCGGTTCGGCGCGGGCGGCGGGCGCGCTGCGGGCGGCGGTGGACGCGGGCAAGTTCGCCGAGTACCACGCGGCCGTCTTCGCCAGCCAGCCCGAGGACGAGGGCAGCGACGGCTACACCGCGGACAATCTGCTCAGGATCGCGGACAAGGTGCCGGGCCTGCGCGGCGCCGCCTTCGACAAGGCGGTGCGCGAGAACACGTACAAGAGCTGGGTGGCGTCCGCCGAGAAGGCCTTCGAGGACTCCGGCGTGAACTCCAGCCCGACCGTCCTGATCGACGGCAAGCGCCCGCCGGGCGACGGCTCGGCCATCCTCGACGCGGACGCCTTCGCGAAGGTGCTCAAGGACGCCGGTATCTCCTGACGGCCGTCGCCGCCTCCGTCACCGGATTCCAGGGCGCGCCCCGCCCCCGTACGAGCGGGTAGCAGGCGAGCCCGACGAGTACGGACGTGAAGTGGCCCAGGTCCGTGAAGGTGCGGCCGGTCAGGAGCGGGGTCCCGTACAGGACGAGGACACAGGCGGCGTACGCGTATCGCCAGGGAGCCGCGATCCGATAGGTCAGCACACCGACGACCCCCGCCAGGGCGTAACTGACGCCCACATCAAGGGTGTTGACGGCCGAATGCGGGGCGACGCCGTGGTGCACCGCCCACAGCAGCGCGCCCTCGCTGAAGTAGGTGGCGAGCACGTGCGCGAGGACGACGACCGCGAGCCAGCGGCGGGTGCCGAGCCAGCGCTCGGCCTGCGCGTGGAAGACGGAGTAGAGGACGGCGTACGGGAGCCAGTGGCCGCCGTCGATCCACAGGGCGCTGGTGATCAGGACCCGGACGGGGTTGGTCGACAGCTCGTGGATGTTGGTGGAGCGCTGCCGCAGGAAGTCCTCCTCGAACTCCGGCGACATGTGGTGCAGGGCGATGGTGGTGACGAACAGGACCGCCAGCCAGAGGTACGTGCCGGGGGCGCTGCGGACGTAACGCCGCACGGCACGTGCCGCTTGCCGGGGGCGCGTCCGAAGGAATCGGCTCATGGACCGATTCACGCACGCGGGTAGGGTCGGGCGGGTGATCGACATCCCGGACGAGCTGATCGCGACGCAGACGGAGTTCAACGGCGAGGCGGGCCGCGCCTTCGCGGCCGCGCTGCCCGGCCGGGCGGAGGAGTTCCTGGATCGCTGGGGGCTGCGGCCGGATGCCGGGCCCGCGATGTACGGGATGTGCGCGCTGGTGCTGCCGGTGACGGCGGACGACGGCACCCCGGCGGTCCTCAAACTCCAACTCCTCGACGAGGAGAACGCGGGCGAGCCGGTGGCGCTGCGGGTGTGGGACGGTTCGGGCGCGGCACGCCTGCTGCGCCACGACGCGGCGACGGGCACGATGCTGCTGGAACGCCTGGACTCCTCCCGCGAGTTGACGACCATGCCCTCCCGGTCGGCGGTCCTGGTGATCGCGGACCTCCTGTCCCGGCTCACGTCCGTACCGGCCCCGCCGGAGATGCGCCGGCTGGCCGATATCGCCGCCGGGATGCTGGAGGAGACACCCCGGGCGGTACGCGAACTCCGCGACCCGGCCGACCGGCGGCTCCTGGAGGACTGCGCGGCGGCCGTCCGCGAGGTGGCCGCCGAGCCGGGCGACCGGCTGCTGCACTGGGACCTCCACTACGAGAACGTGCTCGCCGCCGACCGCGAGCCGTGGCTCGCCATCGACCCCAAACCGCTGGCGGGCGACCCGGGCTTCGAGCTGCTGCCCGCGCTGGTCAACCGCTTCGACGCGACGCAGCTGCGGTGGCGCTTCGACGCGATGACGGAGGTACTGGGCCTGGACCGCGCCCGGGCGCGCGCGTGGACGCTGGGCCGGGTGCTGCAGAACTGCCTCTGGGAGATCGAGGACGGCGGCCGCGTGCTGGAGGCGGAACAGGTGGAGGTGGGGAGGCGGGTACGGGGCTGGTGAGGCGCTCCTGGCGGGCCGTCCCGGGGGCATCCCGGGGAGCGGAATGCCCGCGACCGCTCCACCGCCCCCGGGCTACCCTGCGGCCATGATTCGTACCGCAACGCCCGAAGACGTCCCCGTCATCCACGCCATGGTCCGCGAACTGGCCGAGTACGAGAAGTGCCCGGACGAGGCGCGGGCGACGCAGGAGCAGCTGCACGAGGCGCTGTTCGGCGAACACCCCGCGGCGTACGCGCACATCGCCGAGACCGACACCGGCGAGCCCGCGGGCTTCGCGCTCTGGTTCCTCAACTTCTCGACCTGGCGCGGGGTGCACGGCATCTACCTGGAGGACCTGTACGTACGCCCCGAGCAGCGCGGCGGCGGCCACGGCAAGGCCCTCCTGACCGAACTGGCCCGCATCTGCGTGGCCCGCGGCTACGGCCGCCTGGAGTGGTCCGTCCTGAACTGGAACGCCCCGTCCATCGCCTTCTACGAGTCGCTGGGGGCGCGGCCGCAGGACGAGTGGACGGTTTATCGGCTGACGGATGGGGCGTTGGGGGAGTTGGGGCGGGTGGAGTAGCCGCGGCCGGGCAGGGCCCCGGAGGGAGCCCTACTCCACCTCGATCCCGAAGTCCCCGATCAGCTCCTCCAGGCCGCCCCGGTACCCCCGTCCGCCCACCACGAAGTCCCAGTCGTCGCCCGACCGGCGTCGGAACGAGCCCAGGACCAGGGCCGTTTCGCCGGTGCGGCCGTCCGAGACCTCCAGGCGGTCCAGTTCCGTGCCCGCCGCGTCGCGCAGGCGGATGCCCGCGTCCGTGAAGCCGGCCAGGTCCGCGTCCGGGTTGGCCTCGGGGTCGACCGAGGCGACCAGGACCAGGCGGTCCGCCCGGGGCGGCAGGGCGTCGAACTCCACCCGGACCGCCGCCCGGTCGCCGAGCGCCCCGGGCACCATCCGCACCGAACCCCCGGGAATCTCGCGGTTGTTGAAGAAGACGAAGTGGTCGTCGTCGAGCACCCGACTCCCGGCGCAGACCAGCGCGCACACGTCCAGGGCGACGGACCCGGTCCACGTCATGCCCAGGACGTTGAAGTCGGCGTCGGCGGCGTCGGCGGACTCGTCCGCCACCGGTACGTCCACCAGCGTGTCCGGAACCATGTCCGGGACCGTGTCCGAGGGGCCCCGCTGGGCCGGCACCGGGCGCTCCCCCAGCCGGCCCCGCAGCCCGCACTCGTGCAGCAGGTCCACCAACTCCGCCCCGGACACCAGCGTCAGCGGCTTGCCCTGGGCGAAGGCGTACGAGCCGGGCCCGAAGCCCGATGTCGTCACCAGGACGCCCTTGTTGGCCCCGGCGCCCTGGACCGTTCCATACAGGTCGCGGACGGCCGTCGGCGGGACCGTGTTGCGGTAGCGCTTGACCTGGACGATGATCCGGCCGCCGCTGATCGGGTCGGGGTCCACCGCCTCCACGTCCACCCCGCCGTCGTTGGAGCGCTGCGTGGTCACCGCCCCCATCCCGCGCGCCCGGAACAACTCCGCCACCAGGGACTCGAATTCGATCGGGTCCATCATGAACAGGTCCGGTTCGGTGGAGTGCGAGGAGTCCGCGCCGTGCGAGAGGACGCCCGAGCCCACGTCCTCCGGGCGGCGCACCGGGCGTACCGCCGTCCGCTGGTCGGGGCGGGCCGACAGCTGACCGCGCACCGCCTCCACCAGGCAGTCCACCGCACTCACCTGCGTCAGGTTCAGGCCCTGGAACGCCGGCCGGTCCACCATCACCGTCGCCAGGAAGATCTCCGCCCGGCGGCCCGTCGCCGGGTCGACGTCGTCCACGAAGCCGTTGAGCGCCACCGACTCCAGTACGCCGAACTCGTCCGCCGCGAACAGGTCCCGCACCACCAGCAGCACACTCTGCGCCAGCGCGTCCCGGTACAGCGCGCGCCGCTGGGACACCGGGCGGGCGGACTCGCGCTCCTCGTCCGTACTGGCCACGTACCGCACGGACTTGGCGGCCGGGACCACGTCGAGGGCGGGCAGCTCCCAGTCGAGCACCAGCTGCCGGGCACCCCGGTCGTACGCGCACGACACCTGACGGGGGAAGCCCTCCGGCCACGCCGATGCCGCGTACAGGGCCGCCGAGAAGTACGCGACGACCGCGTCGGGCTCGCCCGCCCGCAATCCGCTCACCAGGTCGGCCACGCCCGCGTTGTGGCCCCGGACCTCGGCGAGCTGCCCCCGCGCCCACGACTCGTACCGCGCCCGGTAGTCGGCGAGTTGGCGGCGCCGTTCGTTCTCCGCCAGCTGCGCCGCGTCCCAGTCCCGCTGGTAGGCGGCCTGTGCCTCCTGCTGGGCGCGGCGGCCCGCGGTCCAGCCGCCCTGGGCCTGGTAGCGCGCCGGGTCCGGCATAGGCACCGGCTGCGCCAGCGCCCCGGGCGCGAACGGCTCGACGCTCTCCTCGCGCAGCAGACCCGCCGTACGGAACGGCGGCTCGGCGCACCCCGCCGCCAGCAGCCCCGTCAGCACCTCCACGCGCGCGTCCAGCTCCTGCGAGCGCCCGCGGGCATCCGCCTCCCGGCTCTGCCGATAGGCCGCCCGCTGCTCGCGGTGGACCCGCGCGGCATCCCGTTCGTACTCCCGCTGCTGGCGCTCCCGCTGCCGCTGCTGCTGGACCGACGCCCGGTGCTGGGCCTCCTGCTGGCGCTGCTGCTGCCGCTGCGCCTCCGCCCACACCCCGACCAGCCCGCTGGAACGACGACTCATACGGCTCCCCGACCCCTTTCCCGCACACCCCTTGAAACACAATTGTCCCGGACCAGGAAGGTCCGGGACACGGTGTTACGCGGTGTTTCGGTGGAGCCGCCTGTCGGAATCGAACCGACGACCTCAAGATTACAAGTCAAGCGCTCTAGCCAACTGAGCTAAGGCGGCAGCGTGTGCGATCGCACCCCCACGCGAGGGCTCCCTCACTCTACACAGAGCACGATCGGGAGCTCCACGAAGTTCCCCTCTCCCACCTGCTGACAGATCGGACATCGCCGGGTAGCGTCTCCGGCAGCCCACCCAGGTGGACTACACCACTTCTCCCTCTACTCGGATCGTCCGGCACGTTCCTGCCGGTGAAGGGACAGGTCTCCCATGGCCACTGTCACGTTCGACAAGGCGACCCGGATCTACCCGGGCTCCACCAAGCCCGCGGTCGACGGGCTTGAGATCGAGATCGAGGACGGCGAGTTCCTCGTCCTCGTCGGCCCCTCGGGCTGCGGAAAGTCCACCTCCCTGCGGATGCTCGCGGGCCTGGAGGACGTCAACGGCGGAGCCATCCGCATCGGTGACCGCGACGTCACCCACCTCCCGCCGAAGGACCGGGACATCGCGATGGTGTTCCAGAACTACGCGCTGTACCCGCACATGTCCGTCGCGGACAACATGGGCTTCGCCCTGAAGATCGCGGGCGTGAACAAGGCGGAGATCCGCAAGAAGGTCGAAGAGGCCGCGAAGATCCTCGACCTCACCGAGTACCTCGACCGCAAGCCGAAGGCGCTCTCCGGCGGTCAGCGCCAGCGCGTGGCGATGGGCCGCGCGATCGTCCGCGAGCCGCAGGTCTTCCTGATGGACGAGCCGCTGTCGAACCTCGACGCCAAGCTCCGCGTCTCGACCCGTACGCAGATCGCCTCGCTCCAGCGCCGCCTCGGCATCACCACGGTGTACGTCACCCACGACCAGGTCGAGGCCATGACCATGGGCGACCGGGTCGCGGTCCTCAAGGACGGCCTCCTCCAGCAGGTCGACTCGCCGCGCAACATGTACGACCGCCCGGCCAACCTCTTCGTCGCGGGCTTCATCGGCTCCCCCGCCATGAACCTCGTCGAGGTCCCGATCACCGACGGCGGCGTGAAGTTCGGCAACAGCGTGGTCCCGGTGAGCCGTGAGGCGCTGTCCGCGGCCGCCGACAAGGGCGACCGCACGGTGACGGTCGGCGTGCGCCCCGAGCACTTCGACATCGTCGAGCACAACGGCGGCGTCGCCAAGACCCTCTCGAAGGACTCCGACGCGGAGCCCGCGGGCCTCGCGGTCACCGTGAACGTGGTGGAGGAGCTCGGCGCCGACGGCTACGTGTACGGCACGGCCGAGGTCGGCGGCGAGCAGAAGGACCTCGTGGTCCGCGTGAACGGCCGCTCGGTCCCCGAGAAGGGCAGCCAGCTCCACGTGGTCCCGCGCCCCGGCGAGACGCACGTCTTCTCGACCTCGACGGGCGAGCGCCTCAGCGACTGACGTACGGCGGCACGTCAGCCGGCCCCGCACCCACCTACCGGGGTGCGGGGCTTTGTACGTACGGCCTGGCCCAGGGGTTTCAGCTGTCGACAAATACCCCGGCAGACCGCCCATTTCGAACTGTGTTCGTCAACACGGGATTCGAAACGCCGCCTCGAACCATCCCCCGACCGGGTGACTAAATGTCGCCAAATCATTACCCCCCGCTACGCTCGCCTCCGTGACGCACACAGCCCGCCGAATCGGCCGCACCCTAGCTCTCGTCCTGCCCGTCGTCCTCGTCCTCTCCGGGACGCTCGCGGTCACCCGGGTCAACTGGGCCGGGACCAGCGACTCGCAGCTGCTGACCGCCTCCTCCGAGGACGTCTCCGTACGCGCGAAGCCGCGCACCCCACAGGACCTCCTGCGCGACGCGCTCCTCGTCGAACTCCAGGAGAAGGACCCCGGAACCGCCCTCACCCACCTCCAGCGCGAGGTGGAGAGGCGTCCCTCGCTCGCCCAGCACTGCATGTCGATCGCGCGGGCGCTCGGACGGGCCGCCGTGGAGCAGTACGGCCCCGTGAAGGCCCAGTCGTACTCGCGCCCCGTCTGCGACACGTCGTTCGCGTCGGGCGTCGCCCAGGAGTCCTGAGCGACCCCGGCTCCGCGGTAGCGCATATCGTTCACCGCATGACTGCGAGCACGACTTCGACCTTCCCGACGCAGGCCGTGGTCCTGGCGGGCGGCCAGGGCTCACGACTGCGTCCGTACACCGACGACCGCCCCAAGCCGATGGTCGAGATCCCGGGCACCGGGACCCCGATCATCGGCCATCAGCTCGCCTGGCTGGCCGCGGAGGGCGTCACCGACGCCGTGATCTCCTGCGGCCATCTCGCGGGTGTGCTCCAGGAGTGGCTGGACTCGGCGGATCTGCCGCTGCGCGTCACGACGGTCGTCGAGAACGAGCCGCTGGGGCGGGGCGGCGGCCTCAAGTACGCGGCCGCGCACCTGCCGCACCCCGATCAGCCGTGGTACGCCACGAACGGCGACATCTGGACGCGCTTCTCCCTGCGCGAGATGGCGTCCTTCCACGGCGAGCGCGACGCCACGGCCACGCTGGCGCTGGCGCGTCCGCGGATCCCGTGGGGCGCCGTCGAGACGGACGCCTTCGGCCACATCACGGACTTCATCGAGTCCCCGCCGTCGCCGTACCTGATCAACGCGGGCGTGTACGTCTTCTCCTCGGCGTTCACCGCCCTCCTCCCCGACCGGGGCGACCACGAGCGCACCACGTTCCCGCGCCTCGCCCGCGAACGCCGCCTGGCCGGCTATCCGCTGCCGCACGGGGCGTACTGGCGCGCGATCGACACGGCGAAGGACCTGACGGAGGCGGCGAAGGAACTGGCGACGGGCGGCCACGGGGGCTAGCCACCGGACCCCCTGTTCGTCTGCGGGTTCGGTGGGGGCTGGTCGCGCAGTTCCCCGCGCCCCTTAGGTAACTCCAGCCCCGGCGGCACGAAAATCAGCCCCTCCGGCGCGCAAGGAGCAGGGCCCGGGAAAATCCAGCCCCTCCGGCGTTTGAGGAGCGGGGTCCGGGGCTGAGCCCCGAAGCGGGGTGCAGGGGCCGCAGGCCCCGCAAAAGGGGTCCGGGGGCGCAGCCCCCGGGAAAACACCTCCGCCCCCTCCCACCCCCGGAGGGTCTAGGGAAGGGGCGGGGTGGGGAAACAACCCCCGTCAGCCCAGCAGCCCACCGATCGGGTTCCGGTTACCCCCCGTAGAGCCCGTACCCCCCGACGGAGTCGACGCCCCACCCGTGGACGTCGGCCCCGAACTCGTCGCCGGCGGCGCCGCCGGCGCCTGGTGGCGGGACACCGGCGGCTTGTGGCCCGTCGTGCCCTGGGACGTCTGGCTCGGCACACCCCCGACCGTCCCGGACTCCCGTACGGCCTTGGACGACGCCCGCTTCGACGGCTTCGCGGACGGCTTGGCCGACCCGCTCACGGACGGCTTGGGCGAGCCGGGGCGCCGTACCAGCGGAGCGTGCGGCGCGGGCGCCAGCGGGGTGCCCGGCAGGTAGTTGGTGGGGTCGGAGTCGGGGCCCGGGACCGTCACCATCTCGGTGGAGCGGACCGCCCCGCCGAGCAGCGAGCCGATCAGCAGTGTCAGGCCGACCAGGACCGTGGCCATCACCGTGCCCCGTCGCAGCACCCGGCGCCGCAGCTCCCACAGCGTGGAGCGCGGGCCGAGGCGCCGCCAGGCCTCGCCGGCGAGGCGGGCGTCCAGCGAGTAGACGGGCGCGCCCGCCGTGATCAGGGGGGACCAGGCGGCGAGGTAGATGAAGTCCGGCGCGTCGTACGCCGGGACCGTCTGCCAGCTCACCGTCAGGAGCAGCGCCGCCGACAGCAGCGCCCCGAACACCGCCGCGACCCGCTGCCACAGGCCCATCATGGTCAGTACGCCCACCACGATCTGGAGGAAGGCCACCGACAGGCCCGCCCCGACCGGATGCTGGAGCGCGAAGTCGCGCAGCGGCCCGGCGAGGCCCCAAGGGTGCAGCGAGTTCAGCCACTTCATCATCGAGCCGCGCTCGCCGCCGTCGAAGTAGACGGGGTCGCAGAGCTTGCCCATCCCCGCGTACACGGAGATGAAGCCGAGGAAGACGCGCAGCGGGAGGAGGACCACGCCGAGGTTCATCCGGCGGCCCGGGTAGTACGCGTGCCGCACCTGGTCCGCGCCGTGCCGCTGCCCGCGCGCGTCGGAGTCGTCGGGCCCGTCGAAGTCGTCGCCCTCGTAGCCGCGCTCGAACTCGTCGAAGTCGCCGTCCCCGTACGCCCCTTGGGCGTATCCGTGCGGGCTCTGGCGGACCGCCTGGAGCAGTGCCGTCTCCGCACCGCCGGAGTCCGCGAGCGGCGAGCGCGGGCCCACCACGACCGGCGTCGGCATGGTGTCCTCGTCGATGCGCGGGATGACCTGGGTGGCGCCCACGTCGCCCGTCGCGCCCGGCGCGTCGAGGCCGCGCACCGCCTGCAGCAGGCCGGTCGCCCCGGGCGCCGCCCGGCCGCTCCACACCACCGGAGCCCGGCGGCGGGCCGCCCCCTGCCCGGCCGGCATCCTCGCCAGGCGCTTCGGCTGGGCCTTCGGGGCGAAATGCACCCGGAAACTGGCGTGGTTGACGATGACCTGCGCGGGGTCCGAGTCCACCTTGACCATACTCAGGGCAGGCTGATCGTCGAACCCGGGCCGGGGCGTTCTGGTGTCCACACTCATCTAACCGAGTGATGGAGGTTTAGGACACTGCCTTGACGGGCCCGATCTGTCCGAGGCCCGTCAAGATCACCTACGCCGGACGGGCGTCAGGCGTACGAGGGTGTCAGCCCTTGCGGCGGCGCGCCGCCTCGTACAGCACGATGCCCGCCGCGACACCGGCGTTCAGCGACTCGGCGCCGCCCGGCATCGAGATCCGCACCCGGTAGTCGCAGGTCTCGCCGACGAGGCGGCCCAGGCCCTTGCCCTCGCTGCCGATGACGATGACGACCGGGCCGCCCAGCGCCTCCAGCTGCTCGACCGTGTGCTCACCGTCGGCCGCCAGGCCCACGATCGTGACACCGGCCTTCTTGTACTCCTCCAGGGCGCGGGTCAGGTTGGTGACGCGCGAGACCGGCGTACGGGCCGCGGTGCCCGCCGAGGACTTCCAGGCGCCGGCCGTCATACCGGCCGCGCGGCGCTCGGGCACGACCACGCCGTGGCCGCCGAAGGCGGAGGTGGAGCGGACGATCGCGCCGAGGTTGCGCGGGTCGGTGACGCCGTCGAGGGCGACGATCAGCGGCTCGTCGTGGTTGTCGTACGCCGCCTCCAGGAGGTCCTGCGGGTGCGCGTACTCGTACGGCGGGACCTGGAGGACGAGGCCCTGGTGGTTGAGCCCGTTGGTCATCCGGTCGAGCTCGGCGCGCGGGGCCTCCATCAGGTTGATGTTGCCGCGCTCGCCCGCGAGCTGGAGCGCGTCGCGCACCCGCTCGTCGTTGTCGATGTACTGCTGCACGTACAGCGTGGTCGCCGGGACGCCGTCGCGCAGCGCCTCGAAGACCGGGTTGCGGCCGACGACCATCTCGGACGTGCCCTTGGGGCCGCCGCGGCGCGGGGCCGGGCGGCGGGTCGCCGCCTGCTTGGCCTTGGCGGTGGCGATGCGGTTCTTCTTGTGCTTCTTGCGGTCCTCCGCGGGCGGCGTGGGGCCCTTGCCCTCCAGACCCCGGCGCCGCTGGCCACCGCTGCCGACCGTCGCGCCCTTCTTGTTGGACGTGCGGCGGTTCCTGCGCTGGCTGTTCCCGGCCATGACCTACCTGTTTCCGTGATTCTGCGACCTACGGGGCGTCGTGGCGTCCGTGGGTCCTGCGTACGTACGTATATGAAGTGTGCCGCCCAGTCGCCCGGGCGGCACATCGCGCTTCCCCGTCAGCGGGGGCCGAGGGTCCAGCGGGGGCCGCTGGGGCTGTCCTCGATGACCAGGCCGGACTGGGTCAGCTGGTCGCGGATGGCGTCCGCGGTGGCCCAGTCCTTGCGGGCGCGGGCCGCCTCGCGCTGTTCGAGCACCAGCCGTACGAGCGTGTCGACGGCCCCGTGCAGGTCCTCGCCGCGGTCGGCCTCGCCCGCCCAGTGGGCGTCCAGCGGGTCCAGGCCGAGGACGCCGAGCATCGCACGGACCTCGGCGAGCCGGGCGACGGCCGCTTCCTTGTCGTCGGCGGCCAGTGCGCTGTTGCCCTGGCGGACCGTGGTGTGGACGATCGCGAGGGCCTGCGGGACGCCCATGTCGTCGTCCATCGCCTCGGCGAACGCGGGCGGGACCTCGGCCGCGGGCTCGACCGCGCCCCCCGCCTTCTCGACGACGCGCTGGACGAAGCCCTCGATGCGCGCGAACGCCGACTCGGCCTCGCGCAGGGCCTCCACGCTGTACTCGATGGTCGAGCGGTAGTGCGGGGTGCCCAGGTAGTAGCGCAGGACGATCGGGCGCCACTGCTTGACCATGTCGGAGACGAGGACCGAGTTGCCCAGCGACTTGGACATCTTCTCGCCGGACATGGTGACCCAGGCGTTGTGCATCCAGTACTTGGCGAACTCGTCGCCGTACGCCTTGGCCTGGGCGATCTCGTTCTCGTGGTGCGGGAAGATCAGGTCGCGCCCGCCGCCGTGGATGTCGAAGGCGCTGCCCAGGTACTTGTGGGCCATCGCCGAGCACTCCAGGTGCCAGCCGGGACGGCCGCGCCCCCAGGGCGTCTCCCAGTCGGGCTCGCCCGGCTTGGTCGCCTTCCACATGGCGAAGTCGCGGGGGTCGCGCTTGCCCGCGACGCCCTCGTCGGGCTGGCGCAGGTCGTCGATGTCCTGGTTGGACAGCTCCAGATAGCCGGGGAAGGAGCGCACGTCGAAGTAGACGCTGCCGTCCGCCTCGTACGCGTGACCGCGTTCGATCAGGCCGCGCATCATCTCGATCATCTCGGGCACGTGCCCGGTCGCGCGCGGCTCGTACGTGGGCGGAAGGCAACCCAGGGCGTCGTAGCCGTCGTTGAAGGCGCGCTCGTTCTCGTATCCGATCGACCACCAGGGGCGGCCCTGCTCTGCCGACTTCGCGATGATCTTGTCGTCGATGTCGGTGACGTTGCGGATGAACGTGACGTCGTAGCCGCGGTACTCGAACCAGCGGCGCGCGATGTCGAAGTTGAGGCCCGACCTGATGTGCCCGATGTGCGGGGCGGCCTGCACGGTCGCGCCACAGAGGTAGATCGAGACACAGCCCGGCACGAGCGGGGTGAAATCACGGATCTGCCGGGCGCTGGTGTCGTACAGGCGAATAGTCACCACACCAGGGTAGTGGGCCCGTAGCAGTGCCCCGCGACCCTTGGGCCACGGGGCACCGAAGTGTGACAGAAGCTTTTCCGGCGGGGTTTCCGGCGAGCTTTGCGGTGCGTATTCGTCGAGCTTTTCCGGCCGCCGCCGGAAGATGTTCATCCGGTCCGGTACACCAGCGCCGTGGCGATCGCGGCGAGGCCGTCGCCGCGGCCGGGGAAGCCCAGGCCGTCGGTGGTGGCGCCGGAGACCGAGACGGGCGCGCCGACCGCGTCCGAGAGCACCTTCTGCGCCTCGTCGCGCCGCTTGCCGATCTTGGGGCGGGGGCCGACCACCTGGACGGCCACGTTGCCGATGCCGAAGCCCGCGTCCCGCACGATCCGCGCGGCCTCGGTGAGCAGCGTGACGCCGGACGCGCCGGACCACTCGGGGCGTCCGGTGCCGAAGTGGGCGCCGAGGTCGCCGAGGCCGGCCGCCGAGAACAGGGCGTTGCAGGCGGCGTGGGCGACGACGTCGGCGTCGGAGTGGCCCGCGAGGCCGGGGCCCTCGTCCTCCCAGAGCAGGCCCGCGCACCACAGCTCGCGGCCCTCCTCGAAGGCGTGGATGTCGGTGCCGATGCCGACCTGCGGCAGTACCAATGCCGGGCTGCCGCCCGGGGCGGGTGCCTCAGAAGCCATCGTTCGCCCTCCTGCGGGCCAGGACCGCCTCCGCCAGGACCAGGTCCAGCGGGCGGGTCACCTTGAAGGCCTCCTCGTGGCCGGGGACGACCACGACCTTCAGACCGAGCCGCTCGACCATGGACGCGTCGTCCGTGACGTCGCCGGTGACGCTCTCGTGGGCGCGCACCAGGGTGGCGTGGTCGAAGCCCTGCGGGGTCTGCACGGCGCGCAGCCGGGCGCGGTCGGGCGTGGCGAGCACCGGCTCGGGGGTGCCGTCGGCGTGCGGCTCGACCTCCTTGACGGTGTCGGCGAGCGGCAGCGCGGGGACGACGGCCGGAGCCCCGTCCCGTACGGCCTCGATGACCGCGTCGACGGTGTCGACCGGCACCAGCGGGCGGGCCGCGTCGTGGACGAGGACCACGTCGATGCCCTGCGGCAGCGCGTCCAGGCCGAGCCGGACGGACTCCTGGCGGGTCTCGCCGCCGGGCACCACGACGAAGTCGGTGCGGTCCGGCAGCGCGTGCTCGGCCAGCAGGTTCTTCACCTCGGTGGCGCCGTCGGGCGGGGCCACGACGACGACGAGCGAGACGGCGCGGGAGGCGGCCATCGCCCGTACGGCGTGGATGAGCATGGGCGTGCCGTTCAGCGTGCGGAGCGCCTTGGGGGCGCCCGGGCCGAGCCGCACGCCGCGGCCGGCCGCGGGAATCACGGCGGCGGTGCGGAAAACGCGCGTTTCCTCAGACAAGGTTTGTGTCCTTCGGCGACATGGGTATGGCCTCAGCAAGCTGGGCTCGACGCCCTGACCGGCCCCTTCCGTGACGACCGGTCGGGCGCTCCACCCGGCCCGGCACGCCGGTGCGGGTGCCGTGCGTACGAATGATGTCCGAACATGCCGCAGCGCCCGGCGACACAGCAGTAGGATCACTGCTGGTCAGCGGGCACCGCGGCAATGCTGGTCCTCCGGGAGGCGAAGCCCCCGGACCTACCAGTGTCAGGACGCGAGGACCTCGTCGAGGAGGGCCTCGGCCTTGTCTTCGTTGGTGTTCTCAGCGAGTGCCAGCTCGCTCACCAGAATCTGGCGCGCCTTGGCGAGCATGCGCTTCTCACCTGCGGAGAGTCCGCGCTCGCGCTCACGACGCCACAGGTCGCGCACTACTTCGGCGACCTTGATGACATCGCCGGAGGCGAGCTTTTCGAGATTTGCCTTGTAGCGACGGGACCAGTTGGTGGGCTCTTCCGCATACGGTGCGCGAAGCACCTCGAAGACCCGGTCCAGCCCGTCCTGCCCGACCACATCGCGTACGCCTACGAACTCCGCATTGTCCGCGGGCACGCGCACCGTCAAGTCGCCCTGGGCGACCTTGAGCACCAAGTAGGTCTTGTCCACGCCTTTGATCTGGCGAGTTTCGATGGCCTCGATCAGCGCGGCCCCGTGATGGGGATAGACCACGGTGTCGCCAACCTTGAACGTCATGTGACAGGTACCCCTTCCGTGGCTATCCAGGGTAACACGAGAACAGCCTGTTCTGAATGGCGTTTTCGCAGGTCAGGGCATATCTCGGGGCTTGACAACAGCAACAGGAACGTGCTGCGGAGGGCTCACGGGAGGGGGTATTCGCAGGTCGGAGCGGCTGTTCGGGGGCAGGGAAACATGCCCGCCACACTCTCCGCAACCCCCCTCAACTGGTCTGAACATCCCGTTTTGTCGGGTTCCAAGCGGTGAACTTCCACTGCTCCGTTCGGTGATCGGTCACCCGTTCGGAGTGAGCGGGGCCCTTTTCGTGAATTGATCAACGGACCCGGGCCGGGGGTTTTCGGTAAGGAATACGTGGCGGTCCGGAGAATTGATCACCGGCGATATGTGAACGGCGCGCGAAACACCGAGATCAGAGCGGGTGCGGACGTCTCACGGGGGTTCTGGGGAGGGTTCTGGGAGCGCGCTCGGCGGATGCGGGGGGAACGGCGCACGGGTCCGGGCGCGGCGGACCCGCGCCGAGGGGCGGGTCGGGTGCGGGCTCGCGGGGACGGCTCGGTAACCTAAGCCAGCTGACACAGACTTAGCCGTCCTTTAGATGTCCTTACGTCCAAGGAGTTGCCGCCGCCGTGAGCCGCAGCCTTCGACGCGGCGCCCTCGCCGCCTCTGCCATCGCGTTCTCGCTCGCCTCTCTCGCCGCATGCTCGGCGGGCAACGACGCGCAGACGCTCGAAGTGAAGCCGGACAACGCCGCCGTCAAGGTGGGTGACATCAAGATCCAGAACGCGACCGTCCTCACGCAGCCCAAGGCCGACGCGGCCGGGCCCGCCGTGATCACGGCGACCGTGTTCAACAACGGCGACAAGCCGCAGACGCTCGACGCGGTCAAGCTGGCGGCCTCGGGCGCCACCGTGAAGCTCTCCCCCGGCAAGGGCCAGAGCGGCCTCACCGTGCCCGCGCACGGCTCGCTGATCCTCGGCGGCAAGGACAACGCGTCCGCCGTCGTCGAGAACGGCAAGGAGGCCGCCAAGAACGGCGACGCCCAGCCCGTCACCTTCCAGCTGAGCAAGACCGGCGACGTGACGCTGCGCGCGTTCGTGGTCCCGTCGACCAGCTACTTCGAGGGCTACGGGCCCAGCGCGGCCCCCAAGCCTCCGGTGGCGCCGGGCGAGCCGGGCGCGAGCACGTCGCCGGGCGCCTCCACCGCGCCGGGCGCCCCGGCGAGCGGCAAGCCCTCGGGCAAGCCGTCGCACACCCCCGCCAAGGGCGGCAAGCCGTCGGGCACGGCGAGCACGGGTGCGGGTCACTGACGTACGCAGCTGTACGAGGAGGGGCCCCGGACGATGTCCGGGGCCCCTCCTCGTATGTCCGCGTATGTCCGCCGGTTTACGGCTCGAACTTGTAGCCCAGGCCTCGCACCGTGACGAGGTAGCGGGGCGCGCCCGGGTCCGGCTCGATCTTGGCGCGGAGGCGCTTGACGTGGACGTCGAGGGTCTTGGTGTCGCCGACGTAGTCCGCGCCCCAGACTCTGTCGATCAGCTGCATACGGGTCAGCACGCGGCCCGCGTTGCGCAGCAGCATCTCCAGCAGGTCGAACTCCTTCAGCGGCAGGTCGACCTTGCCGCCGGAGACGGTGACCACGTGGCGGTCCACGTCCATGCGGACCGGGCCGGCCTCCAGGGCCGCCGGGGTGACCTCCTCCGGCTCGCCCCGGCGGCGCAGCACCGCGCGGATGCGGGCGACGAGCTCACGGGACGAGAAGGGCTTGGTCACGTAGTCGTCGGCTCCTATTTCGAGGCCCACGACCTTGTCGATCTCGCTGTCCTTGGCGGTGACCATGATCACCGGGACGTTGGAGCGGCCGCGCAGCTGGCGGCAGACCTCCGTGCCGGGCAGCCCCGGCAGCATCAGGTCGAGCAGCACGAGGTCGGCGCCGTTGCGCTCGAACTCGTCCAGCCCGTCGGGCCCGGTGGCCGCCACGGCGACCTCGAAGCCCTCTTTGCGGAGCATGTAGGACAGGGCGTCGCTGAACGATTCCTCGTCCTCGACGACGAGCACTCGGGTCACGGAAGGACCTCCGGGGCATGGGGCACAGTGGTGGAGTCGTGCGCGGTGGGGAAGGTGTCGTACGGCGGCTCGTCGACGGCGTCGTCGTCCGGGCCTGCGGGGTCGGGTGCGGCGCGGTCCCGTACGGCGCCGGCCTCCGGCAGCCTCAGGGTGAAGGTGGAGCCCTGTCCCTCGGAGCTCCAGACGGTGACCTCCCCGCCGTGCGAGGCGGCCACGTGCTTGACGATGGCCAGGCCCAGGCCCGTACCACCGGTGGCGCGGGAGCGGGCCGGGTCGACGCGGTAGAACCGCTCGAAGACGCGCTCCCGGTCCTTCTCCGAGATGCCGATGCCCTGGTCGGTCACGGCTATCTCGATCAGGTCCCCGCCGGGCGCGGCGACGCGGCGGCCCGCGATGCCGACCCTGGTCCTGGCCGGGGAGTAGTTGACCGCGTTCTCGACGAGGTTGCCGAGCGCGGCGGCGAGCTGGCCCCGGTTGCCCCAGACGTACAGATCCGCCGTGCCGCCCGCGGCCATCGTGATCTGCTTGGTGGACGCGGGGTGGCGGGAGCGGTCGATGGCCTCGGCCACCAGCTCGTCGACCCGGACCGGCTCGGCGTCCTCCAGCGGGTCGTCGTTCTGCACCCGGGACAGGTCGATGAGCTCCTGGACCAGATTGGTCAGCCGGTTGGCCTCGATCTGCATCCGGCCCGCGAAGCGGGTGATCGCCTCGGGGTCGTCCGAGGCGTCCATGACGGCCTCGGAGAGCAGGGAGAGCGCGCCGACCGGCGTCTTGAGCTCATGGCTGACGTTGGCGACGAAGTCGCGCCGGACCGCCTCGATGCGCCTGGCCTCGGTCAGGTCCTCGACCAGGAGCAGTACGAGGCGGGAGCCGAGGGGGGCGACCCGGGCGGAGACCGCGAGGGCCTCGCCCCGGCCGGTGCCCCGGCGCGGCAGATCCAGCTCCACCTGCCGTATCTCACCGTCGCGGCGGGTGTCGCGGGCCATGTGGAGCATCGGCTCCACGGCCAGCTTTCCGCCCCTGACAAGCCCCAGTGCGTACGCCGCGGAGCTGGCCTTGACCACCGAGTCGCTCTCGTCGAGCACCACCGCCGAGGAGCGGAGCACCGACAGCACGGTGTCCACGCCGGGCGGCAGGACCGCGTCCGTGTGCAGGGATGTCCGGGTGGGCCGCGCCTGGTCGCGCTCGCTCCAGCGGAACGCCAGCATGGCGATGACGCCGGTGCACAACCCGGCGATCGCTGCAGCTGCGGCGACCGCCGCGTTCACGTCCATGCATCCAGGTTATGCGGGCGCACCGACACTCTCCCAGCCATCCGGGTGCCTGCTCGAACGTTCGTCGCCCAGAGTTCACCATGGTGATAGTGCTGGTTCACTTGGTGTGGCCGAATCGGACGCGTAACCGACGGAACGTGGGAGCGTGGGGGTCACGACATCCCCTGCCTCCCCCGGAGTCACTTTCCGGAGTCATTGCCCGGAGTCATTGAAAGAGGGACACCCATGCGGGACGCGTACCACGAGGAACTTGACTCGATCGGCGAGGGCCTGGTCGAGATGGCCCGCCTTGTCGGGTCGGCGATCGGGCGCGCCACGACGGCCATGCTCGACGCCGATCTCAAGCTCGCCGAGAGTGTGATCGCCGCCGACCAGAAGGTCGACGATCTGCAGCACGACCTGGAGGCGCGGGCGATAGCCCTGCTGGCCCGCCAGCAGCCCGTCGCGACGGATCTCCGCATCGTCGTGACGTCCCTGAGGATGAGCGCCGACCTGGAGCGCTCGGGCGACCTGGCCCAGCACGTCGCCAAGCTGACCCGGCTGCGCTACCCGCAGCGGGCGGTCCCGCACGACCTGCACGCCACCATCCTGGAGATGGGCCAGCTGGCCCAGCGCCTGATGGCGAAGGCCGCCGAGGTGATCATCACCAAGGACGTCGACCTGGCCCTCCAGCTGGAGCAGGACGACGACGAGATGGACCTGCTGCACCGCACGCTCTTCCAGCACCTGATGGACGACCGCTGGAAGCACGGCATCGAGACGGCCGTCGACGTGACGCTGCTCGGCCGCTACTACGAGCGGTTCGCGGACCACGCGGTCTCAGTCGCCAAGCGGGTCGTGTACCTGGTCACCGGCGAGCACGCGGACGAGCTCCAGCAGCCGGCGCAGGTCGAGGGCGCGTAGCGGGCGTCACGGGCGCGCGGGGCGGCTCGGAGCGCGGGGTGCGGCCGGCGCCTTGGAGCGCGGGGGCGCGCGAACATGGTGGCGCGCGCCGTTGATGCGCCCGCCCCGGTGGGCATCCAATGGGGGTGAGGTACGCGTACCCCCAACCCCGGGAGGGACCATGACCGAGACCCCGACTCCGAACGCCTCCGGCTGCCAGTGCGGCCCCGGCTGCAGCTGCGGCTGCCAATCGGGCGGCTCGTGCCAGTGCGGCGGCGGCTGCGGCTGACACGTATACGAGAGGGGCCCGCCCGGAATCCGGACGGGCCCCTCTCGTACGTATACGTACGTAAGGCTTACTTCTTGCCCTGGTTCTTGACCGCCTCGATCGCGGCGGCGGCCGCGTCCGGGTCGAGGTAGGTGCCGCCCGGCTTGACGGGCTTGAAGTCGGCGTCGAGCTCGTAGACGAGCGGGATGCCGGTCGGGATGTTCAGGCCCGCGATGTCGGCGTCCGAGATGCCGTCGAGGTGCTTGACCAGCGCGCGCAGCGAGTTGCCGTGGGCGGCGACCAGCACGGTGCGGCCCGCGAGCAGGTCCGGGACGATGCCGTCGTACCAGTACGGCAGCATGCGGACGACGACGTCCTTGAGGCACTCGGTGCGCGGGCGCAGCTCCGGCGGGATGGAGGCGTAACGCGCGTCGTCGGACTGCGAGAACTCGGTGCCGTCCGCGAGCTCCGGCGGCGGGGTGTCGTACGAGCGGCGCCACAGCATGAACTGCTCCTCGCCGAACTCGGCGAGCGTCTGCGCCTTGTCCTTGCCCTGGAGCGCGCCGTAGTGCCGCTCGTTCAGGCGCCAGCTGCGGTGCACCGGGATCCAGTGGCGGTCCGCGGACTCCAGCGCGAGCTGGGCGGTGCGGATGGCACGCCTCTGGAGGGAGGTGTGCAGCACGTCGGGGAGCAGGCCGGCGTCCTTGAGCAGCTCACCGCCGCGCGCCGCCTCCTTCTCGCCCTTGGGCGTGAGGTTGACGTCCACCCACCCGGTGAACAGGTTCTTCTCGTTCCACTCGCTCTCGCCGTGGCGGAGGAGGATCAGCTTGTACGGTGCGTCGGCCATGCGTCCGAGCGTAATCGACGTTCGCGAGCCCTCGCGCGCGCGGGGAGCAAGGTGCCGGGAGCGTCTCGGCACGTGGACGATTGACGGACGGCGTCAATTGAGTAGCGGGTGAGAGCCGCTGGATCGTAAGTTGCGGCTATTGCCAGCACCACTTACACGGCTGTGCGCCGCGTGGGTGTGGCGGGCGCTCGTAGCCAGCTTGCCGTTCCGGGGGGAAACCGATGTCCGTCGCCAGTCTCAGACGCGCCGCACGAGAGAGCGTCTCGGGTCTGCCCCGGGAGTTCTGGTGGCTGTGGACGAGCACGCTGATCAACCGACTCGGGGCGTTCGTCGCCACGTTCATGACCCTCTACCTGACCCACGAGCGCGGCTACTCGGCCTCGTACGCGGGCCTGGTGGTCTCCCTGCACGGCCTGGGCGGCGTGATCTCCTCCCTCGGCGCGGGCGTCCTGACCGACCGGCTCGGCCGCCGCCCCACGATGATGGCCGCCCAGACGGCGACCGCCTTCTCGGTGGCACTGCTCGGCTTCATGACCGACCCGGCGGCGATCGTCGCCGTCGCCTTCCTGGTCGGCATGGCGTCCAACGCCTCGCGCCCGGCCGTCCAGGCGATGATGGCGGACATCGTGAAGCCCGAGGACCGGATGCGGGCGTTCTCGCTCAACTACTGGGCGATCAACCTCGGGTTCGCGGTCTCGGCGGCGGGCGCCGGCTTCGTCGCACAGCACAGCTATCTGGCGGGCTTCCTCGGCGAGGCGGCGCTGACCCTGACGTGCGCGGTGCTGGTCTTCCTGAAGCTGCCGGAGTCGCGGCCGGAGCGGGTCGCGACGGGCAAGTCGCGCGGGCGGGGGACGGGCACGGCGTCGGCACCGGAGCCGGAGGTCGGCCTCGGGACGGTGTTCCGCGACGGCCGCTTCATGGGCGTCGTCGGCCTCTCCTTCCTCATCTCCCTGATCTTCCAACAGGGTTACGTGGGCCTGCCGGTCGCCATGGGCGCGGACGGCTTCTCCAGCGCGGACTTCGGCATGGCGATGGCGGTCAACGGCGTACTGATCGTCGCCCTCCAGATCCCCGTCACGCGGGCCATCGAGCACCGCGACCCACGCCGGCTGCTGATCGTGTCGTCGCTGCTGGCGGGGTACGGGTTCGGGCTCACCGCGTTCGCCGGTTCGGTGGCCGTGTACGCGCTGACGATCTGCGTCTGGACCCTCGCCGAGATCGTCAACTCGCCCACCCAGACGGGTCTGGTGGTACGCCTCTCCCCCGTCCACGGGCGGGGCCGCTACCAGGGCGTGTACACGATGTCCTGGTCGGTGGCGGCGCTGGTGGCCCCCCTGATGTCGGGCTTCGCCGTCGACCACTTCGGGGCGGACTGGTTGTGGGGGGCTTGTGCGGTGCTGGGGAGTGTGGCGGCGGGGGGTTATTGGCTGCTGATGCGGGGGTTGGGGCTGGGGGATGGGGAGGATGTCGTGGTGGGTGGTGTGGTGGAGCGGCGCGCGAAGACGACGGCGTGACTCCGCCAGGTTTTTTGCCCCCCGCCCCGCCCCTTCCCTAAACCCTCCGGGGGTGGGTGGGGGCGGAGGCTCGCTTACCTGGGGCTGCGCCCCCGGACCCCCTGTTTGTCTGCGGGTTCGGTGGGGGCTGGTCGCGCAGTTCCCCGCGCCCCTTCTCGGCCCGGTGTTTGTCTGCGGGCTGTGTGTAGCTGGTCGCGCCGTTCCCCGCGCCCCTTAGGTAACTCCAGCCCAGGCGGCACGAAAGTCAGCCCCTCCGGCGTGCGAGGGGCGGGCCCCTTCAGGGGCGCGGGGAACTGCGCGACCAGCCACAGCCAACCCGCAGACGAACGGAGTCCGGGGCGGAGCCCCGAAGCGGGGTGCAGGGGCCGCAGGCCCCGCAAAAGGGGGTCCGGGGGCGTAGCCCCCGGGAAACCACCTCACCCCCCACCCACCCCCGGAGGGTTTAGGGGAACGGGCGGGGTGGGGCTAATCCCGGTGTGGGCGTTGCGTCAGCGTCGTGAACGCGTCCAGGTTTCGGGTCGACTCCCCACGCGACACCCTCCACTCGTACTCCCGCCGGATCGCCGACGCGAAGCCCAGTTCCAGGAGGGTGTTGAAGGAGCCGTCCGCCTCCTCCAGGACCGTGCCCAGGAGCCGGTCCAGTTCCTCGGGGGTGATCGAGGAGAGCGGGAACTTGCCCGCCAGGTAGACGTCTCCGAGGTTGTCGACCGCGTAACCCACCCCGTAGAGGCGGAGGTTGCGCTCCAGGAGCCAGCGGTGGACGCCCGCGTCGTTCTCGTCGGGGTGGCGGACCACGAACGCGTTGACCGACAACGAGTGGCGGCCGACCCGCAGCGAGCACGTCGTGGACAGCTTCCGCGTGCCCGGCAGCTTCACCACGTACGAGCCCGGTTCAGGGGACTCCCACTCCAGCTCGGCGTCCTTGAGGTACGCGTCGATCACAGCCAGTGCGTCAGCCATGGTGCGAGCGTACGCGACGGCGGTGTTCGTGCATCGCGGCGGTGTAGACGTCCGCCGTGGCCGACGCGGCCGTCCCCCAGCCGAAGGACTGGGCGTGCCGGGCGGCCGCCGCGCCCATCCGGTCCGCCAGCGACGGGTCGTCCAGGAAGCGGCGCAGGGCGCGCGCGTAGTCGCCGGGGTCGTGGCCGGGGATCAGGAAGCCGGTCTCGCCGGACCGCACCGCGACCGGCAGGCCGCCGACCGCCGCCGCCACCACCGGCGTCCCCGCCGCCTGCGCCTCGATCGCCACCAGTCCGAAGGACTCGCTGTACGAGGGCATGACCAGCACCGACGCCGCCCGGAACCAGTCCGCGAGCCGGTCCTGGCCCACCGGCGGGTGGAACCGGACCACGTCCGAGATGCCGAGCCGGGCCGCCAGCTTGTGCAGCCCCTCCGGCTTGGCCAGACCGCTGCCCGACGGGCCGCCGATCACCGGGACCACCAGCCGCGAGCGCAGCGACGGGTTCTCGGTGAGCAGCACCGCCACCGCCCGGAGCAGGATGTCGGGCGCCTTCAGCGGCTGGATGCGGCCCGCGAAGAGCGGGATCACGGCGTCCTGCGGCAGGCCGAGCCGGGCCCGGGCCGCCGCCCGGCCGTCGGCGGGGCGGAAGCGGTCCAGGTTCACGCCGGGGTGGACGACCGCGACCTTGCCGGGGTCGGCGTCGTAGAAGCGGACGAGCTCGTCGGCCTCCTCGGCGGTGTTGGCGATCAGCCGGTCCGCCGCGTTGACGATCTGCGTCTCGCCGATCACCCGGGCCGCGGGCTCGGGCGTGTCGCCGTCGGCGAGCGCGGCGTTCTTGACCTTGGCCATGGTGTGCATGGCATGGACGAGGGGGACGCCCCAGCGCTCGGCGGCGAGCCAGCCGACGTGGCCGGAGAGCCAGTAGTGGGAGTGGACCAGGTCGTAGTGGCCGGGCCGGTGGCCCGCCCAGGCCTGCATCACGCCGTGGGTGAAGGCGCACAGCTGGGCCGGCAGCTCCTCCTTGGCCAGGCCCTCGTACGGCCCCGCGTCGACGTGCCGGACCAGGACCCCGGGCGCCATCTCCACGGTCGGGGCGAGCCCGCCCGTCGTCGCCCGGGTGAAGATCTCGACCTCGATGTTGATCGCGGCGAGCCGCTTGGCGAGCTCCACGATGTAGACGTTCATCCCGCCCGCGTCACCGGTGCCCGGCTGGTGCAGCGGGGAGGTGTGGACGCTGAGCATGGCGATCCGCCGCGGCCTGCGGTGGCCCCCGGGGAGCCTGAGCCGGGGCGGCCCCGCCAGGGTGCCGGTGAACCGGGACACGTACTGGCTCACGTCGACGTCCTCTCGGCCGGGGGGCAGGGCGGGGCATGGCTTGCGGAGGGCACGTACGCACCCTCAATGAGCGGTAACCACCGGAACCCTTCCTTTCATTTCCGCTTCCCCGCACTTTTGCCGAAAACTTGCCCGCCACCACCTCTCACCAGGGGCGCCTACCCTCGTCGTATGGCTCCACCCAAGCGACCCGTCGGCACCGTCACGCGCGGCACCACCAATCCCAATCGGCTGCGCCGCATGGACCGCTGGATCGCCGAGGTCCACGGGCCCGCGCTGCGCCGCGCCGACGCGCCGGTCGCGGTGGACCTGGGGTACGGGGCGGCCCCCTGGACGGCCGTCGAGCTGCTGCAGCGGCTGCGGACCGCCGCGCCCGCCGTGTCGGTGGTGGGGATCGAGATCGAGCCCGCCCGGGTCGCGGCCGCGAAGCCGTACGAGAGAGAGGGCCTCACCTTCCTGCACGGCGGCTTCGAGGTGCCGCTGCCCCATCCGCCGCTGCTGATCCGGGCGGCCAACGTGCTGCGGCAGTACGAGGAGGGCGAGGTCGCGGCGGTGTGGGCGCGGCTGTGCGGGCGGCTCGCGGAGGGCGGGCTGCTGGTCGAGGGCACCTGCGACGAGATCGGGCGGCGGCACGTGTGGGTGGCGCTCGACGCGTCTGGCCCGCGCACGGTGACGTTCGCGACCCGGCTCGGCTCCCTGGAGCGCCCCTCCGACCTGGCCGAGCGGCTGCCGAAGGCGCTGATCCACCGGAACGTGCCGGGCGAGCCGGTCCACGCGTTCCTGCGCGACTTCGACCGGGCGTGGGCGGCGGCGGCCCCGTACGCCTCGCTGGGCGCGCGGCAGCGGTGGATCCGGGCGGTCCGGGACCTGGCGGCGGACTGGCCACTGCGGGACGGGCCGCGGCGGTGGCGGCAGGGGGAGGTCACGGTGGAGTGGGAGGCGCTGGCGCCACGGGGGTGAAGCTGGCGCCATGGGGGGGTGAAGGCGGCGCCATGGGGGTGAAGGCGGGGGTGAGGACCGCGGTGAACCCGGGCCGACGGGGCGGCAGGACGGGTGACTTGCCGGGCGGCTTGACGGGCGGCTTGACGGGCGGCTTTCGGAGTCGGCTGACCTCGCACGGGTGAATACCTGGGTCGGTCGGCGTCGAAGGGAACGCACTGCGCCTGCCGTTCGTCCCACACGCGGGGGGTGACCCGTGAGCTGCCGTCCGCCCCTGTCGTTTTGGGGGACGGCATGGCACCATCACGACGTTGCCAGAATGTTACTGACGGTAAATCACTTACCGTTTTTGCCTGGTGTAGTCCGGTTGTCCGGAGGGGGAGATTTAGTGCAGCCGCGCCGCTTGGCCACCGCGATCACCGTGGTGTGCGCCTTGACCGTGCTCGCGATGCCGGCCACGGCGTTCGCCGCGCCGAATCCGAAGCCGGACCCGACCACGTCGACCGCTCCCCCGGCCCCGCCGGTGTCGTCGAAGAACCTCGACGACGTGCGCAAGGAGATAGACGAGCTCTACCGGCAGGCGGCGGTCGCGACCGAGGCGTACAACCAGGCCCAGGAGCAGACCAAGCTCCAGTCCGCCGAGATCGTGAAGATCGCCCAGGAGATCGTCAAGGGCGAGGAGCGGATCAAGCGCCTGAAGGACCAGGCGGGGGCGGCGGCCCGGCTGCAGTACCGCACGGGCGGGCTGCCGCTCGGCGCGCAGATGATGCTCAGCGGCAACCCGGACGGCTTCCTGGACGGCGCCGACCGGCTGCGCCAGGGCCAGCAGGCCAACCAGGGGATGCTGGCCGAACTGAACCGTACGCAACAGGACTTGGCGCAGTACTCGAAGGACGCCTCCGCCCAGTGGAGGAAGCTGGAGGCGAACCGGGTCAAGAAGGAGACCGCCAAGAAGGAGATCACCGGCAAGATCGCGGCCGCCGAGAAGCTGGAGTCCCAGCTGGAGGCGAAGGAGCGCGAGCGGCTGGCGGAGCTGGAACGGCAGCAGCAGTACAAGGCGCAGACGGAATGGCTCAGTTCGGGGATATTGAAGGAGATCAACGGCAGGGCGAGCGAGCAGGGCCGCAAGGCGGTCAAGTTCGCGACCGACCAGATCGGCAAGCCGTACCTATGGGGAGCGGAGGGGCCGAAGTCGTACGACTGCTCGGGCCTGACCTCCCAGGCGTGGCTGGCGGCGGGCACGGGCATTCCGCGCACCTCGCAGGAGCAGTGGGCGCAGCTGCCGCATGTCGCCGTCAAGGACATGCGCCCGGGCGATCTCATCATCTACTTCTCGGACGCGACGCACGTCGGGATGTACGTCGGCGACGGCGCGATCGTGCACGCCCCCCGGCCGGGGCGGAACGTGACGGTCGCGGGTGCGGGCACGATGCCGATCCTGGGAGTCGTCCGCCCGGACAGGTGAGACGTCGGCCACCCGGACCGGTGAGACGTCGGTCACCCGGGCGGCGGAGGGCCTGCACCCGGGCGCGTGAGGCGTCATGCGCCCGGACAAGTGCGGCATGTGGCATATGCCATGAGCCATTTGCCGAACAGTCACCGAACGCCATTCCGCTGCGCGGTCCACTGACGCTAGGGTCCGGGACTGGCGGCAACGCAGCCCGGCGTTCCGCGGCGCGCCCTCGGGAGGAGGGAGACCGGAATGCCCGCACCGCATATGTGGTCCCCTCGCACGCCCCCGCCGGGACCGGGCGAACCGGCCCCGGTCGCCCCTGCTGCCCCGGGCCCCCTGACCCCGTCCGCCGGCCTTCCGGGGACGCGTGTGCCCGACGGACTGGTGGGCGCCGGCGGTCCCGATGCCCTCGCGGGCGCGGGTGGAGCGGTCGTGCCGACGGCGCCGGGTGCGCCCGGTACGAGCGGCACGGGGCTGGAGGTGGCTCCCCACGGCACCGCGCCGCAGGCAGCCGCGACCGCCGCCCTCAACCTCCTCGTCATCGAGGACGACCCCGGCGGCCCCTTCACCGTCTCCGAGCTGCTGCACACCGCCGGGACCCGGGTGCGGATCCGTACCGCGCGCAATCTCACCGAGGCCGAGCGGCTGCTCACCGATGACGTGAACTGCATCCTGCTCGACCTCGCGCTGCCCGGCCGCGACCCCGACGACGAGCTCGCCGCGCTGCGGCACCTGCTGCGGCTCGCGCCCCGGCACGCGGTCCTCGCCCTCACCGCCTCCACCCACGCCGAACGCGCCGCCGAGGCCGTCCGCGTCGGCGCGCAGGACTACCTCTTCCGCGACGAGCTGGACGGCAGACTGCTGAGCCGGGCCATCCGGTACGCGGTGGAGCGCAAGCGCGCCGACACGGCGCAGTACAAGCTCGCGGAGTCACGGCTGCGCGCCCAGGAGAACGCCCGCCTGGAGCGCGGGCTGCTCCCGACGCCGCTCCTGGACGGCTCCGACCTGCGGTTCGCCGCCCGCTACCGGCCGGGCCGGTCCCGCGCCCTGCTCGGCGGCGACTTCTACGACACGGTCCGCACCCCCGACGGCACCGTCCACGCGATGATCGGCGACGTCTGCGGCCACGGCCCCGACGAAGCCGCCCTCGGGGTCGAACTCCGCATCGCCTGGCGGACGTTGACGCTGGCGGGCCTGTGCGGCGACGCGCTCCTGACGACCCTTCAGCAGGTCCTGGAGCACGAGCGCGACGGCGACGAGATCTTCGCGACGCTCTGCACGGTCGACATCGCCCCGGACGGCCGGCGCGCCGAACTGAGCCTGGCGGGCCACCCGGCCCCGCTGATCGCCCGCCCGGGCAGCCCCGCGAGCCTGCTCGCGTACGAGAGCGGGGGCCCGGCGCTCGGGCTGCTCCCCCAGACCCGCTGGCCGCGCCGCCGGGTCGAACTGGGCGAGGCGTGGAGCCTGTTGATGTACACGGACGGTCTGATCGAGGGCCGCACCGGCGTCGGCAACCAGCGCCTGGGCCAGGAAGGCATGACCGACATGGTCAACCGTCTGCTGACGACGGGCCTGCGCGGCGAGTCACTCCTGGAGGCGGCGGTCACCGAGGCCCGCGAGCTCAACGGCGGTGAACTCACCGACGATGTGGCGGTGTTGCTGCTCGAAAGGGCACGGCCGGGCGACTGACCCGTACGTACGCGAACGGACGCGCTAGCGGCCGCCGTTGTACGGCCCGTACGGACCGTCGCTGCTCGATCCGCCGCTGCGGCCGCCGCGCCCGCGCCCGCGCCCGCCGCCGATCTGGCGCACCGCCGGGCGGACGTCCACGATGTAGACGATCACCGCCACCGCGCCGATGACCGGCAGGAACGAGAGCAGCGGGAACAGCACGCTGACCAGCAGCGCGATGGCCAGGATGATCAGCCAGAACGGCTTGGTCTGCTTGTCCACCGCACGGAACGCGTCCTCGCGGCGGAGGGCCGCATCCACGAGCGCGAACAGACTCAATGCGGTCAGGGCTGTACTCAGCAGCCACATGAACCCCGTGAATCCCTGCATCAGCACGGTCGTCCACCACCTTTCCCGGAATCGCTCCTACGCGGCCAAGGTACCCGTCAAACGAGGCGGACACCGAAAAGGTGCCCGCCGCCGCGACGGCACCCGCTCACTCCGAGGTCTTGGCCGAGGTCGTGGTCTTCTTGGCCGTGCTCTTGCGCGCGGTCGCCTTCTTGGCGGGCGCGGGCTTGGCCTCGGCGGAGGCGGACGCGTCGGACGGCTCGGCGGAGTCGGCGGCCGGGGCCTCGGCAGCGGGCTCCGGGTCCGGCTCGACGGCCTCGGCGACCTCCAAGATCTCCTCGGCGGCCTCGCCGCGCCACTCCTTGACGACCTCCTGGCCGCGCTCGGCCACCTTGTCGTACCCCTCACGGGCCTTGACCAGGGACTCGGCGGCGAAGCCGACCGCCTGGAGGGCGAGGTGCTGGACGGAGTCGCCCAGCTTCTTCACATCGCCGTCGAGCGCGCCGACGACCTCGTTCACCTTCGCGGTGACGGCGGCCTGGGCCTCCTTGGCCTGGGCGACGACCTTGTCCTGGACGACCTTGGGGTCGGTCTTGCGCACGGCCTCGATCCGCGCCGGGACCTCGGTCTGGATCCGCTCGACAAGCACCGGGATCTTCTCCGGGACCTTCGCGGCCTGCTTGGCGCCGAGGTCGAGCGCGCCGGCGACGAAGAAGAGGGGCTTGGGGTCGGTCAGGGCGTTACGCAGCTCATCGGTGACGGCCATGCTGGTTTCCTCCCGGATCAGTACGTCGATCAGTACGTGGCTCAGCTCTTGGGAGCCGATGGGGCATCGCCCGTGCCGTCGTCCTCGCCCCGGCCCTTGTCCCGGCTCGCGGCCGAAGCAGGTGCGTCCGCGTCGAGCCCGTTCTCCTTGCGGAAGGACTCGTAGATCTGGATCAGCACCTGCTTCTGCCGCTCGTCGAGCGAGGGGTCGGCGAGGATGACACTCCGTGTCCCGGCCGCTTCCGGCGCCCGTTCGTCGAGGATCCCGGCCTGCACGTACAGCGTCTCGGCGGAGATCCGCAGCGCCTTGGCGAGCTGCTGCAGGATGTCCGCGCTCGGCTTGCGCAGCCCGCGCTCGATCTGGCTCAGATACGGATTGGACACCCCGGCGGCATCCGCGAGCTGCCGCAACGAGAGCTGGGCGTTACGCCGCTGCTCGCGCAGGAACCCGCCGAGATTGCCGACGTTGAGTGATGCCATGCCTCGATACTGCCCCTTCCCTGCTAACTATTGCAAGCAGGTGCTTGCAATAGTGTGCAGCGCCACGTCGGTGCGCCCCCGATGCGGCGCGCCCCCTCAGGCCAGGGCCGCCTCGACATCCAGCGTGATCTTGATCGCGTCGCCGAGCATCGCGCCCGTCGCGCCGCCCGTCACCCCGAAGGCCTTGCGGCTGATCTGGGTGGTGGCGGTGAAGCCCGCGACCGGGCGGTCCTGGTAGCCCTTGCCGAAGCCGAGCAGCTCCAGTTCGAGAGTGACGGGGCAGGTGACGCCGTGGACGGTCAGTTCGCCGTCGGCCAGGAAGCCGTCGCCCTCGCCCGCACGGATCCCCGTCGAGCGGAAGGTCATCTCGGGGAACTCCGCCGCGTGCAGGAACTCCTCCGACCGTATGTGGTTGTCACGCTGTTCGTGCGCCGTGGAGACGGACGCGACCTGGATCGTCGCGACCACCGACGACTCCAGCGGGTTCTCGGCGAGTACGATCTCGCCGCTGAATTCGTCGAACCGGCCGCGTACGTTGGCGACGCCCAAGTGACGTACGGCGAAAGCGATTTCGGTGTGGACCGGGTCGATGACCCAGGTGCCCGGGGTGTATCCGGGCAGCGTGGCGGCCGTGGCGGTCGGCTCAGGAGAAGTGGTCATGACGGGTGAGGCCCCCCAGAAGGCGTGAGCGGACAGGTGTCGTGTGTGCCGAGCCTTGCTTGAACCCTCCACAACATAGTGAGTCGGCGTCCCTCGCGCACCCAACTGCCTTATCCCGCAGGGATGTTGAACACCCTCAACCGAGCGCGTCCGGCAGCGGCCTGCTGTGCAGGACCTCCAGCCGGGACACCGCCCTCGTCAGCACCACGTACAGCCGGTGCAGCCCCCGCTCCTCCGCCTCCGCGATCGCGGCCGGCTCCACGGCCACCACATGGTCGTACTCCAGGCCCTTCGCCACCGTCGCGGGCAGCACCGTCACCCGGGCCGCCGCCGTCAGGTCGTCCGCCTCCGCCGTCGCCACGCCCGCCGCCGCGAGGGCCGCGCGCAGCTCCGGCACGTCCGCGTCGGACGCGATCACGCCCACCGAGCCCTCTCGCGCGAGCGCCGCCCGTACGGAGTCCACGAGCGCGGACCGCACGTCCTCGACGCGCCGCAGCGCCAGTTCGCCGTCCCGGCGCAGCGAGCGGGACGGCGGTACGGCGACGTCGAGCGCCCCGAGCAGCCCGTTCGCCAGGGCCACGATCGCCGCCGGGACCCGGAAGCCGGTCGTCAGCGGGACCACCGGGGCATCCGGCTTGCCCAGGTGCGCCAGGTGCTCGGGCCAGTCGCGGGCCGCCCACGGGGTGGTGCCCTGCGCCAGGTCGCCGAGCACGGTCAGCGAGCCGAAGCCGGAGCGGCGGGCGACGGCCCGGCACTGCATCGGGGAGAGGTCCTGCGCCTCGTCGACGACGATGTGGCCGTATCCCTGCGGGCGTTCGACCAGTCCCGCGAGCTCGTCGAGCAGGACCTGGTCGGCCGCCGACCACTTGGCCGACTTGTACGAGCGCGGCGCCCGGCTCCACAGCAGCCGCTTCTGCTCCTCGGCGCCGAGCACGCCGTCGGCGGCCGCCGCCAGCGCGTCCGGGTCGGTGAAGAGCGCCGCCAGGACCTCCTCGGGCGTGACCTTCGGCCAGGCCGCGTCCACGAACGCGGAGACCGGGCGGGCCCGTGAAATCCGTTGCAGCCAGGTGTTGTTCATCGGCCCGGCCCGGCGCTCGGCCTCCAGCTGGATGACGCGGACGGCCCGGCTGCGGACCCGCTCGCGGCCCACGGCGTACGGGGGCGCCTCGGCCCGTACCTCCTCGACGATCTTCGCCAGCTCGCCGCCGGTCACCCGCCAGCGGTACGAGCCGTCGGGCACCTCGACCGGCTCGTACCGCCCGGCCGGGTCGTCCACGCGCGCGTAGAGCGCCCGGTGCAGCACCCGCGCCATCCGGGCGTCGTGCTTGACGGCCGCCGCGGCCGCGTCGTCGACCGCCCGGACGGGCCCGCGCGCGACCTCGTCGTCGACCGTCGACTGCCGGATGTCGATCTCGCCGAGGGCGGGCAGAACCTGGGCGATGTAGTGGAGGAAGGTCCGGTTGGGGCCGAGGACCAGGAGGCCGCCGCGCTGGATGCGCTGCGGATAGGTGTAGAGCAGATACGCGGCCCGGTGCAGCCCGACGGCCGTCTTGCCGGTGCCGGGGGCGCCCTGGACGCAGAGGGACCGGCCGAGCTCGGAGCGTACGAGGTCGTCCTGCTCGGGCTGGATGGTGGCGGCGATGTCGCGCATGGGGCCGACGCGGGGGCGCTCGATCTCGGCGGCGAGGATGCCGCCGGGGGCGCCGTTCTGCTCGTCGTTGTGCCCGGCCCCCAGCCGCTCGTCCTCCATGCTCGTGAGGTCCTCGGGGGCGCCGAGGCTGCCCGGGGCCCAGCCGAAGCGGCGGCGGACGGCGACACCCAGCGGGTCGCGGGCCCCGGCCTGGTAGAAGGTCCGCGAGACGGGCGCCCGCCAGTCGACGACCAGCGGCGGCGCCGAGGGGTGCTCGCTGATGCGGCGGCGGCCGATGTAGTAGCGCTGCCCGGCGTGGTCGCCGGACGCCCCACCGCCCTCGAAGTCGAGCCGCCCGAAGAACAGCGGACTGTCCGGCTCCTGCCGCAACTCCTTGGCCCAGCTGCGCAGTTGATAGCCGAGCACTTCGGCGTCCGCGCCGGAGGCGAACGCGTTCTCACCGATCACGACCCGGACGTCCGCACCCTCGACCATGCCGGTCAGGGCCGCGCGGCAGGCTTCGTGGTAGGTCCGTTCCTGACTGAGTTCGCGGTCGAGTGGCGTCATGGGATCCAGCGTAACGCAACTCGGTTACATTCTTTACTCAGTAACGAAATCGGAGAGTGGGGGGTCTCGGGGGCTTGGGCTCTTGTCAGCGGGGCCTTGGGGCCTTGTCAGGCGTAACGTCCGAGCCCGTCCCTCAGCTGCGCGAACGCCTCCTCGGCGGCCACGATCGCGTCCCCGTGCACCGCCTCGGCGCTCTCACCGGCCTGGATCCGCCGCCAGTTCTCGTCCGCGAGGATCCGCTGTACGGCGATGATCTGGCCGGCGGCGAGGCGCGCGCCGATGTCCGCGCCCAGGGCCGCCGCGAGCGCGCCCTCGGCGCGGCCCTGGTACGAGAACAGCCGCGCCACCAGGCTCGGCGTCCCGTAGAGCAGCCCGTGGTACGCGCGGACCCGCGGGTCGTCGTTCAGCCCCGTCACCGGGTCGCGGCCGTCGAGCCCGGCCAGGAAGTGGCGGCGCAGGGCGGGGAGCGGCGCGAGCCCCTCCGTGCGCCCCTGCGCGACCACCCGGGCGGCCTCGTCCTCATGGTCGGAGAACCGGTGCAGGGCCAGGTCCTCCTTGGCCGGGAAGTAGCGGAAGAGAGTCGGCTTGGAGATCCCGGCGGCGGCGGCCACCTCCGCGACCGGCACATTGTCGAAGCCCTTCTCCAGGAACAGGGCGATCGCCACGTCCGAGACGGCCTGGTACGTCTGCTGCTTCTTCTGCTCCCGCAAGCCCATGGGGGTGAGGGTACGGGGAGGCTGCGGGAGGGGCACTTGACCTCAACCCCACTTGAGGAAAAAGACTCCGATCAAGAACGTTTTCGCACACGACGGGGATGGGTGATCGGCATGCGCGTGACACAAGTGGAGGAGTTCGGCGGCCCGGAGGTACTGGTTCCGGCGGAGCTGCCGGACCCGGTGGCCGGGCCCGACGAGGTGATCGTCGCGGTCGACCACATCGACACGCTCTTCGTGCAGACGCAGATACGGGCGGGGGCGTTCGGGGAGTACTTCGACGTCAAGCCGCCGTACGTGCCCGGCGGCGGTGTCTCCGGCACGGTGGCCTCGACCGGCGCGGAGGTCGACCCGGCGGTGTGGGCGGGGCGCCGGGTGATCGCCGCAGTCGAGCCCGGCAGCTACGCCTCGCTGGCCGCCGTCCCCGTCGACCACCTCGTCCCGGTCCCCGACGGCCTCGGCCTGCGCGAGGCGGCGGCCCTGGTCCACGACGCCGTGACCGCACTGGCCCTCCTCGACCTCACGACCCTGAAGGCGGGCGAGACGGTCCTGATCACGGGGGCGTCGGGGGGCATGGGCACGCTCCTGGTGCAGCTGGCTCGGGCGCGGGGCGCGCGAGTGGTGGGGGTGGCGCGGGGCGCCGAAAAGGTGTTCCTGGTACGGGAGTTGGGCGCGCACGTGGTGGTGGACGCGGCGTCCCCCGACTGGCCCCGCCACGCCGCCGAGGCGCTCGGCGGCCCGGGCGCGGACGTGGTCCTGGACGGAGTGGGTGGGGCGTTGGGCGCGGCGGCGTTCCCGTTGACGGCGACCGGCGGCCGCTTCTCGGCCCACGGCGCCCCCACGGGCCACGGCTTCGCCGCGGTCCCGACCGACGAGGCCGACCGCCGCTCGATCACGGTGCTGGGGATCGCGGACGTCCAACTCACCCCTGCGCGCCGCGTGACCTTGGCAACCCGCGCCCTGGAGGAGGCCGCCGCGGGGCGCCTGCGCACGGTGATCGGGGCGGTGTACCCGCTGGAGCGGGCGGGGGAGGCGCATGCGGCTATTGAGGGGCGGGCGGTGGTGGGGAAGGTTTTGTTGAGCGTCTAGGGGCACGGGGAAACTGGTGGGGCCGCGCAGTCCGGCCTCGCCCCTACCCCCGCCGCCGCACTCGCTCCCGCAGCCACTCCCCGTACGCCGCCCGGATTTTTTCCTGCGTGGGGATCGCGGGCAGCCCAAGGGCGTCCTTCGCCGCGGCCAGTACCCGCTGGACCTTGCGGGCGGCCCGGGCCAGGCGCAGCCGGCCCGGGCCCGGTCCGGCGGCGGCCGCGCCCGTGCCCGCCGTCACCACTCCCGCCACCAGGGCCAGCGCCCCCGCGCCCACCAGCAGTGCCACGGCCGTGCGGATGACGTCGGTGTAGACGGACTGCGCCTGCTTGAACGCCAGCAGGTGTGGAAGGTCCCGCTCCCAGCCGTCGCAGCCACCGGGGCGCGCGGCCCCGACCGCTCCCCGCCACGCCTCCTTGACCCGCAGCGCATCGCACTCGGGGTAGTTCATGAGGTGCAGATGGGTGGCCAGGTCGTACAACGGGTCCCCGATCATGGCGAGTTCCCAGTCGATGAACCAGAGGTCGTCCCGCGAGTCGACGATCAGATTGCGCCGGTGCAGATCGCCGTGTACGAGGGAGAACGGCCGCGAGGCCAGTCCCCCGGCCCGCTCCCGCAGCCCATTCAGCGAAGTGGCCGAAACACCCAGCCTGTCGAATAGCGAACCGAACTCCCCGCTGTTCCTCTGGTAGACCTCGTGCTGCGTGAAGTCGATCAGCCCGCCGAGGAAGCCGCGCGTGTCCCCGTCCGGGACCCATGGCCGGGAATCGACCTCGGGAAGCGTTTTCAGGGCCAGCTCGCCGTGCTTGATGGCGGCCATCTGCCCGAATAATTCCCCAAGTTGACTGACGTGACGCCCGGAGAGGCGGCCGAGCCAGAATCGCCCGTCCCGGAGCGTGCGGCCCTCGACGAAGCCCTGAAGGAACACCCCCTCGGCGAATTCGGCGCATTCCGGAATGCGGGAGATGCGCCCCTTCAGCTCCATCAGCAACTGATCCTCGGAGGCGAAAGTGCGCCGGTCGAACCAGAGCAGACCCTCCCGGCGCACCCGCAGCTTTCCCCGGGCATAGACCTCGCCGAGCGGATTCCCTGGCGGCAGCACGATCGCGTATGCCTCGTGGTGGTGCCCCTGGAGCGGCCCGGTCACCCCCCGGACGCCGTTCCGGCTGAGCTCGACCGCGGCCCGGCGGGCCGGGGACGCCGTTTCGGTTGCCATCGTGTCGAGCCTTCGGGGTGCGGCGCGGATCGTGCCGCGGGGGACGAACAAGCTGGAGCGGGAGGTTACCGGGCCGCTGGGCCGGAATGGGCAGATCCGGCTGTTTTCACCGTGGGTGTCGCTCAGAACCTCTCCGTCCCACGTCTCCGCCGCACCTCGCCGCCGACGCCGTCACCTGCCCAAAAGCTCGCTGAGCGACTCCACGACCGGCACTCGTCCGTACCATCGGCGTTCACGATTCCGTTCGCCTGACGCGCGGCTTTCCCTGGGCTTTGGTACGAACGCGATGAACGGCACCCCCAGCCTGGCGGCGGCCCTCAGATCGTTCTTCGAGTCCCCGATCATGACGGACTCCTCCGGCTTGGACCCCGTCGAGTCGAGGGCGCGCAGCAACGAGTCCGGGTCCGGCTTCAGCTTGGCGATGTCCGGCACCCGGCCATGGATGTGCCCACCGAAACTCCCGGCCAGGTCCATCCGTCTGAGATACGCGACGACAGCCTCGGGCGAATTGTTCGTGGCAATGCCGAGCCGGGTCCGTACGGCAGCCAGCTCACGTATCAAGTCAACGGCGCCCTCCGTCGGTCGAGCCGACTCGGCGGCCCGCTCCTCCTGCTCGGTGAGACGTTTCTCCAGTTCCTCCACACAGGGGTCTCCCGGATAGCTCTGCTCTACCAGTCCGAGATATCCGAGGGGATCAGCCGTGAATTCACCGGGCGGAACGGCGACTTCGAGATCTTTTTCCAGCCAGGTGTGCAGGTCCTTCACCACAACGGACGCCTTGTGGTTGGCGAAGAGGCTGCACACCGGCCCGTCGAAGTCGAATATGACGCAATTCGCAGCATTGAGGAGATCATGCGGGTTGTCCACATCGCTCCATCCGTCGAGGAGAAGGCAGAATAGCGTCGCCCCGCCTCCCATACTGCCCTGCCTCCCCAACGCTCCATTCCTCAGCGCCCGAGGTCGAGGCGGGTGGTGATGGTCTTCCACAGGTTGTCGAACCACCGCTGGGACCGCTCCACGAACGCCGCATCCCGCGACCCTCCGCCGCGCAGGTACTGGAACAGCATCGACTCGTAACCCAGCGAGTCATAGATCTCCACCGATGTGTCGGCGATCCCCTGTTCGCGCTCGACGATGTCGTAGTAGCCGAAGAGCGCCTCGGAGCCGTTGAGCAGATACAGCTTGATCGGCGAGGTCAGCGGCAGCGCCTGGAACTCGATGTGGACGTCGATCTCCCCCTTCTCCCCCTCCTCCCCCTTGGGGATGCGCAGCGCCTCCAGGTTGTCCCGCAGGACGAGGCCCTGGGTGTTGCGCTGGCTCAGCCACCGTTCGTGGACCAGCCGGTCACCGTCCGCCGAGCGGTGTACGGGCCGGGGGAAGGCGAGGTTCATGTTCCGGTCGGGCAGCAGGATGCGTACATGGACCGAGTCCGGGCGGATCAGGCCCGCGTGGATCGCCCCCAGCGGTTCCCCCAGCGCCAGGTTGAGGGTCTCCGTCGTCAGGCACACCGCGTCGATCCGCACCTCCCGCGCACGGAACGCCTCCGCCACCCGGGGGCTGAGGACCGCCGCCGTGCGCTTCGGCTCCTCGTCCGACGGACGGGAGGCGGCCGGTACGGCGCTGGCGATCTTCGCCGGGGCGCCCTTGCGGCCCTCGGTGATCAGGCCCTCGCCGTGCAGCTGCTGCAGGGCCTGGCGCACCACCGTCCGCTCCACGCCGTAGTGCTCCACCAGCCAGGCCTGGGTGGGCAGTTTGGCGCCGACCTTGAGCTCGCCCGCGCGGATCCGGGCCCGCAGGGAGGCCGCCACGTCGTCGGACGTGTGCCTGGCGCTCCCGCTTGCCGTCACCTCAGGTTCCGAAGTCACATCTGAACGCTACAACTATCCGATAGCCAAGGGGAGTTGTTCCGGGTTGGTTTATGGGTCTTCAGATGGCGGGACAACTTCAGCAAGTTGTCCGCCAACTTGGTGAAGTTCGCGCGGAAGCTCCGCGCGGCGGACCTCTACGGGGAGGGACTCCATGCCTTTGATCGCGCTGTTCATCGCCTTAGCCGTCGTCGCCTCGGAGAGGCTGGTCCACCACAAGCTCGGGGCCGTGGGCACCGTGGGGGCCGTGGTGCTGTCCGTCGGCGTCCAGACCCACGACAACACCTTCATCGTCATCGGCGCGGCCGCGCTCCTGGCCGCACTGATCCCGCAGGCGGACAAGTGATCCGGGACCGCCGGGGCGGCACCGCCCCGGCCGCCGCCCTCAGAACATGTCCGGGCACCAAGCCCGCCGCGACGTCCGCAAGAGGGCGTCCGCCCGGGCCGCTGCCCCCGCCGTCTCCTCGGCGGCCCGGCCCAGCGCGGCCAGTCGTACCGCCGACTCGTCTCCCAGGTACAGCGCCCCCAACTCCCGTATGTCCAGAGCGAGATCGGCCCGCCCGGTCGTCGGGGTGCACTGCGCGCCGGACTCGTCCGCGTCCAGGCGGTAGCGGCCCGACGCGAAGCCGGACACGTCCGTGACCTCCAGGACCAGGGTGCCCGAGGACGCGTACGTACGTGCCTCAAGGGCCCGTACGACGTCCAGCACCCGCAGCCACAGGAAGTCCGCGTGCGTCACCATCCGGGCCGCGCGCGGGTCCGGGAGGAGCAGCGGGAGCAGGTCGTCGGGGGCGCGGTAGCCCGTGCGGACCTTGGTTATCCAGTCGACCGAGCAGATGAAGTGCCACAGGGCGCGCTCGGCGGCCGGGGTCAGCCCGAGCAGTCCGCGTACCGTCGCCGTGTTCAGCGGCTGCTTGGCGTCCGTCCACGTCTCGTCCGCGTGGTACGCCGCCAGGCCCTCCACCTCGCCCGCCGCCGAGCGGTACACCGCCCAGAACGGCTCGGTCCACGGCTGGTCGTCCCGCCGGGCCGCGCCCGTACTCAGGTCCCACCAGCGGGCGTTCCGGCTCACCGCGCCGGGCTGCCCGGCCCGGAAGCGCTCGAAGAGTTCGGGGCCCAGCTTGCGTACGTCCTCGGCGTCGGCCAGCTCGATGCGGCCGCCGTCGTCCGGGCCCGACCAGCGCGGGTCCAGGCCCGCCCGGCCCGTGTCGACCTCCCACTCGGCGGTCCAGGTGGCGGGGCCGAACCCGTACCGCCCGTAGATCGGGTACTCGGCGGCGATCAGCGTCGCCGCCACCTCGCCGCGCTCCTTCGCCGCCGCCAGGTCGTTCGCCATCATCCGGCTGAGCAGGCCGCGCCTGCGGTGGGTCGGGGAGACCGTGACGTTGGTGACCGCGCTGGTGGGGACGGCCGCGCCGCCCACCACGGTCAGCTCCTGCGCGAACGAGCGGAAGGTCGCCACACAGCGGCCGTTGTCGAACACGCCCTGCGTACGGGCCAGATCGCTGTTGGCCAGCCGGGACGTCGCATCCCTCTCGCCCACCACCGGCGGCCGCAGGAAGCCTGTGTTGACGGCCTTGAGCCAGTCCACGAACTCGGCTTCGGAGACGGTACGGAGGTCGAGGGAGGGGGTGGCGGGGTGGGCGGAGGCGGCGTCGCGGCGGCTCGGGCTCATCCCGCCACGCTAGGCAGGCCCTCGCCCGGCTGTCGCCCGAATTTCCGCGCCCCCGCCGCCCTTGGAACGCCGCCCAGACCGCTAGAACGCCGCCCGGACCTCGCCCACCCGCTCCGCCCCGCCCAGCAGCGGCGCGCTGCCGATGCGGTCGACCACCGGGGCGTCCACGCCGAGCAGGCGCAGGGCGCGGGCCAGGACCGGGCCGAGGGCGCGCGCGGCGCCGTCGTCGACCTTGAAGGCGAGCGCGCGGCCGTCCGGCAGCGCCACCGCCTGGACCGCCTCCGCGCCCATCTTCGACAGCACCCCGGGCACCTCGCGCATCAGCCAGGTGTCGGGGCGGCGGGTGCCCGCCACGTACTCGGGGTGCGCACGCATCGCGTCCGCCACCCGGCGCTCCGGCGTGCCGGGCTCGGCGAGCACGAACGTACGGAACGCGCGTGCCAGGCCCGTCAGGCTGATCGCCATCAGCGGCGCCCCGCAGCCGTCCGTGCCGACCGACGCGACCGGCTCGCCCGCCGCCGCCTCCACGCCGTCGTGGACCAGCCGCTGGAGCGGGTGCGCCGGGTCCAGGTAGGTCGCCTCGTCCCAGCCGTTGAGGCGGCAGGCGGCGAGCATGGCCGCGTGCTTGCCGGAGCAGTTCATGGTGACCCGGTCGCGGACGTGGCCCGCCGCCAGGTAGGTCTCAGCCTCGGCCGGGTCGAGCGGCAGGTCGGGCGGCGTCTGGAGGTCGTCCGGGGTCAGCCCGTGCTCGGCGAGCATCTTGCGGACGAGGTCGAGGTGGAAGCCCTCGCCCGAGTGGCTGGCGGCGGCGAGCGCGAGGCGCTCCCCGGCGAGGTCGAGCCCGGCCCGCAGCACGGCGGCGGCCTGCATGGGCTTGTTGCTGGAGCGCGGGAAGACGGGCGCCGCCGGGTCGCCGAGCGCGAGCTCCACGCTGCCGTCGGCCGCCAGCACCACCAGCGAGCCCCGATGATGGCCCTCGACGAAACCGGAACGTACGACTTCGGCGAGGACCGGGGGTATGAGGGTGTCGGTGGTCATGGCGGGCCTTCCGGGCATGGACCCGCCTCGTAACCATCGAAGTGACCTTCGAATCGGTGGTCAGATGAGCAGGTCGTCTACTTGTGCTTCGCCTTCACGGTACCTGCGGGCGATCTCCGCACTGCAATCGTCGGCAGTCCGCTGGAGGTGCTGGCGGCGCCGCGAGACCTGCTGCTCGTAGCGGATCAGCCGCCCCATCGCGGTGTGCAGCTCATCGTCCGTACGGGCGTCGAGGTCGGAGAGCTGGACCTCCGCGTCCATCTCGGCCGCCAGCCGCCGGTACTCGGCGCTGCGCGGCGTGGAGAGCGTGACGTGGCGGGCGGAGGCGCGGTGCAGGGAGGGCGCGTCCGCCAGGATCTCGGAGAGCCGCTCCACCACGGGCGTGTGCGGTCCGGTGCGCCGGGCCAGCTCGGCCCGCAGGATGTCGATACGCCCGTGCAGCAGCCGCCGCACATAGCTGAGGTCGGCCTCGTCGCTCTGCGACCGGCGCCGCAGGGTCCGTAGCGCCGGCAGTCGCAGTGCGGTCAGATCGTGGTCTTTCGGTACGGGCAGATGGTCACCGGCACGCTGTACGGGCGGTCGCGAGACGGCCGCCCGCGCGGCCGGCGGACTCGTCCGGATCAGCGAAACGGGGCCGGGCGACTGCTGCCCGGCGCCAGGAGTGCTCATGTGTCTTACCGTCCCCTCGACCGGTGCGGGATAGGGCGCACCGACTGTCAGCATCGTGCCACTCCCAGTGGCGCATATGCAGACACACACCACCCGTTCGGCCCCAGTCGGACCGGATTGGTGCGTGGAATAGGTTGGGTCCCATGCGAGCGGTGGTACAGAGGGTCGACGGCGCGAGCGTCGTCGTGGCGGGCGAGACGGTCGGCGAGATCACCGGCGAGGGCCTGTGCGTCCTGGTCGGGGTCACCCACGGGGACACCCCCGAGAAGGCCGCGCAGCTGGCCAGGAAGCTGTGGTCGGTGCGGATCCTGGAGGGCGAGAAGTCCTGCTCGGACGTGAACGCCCCGCTCCTGGTGATCTCCCAGTTCACCCTCTACGGCGACGCCCGCAAGGGCCGCCGCCCCACCTGGAACGCGGCGGCCCCCGGCGAGGTGGCCGAGCCCCTGGTGGACGAGGTGGTGGCCCGGCTGAGGGCGCTGGGGGCGACCGTGGAGACGGGCAGGTTCGGCGCGGACATGAGGGTGTCGCTGACGAACCACGGGCCGTTCACGGTGGTGGTGGAGGTGTAACCGCCCCTCCCCCTTCCCGCACCCCGCTGGCCCGGCCGCGGGCTACGGCTCGACCACGACCTCCTGGGCCGCCGCGGTCCCGCCCGCCAGCAGCTCCGCGTCCACCGCCACGTTCCGCTTCACCAGCGCCAGCGCGATCGGGCCCAGCTCGTGGTGGCGGGCCGACGTCGTGATGAAGCCGATCTGGCGGCCCTCCTCGCCGTCCGCCGCGACCCGCAGCGGCGTCCCGTGCCCCGGCAGCAGCACCTCGCTGCCGTCCAGGTGCAGGAAGACAAGGCGGCGCGGCGGCTTCCCCAGGTTGTGGACGCGCGCGACCGTCTCCTGGCCCCGGTAGCAGCCCTTCTGGAGGTGCACGGCGGTGCCGATCCAGCCCAGCTCGTGCGGGAGGGTGCGGTGGTCGGTCTCCAGGCCGAGCCGCGGCCGGTGCACCTCCACCCGGAGCGCCTCGTACGCCAGGATCCCGATCGCGGGCCCGTGCTCGGCGGCGAACGCCTCCAGCTCCTCGCGCGGCAGGAACAGGTCCCGCCCGTGCGGAGCCTCCCGTACCACCGTGCCCGAAGGCACTTCGGTGATCGACCCGGCCGGCAGGTGCACCACCGCGAAGTCCGCGGTGCGGTCGGCGACTTCGACGCGGTAGAAGAACTTCATCGACTCCAGGTACGCGACGAGGTCGTCCCGCGTACCGGGCTCGATGTGCGCCCACACCGTCGTACCGTCGTCGACGAGGTAGAGGGCGTGCTCGATGTGCCCGTGCGCGGAGAGGATCAGCGCCTCGGTGGCGACGCCCGGCCGCAGGTCGCTGACGTGCTGGGTCAGCAGCAGGTGCAGCCAGCTCAGCCGGTCCTCGCCGGTGACGGTGATGACACCGCGGTGCGAGAGGTCGACGAGGCCGGTGCCGGCGGCGAGGGCGCGCTGCTCACGGAACAGGTCGCCGTAGTGCGCGGCGACCCCGTCGTCGGGCCCCTCGGCGGGGACGGCGCCGGGCAGGGACAGCAGAGGGCTCTTCATACGGGCAAGCCTACGACGCGGTACTTGGACCGTTGCTTGAGTCGTCGCTTGAGGCGTTCTTGGCGCAGTTCTGGCACTGCCCGAAGATCGCGAAGTGCTTCATGTCCGTCGTGAAGCCGAACGTCGAGCAGAGCTTCGCGGTGAACTCGGACGCCACCTCCACATCCGCCTCGATCACCGACGTACAGTCCCGGCAGACCAGGTGGATGTGGTGATGGCGGTCCGCCAGGTGGTACGTCGGAGCGCCGTGTCCCAGATGGGCGTGCGAGACCAGATCCAGCTCCTCCAGGAGCTCCAGGGTCCGGTACACGGTGGAGATGTTCACGCCGCCCGCCGTCTTCCTCACCTCGGTGAGGATGTCGTCGGGCGTCGCGTGTTCCAGTACGTCGACGGCCTCCAGCACGAGCTGGCGCTGGGGGGTCAGCCGGTACCCGCGCTTGCGGAGGTCGCTCTGCCAGTCGGTGGTCACCACACGCCCAGTGTAGGAGCCACCCCGGGATTACCGGCTCCGAGAACGGATCTCGTACTTCCGAAACGGACGGATCCCCTACTTGAAGAAGGCGATCCCGTCGTCCGGCAGGTCACCCAGGCCCCGGGCCATCGCCGCGACCTCCTCGGGCGTGACGACCTTCTTGAGGTGCGCGGACATGTACGGACGGAGCTCGACCTCGGGGGTGGCCTTCTCGCCGACCCACATCAGATCGCTCTTCACATACCCGTAGAGACGCTTGCCGCCGGTGTACGGACCGGAGGCGGCGGTGCGCGCCACGGCGTCCGTCACCAGGTCGATCTGCGGCTTCTGGTGGGCGAGCTCGCCGTACCAGACCTCGACGACGCCCTGGTCACGGACCATGACGATCTCGACCTTGCGGTTCTTGTCGATGCGCCAGAAGCCGGACTCGGTCTCCAGCGGCTTCACCTTGTTGCCCTCGGCGTCGAGGATCCAGGAGTGCGACACGTACTCCAGGAAGTCCCGGCCGTCGTGGCTGAAGGTGACGGACTGGCCGAAATTGGCCTTCTCGGCGCCCGGGAAGTCGGTCACGCCCACGCCCTCCCAGGTACCGAGGAGGAAGGCGAGGGGGACGAGGTCCGGGTTCAGGTCGGACGGGATCTCGATCATGAGGCTTCGATCAGTCTTTCGTTACGTCTGCGGCTGGGGCGCGGGTCAGCGCTGGCCCTGGTACAGCTTCTTCACGGCCAGACCGGCGAAGGCGAGGACACCGACGCAGACCAGGACCAGCAGGGTTTCGAAGAAAGCCTCAAGCACGGGGTGCTCCTCGGATGAGCGTGTGGGCAGTAAAGGGCCGCCCCCCAGCCTAATGGGTTGAGCCACGGCCTTCTCTGTGAGGTGCGCCGCCGCGGGGGCGCGGCGTATCTCACCGGGCCCGGCGGTCAGCCGAGCAGCTGGTTCTGCAGGACGACGGTCTGCTCGAAGGGGACTGCCGGGGCGGTACCGGGACGGGAGTGGACGACGACGGCGAGGACGTCTCCGGCGAGCACGTACGCCTGGCGCACCTGCTCCTTCCCGTACGGCTCGACCTCGTTGTACGGGTACCGCGAGGTCCCCTCGACCTGGGCCTCCATCGGGAACGACGTGTCCAGCTCGGCGTAGTGGGCGCCGAGAACCGCGTGGTACGGCGTGCTGTAACGGGTCACGTCCCGCGACTGCACCCGCTCGGCCAGCGCGTGGGTGTCGAACTGGAGCAGGAAGATCCTGCTCCGGGTGCCGTCGGGCATCACCCAGCCCCGGGCCGCGATGTGGCGCAGCCCGTTGTCGACGAGCGACTGCCCAAAGACCGCCCGGTCCTCCTTCTCGTACTGCGCGAGGAACACCGCCGTCGGCAGCCAGCCGTCGTCGCCCCTCAGTGCCGGGTCGGGCCTGGCCCCCTCGGGGGCGGGCAGCACCAGCGCACGCAGATCGGCGTAGTGGGTCTGCGCGGTGTTGGAGGCCGCGAGCGGCCGGGGCGCGCCCGGGGGCAGCGGCGGCAGCGCGATCCCGGGATAGCGCCAGCGCCCGTCCGACTCGGTGGAGAGCCCCGGAACATCGGTACGGGTGCGGTCCACGACGGCGTACGCGGTGCCGGCGCCGAAGGAGACGAAGGCGAGCAGGGCGGCCGTCCACCGGAGTGCGGCGCGGGTGCGGGGCGGCGTGATGGGTTCCGGCTGGGGGCCGGGCTCCGGCTGGTCGTCGATGACGGGCTGCGGGTCGGGCTCCGGCTGCTCGTCGGTCGTCGGCTGCGGGTCTGTCCTGTGCTCGGTCACACCGACTCCCCGGACGTGCCGATCCGGTCCAGCTGCTCGCTCAGCAGCAGGGCTACGCCCTTGGCGTTCAACGGCTTGGGGCTCTCCGCGACGACGCCGACCAGCACCTCGCCCCGGTAGGCCGAACAGATCATCATGTCGAGCTTCTCGTCCTTCTCGTCGGGGCCCAGGAAGCACCGGGCGTCCTTGTGCCCCTTGACCTCCGGGCCCTTGCGCATGATGCCCACGGAGTCGAAGAGCGCCGTCTGGAACTCGGAGAGCCGGCGTACAGCCCGGGTGTCCTCCATCCGGGAGAGCACGATCTGGACCGTGAACGCGGAAGCGGCGGCGACGTTCGAGACGGGCGCGTCGTCGGTACTGCTGTAGCTGCGCATCGCCATGCCCTTGATGCGCTCCTTGTCGATCTGCCGCTCCAGCTTCTCCCGCTGGGCGCCCGGCAGGGTGCGCAGCGACTCCTTGCGCAGCGCCACCGCCTGGGCGCCGGTCAGATCGGCGTCGGCGCCGAAGCCGTCGATGTCGGGGCCCCGGCTGTACCCGTCGGTGCCGTACGGGACCAGCATCCGCCCGAGCTCCGAGGCGGACTTCCCGGCCTCGTCACCGGTGTCCTTGATGTCACCGCCGGCCTTGCGTTCGCTCGCCGGGAAGGTCCAGTCCGGGGCGCCGGGCGCGCGGTCGGCCCGGTCCACCACGACGGCGGTGGCACCCACCCCACCCGCGACCACGACGAAGAGCGCCCCGCCCACCGCGAGAGCGACGCCCCGCCGTCTTCCGCTGCTCCCGTTCACATCCGCTCCCACTGCCGCTGCGCCAGGTCCAGCGCCTTCTGCGCCGCGATCGGCTCGTCGCTGTCGAGCCACAGCTCCATGAAGACGTTCCCGCGCCGCGCGAAGGCCTCGGCACGGTGGCGGCCGCCGGAGTCGAGGTCGCCGCCGGTGTACACGCGCCCGTTGCCCGAGCCGAGGATCGCCGCGCTGTGACCGGCTTCCTTGGTCGCCCACCTCTCCGCGCTCTCCAGAGCACCCTGCGACGCGACCACGCGCTCGTCCCGGAACTGGACGAGCCGGATCGTCACGCCGAGGCTCCCCTCGCGCCAGTCCGCCACGGCCGCGCGCCGGAACTCCTCGCTCAGCAGATTGCGGAACTCCTCGTCCGGTTCGGTGTAGTACTCCGCGTACTCGGACATGGGCAGCCAGCCGTCGTGGCCCGCCGGACGGTCGACGTCCGACGCTCCGGCGGGCCGCTTCAGCAGCATGTTCCGCAGATCGCCGTCCGACGCGGCCTTGCGGTCCTGGGCGGCGGAGAGCGGCGCGGGCGCCTTGCCCTTCGCCTGCGCGAGTACGGGCTGCGAGAGCGGCGGCAGCGGGGTCGGCGCCCTGCCCGCCTGAACCGTGTATCCGGTGCACAGCCCGGCCACCACGCCCAGCACCGCGCCCCCCGCGATCAGCAGCGGCGTCCGCCCGCGCCGCCGCGCCCCCCGTGTCGTACCCACTGCCCCGTCCACTGCCGTATCCAAAAGGGTCCCCCCACGAGACCTCGGTACGGGCCCGATCACCCGCACACAGAACTGACCCGCCGCCTTCGGGAGGGGTTGTGCGGGTGCGCATTACAGTTCGGCATATGGCGAAGAAGCTCGTACTCAAGGTGACCGCCGGGGCCGACGCCCCCGAGCGGTGTTCGCAGGCGTTCACCGTGGCGGCGGTCGCCGTCGCCAGCGGCGTCGAGGTCTCGCTCTGGCTGACCGGCGAGTCGTCGTGGTTCGCGCTGCCGGGCCGGGCCGCCGAGTTCGAGCTCCCGCACGCGGCGCCGCTGCCGGACCTGATCGACGGGATCCTGACGGGCGGCGGCACGATCACCGTCTGCACCCAGTGCGCGGCCCGCCGCGACATCACCGAGAAGGACCTGATCGAGGGCGCGCGGATCGCGGGCGCGCAGGTCTTCGTCCAGGAGGCGATGGCGGAGGAGACGCAGGCGCTGGTCTACTGAGCGCTCCGCCGAGCCTTCCGCCGGTGGGCCGCTGCCGCTAGTACTTCTTCTTGCCGTCCAGCTCGTCCCACCACTCGTCGGACTTCTGGTCCCCGGACGGGTCGTCCCACCAGCGGTCGTCCGGGCCGCGCCGGTTCGCGACCATCGCCGCGACCGGCGGGATCACCATGGCGACCACGCACATGGCGACCGCGGCCGGAACCGACCACAGCCGCACGAAGCTCCAGGCGGACACGAACAGGACCAGGCATCCGCCCATCAGCCAGAAGTACTCGCGCCGGCGCCGAGCCAACATAAGTCCAGCGTACGACCATGTCCGCCGGGCGGAAACGGGCCCGGACGGCACGAAGGACCGCACCCGTGCCAGGTAAGCGTCCAACCGTTCCTACTCACTCGGCGGGAGCGGCACCTGGACCCAGGTCCGCTCCTCGGCGGCCCGCCCCGAACGGTCCTGGGCGGACTGGGCCCCTGCCTCCAGCCGTCGGCGAGGTGCATCACGTGCACCGTCCTCCGGCCGGGCGCGGGCCCTGGGAGCGCGGTGGGGGCCGGGCCTGGTGGGGAGCGCGGGCGGGCGATGGTCTTCCGTACCGGTCCCACCACACGCCTTCGCGTGCCGTGAGACGGCTTCCGTCTGCCTGCGGGATACGGTTTTCTCAGCCCTGCGCCGCGCGCCCAGCCCTTGGCCGCGCCTCCCGATCACGACAGCGGAAGCGTCGTGCCGGGACGTCTTGTGTCTCGTGGTGCTGGTGGGCCCGCGCCAGTGCTGAACACCCCAGCGGCTGGTGTAAGCGGGATCCACGACGATCACCGCGAGCCCGGCCCGGTGAGCCATGGCCACCAACCGGGCCACGAACCGGGCGGTCGGCATCCCTGCCACCAGCGAGCGGAACCTCCGGCCGCTCCGCCCCTTCCCGCCGCAGGTCTCTCGGTCCGTCGTGAAGCCGAGGTCCTCGACGACCAAGGCAGTCGCCCCGTGCTGCCGCGCCAGCCGGATCAGCCCACTGCAGGCATGCCGGACCTGGGCATCTCGGTGTGTCGCCCTGCCCTTGTAGTCGACATCGATCCGGTCCGGGCGTCCGACGGGATTGCCGTGCCGGTCCAGCCGCCAGGCAGCGAGATGGTCCGCGTTGTGGTCGACGCCGAGCACCCCGCCGGTCAATGCCCCCATGAGCAGACCTTCATCGCCGACACCCCCGGAAAGCTCGGCTCTCCTCGGGGTGAAAGCGGCCGTCAGACAGCACCGGCCGTTCGCGAAGCGGACGGTGTAACCCACCGAACGCCTGGCATTGACTTGCGCCCGCCACTCGGGTTCCCGATAGCCGAAACGGACCCGCGCGTCGAGACGGTAGCGACCGAACCGGTCGCAGTGGGCGCTGTACCGAGCAGCGAGCTCGGGCGGCAGCTTGATCAGCACAACGCCGTCCGGAGCGATCTGGATGCTCTCGTTGCCGAAGGTCTTGCCGCTCTCGCCATCGGCCTCGATCCTCGTACGCGACTCCGACCAGCGTCGCCGCCACTCCTCCACCGACAGACCGGCTTCCGGCAGATGCATCCGGCTGCGCAGCAAATCCTTGCCGCCGCGCACCACACGAATCCGACCGGCTGCCCGCTCGGCTGCCACCGCCGTCGCACGCGCTCGGAGGTGCTGGAGCCGCTGTTGCTTGGCCGCCCGGATCCGCTGGGTGGGGTATCCCGGCACGCGCGTGGCCACATCGCAGGTACCGACCGGCACCGCCAGCCGCGCAACGATCCGAGCGACGGCGGTATTGAGGGACTCCAGATGGGCAGCCTGAGCGCGGCGGGCCAGCTCCCACTGCTCATTGGAGCCCCGGGTGATGGTCCCCGCCCAGCGGGATGAAGTCAGCGCGGTCAGCCCCCGCTTGCGGCGCGCGAAGTCCTCTCGGGTGTGGGCGGTCCCGAGCGCGACCCTTTCGGCCAGGTCCCTCGCCGCCAACTGCGACAAGAGGAAGCCCAGCTCGCGGAGGACGTTCGCGTCGCGCGGCGAGAGGCGCAACCGGGTCTTGACGGTCACGGTTCCCGAGGGAACCGCGAGCCGAGGCGGGGTCAGCACGCGCAGGCCCGATGCCGAACGAGTCACCACGCTTGCCACCCCCGGTCGTCGAGCCCGTCGAACAACTCAACGAGCCGCAGGCGATCAGGTCACCCGTCCGGCCGAAGAACTTCAGTTCCCGTCCTGGCCCAGACGGCACGAAGGACCGCACCCGCCGAAAGCGTCCAACCCCAGTGGTGCGGCCCTCCGGCCGGTAAATCGGTGCCCGTCGTCACACGGCGATCGCGACCTCCGCCAGCCCGCCCGTCTGCGCCACGACCGTGCGGTCCGCGGTGCCGCCGGGGACCAGGGCCCGGACGGTCCACGTGCCCTCGGCCGCGTAGAAGCGGAACTGGCCCGTCGCCGAGGTCGGGACCTCGGCGGTGAACTCGCCGGTCGAGTCCAGGAGGCGGACGTAGCCGACCACGGGCTCGCCGTCCTTCGTCACCTGGCCCTGGATGGTGGTCTCACCGGGCTTGATCGTCGAGGCGTCGGGGCCGCCTGCCTTCGCTCCACACATGGTTTTTCCTTACGGTCTGCAGTCTGAGGGGGCTGTGCGGGGTTACTTGTTGACGCCGAGCTCGATCGGCACGCCGACGAGGGAGCCGTACTCGGTCCACGAGCCGTCGTAGTTCTTGACGTTCTGGACGCCGAGCAGCTCGTGCAGCACGAACCACGTCAGGGCCGAGCGCTCGCCGATGCGGCAGTACGCGATGGTGTCCTTGGCCAGGTCGACCTGCTCCGCCGCGTACAGCTCCTTGAGAGCGTCGTCCGACTTGAAGGTGCCGTCGTCGTTGGCGTTCTTCGACCACGGGATGTTGCGGGCGGACGGGACGTGGCCCGGGCGCTGCGACTGCTCCTGCGGGAGGTGGGCCGGGGCGAGCAGCTTGCCGCTGAACTCGTCGGGGGAGCGCACGTCGACCAGGTTCTGCGCGCCGATGGCCGCCACCACGTCGTCGCGGAAGGCGCGGATCGCGCTGTTCTGCGCCTTGGCCTTGTACGCGGTGGCCGGGCGGGCCGGCACCTGCGAGCCGTCGACGAGGTCGCGCGAGTCCAGCTCCCACTTCTTGCGGCCGCCGTCGAGCAGCTTGACGCTGTCGTGGCCGTAGAGCTTGAAGTACCAGTAGGCGTACGAGGCGAACCAGTTGTTGTTGCCGCCGTAGAGGACGACGGTGGTGTCGTTCGCGATGCCCTTCGCCGACAGGAGCTTCTCGAAGCCCTCCTGGTCGATGAAGTCACGGCGGACCGGGTCCTGGAGGTCCTTGGTCCAGTCGATCCGGATCGCGTTCTTGATGTGGTTCTTCTCGTACGCCGAGGTGTCCTCGTCGACCTCGACGATGGCGACCTTGGGGTCTTCGATGTGGGCCTCGACCCAGTCGGCGTCTACCAGGACGTCGCTGCGGCTCATGCGGTTCTCCTCCGGGGCAGGTGCGGCGGGCGGTGCGGGGTGCGGGTGCGTACGCCGAGCGAGCGGGCGCGGCGTTGCCCAGACACGGGGGGTGGCCCTGAATACGGTTCAAAGGGCCCGGGGAACACGGGAGTTGCCGTCTCTTCGCAGAGAGGGGCGGGTCCCGCTCAGACGTGGCGACAGAGCATGGCGGCGACGCGGCACAGGTCGACTGCCCGCCGCTTCGTGAGATCCGCCTGTCGCTTCATGCGTCCGATCGTAGGGACGGACAGGCGGCCATGTCACCGGTGTGTCGTATTTTGAGACACGATCATCCGAATGGTGGGACGAGATCGGCTGGAAAGCCTCTCCCGGCGGTGTCCGGGCGGCTCCCCGCCGCCCACCATCTGCCCAGCGGACGCCGCTGTCTCAGCATGCGGTTACGACCCGTCTCGGACCTGCCCGTCCCGGCCCCGGTCCTGCCCGACCCGGTCCTGCCCAGCCCGGTCCTGGCCGGCGCGGCCACCGCCGTACGCCCAGGGGCCGCGGGGCCGGCTACCCCGCCAGGGAAACGTTCGTGCCCGTCCCCGAGAACCGCAGCCCGTCCTTCGTCGCCGTCACCTTGTCCAGCTTGATGCCGGACGGCAGGCCCTCGATCTTGAGGTCGTAGTCGACCGCCTTGCGCAGCTTCTCGTCGAAACCGGCCACCGGCAGCTTCGGCAGCTCCTCGGAGCGGACCTTGACGGTGGCGCCGCCGTCCGTGGTGACCGTGCTGTACGCGCTGACCGTGCGGCCCGCGAGCAGCACCTTGAGGCTCGCGGGGACCTGGACGCCCGCGCCCTCCAGCAGGTCGGCGAGCTGCCCGCTCACCTGGACCTGGCCCTTGGCGGCCCGCTCCGGCCCGGCGTAGCCGACCGTGGCGCCCTTGGGCGCGGACTTCGTGAGGTCGGCGTAGGAGATACGGGCCGAGCCGTCCGCCCGTGCCGCCGTGGCGGACGAGTAGCTGCTGTTGACCTTCACGTCGTGCAGCTTGGCGTGGACCTCGGTGACGTTGACCGAGTGGCCGTCCGCCGAGGCGGTGACCCCGCCCAGCTTGACGTCGACCTCGTCGAACTCCTTGCCCATCGCCTGGGTGAGGAAGGGGAAGCCACTGATCGAGACGTCGGGGGTCTCCCTCAGCCCCTGACTGCTCTTGATCTTGTCGGCCACCTTCGACTCGACGACGTTCACCGCGATGCGGTCCGCGGCGACGAAGAGGCCGCCGAGAACCACCGCGACGATGAGCCATATCCGAAGTGCGCGCATTGCGTACGAGTCCCCCCACACTGGTCGTTGACGCTGCGAGCCTAACCTCCGGAATTACCCGATCACTCGACCGATCAGATACAAAGCGGGAACAGCCGCGGTGAGCGGCAGCGCCACTCCGGCCGTCATATGGACGAAGCGCGACGGGTAGTCATAACTGGCCACCCGCAGCCCGATCAGCGCGCACACCCCGGCCGCGAGCCCGAGCAGCGCGCCCGAGGAACCCACGTCCGTCAGCTGCCCGGCGACGATCCCGCCGCCCGCGGCCGCGAGCAGCGCGACCACGACGGAGACCGGCCCCGGCAACGGCAGCGCGCGGGCCGGGACGGCGACGGCCACCGCGGCCGCGCCCACCGCAACGGCGTGCGGGATCGCCGCGAGATATCCGGCGGCCAGGATCGCGAGGGCCGACGAGGCCACGGTCGCCATCAGGCCGTACATCCGCTCGTCCGGGTCCGCGTGGCTGCGCAGCTGGAGCACCAGCGTGAGCAGCACCCACACCCCGAGCGTGCCCAGGATCGCCGCGGGCGCGTGCTCGTCGCCGACGGCGAGCAGCGCGGCGTCCGCGACCAGCCCGCCGAGGAAGGCGAGCGCGATGCCCTGCCGGGCGGGCCACATCCCGTTGAGCCGGAACCAGCCCGCGGCCGTGACGGCCTGGAGCAGCACCAGCGGCACCACCAGCGCGTACTGCCCGATGCCGGACGCGGCCGCGAGCAGCAGGCCGAGGACGGCGGTGAGCGCGGCGGGCTGCATCCCCGGCGCGATGACCGGCGAGCGCCCCTCGGCGCGGGCCCGCTGGGCGTCGGTGATCCGGGTGTTGCCGACGGTGGTGGGCGGGCTGTAGGCGGGGCCGTCGCTCTCCGCGGGCGCGGCGGGCACGGGTTCGTAGGCCGCCGTCTCCGGAGGCAGCGGAGCGGACCCCGTCTGCGGCGGCAGGTACGCGGTGTCGGCGGCGGGCGGCGCGTACGCCTGCGCGTACTGCTGCTGGACGGGCTGCTGGACCTGCTGGTGGACCGGCTGCTGCTGCACGGGCTGCGGCTGGACCGTGGGCTGGTACTGGGTGTCCCAGGTCTGGCCCTCCCACGTCTGCGTGTACTGCTGCTGCTCCTGGTACGACGGATCGTGCGGGAACTGCTGCGCGGGCTGCTGCGGCTGCTGGTGCTGGACCGGCTGCTGCTGGAGAGGTTGCCCGTACTGGTCGTACTGCTGGTGCTGCTGGTACGCGTCGTACTGCTGCTGGTACTGCTGCTGGACCGGCTGTCCGTACTGGTCGAAGCGCGGATACTGCTCGTCGTACGGATGCGGGTACTGCTGATCGCTCATGACGTGGGGGTCACCCTCCTGCGAACGGCGGGAGCACCTCGACCGTGCCGCCCTCGGCAAGCCGTACGGTCTCATGTTCGCGCGTCCCGACGGGGTCACCGTCGACCAGGAACGAGCACCTGAGCAGTACGCGGGTCAGCTCGCCGGGGTGGCGCTCGCGCACCGCGTCGAGCGCCTCGGCCAGCGTGGCCGCCGCATACGGCTCCTCCGCGACACCGGCGGCGGACTTGGCCGCGGCCCAGAAGCGGATGGTTCCCGCTGCCATGGCGACCCTCCTTTCGTCGTCCCCCATGATGGGCTACGCCACCGACAGCCACTGCGCGATCCGGCGCAGCAGCACCTCGTCGGCCGCGTTCTCCGCGTGCCCCATGCCCTCCTCCAGCCACAACTGCGCAGGTCCGGCGGCCGCCAGCATCCTGGGGTGGTCGAGCGGGAAGTACGGGTCGCGGTCGCCGTGGACGATCAGGAGCGGGGTCGGCGCGATCAGCGGGACCGCCTCCACCGGCGAGAGCGGCACCGGGCACCACTGCGCGGAGTCGATCCGGGTGGCGAAGCCGAGCCGGCCGACCAGGCGTCCGGCGGGCCGGGTCACCAGCCAGTGCAGCCGCCGCATGGGGGCCGTGCCCCGGTAGTACCAACGGGCCGGCGCACTGACGGAGACGACTCCGTCCGTCCGCGCCTCCGTGAGCCCCTTGTGCATCGCCGCGTGCCGCAGCACCACCGAGCCGCCCATCGAGAAGCCGACGGTGACCACGCGCGCGTAGCCGAGTGATCTCGCCCACTCCACGGCCGCCGCCAGGTCGAGCACCTCGCGGTCGCCGACCGTGGAGCGCCCGCCGGAGCCGCCGTGGCCCCGGAACGAGAACGTGACCACGCCCGCGTACTGGGCGAACACCTCCGCCGCCCGCCGCACCGCCGGGCGCCCCGCCGACCCCGTGAAGCCGTGCGCGACCACGACCGCGGTGTCCGTCCGGCCCGCCGCGCAGGGGTCGTGGACCGCCTCGATGCGCACGCCGTCCGAGGTGCGAAGAGTTGCGCGCCGCGGTCCTCTAGTGATCGAGGAAACATCCACAGTGTGAAATCGCCCCTCTGCCCCGGAACTCATGTGGGCTATTCTGCTGGGCAGAGGATCCGGGCAGCGTAGCCCCCGGGTCCTTTTGCGTTTCCTGGTCGTTGTTACGAGCAGGTGAACAAAGGCTCTCAGGGCGCGGGAGCCTTGGCGTAAAGCAGTGCCGTAAACGTCCTCGCAGGGACCGAGGAGGAACCGACGTTATGGGCGAGCAGACCGTGCACGATCATCCGAAGAAGCCGACGACGACCCGGGCAGGTGAGGCGCGATGAGCTCGTTGCTGCTCCTGACCAACGCCCTCCAGCCGTCCACGGAGGTGCTTCCCGCGCTCGGCCTGCTGCTGCACAACGTGCGGGTGGCCCCCGCCGAGGGCCCGGCCCTGGTGGACACCCCCGGCGCCGACGTGATCCTCGTCGACGGCCGCCGCGACCTGCCGCAGGTCCGCTCCCTCTGCCAGCTGCTGCGCTCCACCGGCCCCGGCTGCCCGCTGATCCTGGTGGTCACCGAGGGCGGTCTGGCCGCCGTCACCGCCGACTGGGGCATCGACGACGTACTCCTGGACACCGCGGGCCCCGCGGAGGTCGAGGCGCGGCTGCGGCTGGCCATGGGCCGCCAGCAGATCACCTCGGACGACTCCCCCATGGAGATCCGCAACGGCGATCTCTCCGTGGACGAGGCGACGTACAGCGCCAAGCTCAAGGGCCGGGTCCTGGATCTGACCTTCAAGGAGTTCGAGCTCCTGAAGTACCTGGCGCAGCACCCCGGCCGGGTCTTCACGCGCGCGCAGCTGCTGCAGGAGGTCTGGGGGTACGACTACTTCGGCGGTACGCGGACGGTCGACGTCCACGTACGGCGGCTGCGGGCGAAGCTCGGCCCCGAGCACGAGTCGCTGATCGGCACCGTCCGGAATGTCGGGTACCGGTTCGTCACCCCCGAGAAGGTCGAGCGGGCGGCGGAAGAAGCCAAGGCCAAGGCGGCCGAGGAGGCCAGGGCGAAGGCCGCCGCCGGATCCGTGGCCTCCCCACCGGTCCCGGCCGTCGCGGAGCCGGAGGAAGCCTCCGTACGCCCTGCCCAGAGGTAGGTCACCCCGCGTAGACTCCCGCTCGTGGCCAAGGTGACGCGGGATGATGTGGCGAGACTGGCGGGTACGTCGACCGCGGTCGTCAGCTATGTCATCAACAACGGACCGAGGCCGGTCGCCCCGGCCACGCGCGAGCGGGTACTCGCCGCGATCAAGGAGCTGGGCTACCGGCCCGACCGGGTTGCCCAGGCGATGGCGTCCCGGCGCACGGACCTCATAGGCATGATCGTCCCGGACGCGCGCCAGCCGTTCTTCGCGGAGATGGCGCACGCGGTGGAGCAGGCGGCGGCCGAGCGCGGAAAAATGGTCCTGGTCGGCAACTCCGACTATCTGGACGACCGCGAGGTCCACTATCTGCGGGCGTTCCTCGGTATGCGGGTCGCCGGTCTGATCCTGGTCAGCCAGGGTCCCAGCGAGCGCGCGGCGGCCGAGATCGACGCCTGGGACGCGCGCGTGGTGCTCCTCCACGAACGGCCGGAGGCGATCGACGACGTGGCCGTCGTCACGGACGACATCGGCGGGGCCCAGCTGGCCACCCGCCACCTCCTCGAACACGGCCACGCGTACGTGGCGTGCCTCGGCGGGGTCGAGTCGACCCCGGCGGTCGGCGACCCGGTGGCCGACCACGTGGAGGGCTGGCGGCGGGCGATGCTGGAGTCCGGACGGCCGACCGAGGGGCGCCTCTTCCAGGCCCCGTACAACCGGTACGACGCGTACAAGGTCGCGCTGGAGATCCTCGCCGGGCCCGACCGGCCGCCGGCGATCTTCTGCTCCACCGACGACCAGGCGATCGGCGTACTGCGGGCGGCTCGTGAGCTGCGCATCGACGTGCCCGGTGAGCTGGCGGTCGCGGGCTTCGACGACGTGAAGGAGGCGGGCCTCACGGACCCGCCCCTCACCACGGTCGCCTCAGACCGCCCCGCGATGGCCCGCGCGGCGGTGGACCTGGTCCTGGACGACGCGCTCCGCGTGGCGGGTTCCCGGCGGGAACGCCTGAAGCAGTTCCCGTCGCGCTTGGTGATCCGCCGGTCCTGCGGGTGCTGAGCCCGGTCTTTGTCTGCGGGTGTGTGGGTGGCTGGTCGCGCAGTTCCCCGCGCCCCTAAGAATGCCGCTCCGCGGCATCCCCCGGGGCGCCCCGAAGGGGCGCATTTAAGGGGCGCGGGGAACTGCGCGCTCAGCCACCCACGGTCCGCAGACGAACGGGCTAGTCGACCAGCTCGACCTGGATCTCGACCTCGACCGGCGCGTCCAGCGGGAGGACCGCGACGCCGACCGCGCTGCGGGCGTGCACACCCTTGTCGCCCAGGACCGCCCCGAGCAGCTCGCTCGCGCCGTTGATGACGCCCGGCTGCCCGGTGAAGTCGCTCGCGGAGGCCACGAACCCGACGACCTTCACCACGCGCGCGATGCGATCGAGGTCACCCGCGACCGACTTCACGGCCGCGAGGGCGTTCAGCGCACAAATACGCGCCGCGTCCTTCGCCTCCTCGGCCGTCACCTCCGCACCGACCTTGCCGGTCAGTGTGAGCTTGCCCTCGACGATCGGCAGCTGCCCGGACGTGTACACGTACACACCGGAGCGCACGGCCGGCTGGTACGCGGCCAGCGGCGGTACGACCTCCGGCAGGGTCAGGCCGAGTTCGGCCAGCTTCGCCTCAACCGAACCGCTCATGCCTGCTTCTCCCGCTTCAGGTAGGCCACCAGCTGCTCGGGGTTGTTCGGCCCGGGAACGACCTGGACCAGCTCCCAGCCGTCCTCGCCCCAGGTGTCCAGAATCTGCTTGGTCGCGTGCACGAGAAGGGGCACGGTCGCGTATTCCCACTTGGTCATGGGGCCGACTGTAGCCGCTGCCGGAGGCAGCCTCATGCGTAGGCCGCCGGGGGACTGGTTAGGCTCGATGGCGTGAGCAGGCTCCAGGTCGTCAGCGGCAAGGGCGGCACCGGCAAGACCACGGTCGCCGCTGCCCTAGCGCTCGCCCTCGCGACGGAGGGCAAGCGCACGCTCCTCGTCGAGGTCGAGGGCAGACAGGGCATCGCACAGCTCTTCGAGACGGAAGCCTTTCCGTACGAGGAGCGGAAGATCGCCGTGGCGCCGGGCGGCGGGGAGGTGCACGCGCTGGCGATCGACGCGGAGCGGGCCCTGCTCGACTACCTCCAGATGTTCTACAAGCTGGGCTCGGCGGGCCGCGCCCTGAAGAAGCTCGGCGCCATCGACTTCGCCACCACCATCGCCCCGGGCGTCCGTGACGTCCTGCTGACCGGCAAGGCGTGCGAAGCCGTCAGGCGTAAGGACAGGCAGGGGCGGTACGCGTACGACCATGTGGTCATGGACGCGCCGCCCACCGGGCGGATCACCCGCTTCCTCAACGTCAACGACGAGGTCGCCGGGCTCGCCAAGATCGGCCCGATACACAATCAGGCGCAGGCCGTGATGCGGGTGCTCAAGTCCCCCGAGACGGCCGTGCACCTGGTGACGCTCCTGGAGGAGATGCCGGTCCAGGAGACCGCCGACGGGATCGCCGAGCTGCGCGCCGCCGACCTGCCGACCGGCGCGGTCATCGTGAACATGGTCCGCCCGCACCTGCTCGACGAGGAGGCGGTCCGGGGCGTCACCGGCGACCGGCGCAAGGAGGTCGCCAAGGCGCTCACCCGCGCCGGGGTCACCGGCTCGGCCAAGCTGGTCACGCCGCTGCTCCAGGAGGCCGCCGAGCACGCCGAGCGGGTGGAGCTGGAGCGCGAACAGCGGGCGGTGGTGGGCGAGTTGGGGCTGCCTGTGCACGAACTGCCCCTGATCGGTGAGGGAATGGATCTGGCTGGGCTCTACCGCCTGGCCGCCGAACTGCGGAACTCCGGGGTGGGCAAGTGAGCATGGACGCGGCCGCGCCGCTCGGCATCGATCCCCTGCTCGACGACCCGAAGACGCGGATCGTGGTGTGCTGCGGATCCGGCGGGGTGGGCAAGACCACGACGGCGGCGGCGCTGGGGCTGCGGGCCGCCGAGCGCGGCCGCAAGGTGGTCGTGCTGACCATCGACCCGGCCCGCCGGCTCGCCCAGTCGATGGGCATCGACTCCCTCGACAACACCCCGCGCCGGGTCAAGGACGTCGAGGGCGACGGCGAGCTGCACGCCATGATGCTCGACATGAAGCGGACCTTCGACGAGATCGTCGAGGCGCACGCGGACCCCGAGCGATCCCGGGCGATCCTCTCCAACCCCTTCTACCAGTCCCTGTCGGCCGGCTTCGCGGGCACGCAGGAGTACATGGCGATGGAGAAGCTGGGCCAGCTGCGGGCCCGCGACGAGTGGGACCTGATCGTCGTGGACACCCCGCCGTCGCGCTCGGCGCTCGACTTCCTGGATGCGCCGAAGCGGCTGGGGTCGTTCCTGGACGGCAAGTTCATCCGGCTGTTGATGGCCCCCGCCAAGATGGGCGGCCGGGCCGGGATGAAGTTCCTCAACGTCGGCATGTCGATGATGACCGGCACGCTCGGCAAACTCCTCGGCGGCCAGCTGCTGCGGGACGTCCAGACGTTCGTGGCGGCGATGGACACGATGTTCGGCGGGTTCCGCACCCGCGCCGACGCCACCTACCGGCTGCTCCAGGCGCCCGGCACCGCGTTCCTCGTGGTCGCGGCACCGGAGCGGGACGCGCTGCGCGAGGCCGCGTACTTCGTGGAGCGGCTGGCGGCCGACTCGATGCCGCTGGCGGGTCTGGTGCTCAACCGGGTGCACGGCAGCGGCGCGGCCCGGCTGTCGGCCGAGCGGGCGCTCGCGGCGGCGGAGCACCTGGACGAGGACCGGGGCGAGGGCCGTGGGGAAAATCTTGTCGACGGCCGCATTGTCGATCAGGGGTCCGGGAAGGCTGAGGATCGTGGCACCGGTGGTTCCTCTCCCGAAGCTCCCTCCCCCACCGGATCCGAAGACGGCGTGTCGGTCGACCGGCTGACCGCCGGTCTCCTGCGCCTGCACGCCGAGCGGATGCAGGTGCTCGCCCGCGAACGGCGCACGCGCGACCGCTTCACCGCGCTCCACCCCGAAGTCCCGGTGGCCGAAGTGGCCGCCCTGCCCGGCGACGTACACGATCTCGCCGGGCTCCGGGCCATCGGGGAGCGGCTCGCGGCCCAGGAAGAGACGGCCGGAGCACTCTGATACGTCTGGTTACGTACACGTCGTACGTGCGTGGGCTTACCCCACGGCCGCGTACGTCTCATCCATGGCGTGCCGGTAGGCGTACGCCTCCTCGTCGTCCATGCCCACGGGCAGGATGCCCGTGCTGCGCTCGTACTCCGTACGCGCCGTCTCCAGCAGACGGCGCCAGGACGTGACGGTGGGTCGTCGGCGCAGCAGTGCGCGGCGCTCCCGTTCCGTCATTCCGCCCCACACGCCGAATTCGACGCGGTTGTCCAGTGCGTCCGCGAGGCACTCGGTCCGCACCGGACATCCGGTGCACACCGCCTTCGCCCTGTTCTGAGCCGCACCCTGTACGAACAGTTCGTCCGGATCGGTAGTGCGGCAGGCTGCCTGCGCACTCCAGTCGGTTACCCAGCCCATGCCGGCGCCGTCCTCTCCCGAATCGAGGCTCCCCCACGGCGGCAGAGGCATATTCACCGCTGCCAGTTGAGGACGTTACGGAAGGTGGGCACAGCGCAACACCCCCTTCGGGCCCAATCTTGAATGGCCCGAACGGACTATGCGTACGCGGCAGATCACCCAACGGAGTGAGCTGGGGACAAACGTGAGGAACCCGACCAAGCGGGACGTTCCAGTTGAGCCACAACGGACGCCAGATGACGCATGAGGCGTAAACGGGCGGCGAATCCGGACGGCCGCCCTCTTGCGAGAGCCGAACAGCTATAAACATCGACTTGATGCGCAACCGCACTGCTGTGACAGTTGAGAGCAGCTTAGGCCAGAGCATTGACCCGTGTCCGGCGAATCAGAACGTAGGCTGCCCCCATGGCAAAGAAGCGCTCGGGCGGTGGTCTGACCGGGACCCAGCAGGCCGCCAAGTTCGTCGGGGTGAGTGTGCTCTCCGGAGCCGTGCTCGCGGGCATCGCGCTGCCGGCGTTCGGCGCGCTGGGGCTCGCGGCCAAGGGCACGGTCGAGGGGTTCGACGAGATCCCCGCCAATCTGAAGACCCCGCCGCTGAGTCAGCGCACCTCGATCCTGGACTCCCAGGGCGGTCAGATCGCGACGGTGTACTCGCGCGACCGCACGGTGGTCCCGCTCGCGGACATCTCGCCGTACATGCAGAAGGCGATCGTCGCGATCGAGGACTCGCGCTTCTACGAGCACGGCGCGATCGACCTCAAGGGCGTGCTGCGCGCGCTCAACAAGAACGCCACGTCGGGCGGGGTCGCCCAGGGCGCGTCCACCCTCACCCAGCAGTACGTGAAGAACGTCTTCGTGGAGGAGGCCGGCGACGACCCCGACAAGGTCGCCGAGGCCACCCAGCAGACGCTCGGCCGCAAGGTCAAGGAGCTCAAGTACGCGATCCAGGTCGAGGAGGAGCTCGGCAAGAAGAAGATCCTGGAGAACTACCTCAACATCACGTTCTTCGGGCAGCAGGCGTACGGCGTCGAGGCCGCCGCCAAGCGCTACTTCTCCAAGTCGGCCAAGGACCTGAAGCTGGAGGAGGCCGCCATGCTGGCGGGCATCGTCCAGTCGCCGAGCCGGTACGACCCGGTCAACGACGCGCAGGAGGCCAAGAAGCGCCGCGACACGGTCCTGCAGCGGATGGCCGACATGAAGGACGTCTCGCAGGCCGAGGCGGACCGCGCCAAGGCCGCCCCGATCAAGCTGAAGGTCTCCAAGCCGAAGAACGGCTGCATCACGGCCGTCAGCGGCGCGGGCTTCTTCTGTGACTACGTGCGCGAGGTCTTCCTCTCCGACCCGGTCTTCGGCAAGACCAAGGAGGAGCGGGCCAAGCTGTGGAACCAGGGCGGTCTGACGGTCCGTACGACCCTGGACCCGCAGGCCCAGCAGTCCACCCAGGCGTCCATCAAGGACCACGTCTACCAGTCGGACAAGGTCGCCACCGCCGTGACGCTGGTCCAGCCCGGCACCGGCAAGATCATGGCGATGGGCCAGTCGCGGCCGTACGGCTTCGGCAACCACGAGACACAGATCAACTTCTCGGTGAACAAGCAGATGGGCGGCTCGAACTACGGCTTCCCGGTCGGTTCGACGTTCAAGCCGTTCCTGGCCGCCGCCGCGATCGAGGGCGGCAAGCCGCCGACGCAGCAGTACCCGTCGCCGTACGAGATGGACTACCCGGCGACCGTCCAGACGTGCGGCGGCAAGCCGTGGGTGAACGTCCGCGACGAGCACCTGGAGAACGAGAACGAGGCCGAGCACGGGCCGTACCCGCTGAAGACGGCGATGGAGAAGTCCGTCAACACGTACTTCGTGCAGATGCTCGGCGAGATCGGTATGTGCCCGGTTTCGCAGATGACCGACAAGCTGCACGTGGTGCAGGGCAACGGCGCGAAGCTCCCGATGGTGCCGTCCGCGCTGACGCTGGGCTCCACCGGTATCTCCCCGCTGAACATGGCGAGCGCGTACGCGGCCTTCGCCAACCGGGGCACGTACTGCACCCCGGTCGCCATCGAGTCGATCAAGAAGCCGGACGGCACGGCGCTGCCGGTGCCGAAGTCCTCGTGCAGCCAGGCGATGTCCCAGAACACGGCGGACAGCGTCAACACGCTGCTGCGCGGCGTGACCGACTCCGGTACGGGTGCGCTGGCCGGTCTGTCGGACCGCGACAACGCGGGCAAGACCGGTACCACCGACCAGCGCAAGAACGCCTGGTTCGTCGGCTACACGCCGAACATGTCGGGCGCGGTGTGGGTCGGCAGCCCGTCGCAGAGCGTCGAGATGGAGAACATCACGATCGGCGGCGTGTACAAGGAGAAGGTGTACGGCGGTGAGGTCCCCGGACCGATCTGGAAGGACGCCATGACGGGCGCCCTCTCCGGCCTGCCGGCCCCCAACTTCGTGCGGGTCGACATCCCCGACCCGCAGCAGCCCAAGGACCCGCCGGCGGGCGACGCGGGCGACAACGCCAAGGGCAAGGGCAAGGGCGGCAAGAAGCACCGCCCCGGCGACAACAAGCCGGGCGGCGGCATCACGATCCCGCCGAACCCCGACATCTCCATCCCCCCGGGAGTGATCGGCGGGGCGACTGACGGGGCGATCGGCGGGAACTGGCCGTAGGCCTGGTACGACGAAGGGGCGCCCGGGATCACCCGGGCGCCCCTTTCGCGTCTGTTCGTGGGGGCGTCAGCCCGCCAGGAGGCGCTTCACGGTCGCCGCGACGCGGCCCCCGTCCGCCAGCCCCGCCACCTTCGGCTTCACGATCTTCATCACGGCGCCCATGGCCTGCGGCCCCGCCGCGCCCGCGGCCTTCGCCTCCTCGACGGCCTGACCGACGATCGCGGTCAGCTCGTCGTCGGACAGCTGCTTGGGCAGGTACGCGTCGAGGATCTCGCCCTCGGCCCGCTCCTTCGCGGCCGACTCGGCCCGGCCGCCCTGCTCGAACGCCTCGGCCGCCTCACGCCGCTTCTTCGCCTCCTTGGCGATCACCTGCAGCACCTCGTCGTCGGAGAGCTCGCGCGCGCTCTTGCCCGCGACCTCCTCCTTGGCGATGGCGGTGAGGGTCAGTCGCAGCGTCGACGAGCGCATCTCGTCGCGCGCCTTCATGGCGGTGGTGAGGTGTTCCTTGAGCGTGGCCTTGAGCGTGGTCATGCGCCCCAGTGTGGCAGGTGGCGCCCCCGGGGCGCGTGCCACTTTCGCGCCGGGAGCACGGGGACGGGCGTGCGCGGGGCGCGGCCGGGGGCGTACGAGAGGCCGGCGAGCCACCCGCGAAGGCCGTAGGCATACGTACGTCTGCAACGATGGACGCATGCGCGCGCGATACGGGATTCCTTTGAAGACAACGGCGGCGATCACGGCGATCGGCGCGGCCGGTATCGCCTATGCGGCCGGCTTCGAAGCCCGGTCCTTCCGGCTCCGCCGGGTGACGGTGCCGGTGCTCCCGAGCGGCGCGCGGCCGCTGCGCGTACTCCAGGTCTCGGACATCCACATGGTCGGCGGCCAGCGCAAGAAGCAAGCCTGGCTGCAGTCGCTGGCGGGGCTGCGGCCGGACTTCGTGGTCAACACGGGCGACAACCTGTCGGACCCGGAGGGCGTACCGGAGGTCCTGGACGCGCTGGGCCCGCTGATGGACTTCCCCGGGGTGTACGTCTTCGGCTCCAACGACTACTACGGCCCGAAGCTGCGCAACCCGGCCCGCTACCTGCTGGAGAAGGTCCAGGGCAGGCACGGCCTGAACGGCAACGCGCCCGCGGTCGGCGTCGTCCACAACCCGTGGGAGGACCTCCGGGACGCGTTCGACGCGGCGGGCTGGATCGGCCTCAGCAACACGCGCGGCCGGCTGAAGCTGGAGGGGGGCTTCGAGCTCGCGTTCACGGGCCTGGACGACCCGCACATCAAGCGGGACCGGTACGCGAAGGTGGAGGGGGGCCCGGAGAAGGACGCGGACCTGTCGATCGCGGTGGTCCACGCCCCGTACATCCGCTCCCTCGACGCCTTCACCGCCGACGGCTACCCCCTGATCCTGGCCGGCCACACCCACGGCGGCCAGCTGTGCGTCCCCTTCTACGGGGCCCTGGTCACCAACTGCGACCTGGACACGGACCGGGTGAAGGGCCTCTCCACCCACGAGGCGAACGGCAACCGCGCCCACCTGCACGTCTCGGCGGGCTGCGGCACGAACCGCTACACCCCGGTCCGCTTCGCCTGCCCCCCGGAGGCGACACTGCTGACCCTGACGCCCCGCCCCTGACGGCCCCCCGAAACCGGATTTCGTCTCCGGCCGCCGGTGGGCTAAAGTAAACGACGTCGCCGCGACAACCGGTGACATCGGGGTGTAGCGCAGCTTGGCAGCGCGCTTCGTTCGGGACGAAGAGGTCGTGGGTTCAAATCCCGCCACCCCGACAGCTAAGTACAAGGCCAAAGGCCCTTTCCCTTCGGGGAGAGGGCCTCTGTCTGTTGCTGCGTGTCTAACTGCGTGACTATCGCTCCGGAGGCGGGGGCGTGCCGAAGATCCCGTCCATAGCCGTCGCTCCGGTCTGGATCACCGGACGGATCTGCTTCCGGTAGACCTCCTCCGTCACGGCCGTGCTGGAGTGGCCGACAAGCCGGGAGATCTCTTCGAGTGGGATGCCCCCGTCGGAGAGGATCGAGACGAAGGACGTGCGCGTCTCCCTGGTGGTCCACTTCTCCGGCTCGATCACGTGGGGCTCAATATCCATGCCGGGCATCTGCGCGGCACGCGCGAGGACCTTACGGAGCTCCCGCCGGACGTTCGCAGCATCCAGTTCGGTACCAACCGCCGATGTGAAGACGAGCCCGGTCTCCTGCCACTGATCACCGGCCGCGACACGCTGCCAGCCTTGACGCTCCCGCTGGATCTTCAGCGCGTCGATGGCCCGGCCGGGCAGCGCCAGCGTCCGGCGGGACTTCCTGGTCTTCGTGTCGCCGGACCTGCGGACCGAGCGCCACACGGCGATGTGCGGGGGGATCTCCGGGCTAGCGGTCGGGTCTCCGTCCAGATCAACGTGATCCCAACGGAGAGGACGCATCTCTTCGGTACGCCCGCCGGTGAGGAGCGAGACCACGAAGTAGGCGTAGAGCGGGGAGTCCTCAGCGGCGGTGAGTACGGCTTCCGCCTGCTTCAGCGTGAAGGACTTGGATGGCCGACCAGGGCGCCCCTCCGGGACCGAGCACAGCTCCACGACATTGCGCTTCACCTTGTCCCGCGCCATGGCCCGCCGGACCGCACGGTTCAGACAGGAGCGGATGGCTTCCAGCGAACGCGTGCTGAGCACCTTGGCCTTGTTCGCGAGCCACCTGTCCACGTCATCGGCGCTGAGGTCCCTGAGCTTGCGGGCACCCAAGGCGGGGATCACGTGGGTGTCGCAGAGAATCGTGTTCGTCTCGACCGTTCCCCTGTCGCGGCCAGGCAGCCCGTACGTGAGCCAGTCCGTCACCGCGTCCTTGACCGTGTAGCCGGTGGGCGCGATCGCGAGACCGTCCTCGTAGTCCCGCAGCACCTCTTTCAACTTGGCCTTGGCTGCCGTCTTGGTGACGCCACTGGCCCGCTTCACGATCCGCTTGCCGCTCGGGTCGAACCCGAGGCTGGCCGTGGCGATCCAGCGTTGGCGCTTGTCGTCCCAGTGGAGACCGCCGTCGCCCCGGCTGCGTCGCTTGGTCATCAGGCTGCCTCTTCCAGGCGGGCACTGATGTAGGCCGCCACGGAGCTTTCGGGGATACGGCGGGCGCGGCCCTCGGTAATGGAGACAAGGCGCCTCGTACGTATCAGCTCGTAGACCTTGGTGCGCCCGAGCCTCAACCGCGTCATGGTCTCCTGGACGGTCAGCAACTGACCAGCAGCAGTGGTCATACCGCGCCCCCTTCCAGGGCGAGTTGGTCGTTCAAGGCTTCGCGTGCTGTCTCGCGGTTGAGCTGGAGGCCGCGGGCGATGGAGGCGGCGAGGACGGACTCGCCGGGGGTGTGGCCGTGTCCGGCGTACTGCCAGTCGGCCAGGACCAGGACACTGTCCGACTCTCGGTCGTCGAGGCCGAGGGCGTCGCGTTCTTGGGCGGCGCGGTAGTCGGCACGGGCCTGGCGCAGGGCGCCGAGGGTGGTGGAGTAGCGGCGGGACTTGGAGCTGAAGTGGCCCCGGAAGCCGAGCATGTGTGCCCAGGCCCACAGACGCCGGTCCGGGTAGAGCGGATCGAGGATCTTGCACGCCTCGATGAGCCGACGGGCGTGGTCGGGGACGCCATGGCGGTCGAGTTCAGCGAGCTCGCCGATGCGGCGGTCCAGGGTGCCGGTGTTCTCGGCGGCCTTGGTGGCGTACTTCGCGACGTAGGAGGCAACGGCCTGTTCGGTGATGTCGGAGCCGTCACCGAAGGCGGTGATGGGCCGGACGTCGAGCTGTCGCCCCCACCGGAAGGTACGGGCAGGCTCGTCATCGGACTCAGGGACGCTGACGCTCGTGTACGCGTGGCAGGCGGCAGCACGGATCGCGTCGGTGAGGAGCGTCGTAGTGGCCCAGGACGGCGGCGGGCTGTCCGAGCCGCCGGGTCCGTCGAGCCGGATCACGGCGTGGAAGTGGATCGCACCGCGCTTCTGGAACTCGGCGACCTTGCCGTACGACAGTCGAGCAGCGTCGGCGAAGTCGCGTTGGGTGAGTCCGGCATGGCGGGCGATCTCACGGCGTAAGCGGGTGGTGAAGCGCATCCACAGGTCGCCCGCGTGGTTGTTGAAGAGCACCGCCCCGGCGTAGTCGTACGTCGCCGGGTCGAGTGCGGTACCGAGCGCCGGGTCGTCGTCGGCGTGGCGGGCGCCGCAGCGGCACAGGCCGTGGTCGGGCCGGTTGTGGACCGGGCCGAAGGACGGGGCGGTCAGCGTGGCGAACACGCGGGGGTGATCGCGGACGGCGGCGGGGACGTCGCGGCGGTCGTCACCGGCGAGTCCGGCCCGGATCAGGTGATAGGTGTCCCCCGCGTAGGTCCAGGCGCAGGAAGGGCAGCGGGAGACGCGGCGGTTGCCGCACGCGACCCGCAGCCGACCGCCGGGCTCGGCCTCAGTGCTGTAGCGGTGCAGGGTCTCGCCGGTGGTGCGGTCCTTGGTGATCGTCCAGCCGGTGAGGTGGATCGGTTCGGAGCAGCCGCCGGTGCGGCGGATCTGGTCTTGCCAGCGCTCGAAGCCGGGTTCAGCGGCGACGCGCAGCAGGTCGGCCAGGGCCAGAGGGTTCAGGCCCCCGGCCGCCGCCACATCGGCGACAGCGGCCGGGGACACGGGCAGACGGGTCACCAGCGCCGCCCCCACTTCGGACTACCGGTGCCGTGGCAGGCCCGGCACGACACGGTGATGGTGCGCAGGTGCCCGTGCCGGTTGCGGCCGCCGGTGGTGACGGCGACGGTGGCGAAGCCGTCGCAGTCGGGGCAGATCCGCGCCGCCGGACGCGTGCGGTCGGTCATGATGAGGGTTCCTTCCGGTTGAGAGATCGGGTGGGACATGGGCCCGGGCGGCGGAAACCTGGCAGTGGAGGCCGCCCGGGGCCGGTCAGCGGCGCTTGGTCTCGGAGGCGATGAGCGAGCGCACCACGAGCGCGCACACCGCGACCGAGGCGGCGGTAACGGCGACCGCCAGGAGCATGGAGACGAGCACCGCGCCGACGACCAGGACGACGGCGGTGCCCCCGCCGACGAGGGCGATCACGGCGCCCGGGGTGAGCTGGACCGTGGGCCGGGACGGCGCCGACGCCAGCGGCACGGGCGTCGGGGTGTGGGCCGACGGGACCGGGGCGGGAACCGGCGGGGTGACCACGCCGGTGGGCGCGGGGTTGGTGGGGATCTTCGGGCTGAACATGTCGTTCTCCTTTCGGCGCGGGCTACTTGATGGCGGTGTTGACGACGGGGGCCAGGGCGCTGTCGGCGATGAGGTAGCCGCCGAGCAGCAGTACGGCGACGAGCCAGGCGGGCGGGCGAGTCAGCTTGATGCCGAGGTAGCCGACCACCAGGAGGGCGAACCAGAGCGGGACGTCCATGACGCGGGGTCTCCGATCAGTCGGTGATACGGCAGCGGTGGGTACGGGCGGCGAGCTGGGCGGCGGAGGGGCTGGAGTAGTCGGCGGACCAGCCGCACCGGTCGGCGGTGCACACGGCGGCGTGTTTGGTACGGCCGTGGCGGTCGCGGTGGGTGCCGATCTGCACGGGGCCGATCCGCATCACGGAGTGGAAGTGATCACGGGCAGGCATGGCGGTGGTTCTCCTTCCGGGTCAGGTGAGTTGGGCAGCGATCGCAGCCGCCATGGGCGCGGGAACGCCGAGGCGGGCGCGCAGCGTGTCGGCATCGATCCGGGCGCCGGTGCGGGCGTGGTGGTCGGCGGCGACCTTGCGGGCGTGATCCACCAGGGCAGCGGGAACCTCTGCGGCCGGGGCAGCCGGGAGCGCCGGGGCGTCGTCGGCGGCCAGAGCCGCAGCAGGTGTGGGGTCTGGCTCGACCGCTTCGGGGGCCGGGGCTGCGGGCGTCGGCGGAACCGGCAGCCGGTCCTCGGTCGGGTTCGGGGAGTGGGTCAGGAGCGTGCCGCCAAGGAAGGCGAGCGCGGGCCATCCGGCGACGCCGAAGCGGAGCCAGGCGGGCGGGTTGGCCAGGTCGAGGAATCCGGCGGTGGCGACGTTGGCGCCGAGGGAGGCAACGAGGGCGATCAGGAACCAGCACCAGGCCAGCCGCGACGGACCGCTGTTGCGCAGCCGACGCCAGGCGGCGACCAGGAGCAGGTCCACGCTGACCGGGTAGGCCCACGCTTTCCATCCGGTCTGCCCGGCAGCCGACGCCAGGTCGTGCAGGTGGGCGAAGGACAGCGAACCGGCGATCACGGCCTGTACGAGGACGGCGTCCGGGCGGCGGATTGAGCGGTTCATGGTCTTCACCTCCTTCGTGGGGTTGGAGCCGGAGCCGGGCGGGGCGCGAGGTCCAGCCGCCCGGTCCCGGCGGTGATCAGCTAGTGGGTGCGTGGCCTGAGCCGAAGCAGTTCAGGCAGAAGCCGTTCTGCTGGCCGACGACCCGGCGCTTGCGGCCGACGCGGACCGTGATCGGGACCTCTCCGCTGCCCTTGCACACCCGGCACGGCTTGGGCTTGGGCGTCCGCGCGGGGATCTTGCGTGTGGCCATGGCTAGCGCCTCCATCCGGTTTCGGGCATGGAGCGGGTAGGGACCTGGCGCGAGGCAGTCGCGCCGACCGTTGGAGCGGGGAAGATCAGGCAGCGGCCGGAGCACTCTTCGACAGCGGAACCGGGACCGGGGCCAGGTGCGGCAGTACGGGCCGGAACGGGGCGAGGGCAGGCAAATCCGGGGTGCGGTCGGCGTGCCGGTTGCAGATGTTCACGGCCTGTCGCAGCGAGGTGTGCGGGGCGCGGATACGGGACCAGCCGCCAGCGGAGTCACCCGCCACAGCGACGCCGGGCATGTCCGTGGGGATGTTGATCGCGGCGAGGACGGCGTCCGGGGCGATGTCCCCGAAGGCCATGTTCGCCGACGACTCGTCATTGACGCGGTGGGCGGTGCGGCCGGTGAGCTGGGCGCGCAGCATGGTGATGTTCTTGCCGAGTTCGGAGCCGAAGCGCTGGCCGCAGATCTCCAGATAGATCCCGGCGGCCCGGCCGAGCTGGGCGAGGCGGGCCAGCGCGGTGATGATCCGGTCCCGGCGCTTCTCCTGTTCCTTGGTCGCGAACAGAGCGAGTTCGGCGACCTCATCGACCAGCAGCACGACCGGGACCGGACGCAGCGCCTCGGGCAAGTCCCAGATGTCGGTAGCGATCTCCGCATCCGGCACGTCGGCCGTGATCCGCTGCTCGGCACGGATCAGTTGGTAGACGCCCTCCATGTGCTCCACGAGCGCGTCGAGGAGGTCGGCGGCGGTGTCGGGGTTGTCGGCCAGCGCCGAGAACCGGCGAGCCAGCGGGAACAGTTCGACGCCCTGCTTGCAGTCGATGCCGACCAAGGCCACCTCGTGCGAGGCCAGCGCGGCCACCAGGTTGCGTTGGTACACGGACTTCCCGGACTCGGTGGCACCCAGCGTCAGGGCGTGCGGGACGGCCCGGTAGTCGCGGTAGTGCACGGCTCCGTCCGCGCGCAGGGCGACGGGGACCCGCATCGGCGTGTGGTCGGCCGCCACGGGCATCTGGACGTGCTTGAGCACGTCGTAGCCCGTCATCCGCAACTCGACCACACCGGAGCGCAGTTCCCGGGAGGAGACGCCGTACATCGCGAAGGAATGACGCAGCCGATCCGTGGCCGCAGCGATGTCGAAGGCGTCCTGACCGGGGCGGAGCTTGAGCCGCAGGGCGAGCCCGGTCCGGGTCGGCCGCAGCCGCACGATGCGGGGAGCACGCGAGTTGGGCGCCGGGCGGTTCGCCATGCGGGCCAGCGCCAGCCGCCAGCGGGACGGCGGGACCGTCAGGCCGCAGGCATCCATGACCGAGGCGTACCGGACCAGGACCCGCATCGTGGCGAAGGTGACCCCGAAGGTCATCCAGTACCAGGCGGGGCGCCGCCACCGCAGAAGACCCGCGACGGCGACGACCACCAGGAGCACGATCACTAACCCGGTCACAGTCAGGCCGCCTTGGGCTTCGTGGCGCCCGCGACCAGCGACGTGATGGCGACCGCGCGGAACGCGATGCCGTGCCGCTTCTGGCCGTTGAACTCGTTCTCCCACGGTCGGCCGACCAGGCCCGTGAGGCCGACGGGGGTCCCCATGACCAGCTCGCCGGTGATACCGGGCTCCGGAACGGTGACGGACAGGATCTCGACCTCGCCGTTGGCCGCGAACATCACGTCCACGGTCATCAGCGTGGCGCCGGTGTCGGCGTCGGTGGCGATCTCGCCGGAACGCCGGTCCTTGACCTTGGGCTGCGGGGGCTTGGCCACCATCACGGAGGCGGCGGAAGTGTCGACGGGGATCTGACGCATCAGTGCGTCTCCTTCTCGTAGCGGGGACGCCACCTTGATCACACCAGGTAGCAGCTTCACTACGACCATACTCACAGAGTTTCTGCGAGTCAAGAGATTCTGCTACTCGCAGTACGTCTGTGTTCCTGGGAGACTGGCTGCGACCGAGAGGAGCAGTACGCATGAGCGACGGATTCGGCCTGGTAGTGCGGTTCACGCTGCACGACGAGCGCGCGGCAGCAGCGTTCGACGAGCTGTGCGCAAGCACCCTGGAGGGCATCAAGACATCCGAGCCGGGGACGTTGACGTACGTCTCCCACGCTCCGGAGGGCGAGCCCCTGGTCCGTGTGTTCTACGAGCTGTACGCAGACCGCGCAGCGTTCGAAGCCCACGAAGAGCAGCCCCACACCAAGCACTTCCTTGCCGAGCGGGCTCAGTACCTCGCTGGCGTCGAGGTGACCTTCCTCGACGTGATCGCCGGGAAGGTGGCAGCACAGCAGTGAGTACCGAGGAGCAGCGCGTCTTTGGTGCGCGAGTCGCCGACCTGCGCAAGCAGCGCGGCATGACACAGAGCGAGTTGGCGGCGGCGATCGGCCGTACGGCGAGTTGGCTGTCCCAGGTCGAACGCGGCATCCAGCCGGTCAATCGGCTCGACGTACTGCGCCTGCTCGCCGACGGCTTGGGCGTGCCGCTCCAGGTCCTCCAGCCCGAGGCTCCGCCGACAGCAGATCCTGAGCCCGCCGCCACGGCGACCGAGACCAACGACCTGGACCAGGCCCGCCTGGTTTTGTCTGGGCATCCGGCGCTGAATGTGCTCCTCAGCCCGCGCGAGGACTTCCGGCCAAGCACTCTGACCGACCTGCGGTCCGCTGCCGAGCGCATCTGGGATCTGACCCACACCGACCAGTTCGCCGAGTTGAGCGCGTCCCTGGGGCCGTTGATCCCCCGGCTGGAGCGTGCGGCCCGAACGGCGCCCGAGGAGTACCGAGCCGAGCTGCACTCGTTGCTGGCCCGGACGTACCAGGCTCTCGCAGCGGCGTTCGTCCGGCAGAACGAGGCGGACGCGGCGTGGGTCGCGGCCGACCGAGCCATCCGCGAAGCGGAGCTGTCCGGCGACCCGCTCGGGGTCTTTGCTGGGATCTACCGACTCGCCCACGCCTTTGTCCGGCTGAAGCATCTGGACCAGGCGGAGCACGCCGCCACGTCGGCGGTGAACGCCCTCCAGCGCGATGTGGAGCACCACGAGCCCACTCCCCCGCACTTGTCCGTGCTCGGCTCCCTGCACCTGATGCTGGCGCTGGTTCACGCCCGGTCCGGCGAACGTGGAGCGGCACGCAAGCAGATCGAGGCGGCTCGCGCAGTGGCGCGCCAGCTCGGCGAGGACCGGAACGACTTCAACTTGGAGTTCGGGCCGACGAACGTCGAGATCCAGGCCGTGTCCACTGCGGTGGACTTGGGCGACGCGGGCGAGGCCCTCGACATCGCCAAAGGGCTAGATGCGAGCGCGTTGTCCATCGAGCGGCAGGCCCGCCTACTGCTTGATCTCGGACGCGCGCACACCCAGCGCCGCCACTTCGGGGACGCGCTCGACTGTCTGCTCAGGGCCGAGGAGTTGGCACCCGAGATGATCCACACGCACATCGCGGCGCGCGAGGTCACCCGCGAACTGATGCTGGTCGCGGGCCGGGCCGCCTCGGACGATCTGCGGGCGCTGGCCGACCGTACGGATGCTCTCGGATGAGTGTGGGAAGGACACGGCGCCGGACCGGTTCGGCCTGAGCCCGGCGCGATAGAACTTTCCCTACTTCATCAAGGCCCGCGCACGGCGCGGGCGCGCCGCTCTTCGGCGCGGACCGCTCGCCCTGTCTCCGCCAGCGGCGGCCCGCGCCAAGCGGCGCGCTGGCGACTGCGGGCAGAAGTGGGAGAACCCCGCCGTGGCTGGGGCGGTCGGCTCCACGGCTTTACCCACCTCCCCGGTTCGGGTCCCGCGTTGAGCAAGACCAGGGGGCCACTCGGACACATCAGCGGGCAGGCCAAGGCTGCCCGAGTCGCTGGCAAGCGTATGGCCCCCTGATCATGCTCAACCCCAAACCGGGCAGGACACCGGCCAAAGCCGCTCCGCCGACCTCACGCCGGTGGCAAACTGATCCTGTCGCTGAGCTGAGCCCGGCATTGCTGGGTTCCGCACTGCTGGTGTTCGTCGCGTTCGTCTGCCGTCTCCCCTCGCACCAGGTCGCATCGACAGCGAAGCAGGCAAAGGGAGGCAAGATGGACAAGGAAAAGAAGGCCCGTTCCCGGGGCTGGTGGGGTTCGGTTCGCTCGGTAGTCGCTGGTCTCAGTGAGGGCAGCATCGGAGCGCTGATCTTCGAAATTCTGACGGGCCAAGTAGTGACGGGCTGAGCCCAGCGCCACGGACCACCCACCAGGCCGCACGAGGTGAGTGTCTAACTGCGTGACAACGCCGACGCACAGCAGCGAACAACCGTGGACGTCAGCGAACCGTCAGTGCAGGTGAAAGCCATTCCGGCCGCAGGTTGATCCCCTGTCCCAGTTGCTTCGGGACGAAGAGGTCGTGGGTTCAAATCCCGCCACCCCGACAGCTGTAACACCAGGTCAGGGCCTGATCCGCTTAGCGGGTCAGGCCCTGAGTGGTTTCCGGGGGTCCCACGGGGGCGCCGGCTGGGGAAGCCGGCTCTCCTGTGGGGCCACCCGCCGCCCGAGAGCTTCAACAAGAGCGGCGAGAAGAAGGCGGCCGTCGCCGTGCGTTGGCGACGGCCGCCTGCGCGCGGAGGTGCCCCCCTTGTCACGGGATCCGCGCGCGCGGATCGTCCTCGCAGCCATTGGGGCATCGCGGGAGTGTGGCCCCAACTCGAACAGACCGGGAGGACGTGGGCCGGAGTCCGTTCACGTCCCTCGCGGGACAGGGGCTGCGGCCACTTGACGGATGTGTCTCTCCCGACCCGGGGACACGGGGTCGGAGACGGCCCACTGCACAGGCCAGTACTGCTGCCTCGATGAGGACTGAGTCTCTTGCCCAGCAGCCTAGGGCGAGTTGCGCGGAAGGCAACAGCCCACGATTCGGCCTGTCCGGCGGGAACCCGGCTCTCCGCGCACATCCGGCCTCAGTTCACGGACGTACGGCTGCCGAGCGCCTCGTCCAGGGTGCCCGTCACGGCGAAGACCCGGTCGAGCCGCACGATCCTGAGCAGCCTGCGGATGCCGGGGCGGGGGCCGGCGAGCGTCAGGCGTCCGCCCCGTTCCTCGACGCGTCGCCGTGCACGGCACAGCAGCCCCAGCCCGCAGCAGTCCAGGAACTCGACGGGGCCGAGATCGACCACGACGTCGGAGTTCGGGCGGCCTGTGACCGTGTCCAGCTCGGCGGTGACACGGAGGACGACGGCTATGTCGATCTCACCGAGCAGTTGGACGACGGTTCGCCCTTCCGTCTCGTAGATACGGATCTGCTGGGCAGAGGAAAGGGGCTCCCGGGACATCGCGCCATCTCCATGGGTTTCGCGAGAGGCCCGCCTCGATGGCGAAGCGGGCGGCAATGGAGTTCCACGGCCACCGGGAGCACGGGTGACGACAGGGGCGACTCTAGGCCGCCCCAGGTCAGGAACAGGCCACCCCTTCGAACAGAAACGCTTCACCTCGGAGGCGTTCCGTCATTCGGGTGTATTTTTGCGGATGACCTTGATGAGGAGCCCAAAGGGTGCCATCAGACCAGGCAGTCACTCCGGAAAATGCCGACCGTAAGCCTGGGCGCCGGTCGCCCGTTTCAGCTCCTCACCGGCCGGTCCCGTTCCGCTACGCTCAAGATGTGACGCGCGACAGGCCACCCGCAGATCGTTTCAGCCTCCTCGCCATCGCATCGTCCGCGGGCGGCATCCAAGCACTGAGCACGGTGCTCGGGGAGCTGGGCCCCGACCTACCGGTGCCGGTGCTGGTGGTCCAGCACCTCGACCCCCGACACCGCACGGTGCTCGCCCAGGTCCTCGCCCGCCGGACCGCGCTGCACGTCAAGCTCGCGGAGGCGGACGAGCACGTGCGCCCCGGCACCGTCTACATCGCCCCTCCCGGCCGGCACCTCCTCATCGGCGCCGACGGCGTCCTGAGCCTGTCCAACGCCGAGCTCGTCCACTTCGTACGCCCGTCCGCCGACCTTCTCTTCGAATCGGTCGCCGGTGCCTACGGGCCGGAGGCGATCGCCTGCGTGCTCACCGGGACCGGCCAGGACGGGGCCACCGGGGTCGACGCCGTAAAGTCGCGCGGCGGTACGGTCATCGCCCAGGATCCGCGGACCGCGGAGTTCACGGGGATGCCTCAGTCGGCCGTGGACACGGGAGCGGTGGACTTCGTGCTACCTCTTGAGGAGATCGCCGCGGTCGTACGCGGACTTGTCGAAGCCGAGAGGCAGTGAGCCGAGAGGCAGTGATGGGCGAACCGCGGGACGCCGAAGGCAACGAAGCGCTGGAGGAACTGCTCGTCTTCATCCGGGAAGCCCGCGGTTTCGACTTCACGGGCTACAAGCGCTCGACGCTGGCCCGGCGCATCCGCAAGCGGATGACGGACGTCGGCACCCGCTCGTACCCGGACTACCAGGATCTCCTGGAGACCGACACGGACGAGTTCAGCGCCCTCTTCAACACGATCCTGATCAATGTCACCTCCTTCTACCGCGACCCGGAGGCGTGGGCCCTCCTCCAGCACGAGGTCGTTCCCGAGCTGCTCACCACCCTCGATCCGGAGCAGGAGATCAGGGTGTGGAGCGCGGGCTGCTCCAGCGGCGAGGAGGCGTACTCCATGATCATGATGTTCTCGGAGGCGCTCGGCATCGAGGAGTGCCGGCGCCGCGTCAAGATCTACGCCACGGACGTCGACGAGGAAGCGCTGCGCGAAGCCCGTTCCGGGCTGTACACGCCGAAGTCGCTGGAACCGCTCTCCGCGGAGATGCGGGAGAAGTACTTCGAGCAGAACAGCGCGCAGTTCAGCTTCCGCCCCGACCTGCGACGTCGGGTGATCTTCGGGCGGCACGACATCACCCGTGACGCCCCGATCTCCCGGCTCGACCTGCTCGTGTGCCGGAACACGTTGATGTACTTCAATGTCGAGGCCCAGACGCAGATCGTCGACCGTTTCCATTTCGCCCTGCGCCCCAGCGGCTTCCTCTTCCTCGGCAAGGCCGAGATGCTGCTGAACGACAGCGAGCGGTTCGAAGTGGTGAACATGCGTCAGCGTGTCTTCCAGCGGCGGGCCGGCAGCAAAGGACCGACCTACCATCCGGCCCCCTTGAAGATCAGGACGTCCCCCGGCGCCGAGGTGCACTCGGTGGCGCGCGCCCGCCAGTTGCGCGACCTGGTACTCGACGCCGGACCCACCCCGTTGATCGCCCTCGACAGCGACGGAACCGTCGTAGCGATCAACAATCAGGCCAGGATCCAGCTCAGCCTGGCCACCGGCGACATCGGCCGCCCCTTCCAGGACCTGGAGGTCTCCTACCGGCCGGTCGAACTCCGTTCCCTGATCGACCAGTCCATGCACGAGCGCCGGACCCTGCGGGTCAACCGGGTCGAGCGCCGGACGGGCGAGGACCTCCAGTACTGCGACATCCTCATCCAGCCGCTCTCCGGACCCAGCGGGCTGCACGTCGCCACCGTGATCTCGTTCACCGACGTGACCGTCGCCACGCATCTGAAGGCCGAGGTCAAAAGAGTCCGGGAGGAGCTGGAGACGGCGTACGAGGAACTCCAGTCAACCAACGAGGAGCTGGAGACCACCAACGAGGAACTCCAGTCCAGCATCGAGGAACTGGAGACGACGAACGAGGAACTCCAGTCAACCAACGAAGAGTTGGAGACCACCAACGAGGAACTCCAGTCCGGCAACGAGGAACTGGAGACGATGAACGAGGAGATGCGCATCCGCACGGACGAACTGGACGAGGCCAGAGCGTTCCTGGAGGCGGTTCTGACGAGCATCGCGGCGGGCGTGGTGGTCCTGGGCAAGGACCTGAAGGTCAAGAGCTGGAACCGGGGCGCCGTCGACCTGTGGGGGCTGCGCGCCGACGAGGTGCTGGACCAGGCCTTCTTCGACCTGGACTTCGGACTGCCCACCAAGGAGCTGCGGTCCGTCGTGGAACGGTGCATGGAAACCCGCCGGCGCTCCGGACCGATCGGTGTGGAGGCCCTGAGCCGCATCGGCCGGCCCATCACCTGCGACGTGTTCTTCTCCCCGTTCGGCGGGAACCACGGCGGCGTCGTCCTGATGATGGAAGAGAGCCGAAGCGATTCCTCCGACTGACCCCGCGGCGTAGCCTCGGACTCATGGACCCGCAGGGGCGTATGGAGGACCTCGATCTGGCAGCAATGGCACAGCGACGCGCCGCGCTGGCCCGTGACCGGGCGGACCGGGCGGAGGCGGCCGCCGAGCGGCACGAACTACTGGCGGCCAAACCCGGCCGGGAGTTCCACACCCAGATCGCAAGAACGCAGCGCAGAACCGCCGAGTGCCATCGCGCCTCGGCCCGCCTCCAGGACAGCTTCGCCCTCCGCGCCACGGTCTGGGCCGGAGGGCAGGGCCCCCGGCCGCAGTTCATGACGGTGGTCGCCGAGGCGTGCGGTACCGGCAGCGCGGCGATCGCGCTGCTCGACACCGGGCAGAACCAGCTCGCGGTCGCCGCGTCCGACCGGCTGTCCCGTGCGGCTCAGGACCTGGAGTACGTTCTCGGCGAGGGTCCGGGCCAGGACGCGGCGGCGGGACACCGCCCGGTGCATGTGTCCGGGCCCGAGATCGAGGCGCGCTGGCCGGGGTACGGGCCTTCCCTGGTCTCGCTGGGCATCGCCTCGGTGGCCGCCGTACCGCTGCAGACGCAGGACAACTGCATCGGGTCGCTGACGGCTTTCGACCCGCGGCCCGCGGAGGCGAGACCCGCCCGTCTCGCCGAGGTCGCCGAGGCCCTCATCCGCATCGTGCTGCTGGACCCCGACGCCGACCCTGACCTCTACGGCGGAACCGACATGCGAGCCACCGTGCATCAGGCGGCCGGCATGGTGTCCGCACAGGTCGGCTGCTCCGTCGCGGACGCGCTGGCACTCATCAAAGCCCGGGCGTTCGCGGAGGACGTATCCCCCGACACCATCGCCCGGCAAGTCGTGCACGGAGACCGGAAACTCATCTGAGGAAGAGGTGTCATGACGTCCGAACAGCGCCTGGCCGACGCGTTCCTGGCCCTGGCCGGCAGCACGGCGGACGGTTCGTCGGACTTACCCGGGCCACTGTCCGTCCTGGCACAGCGTGCCCCGGCCCTGCTCGGCGCCCGCGCCGCGACCGTGGTGTTCGCCCCCGAGGGCTACGGCGCGGCACACGTGGCGGGCTCCGACCCCCAGTCGCTCCGCCTGGAACACGAGGCCGTCGGGTGGCGAGAGGGCCCCGGGCACGACTGCCACCGGGCCGACGCGGGGCCCTGGGCCCAGGCGGCTCTCGACAGCCGTCCCACCAGGCAGCGGTGGCCGCACTACACCCCACGGGCGCTGAGGCTGGGCTACACCCACGTCGTGGCCATCCCCCTGCGCGAACCCGCCGGAACGAGCGGTGCGCTCATCCTGCTGTCCTGCGCACAGCACGCCTTCTCCCCGACGACGCTGTTCCTCGGCCGGTCGCTCGCGGACTTCACCGCCGTCATCCTGGAACGCGCCCGCGAGGCCGCCCGCAGCCAGACCCTCACCACCCAGCTGGAACACGCGTTGACCAGCCGCGTGGTCATCGAACAGGCCAAGGGCGTGCTCGCGAGCCGCCGGGCCGTGCCCCTGGACGAAGCCTTCGACCTTCTGCGCAAACACGCCCGTTCACGTCAGCGACCGGTGCGGGACGTGGCCCATGAGGTCGTCGAGGGACGGGCGGATCCTGATCTGACCGACCCCACGCCGTGACACCTAATGGGAAGTGAAGGGGTAGCCCGTCATCTCACGTTGCCGTCGGTTGAGGGGCGCGCCTTGCTTCTGGCGGACGGTCCCGTACCCCCTCCCGAGGCACCCCCGAGCGCGTCCCCCCGTCACCTCCCCCCTCCCCCGCGCCCCGCCCGCTAGCTTCCGGCCATGGACACGCTGATCTTCGGGGGGCTGCTGGTCGTCGTCGTGGGGATCTGGCGGCGGGGGGTGGTGGGGCCCGGTGCGTGGTGGGTGGTGTTTGTCGCCGTGTGTTTTCTGCTCGCGCATCACATCACCAGCGGGCTCGGGCTGGGGCTGAGTTACTGAGATGGCCGCCGACAGTGGTACGCCGAGCACGTCCCCCGTACCCCTCGTGATCGACGAGCGGCGCGGGGTGCTCGGGCAGGTGCAGTACTGGTTCGCCTGTCTCTTCGCCGTCGGGTGGACCGGGGTCGTGTGCGGCGGGCTCGCCGTCCAGTTCGCGGACTGGGAGTATCCCTGCCCGCTCTGCATGGTGCAGCGGATGTTCATGCTGCTGGCCGCGCTCGGGGCCGCGTACGTCGTACGGCAGGGGATGACCGGCAGGGTGTCCGGGAGCGACTACATGACCGGGTGGGGGCTCGCCCTCGTCGCTTGTGTGGGCGGCGGGTTCACCTCGTGGCGGCAGACCATGCTGCACATCCTGCCCGGCGACAAGGGGTACGGGAGCCCCGTCCTCGGGCTGCATCTGTACGTCTGGGCCTGGGTCCTCTTCATCGCGTCGGTCATCGCCGTCGGCGTCGTCCTCGCCTTCGCGCCCGTCACCGCCGACCGCGTCCTTCCCGGCTCGCCCCACCGTGCCGTCGGGCGGTGTGTTCTGGCCTTCGTCGCGCTCGTCATCGCCGTGAACCTCGTCGCCGTGTTTCTGCTGGAAGGGTTCCACTGGTTCCTTCCTGACGACCCGCCGCGCTATCAGTTCTTCTACGACGTCCATCTGCTGCCCTGACTCCTCGCGGGCGGCGCATCATGACGTCGTCGGGCCCGGGCCACCCTCTTCGCGGCCCGGGCCCCTCCTCGATGGTCAGAGCGCTACTGCACCGGCCTCGACGCCTCTATCTCTATCCCCTTCACCATCATCCGGTCGTCGTACGCGACCCGTACGAACTGGCCGTGGTGGAACGCGCTCAGGACCCGCTCGATCACGAACTGGCTCGGGTGCGGCAGCCGCACCTGGCGCCCATTGACCACCAGCGTCATGGCCGCCTCGATCCCCGGGAACGCGGCGATCGGGGCCTGCACCGCCGTGGCGTACGCCACGAAGTACTGCGCTTGGGGCTGCGCCTGGGGCTGGGGCTGGCCCTGGGGCTGTGTCTGTGCCTGGCCGCCCTGGTGCCGGCCGAACTGCTGGAGCAGCGACTGGAACGGCTGCTGCTGGCCCAGCTGGTGCAGCTGCTGGAGGTGCTGCGGGACGCCCTGACCCTGGCCGAAGCCCTGGCCCTGGCCCTGGCTCATCCCCAGGCCCTGGCCCATGTCCTGCTCGAACTGCTGCGGTACGAAGGACGTCATCTCTGTTCCCCTTTCGTAGTGTCGGGGTCCGGGGTTCACCGCTCGCCCGTCACCGTCACGCCCACGACCTCGTCGTCATCGGTGTACCGGACGCGTACGGCGTGGCGGCCGCCCGCGAACGCGGTGTGGACCGCGAGGCGGACGTGCGGCTCGGGGTCGCCGAGGGTGCGCCACGCCCCGTTCACGTACAGGCGCAGGCGCGTGGCGCTGCCTTGCGGGTCGGGCAGCAGGTCGTCCCAGAAGCGTTCCGCCGGGCCCTCCGTGATCCGGCGCGGTACGAGGTGGGCCACCGCGGCGCGCAGGTCCGGGCGGGTGCCGATGCGCTGCGAGGACGGGCGGCCCGGCGCCTCCCGCTGGGGCGAGCCGGTGCGGCGCAGGAGCTCGCGCAGGGGCTCGGGCGCCAGCGGGGCCAGGCCCGCCGTGCGCAGCATCCCCTGGAGCGAGGCGAGCACGCCCGCGACCTGCGCGGACGCCGGCGAGGTGCCGGAGAACGCGTCCGTGTACCAGGTGTCCTCCGACTGGCCGCCCTGCAGTTCGCCCGGCCGGTTCCAGAAGCCGCCCGCCGTGGTGACCTCGTGGCCCCAGCCCTGGGCGTCCACCCGCGTACCGAAGTTGGAGAAGCCGAGGCGGGAGCGGTCGGGTCCGTGGTCGCGGCCGTGCGTGCCCGGGGGCGGGGCGCCCGCGCCGACCACGATCGCGCCGGAGGAGGGGGCCGCCGGGTCGAACGGGTTGCGCCACCACGCCGGGAAGCCGTCCGGGCGCGCCTCGTACAGCGCGTCGTCCAGGCTCTCCGCGCCGTTGCCCGCCGCCTCGACGACCACCACGCCGCGCGCCGTCGCGTACCGTACGGCCGCGAAGTCGTCGGGCCACCACTCCAGCGGGATGTGACCGCGCTGGTCGTCGTCGGCCGCGTACCCGAAGCGCGGGCCGGGGCGGTGCAGCGGGACCAGCAGGATGTCGCCGGGGGTGAGGCGGTCGGCGGCGCAGGTGATGGCCCGGGCCGTGCCGATGCCGTGGACCGAGGCGAGCGCGAGGACGGCTTCCGGGACGATGCCCAGCGTGCCGCTGCCGGTGCGGCTGCCGCCGAGCACCCCGAGCACACCGGTGCCGTGGTTGCGCCAGGCCAGGTCCTCGACGGGGGTGCCCGCGACGATCCCGGCGAGCCTGGGGCCGAGGTCGCGGTGGCCGAGCTGCCACGCCGCCTCGACGTCGACGATGCTCACGCCCTCGCCGGAGCCGCCCGCCTGGAGCCACGCCCAGGCCGCGTCCACGCCCTGGGGCGCGGGCCCCAAGTAGCCCTGGCGGCCGCTGAAGTCGGGGGTGACGGCCCCTTCCTTCTCGCGCCGCCCTTCATCCGTACGCTCGTCCGCGTCGTCCTTGTCGGCCTTGTCGTCCTTCGCGCCGAACGGGCCCGTCGCCGGGAAAGCGCTCGGCTTCACGTACGCCGTCTCTATCCCCGGCAGCCCCGCGAGCCGGGAGGCGAGCTCCTCCAGGCGTTCCTCGCCGCCGCGCACCCGGTGGAAGAGCGTGAGGTCGGGTACGTCGGCGCCGTGCCGGGGGAGCAGCGCCAGCGCCTCACGTACCCGGGCCTCACTGCCGAACAGCGGCTCCAGAGCCAGCTGTTGGTCCATCAGGAAGATGTCCAGGGCCGACGATTCCAGGGGCTCCCCGGACGGCGAGCCGCTCTCGGCGAGCTCGGGGCGGGCGACCACGATCAGCTCCCGCTCGACCGGGTGGTACGCGAAGCCCGCGCCCTCGGGCCCGGGGTCCTGTGCCCCGGCCGAGCGTGCCGAGCCGAGCGAGTCGCCCATGGTTCCCACTCCCCATCCGTCCGTGGCCACGCGTCCGTGGCCATGCGTCCGACGGGGAGAACCCTGCTGCGGGGATCCCGACCTGTACAGGAGGCAATCTCGACAAAGGCCGACGCGGCCGAATCGATGGGACGGATACGAGCCACCTCGGCCGGGCGGCCCGGCCGGGCAGGTGGGTGGGCGAGAGGGAGGACGGGGGCGACTCGAACATCCAGGTCAGAGCCCTTGTCGATACATCAGTGCATCGGATACGTTCACGTATCCGAGAGAGGGAACCCATCCCATGAGCACCACCGCCCCGGCGCAGCCGCCCCCGCCCAAGCGCGTCACCACGCGTCGCGCCCGCACCCGGCGGCGGCTGCTCGACTCGGCGCTCGAAGTGTTCGCCGAGGAAGGGTTCGGCCGGTCCACCGTCGAGCAGATCTGTGAGCGGGCCGGCTACACCCGCGGCGCCTTCTACTCGAACTTCACCTCGCTCGACGAGCTGTTCCTCGCCATGTGGGAGGAGCGCTCGACCCGGCTGCTCGCGGATGTGCGCGCCGCCCTCGACGAGGTGTCGGCGGCCGCGCCCGAGGACGCCGTACGGGCCGCGCTGCGGGCCATCCCGGTGGACGACGCCTGGTACCGGGTCACCGCCGAGTTCACCGCGCACGCCCTGCGCAACCCCGCCCTGCGGCGGGTGATGGCCGCCCGGGAGCAGGCGATCCAGGACGCCGTGCTGCCCGCGGTCGTGGCGGCGCTCGGGCGCACCGGGCGCCGGGTGACCGACGAGGACGCGCTCGGGCAGGCGCTCGTCGCCGTCCACGACGGCACCGCCGTCCAGGTCCTGCTCGACCCCGGCAGCGAGGCCGTCCTGGCCCGCCGCGAAACGCTCTTCCTGCACGTGCTCCAGGCCTACAGCACCGCAACCTCCTAACCCCTACCCCCCAGGAGACCGCCGTGAGTGACGACGCCGATGTCATCGTCGTGGGAGCCGGCCTCGCCGGGCTCGTCGCCACGTACGAACTCGTCCGCGCGGGCCGCAAGGTGCTCGTCGTCGACCAGGAGAACGAGGCCAACCTCGGCGGACAGGCCTTCTGGTCGCTCGGCGGGCTGTTCTTCGTCGACAGCCCCGAGCAGCGCCGGATGGGCGTCAAGGACTCGTACGACCTGGCGCTCGCCGATTGGATGGGCTCGGCCGGCTTCGACCGCGAGCGCGAGGACCACTGGCCGCGCCAGTGGGCGAAGGCGTACGTCAACTTCGCCGCCGGGGAGAAGCGGAGCTATCTGCACGGGCTCGGGCTGCGCGTGACGCCGACCGTCGGGTGGGCCGAGCGCGGCGCGGGCACGGCGGGCGGGCACGGCAACTCGGTGCCCCGCTTCCATCTGACGTGGGGGACCGGGCCCGAGGTCGTCCGGGTCTTCCGCGAGCCGGTCCTGGCGGCCGCCGCGCGCGGGCTCGTGACCTTCAAGTACCGCCATCGCGTGGACGACTTGATCGTCGAGGGCGGGGCGGCGGTCGGGGTGCGCGGGAGCGTCCTGGTGCCGTCGGCCGAGCCGCGCGGCGTCGCCTCCTCGCGGGAGGTGGACGGCGAGTTCGAGCTGCGCGCACAGGCCGTCGTCGTCACCTCGGGCGGCATCGGCGGCGACCACGACCTGGTCCGCAGGAACTGGCCGGTCGAGCGGATGGGGCCCGCGCCGCGCTCGATGGTGACCGGTGTGCCCGCGTACGTGGACGGGCGGATGCTCGGCATCACCGAGGGCGCGGGCGGCTCGATCGTCAACCGCGACCGCATGTGGCACTACACCGAGGGCCTGAAGAACTGGGACCCGATCTGGCCCGGCCACGGGATCCGGATCATCCCCGGGCCCTCCTCGCTCTGGCTGGACGCGACCGGGCGGCGGCTGCCCGCGCCGCTCTTCCCCGGCCACGACACCCTCGGCACGCTCAAGCACATCGTGGGGACCGGCCACGACCACACCTGGTTCGTGCTGACGCGGTCCATCGTGGAGAAGGAGTTCGCGCTCTCCGGCTCGGAGCAGAACCCCGACATCACCGGCAAGGACCTGAAGCTGGTGCTCTCGCGGGTGCGCAAGGGCGCGCCCGGCCCCGTGCAGGCGTTCCTCGACCACGGCGAGGACTTCGTCGTCCGCCGCACCCTGCGCGACCTCGTCGACGGCATGAACGCGATCTCCCCCGGCCCCAAGCTCGAACTCGACCAGGTGGAGCGGGAGATCCTGGCGCGCGACCGCGAGATCGACAACGGGTTCGGCAAGGACTTCCAGGTCATGTCGATGCGCAACGCGCGCGCGTACTGGCCGGACCGCATCACCCGGGTCGCCAAGCCGCACCGGCTGCTCGACCCGGCGCACGGGCCGCTCATCGCCGTACGGCTGCACGTACTGACGCGCAAGACGCTCGGCGGCCTGGAGACGACCCTGGAGTCGCAGGTCGTACGGCCGGACGGCACCCCGTTCGACGGGCTGTACGCGGCCGGTGAGGTCGCCGGGTTCGGCGGCGGCGGGGTGCACGGCTACAACGCGCTGGAAGGGACGTTCCTCGGCGGCTGCATCTTCTCGGGCCGGGCGGCCGGACGGGCGCTGGCACGGCGGCTGGCGTGAGGGCCGCGGGACCAACGCCCTTCTGACAGTTACTCGTTCAGTTACTCGTTGACCAGCACCGGCACGGACAGCACGGCGCTCGTCGCCTTCCCTGTCAGCGGGGCCTTCGGTACGGCGGTGAAGTCGATGCCGGCGCCCTCCGCGCGGGGTGCGGCGTGCCCGGCGGTGCCGTGGGCGGCCTCGCCCGCCTCACCCTCCTCCGCGTACTGGAAGGAGCCGGTGCCGACGAGGTGGCCGCGCTCGTCGTAGAACGCGGCGCGCAACTCCAGCGCGAGCACATCGCTCACGTCGGAGGTGATGGCGAAGTGACCGGTGACGGACGGCTTCTCGGAGGACTTTCCGGAGGCCTTCTCCGTGGACTTCTCGGAGAGCGTGAGCTTTGTGATTCGCACCCGGTCCGTGAACGGGCCCTGTTCCAACCGCACTTCACCCCTCGCCGGGACCTTGGCGAGGGTCGCGGCGGGCGCCGGTGCCCCGCTCGGCGCGGGGAAGGTGACGGCCGGGGCCGCCGCCTGCTCGGCCTGCGCGGGCCGCTGCCCGGCGTCGGCCTTGTCGCCGCCGGAGCCTCCGCAGGCCGTGGTGAGGGCCAGGGCGGTCAGGGCGAGGGCGGCCAGACGGATCGAGCGGTTCACTGCGTACTCCTGTGTCGGCGGGTGCGGGGCCGGGAGAGGGTGACCCCCGGCCCCTGGTGGCTGGCCACGGCGGGTCAACCGCTGGGCGGAAGCGGGCTGTTGGGGCGACGTTTCACGTGAAACAGCTCGTGTGGAACAGTCCGCGTTTCACGTGAAACGTCGTGCCACCAACGGCCCTGCCGCGTCAGCCGCGCGGCGCCCGGCCGAACAGCGAGCGGTACATCTTGCCGTACAGCTCGGTGTTGATCTGGCTCGCCGCGAACTTCTCGGCGCCCGGCCCGTACGCGAAGATCGGCACGTCGGCGCCGGTGTGGTTGCCGGAGAGGTAGGTCAGCCAGAGGCTCGCGTCGGGGCTGCCGTCCTTGACGCCCGCCGCGTCGTCCGGCGTACGGAAGGTCGCCGGGGCGAAGTTCTTGGCGTCGCCGGAGCCGGCGCCGTTGAGGATGCCGGACGAGCGGACCGGGTCCTTGGCACCCGACTTGTCGCGCGACGGCGTCGAGTTGTTCGCCGGGTTGCCCGCGTCCGTGTTGGCCGGGGGCGCGACGGACTCGGCGTTGGTGTACGTGCCCTTCTCGATGATGTTGAAGCCCGCGCACTCGTGGTCGGCGGTGACGACGACCAGCGTGTGCCCGTCCTTCTTGGCGAAGTCGTACGCGGCCTTGACCGCGTCGTCGAACGCCTTGACCTCGGCGAGCGTCTGGGCGGCGTCGTTGGCGTGCGAGCGCTTGTCGATCTGGGCGCCCTCGATCTGGAGGAAGAAGCCCTTCTTGGACCGGCCGTTGAGCAGGTCGATCGACTTCTTCGCCATGTCGGAGAGGGTCGGCTCCTGCTTCTGCGGGGCGTCCGCCGGGAGCCCGGCCTTGGCCTGCTCGACGGTCAGGTTGCCGCGGTTGAAGAGGCCGACGACCTTCTTGCCCTTGACGCCGTCGAGGTCGGCCTTGGTGGCGACCTTCTGGCTGGCGGCGGTCTGGGCGGGCAGGTTCGCGTCGCCGAAGCTGCCGAGCACCTGGTAGCCCTGGGCCTGGAGGGCCTTCTGGTCGTCCGGCTCGAAGCGGGCGAGGCCGCCGCCGAGGACCACGTCGGCGGTGCCGTTGCGGGCGATCTGCTCGGCGACCGGGGTGATCAGCGTCTTGTCCTCGGGGGCCTTCTCGTACGAGCCGTCCGCGTTCTTCGGCAGGCAGGCCGCGTCCGAGTAGACCGGGCCCTGGCAGCCGCGCAGCAGCACATGGCTGAACTGGGCGCCGGGGGTGGCGTCGGTGACCTCGGCGGTCGAGACGTTGCCGGTGGCGAAGCCGGCCTTCTTGGCCTGCTCCATCAGCGTGACGCGGCGCTTCTCGTACGCGTCCACGCCGAGCGCGGCGTTGTACGTCTTCACGCCGGACGACCAGGCGGTCGCGGAGCTCGCCGAGTCGGTGACGAGCGCGGGCTGGTCGGTGCCCTTCTCGACGGCGTACGTGGCGACCGCGCCGGTGTAGGGCAGGCGCTCCATGTTCAGCTTGCCCTGGGCGCCGTAGTAGCGCTCGCGGCCGGCGGTGACATGGGTGCGGCCCATGCCGTCGCCGAGGAGGTAGATGACGTTGTGTATCTCCTGGCCGTGGCCCGGGAACGGGCGGGCATCGTGCTGCGGGGCGGAGTTGGCCGTGACGGCGCTGCCCGCCGCGACGGCGGAGGCCAGCGCCACCACCGTCAGCGCCTTGCGGCGCTTGTGTCCCATGGATCTCATGGCCGCGAAGCTATGAGCCGAATATGAACGAGTTGTGAGGTGCGGGCGTACGGCGAACGAACGGCTTTGCCTTTCCGTGGCGGCGCTCCGGGGTGGTGCTCTACCCGTACGAGAGGCCGGAGCAGATGTCGTCGTCCGCCGAGCGGGCCTTGTCCGCGACCTCGGAGGGGACGGCGGCGGGGGCGCCTGTGGGGTCAGCGGCGTACTTGGCGCCGAGGATGACGCTGAGCCCCTCGGCCTTGGCCGGGCGCAGCAACGCGCCGGGGAAGCGCTGGGCGAGCGCGTCGGCGTGGGTGCGCTCGCCCGGCCCGTACTCGATGACGGTGTGGACGAAGTCCTGGGTGGCGGCGGTCGCCGTGCCGGTGACCGTGTAGCCGCCCGCCTTCAGGGCGTCGGCGGCGCGGGCGGCCAGGCCCTTGGTGGTGGTGCCGTTGTAGACGGCGACGGACACCCCGGCGCCGGACGGCGGGGCGCTCGGGCTCGGGCTCGGCGAGGTGGCCTGTGCCTGCTCCTGTGTGCCGCCCGCGTCCTTGCCGTCGACGGTCCGGTCCGCGCGCAGGGCCGCGAAGAGCGCGTCGGCCTGCGGCTGCACTATCGCCACGCGCGCGCCCTCGTACCGCCAGGGCAGGGTGACGAACTTGGTGTTGTGCAGGTCGATTCTCTTCATCGACATGGCGAAGGAGATCAGCTTGTCGGCCGAGCCCAGGCCCGGGTCGACGGTCATTGACTGGGTGGCGGCCTTGGCGAGCGGGAAGAGGGTGGTCGGGCTGAAGCCCTGCGACTTCACCTTCTTCATGAGGCTGGAGATGAACGCCTGCTGGCGCTGGATGCGTCCGATGTCCGAGCCGTCGCCCATGCCGTGCCGGATGCGTACGTAGTCGAGCGCCTTCTGGCCGGAGACCTCCTGGACGCCCTTGGTGAACAGCCGCTCCCCGCGCGCGTGGAGGTTGGGGTTGAGGTCGCCCTGGTAGATGTCCTTGGGTACGCAGACCCGGACGCCGCCGACGGCCTCGGTCATCTTGGCGAAGCCCGCGAAGTCCACGACCACGGTGTGGTCGACGCGCAGCCCGGTCAGCTTCTCGACGGTGTTCTGGGTGCAGGCCGGGTTGCCCTTGGCGGTGTCGCCCACGGAGAACGCCGAGTTGAACATCACGTTGTGCCGGGTCTTGGTCCAACTGCCGTTCGGCAGCTTGCACGGCGGTATGTCGACCAGGGTGTCGCGGGGTATGGAGACGGCCGTGGCGTGCTTGCGGTCGGCGTGGACGTGCATCAGGAACGCGGTGTCCGAGCGGCCGATGTCACCGTCGCCGTGGCCGTACCGCTCGTTGTCGCCGGCGCGCGAGTCCGAGCCGATGACCAGGACGTTCTGGCCCTTGGCCGAGGCGGCCGGGCGGTCGCCCGAGACCCCGCCGTCGTCGAAGGTGCGGATGTCGCCGTTGAGCTGGAGGTAGATCCAGCCGACCCCGGCCATCGCGAGGACCAGGAAGGACACCAGCACGGCGAGCGCCAGACGCAGTCGGTTGCGTCTGCGCCGCCGGGCCGGGGGCGCGCCGACGGCACCCTTCCGGCTCCCGCCGCGCGCGTGTCCCGCCTTGTGGCTGCCTGCCATCCGTACGCCCCATCCGTGTCCGTTTGGTTGTACAGTTGCGCAATGTAGCAAGTCTTTCTAAGAGAGCCGCCGAGAGGGAAGGACGACGGGATGTTCCTGCGCAATGGCCTGGAGCCCTGGCATCTGCTGATCGTTGCCGTGGTGCTGATCCTGCTCTTCGGCTCCAAGAAGCTGCCCGACACGGCTCGGGCGCTGGGCAAGTCGCTGCGGATCCTCAAGAGCGAGACGCGGGCGATGAAGGACGAGTCGGGCCAGGCGGGCACGGCGACCGAGACCGCGCCCCGCAGGATCCCGGAGGCCTGAACCTCCTGCGCCGCCCTCACGTCGAGCGGAGTTGTCCACAGGCTGCGGACGATGTCGGCCGGGCGGCGCATGATGGGGTCCATGAACGAGATGCCGGAGTGGGAGAAGCGGTTCAGGGCGCCCAGGGTCGGGCTCCCCGACTGGGCGGAGGACGCCCCGGACCGCTCGCTGTTCGTGTCGAACGCGACGGGGACGTACGAGCTGTACGCATGGGACCGGGCGACCGGCGCCCAGCGCCAGGCGACGGACCGGCCGAACGGGACGACGGACGGGGTGCTGACGCCGGACGGCGAGTGGATCTGGTGGTTCAGCGACACGGACGGGGACGAGTTCGGCGTGTGGATGCGCCAGCCGTTCGGCGGGGGCGACGACGAGCCCGCCGTGCCCGGCCTGGAGCCGTCCTACCCGGCAGGCCTCGCCCTCGGCCGGGACGGCACGGCGGTGGTCGGCCGCTCCACCGACGAGGACGGCACGACGGTCCACGTCGTACGGCCGGGGGCCGCGCCGGCCGAGATCTACCGGCACCGCGAGTCGGCGGGCGTCGGCGACCTCTCGTACGACGGGGCGCTGATCGCCCTGGAGCACACCGAGCACGGCGACGCGATGCACTCGGCGCTGCGCGTGCTCCGGCTCGACGGCTCCACGGCCGCCGAGCTCGACGACACCAAGGGCGGCGCGGAGGAGCTCGGCCTGGAGGTGCTCGGCTTCGCGCCGCTGCCCGGCGACACCCGGCTGCTGATCGCGCACCAGCGCCGGGGCCGCTGGGAGCCCATGGTGTGGGACGTGGCGTCCGGCGAGGAGACCGAGCTCGCGCTCGAACTGCCGGGCGACGTCGTGGCGGAGTGGTATCCGGACGGCTCGGCGCTGCTCGTCGTCCACAGCTTCGAGGCCCGCAGCGAGCTGTTCCGGTACGACCTGGCGGCGGCCGAGCTGGTCGAGGTGGAGACCCCGGCCGGTTCCGTCTCGGGCGCCACGGCCCGGCCCGACGGGACCGTGGAGTACCTGTGGTCGTCGGCGGCGCGCCCCTCCGAGGTGCGCTCCACCACCGGCGCGGTCGTCCTCGACCCGCCGGGGATGAAGGCACCGGGCTCGGTCCCGGTGGAGGACGCGTGGGTGGAGGGGCCCGGGGGCCGTATCCACGCGCTGGTGCAGAAGCCGGCCGGGTCCGGCCCGTTCCCGACCGTCTTCGAGCTCCACGGCGGCCCGACCTGGCACGACAGCGACGCGTTCGCGGCGGGCCCGGCGGCCTGGCTGGACCACGGGTACGCGGTGGTACGCGTCAACTACCGGGGCTCCACGGGATACGGCAGGGAGTGGACGGACGCGCTCAAGCACCGGGTCGGGCTCATCGAGCTGGAGGACGTGGCGGCGGTCCGGGAGTGGGCGGTGTCGTCCGGCCTCGCCGACCCCTCCAAGTTGGTCCTGGCGGGCGCGTCCTGGGGCGGCTATCTGACCCTGCTCGGCCTGGGCACCCAGCCGGGCGCGTGGACACTCGGCCTCGCGGTGGTGCCGGTCGCGGACTATGTGACGGCGTACCACGACGAGATGGAAGCCCTGAAGGCGATGGACCGCACGCTGCTCGGCGGCACCCCGGAGGAGGTCCCGGACCGCTTCGAGGCGTCGTCGCCGCTGACGTACGTGGACGCGGTGAAGGCCCCCGTCTACATCTCTGCGGGCGTCAACGACCCGCGCTGCCCGATCCGCCAGGTCGAGAACTATGTGGACCGCCTGGCCGCGAGGGGCGCGGTGCACGAGGTGTACCGCTACGACGCGGGGCACGGCTCGCTGGTCGTGGAGGAGCGGATCAAGCAGGTGCGGCTGGAGCTGGAGTTCGCGGGGAGGCACTTGGCGCCATAGGCGAGAGGCCGAGCGAGGCCATCAGAGACAGGCGGGCACCCCGCAGCCCCGCCCCCCGGAGGGATTCCGTACCGTGGTGGTGTGTACCGGTTCCTGCTGACGCCCCGCTGGTGGGGGATCAACGTCTTCGTCGTGCTGGCCATCCCCTTCTGCGTGTTCATGGGGGCCTGGCAGCTCGGCCGCTTCGAGGACCGCGTGCAGTCGCACAACGCGGCCGAGAAGGAGCCCGACGCCTCCGAGCTGAAGGCCGCGCCACTGCACGAGCTGCTGCCCGTCGACCAGAAGACCTCGGGCCGCACGGCGAGCGCGACCGGGCGGTACGGGGAGCAGTTCCTGGTGCCGGACCGGCAGGTGGACGGCAAGAGCGGCTCGTACGTGCTGACCCTGCTGCGCACCGACGGCGGCAAGGCGCTGCCCGTGGTGCGCGGCTGGCTGCCCAAGGGCCGCCCGGTACCGGCCCCGCCCACCGGCGAGGTCGCCGTCGACGGCGCGCTCCAGGCCTCCGAGACGCCCGGCACGGACGGGGTGAACGCCTCGGGCGGGCTCCCGCGGGGGCAGCTCGGGATGATCAGCGCGGCGTCGCTGGTCAACCTCGTGCCGTACGAGGTGTACGACGCGTGGATCACGCTCGCCAAGGCCGACTCGGGGATGACGGCCGTGCCGGCCGCCAAGCCGCAGAACACCGGCCTGGACCTGAAGGCGTTCCAGAACCTCGGCTACACCGGTGAGTGGTTCGTCTTCGCCGGGTTCGTGGTGTTCATGTGGTTCCGGCTGCTGCGGCGCGAGGCCGAGGCGGCGGAGGACGCGGAGTTGGGCCTGGCGCCCGAGCCCAGCGGTACGGGCTGATTCGGTTCGGACGCGTTGTCGGGTGCGGCCGCGTTGTCGGGTTCGGGCCGTCTGTGGCTGGTCGCGCAGTTCCCCGCGCCCCTTAGAAGCATGTCCGTGCGCCCCTGAAAAGCATGTCCCCGCGCCCCTTAAAAGCATGGGGGCGGGGCCGGACTGCGACCGGCCCCGCCCCCTCGTGCTCCTCCCCCTCCGGATGAGGAGCCGTCAGGGTGCGGCCGGGGTCGGCGCCGGGGCCGCCAGGACACCCGTGCGGTAGATCGTTCCGGCACAGGCGTTGGGGATGGTCGCCTCGGCGGTCGGCGCGCCGGGCTCGGCGACGTGGGTCACCGCGACCTTGCCGTCCGTCGGGGTGACGGGCGTCGCCGGGTCGACGGCGCTCAGCTGGGGCTCGGTGCCCGTCGGGGCCGTACCGGTCCCGGTGCCGGCGGTCGCCCCGCCGCCTCCTCCGCTGACCGTCGACGGCGAGGGGTCGGGCGAGGGCTGCGGCTTGGGGCAGGTCTCGGACGGCACCCAGGCGAACTTGACCTCGTACGCGGCCGACGGCTTGAGCACCAGACCGGTGGCTTCGAGCGAGGGGTCGGGCAGCCGGGCCGCCGGGTCGCCGGTGGAGTGGTCCACGACGGTGATCCGGGAGGCGTCGGCAGCTCCCAGCGCCTGGAAGTCGACCTTGCCGGCCCCGGTGACCTGGCAGAGCTTCTGCGAGACATTGGCGACGCGGAACGTGCCGTAGACCTTGCCGTCGGCGTCGGGCTTGCTGATCCGGGCGGACTTCACGCCGAGTTCGGTCGCGTCGCAGACCGGTGAGCCGACGACCACGGGCCCGCCGACGGGTCCGGTCTCGCCGCCCACGGTGCCGCCGACGGCGGTCCGGCCGGGCTCCTCGGGCTTCACGGTCCCGGTCGGCGCCGGGGTGCGGGTGGTCCGGCCGGAGGGCCTGTCGGCCCCCCGGTCACCGTCCTCCACGCCCGGCGCGGTGCCGGTGCCGCCCTGGGTCTGCCGGCCGTGCCCGGCGATGGTGGGCCGGTCCTCGGAGGCCGCGCCGGTGTTGGCGACGTGCAGGAACGCGGGGATCGCGGTGCCGAGGAGCAGCGCCGCGGCGGCCGCGCCGACCACCGCCTGCTTCTTGCGGGCCTGGCGGGCGGGGACGGCCCGGCGCAGCTGGTCCAGGGCTCCCTCGGACGGCTCCATGCCGTCCACCGCGCCGTGCAGCATCCGGCGCAGCGCGTCTTCGTCCGGGGTGAGGCCAGGTGGGAAGGGGTCGTTCACAATTCCGTTTCCAGTCCGGTCGTCCAGAGGGCGGTCGGGCCCGTATGTGCTCTCCCCGTGGCGGCGGCCGTGGCCGTGTTCGCCGTGGTGCCCGTGTTCGCCGTGGTGCCCGTGTTCCCCCCGGGCCCCGGCCGCGCCGGGTGTTCCGTACGCGCTGTGTGAGTCGTCGTCCCGGCGGCCGCGGTGGTCACCGCGCTCCTCGCCGTCTCCCCGCCGTTCCTCCCCGCCCCCGAATCCCGCATTCCACTTGGCGCTCATACCGGTGCCTCCATGGCTATCCGGAGTGCCGCGATGCCGCGCGAGCCGTACGCCTTCACCGAGCCCAGGGATATCCCCAGCGTCTCGGCGACCTGGGACTCGGTCATGTCCGCGAAGTACCGCAGCACGAGGACCTCGCGCTGGCGGCGCTGGAGGCCGCGCATGGCCTTGATCAGCGCGTCCCGCTCCAGCTGGTCGTACGCCCCCTCCTCGGCGCTCGCCATGTCGGGCATCGGCTTGGAGAGCAGCTTGAGCCCGAGGATGCGGCGGCGCAGGGCCGAGCGGGACAGGTTGACGACGGTCTGGCGCAGATAGGCGAGCGTCTTCTCGGGCTCGCGCACGCGCGAACGGGCCGAGTGGACACGGATGAAGGCCTCCTGGACGACGTCCTCGCAGGAGGCCGTGTCGTCGAGCAGCAGCGCGGCGAGCCCGAGCAGCGAGCGGTAGTGCGCGCGGTAGGTCTCGGTGAGGTGGTCGACGGTGGTACCAGCGGCCATGGCGTCGTCAGTGCCCTCGCGGGCCGACGTCGGCTGGGCCGGGACACGGGTGGGGCGCGCGGTCGGCATGGGGGCGATCACCGGCATGCCGCCGGCCGGCCGGGGCCGCCGGAGCGGACGGACCACCGCGCCGCGCACCGGAATAGCGCTGATGTCGAGAACCTCTGCCACGCCAGTTGGACACGCTTCCCCCCGTCAGGGTTGTACGCGTACGACACCGTTTTTGACAGTGCGACAAATGTCCTCATGCGTACTCGCTCTTCCCCAATGCCCGAATATTTACGGCACCTTGATGGGCGACCGCATAGACGCTCCATGCCGGGCTGCCGGTTGCAGGGACACGGAAATGAATCGTGTAACAGGGCAACAGCGCAGTTCAAGTGGTACAGACCAGCGACTTGCTCACAGAGCGTTCACAGATCCTACAAACTCTGTGGCCTTCTCGGCGGCGAAATCGAGCCGGTATTCAGCCGCCGAATTCCCCGGCCGCCAGTTCGGCGATCTGAGCGGCGTTCAAAGCCGAGCCCTTGCGGAGGTTGTCGCCGCAGACGAAGAGATCGAGCGCGTACGGATCGTCGGGTGAGCGCCGCACCCGTCCCACCCACGCCGGGTCGGTGCCGACCGCGTCGGCGGGCGTCGGAAACTCGCCCGCCGCCGGGTCGTCCAGGAGCACCACGCCGGGCGCGGTCGCCAGGATCTCGTGGGCCCGGGCCACCTCGACCTCGTTCTCGAAGGTGGCGTGCACGGAGACGGAGTGGGTGGTGATCACCGGGACCCGGACACAGGTCGCGGCCACCGCGAGCCGCGGCAGGCCGAGCACCTTGCGGGTCTCCTCGCGCAGCCCCAGCTCCTCGCTGGACCAGCCGCCGTCGGCCGGGTCCCCGGACCAGGGCACCACGTTGAGCGCCACCGGCGCCGCGAACGGCCCGGTGTCCTCGCCCACGGCCCGGCGCACATCGCCGGGACCGGTGCCCAGTTCCGTACCCGCGACGAGGGAGAGCTGTTCGCGCAGGGTCTCGACGCCGGCCCGTCCGGCGCCGCTGACCGCCTGGTACGTGGAGACGACGAGCCCGCTGAGGCCGTACTCGGCGTGCAGCGCGCCCACCGCCACGATCAGCGCGAGGGTGACGCAGTGCGGGGAGGCCACGATGCCGCGCGGCCGCAGCCGTACGGCGTGCGGGTTGACCTCGGGCACCACCAGCGGCACGTCCGGGTCCATGCGGAAGGCCGCCGAAGTGTCGACGACCACCGCGCCCTTGGCCGCGGCGACCGGCGCCCACTGGGCGGCCACCTGCTCGGGCACCAGGAAGACGGCGACGTCGACGCCGTCGAGCGCCTCCTCGCCCAGGGCCAGGACCTCGGTCTCCGCACCGCGCACGACGAGCTTGCGGCCCGCCGAGCGGGGGGAGGCGACCAGCCTGATCTCGCCCCAGACGTCCGCGTGCTGGGACAGGATCTGGAGCATCACCGCGCCGGCGCCCCCGGTCGCTCCGACGACCGCGAGCGCCGGCTTGCGGTTCATCGTCCGGTGCCTCCGTAGACCACGGCCTCGTCGGAGTCGGAGTCCAGCCCGAAGGCGGTGTGCACGGCGCGCACGGCCTCGTTGACATCGTCGGCGCGGGTGACCACGGAGATGCGGATCTCGGAGGTGGAGATCAGCTCGATGTTCACGCCCGCGTCGCTGAGCGCCTCGAAGAACCCGGCGGTGACGCCCGGGTTGGTCTTCATCCCGGCGCCGACCAGCGAGATCTTGGCGATCTGGTCGTCGTAGCGCAGCGACTCGAAGCCGATGGTCGCCTTGGCCCGCTCCAGGGCGTCGATGGCCTTGCGGCCCTCGGCCTTGGGCAGGGTGAACGAGATGTCCGTCAGCCCGGTGGAGGCGGCGGAGACGTTCTGGACGACCATGTCGATGTTGATCTCGGCATTGGCGATGGTCCGGAAGATGGCCGCGGCCTCGCCCGGCTTGTCGGGGACCCCGACCACCGTGATCTTCGCCTCGGAGACGTCGTGCGCGACTCCGGAGATGATGGCGTGCTCCACCTGCTGATCCCCTCGCGGTTCGTTGCTGACCCAGGTGCCCTGAAGTCCGCTGAAGGACGACCGCACATGGATCGGAATGTTGTAACGGCGTGCGTACTCGACGCAGCGGTGCAGCAGCACCTTGGAGCCGGACGCGGCCAGCTCCAGCATGTCCTCGAAGGAGATCCACTCGATCTTGCGGGCCTTCTTCACCACCCGCGGGTCGGCGGTGAACACACCGTCGACGTCCGTGTAGATCTCGCAGACCTCGGCGTCGAGGGCGGCGGCCAGCGCGACGGCCGTGGTGTCCGAACCACCGCGCCCGAGCGTGGTGATGTTCTTGCCCTCCTGGCTGACGCCCTGGAACCCGGCGACGATGGCGATGTTGCCCTCGTCGATCGAGGTCCGGATCCGGCCCGGCGTGACATCGATGATCCGCGCTTTGTTGTGGACCGAGTCCGTGATGACGCCGGCCTGGCTGCCCGTGAACGACTGGGCCTTGTGGCCCAGGTTTTTGATCGCCATGGCCAGCAGGGCCATGGAGATCCGCTCTCCGGCGGTCAGCAGCATGTCGAATTCCCGGCCGGTGGGCATCGGAGATACCTGCTCGGCGAGATCGATCAACTCGTCCGTCGTGTCGCCCATCGCGGAAACCACGACGACCACCTGGTGGCCGTTCTTCTTGGCTTCCACGATCCGCTTGGCGACGCGCTTGATGCCCTCGGCATCGGCAACGGAGGAGCCTCCGTACTTCTGCACGACAAGGCCCACGTGCGCTCCTCGCTCAGTCCATTACTACGGTCGGCTCAGTCTAACGAGCGGCCCGGATCCGCCCGGGAGGTGCCACATCGTGAGATGTCCCGCTCACGATGTGATCTTGGTAGGCCCCGGGTGGGTGGCTCGGATCCGGTCCGCTCGTGGAGGGGCACATGCCCCTCGGCCGTGGATGTACGCACGGGTGTGGGGCGGCTCACAAGCCGTACGAGCGAGTACGGACTACTTGACCGTGCGCAGGCCCAGCGGGCCCGCGATCTCCTCGGCCATGACGCGGCCCGCCTCCTCGGCGAGCGACTCCTCGGTCAGGTCCTCGTCCGTGTCGAGGCCGTCCAGCTCCTGCAGGGGCTGGTTGAGGCGGACGTGGGCGACCAGGGCCTGGAGGGCCCGCAGGGTCGCCGAGGCGGTCGAGCCCCAGTTGGAGAAGTAGGAGAACTGCCACCACCACAGCGCCTCGGTGGTGCGGCCCGCGCGGTAGTGGGCGAGGCCGTGGCGCAGGTCGGTGACGACGTCGGCCAGGTCGTCGGAGATCCGGCACGGCACGGGCGCCTTGCGCGGCTCGTACGGGTCGAAGACCTCGGAGTACACGTCGATGGGTTCGAGCAGGGCCGCGAACCGCTCACGCAGGTCGTCGACGTCCGGCTCGGGGCCGAGGTCCGGCTCGTACCGCTCGTCCGGGACGATGTCCTCGTGCGCGCCGAGGCGGCCCCCGGCGAGCAGCAGCTGGGAGACCTCCAGGAGCAGGAACGGCACCGCGCTGTCCGGCTCGTCGCCCTTGGCCACTTCCGTGACCGCGACGATGAACGACTCGACCTGATCCGCGATCTGGACCGCGAAGTCGTCCGGATCCTGGTTGACCGCGTGCAGCGTTGCGTCAGACATCGAGAAGTCGCCTTCCTTCAAAGGCCCGCCCGAGCGTGACCTCGTCCGCGTACTCCAGATCTCCCCCGACGGGGAGTCCGCTGGCCAGCCGGGTGACCCGCAGGCCCATCGGCTTGATCATGCGGGCGAGGTACGTCGCCGTGGCCTCGCCCTCCAGGTTCGGGTCGGTGGCCAGGATCAGCTCGGTGACCGTGCCGTCGGCGAGCCGGGCGAGCAGCTCGCGGATGCGCAGATCGTCCGGGCCGACTCCCTCGATGGGGCTGATGGCGCCGCCGAGCACGTGGTAGCGGCCGCGGAACTCGCGGGTCCGCTCGACCGCCACGACGTCCTTGGGCTCCTCCACGACACAGATGACGGCCGGGTCGCGGCGCGGGTCGCGGCAGATGTTGCAGCGCTCCTCCTGCGCCACGTTGCCGCAGACCGCGCAGAACCGGACCTTGTCCTTCACTTCGAGCAGGGCGTGCGCGAGTCGGCGCACGTCCGTGGGCTCGGCCTGGAGGATGTGGAAGGCGATCCGCTGCGCGCTCTTGGGACCGACGCCGGGCAGCCTGCCCAACTCGTCGATGAGGTCCTGGACCACGCCTTCGTACAACGGACTGCCTCTCGTGGTTCGTCTGGGTGCCTACGGTAGTTGGTGGGCGGGCGCCGCAGAAGGGCGGACCCGCGTTGTTCACCACTGTTCAGGAGCGCGCCCTCGGGAGCGGCCTTGCCCCTCGGCTCAGAAGGGCAGGCCCGGCATGCCGCCGAGGCCCTGCGCCAGCGGACCGAGCTTCTGCTGCTGGAGCTGCTGCGCGTTCTCGTTCGCGGCCTGTACGGCGGCGACGACGAGGTCGGCGAGCGTCTCGGTGTCCTCGGGGTCGACCGCCTTCGGGTCGATGACGAGGCCGCGCAACTCGCCGGAGCCGGTCACGGTCGCCTTCACGAGCCCGCCGCCGGCCTGGCCGTCGACCTCGGTCGCGGCGAGCTCCTCCTGCGCGCGGGCGAGATCCTGCTGCATCTGCTGCGCCTGCTGGAGCAGCTGCTGCATGTTGGGCTGGCCACCACCAGGAATCACGGTGCACTCCGTCTTCAGCGTCGTCGTCTGCCGGAAGGCTCCGGCACTCCGAGCCTACGTGGTCTCCCCGCGCCCTGCTCCGCAACTCTTTCGAGTGAGTCGACCGAGGTTCGCCTACCTGATCAAGGCCCACTTACGGGGGGAAATACCGGGATATCGGCCCTCGCTCCCACCATTCGGCGGTAGGAAGGGCAGTCACGTCTCGGGGGAGGCCGGAGATCGTCGCGCATGGTGATGTGGCGTAACTGTACGTTACGTCACCGAGTGGGACGGACGCCGATGATTTCGATACGCACCGCGGAGGGAGCGCCGGGTGAGCCAGCCGGAGATGCAGCCCGAGGGGCCCCCGGGACCGCCCCGGGACGAGCGCGACCTGACCGGGCGCCCGTTCCCGCTCGGCGACTGGGGCGAGCCCGCGGAACGGCTGGACGAGCTGTACCGGTGGGTCGAGGCGGGCGCGCTGCGCACGGCCGAGTGGTACCTCGCGGACCGGCTGTGGAAACGGCGGGGCGCGCGGGTGCTGCGGGTGTGTACGGCGGCGGGCGCGATCGCCGGGGCGACGCTGCCGCTCCTCGACGTGACGGGCGCGCTGTCGAGCGCGTCCGGCTGGGGCTACTTCTCCCTGCTCCTCGGCGCGGCGTGCCTGGCCTGCGACCGCTACTTCGGGCTGACGTCCGGGTGGATGCGGGACGTGGCGACGGCGCAGGCGGTGCAGCGGCGGTTGCAGGGGCTGCAGTTCGACTGGGCGGCGGAGAGTGTGCGGGAGGTTCTGGGGCCGACGGAGGGGACGGCGAGTGAGGCGGCGGAACGCTGCCTCACCGTTCTGCGTCGGTTCTCGGAGGACGTCACGGAGTTGGTGCGGTCCGAGACGGCGGACTGGATGGTGGAGTTCCGGTCCGGCCCCGCCCCCTTGGTGATGCAGTCCCTGGCGTCCTCGTCCCCCCGCCCGGACGCGGCCCCCGGACCCGGCCGCTTCCCCCTCCCCCCGGGCACCCGCCCGAACATGCCCCGCCAACGCCCCCCGGAGCCCCCGCGCTAGCGGTCCTGCGGCGGCCTCTCCCCACCCCGCCCCTTCGCCTAAACCCTCCGGGGGTGGGTGGGGGTGGAGGAGGGTTTCCCGGGGGCTACGCCCCCGGACCCCCGTTCGTCTGCGGGTCGTCTGTGGCTGGGCGCGCAGTTCCCCGCGCCCCTAAAGGGGCCCGCACCTCGAACGCCGCCGGGGCTGGAGGTGCCGGCTTTTACGGGCGCGGGGAACTGCGCGACCAGCCCCCACCGAACCCGCAGCCGAACGGGAAGCTCCCCGGCGGGTCTAGCGGCGGGGCAGCAAGGTCCTCGCCAAGCGGCGGGCCAGAGGTGCGCGGGGCTTCGGCGGCGCCGTCGCCGGGGGCGTCGCCCGGGGCGGGGTCGAGGCGGAGCCCTCGTGCCGGGACCTCGGCGCCTCCGGCGCCACCGCCTTCTTGCCCGCGATCCGGATCATCGGCGCCCCCGCCACCTCCTCCACCCCGTGCCACATGTCGGGGCGGGAGGACAGCCAGGACAGGAGCTCGGTGCGCGCCGGCTCCGGGTCCGACCACGTGCCGTAGAACTTCGTTCCGGTGATGCAGATCGGGCGGAGGCCGGTCGTCGCCACCGCGCCCCACACCGCCGCGGCGACCCCCGGACAGTGCTCCGCCCGGAAGTCGTCGAACGCCACGATCGCGTCCGGGGCGACCAGCGCCCGCGCCGCCTCGATGTCCCCGTACACGTGCTCGTACAGGTGCGACGCGTCCACGTGGACGAAGCGGCAGGTGGACGGGGAGACGCGGGACGTGATCACCGACGTGGGGGCCTGGACCACCACCGGGAGGTCGTCGTGGAAGGAGAGGTAGTTCGCCTCGAAGGCCCGCCGTGTGAGCGTCGCGTACGAGCGGTCCATCTCCTCGCTGTTGGGGTCGTCCGGCGCGGGCGAGTCGAACAGGTCGCAGACCGTGAACGTCTCGCCCTCCCGCAGGTACGACCCCAGGAAGATCGCGCTCTTGCCCAGGTACGCGCCGAGTTCCAGCAGGTCACCACGGAGTTCCTGGCGCTCCTGGCGCGCCAGGAACCAGTCGAAGAGCAGTTGGTCGGCGGGCCAGAACCACCCCTTGACGTCGGAGAAGCGGGCCGGGGCGGCGGCGCTCTGGGCGCTCGTCGTTTGTGGCATGGAGGACATGAACCGGTCCTACTCCCGCCAAGTGGCGCGGAGTTTACGGTCAGGGGTGGGGCCGGTGGTGCTCCGGCGACATCCCCCGTACGAGACCGACCGGAGACGGCCCGGCGCCGCGCTCCTCAGCTGAAGATGATCATAGAGCCCTGCGCCAGCGACCTCGTCGCCGCCGCGTGCAGCCCCAGCCATACGTGCCGCTCCCGTGCGAAGGGGCTCTCGTCGTACGGGATCGGGCCCGCCGGCTCCTCCAGCGAGGTCGGGCGGTCCGGCGGGGCCGGGGCCATCGGCGGGTTGACGGGGTCTATTCCGATCGCCGGGGCCACGAACTCCAGCTCCCGCAGCAGCCCGTGCGTGGAGCCCAGCGGACCGCCTCCGGCCAGCAGTTCCTCGTTGCCGAGCGGGGTGTGGAAGTCGACGGGCACGTACGCGCCCGCGTGGTCGTAGTGCCAGACCAGATGGGACTGCTGGGCCGTCGTCTCGAACATCTCCAGGAGCTGTTCGTAGTCGCCGCCGAGCTCGTCCACCGGCGTCACGGCGAGACGGCAGAGCTGGAGGAGGTAGGCGCGGCGCAGGAAGTGCAGCGCGTCGTAGTCGAAGCCCGCGACCGGGGCGACGTCGCCCGACAGGCCGGGCATGTACGCGAAGACGGGCACGGGCGGCAGCCCTGCCTCACCGAGCGCCTTGTCGTACGAGGCGATCTCCTCGGCGAACGGGTTGTCGGGGCTGTGGCACAGCACGTCGACGAGGGGGACCAGCCACAAGTCACAGGCCACGGGGCTCCTTACGAGGTCGCTATGGTCGGGACAGCGTAGTCCGCCGAGCACGCTGCGCGAAGCTCGCCCGTCAACTCCCGTGCGGGGCACGCGTCAACGCGCCGTGAAGCCGTCGGCTCAGGCGTCACACGCGTATCAGAAGACGCATCACGACCGACCCGGGGAAGGGCTCAGCGGCCTACGTCCCAGATCCATACCCCGTCCACCTGGCGGCCCTCCCTGCCGAGCAGCCGCGCCACCGTCGTGTACAGCGCCCGGTCGTTGTCCTGCGGGGGCAGGACGACGAGCCCGGCCTTCCAGTACGCCAGGTCCGCCCGCGCCTGGGCGCGCCAGGCGTCGCCGATGTCGGGGATCTCGCCGCCGTAGCGCACATCGCGCAGCAGGTTGGAGGTCCAGCGCGGGGAGGCGCCGTAGATGCCGATGCGGTCCGGGCCCCAGGGGCCGTTGAAGTAGCCGCCGGGGAGCGGGAAGCCGAGGTCCGCGCGGACCTGCCAGTGCAGGGCGTCGGCGGCCGCCGGGTCGGGCAGCGGCACCGTCACCACGGACTCGCCGGGCTTCACGTACGTACGCCACAGCCCGTCCGCGAAGAACGACGGCACCGGCGCCCGCTCGGTCACCGCGAACGGGGTCGGGACGATCGGCAGCAGGGCCAGCGCCACGGCAGCGAGGCCGGCCGGCCGGTTCACCCCGCCCGCCGTCGCCAGGCGGCCGACCGCCAGCGCGACCAGCGCGCCGAGCGCCGGTGCGCAGATCATGCCGACCCGGCCCTCGATGACCGACTCGAAGAGCGGGCGGTGGGCGAGCGCCCGCCAGGGGCCCGGCAGCTCGATGTCCGTGTACGGGATGCTGATCTTCTGGCCGAGCGAGAGCAGCGCCGCCGCCACCGCCGTGCCCGCGAGCGCCTTGACCAGGGCGTGGCGCCACAGCCGTACGGTGATCGCGAAGGCCAGCGCGATCAGCGGCCAGCCGTAGAACGCGTTCTGCTCGGTCCGGTTGAGCGCCAGCTTGTCCGCCGTCGCCTCGTCGCCGAGCAGCGCCCGCCCGGAGAACTTCAGGAAGGAGAGCGGGCTGTTGCCCGCGGCGTCGCCGTGCAGCACCGAGTGGTAGCTCTGGTCGCCGAAGAACTGCCAGGTGAGGGGATACGCCACCAGGGGCAGACAGACCAGGGCGGCCACCCCGATGCCCTTCGCGAGCGCGGGCCCGGCCGCGCGTATGACATCCCGCCGCGCCAGCGCGTACGACAGCGCGAAGAGCAGCATGCCGACCGAGGCGAGCAGCAGGACCTCCTCGCCGAGGAAGATCTGGTACGCGGTGAACAGGCCGAGCAGCACGCCGTCGCGCCGGACGTTCGCGGCCGGTGAGCACAGCCGCAGCGCGCGGTCGACGATCACCGGGATCATGAACAGGACGCAGAAGTTCGGGTGGGCGTTGGCGTGCGAGACCATCGGCGGCGCGAAGCCGGCGAGCGCGCCGCCGAGCCCGGCGGCCCACGGGTTGCCGGTCACCCACCGCGCGAAGAGCCGGGACCAGGCGTACGCCGTCGCGGTGAGGCCGAGCGTGAGGACCAGCGCCCAGGTGACGGTCGGCCCCAGCGCGAGCGTGACGGGGGCGAGCGGCACGGACAGGCCCAGCATGGGGGTGTTCCCCATGAGGTTCACCCCGTCCGGGAAGCCCTGGAGGGTGGTGAAGAACGGGTCGCGCAGATGTCTGACGTTGTCGGCGGTGACCGAGAAGAACCACTCCCACTGGTTCTGGTCCTGACCGGAGTCCGCGAGATAGCCGCGGCCGAGGTCGGTCCAGAGGTCCTTGTAGAGGACGACCGAGGAGAGCAGGAAGAGGGCGAACAGGGCGAGGTTCGCGCGGCTCGCGGAACGGGCCTTGAGGCGTACGAGTTCGAGCAGCACCCGGCCGTAGTCGGCGGGGCCGACCTTGGAGCCCTCCTGGTGGGACCAGCGGACCGGGACCTCGGCCACGGGCCAGCCGCGGCGGCGGAAGTACTGGAGTATCTCCACGTCGATGCCCCAGCCGTCCAGGCGGGCGTCCGCGAAGGCCGCGCGCGCCTTGTCGCCGTCGAAGAGCTTGAAGCCGCACTGGGTGTCGTGGATGCCGGGCACCGCGACGGCGCGTATCAGCCGGTTGCCCATCCGCCCCAGCCACTCGCGGACGCGGCTCTGATGAACCGCTATGTCGGCCTCGGGGTGGGCGCGGGAACCGATCGCGGCGGCCGCCTCGGCGCCGTCGAGCTCCTTGGCGAGCCGGTCGAGCTCGGCGACGGGGGTGGCCAGGTCGGCGTCGGTGAGCAGCACCCGGGCGCCCCGGGAGGCGGCGACGCCGAGCCGCAGGGCGTGCCCCTTGCCGCGGTTGCGGTCGGCGGCGACGAGGCGGATACGGGGGTCGGCGGCAGCGGCGTCCCTGGCCACGTCCGCCGTCCCGTCCTCGGACCCGTCGTCGACGACGATCAGCTCCCAGGAGAGCGGCGCGTCGTGCAGGTGGTCCCGGATCGCGCCCAGGGTCGGGCCCAGGCGCCGCTCCTCGTTGTACGCGGGGACGACGACCGAGAGATCGAGAGGGCCGCCGTCCGTCACCGCTTCAGCCGCTCCGCCCAGGTGAGCGAGTGGTCGTTGTAGGCGCTGATCACGGCGTACGCGGCGTCGCCGTCGCCCTGGACCACCGCGTCCACGAGGTCGCCGTGGCCGTTCCACAGCCAGTCGCTGAGGTCGGAGCGGCCGCGCAGATACGGGACGGCGAAGACCCAGCACTGCATGCGCAGCCGGTGCAGGAAGTCCGAGATGTACGGGTTCCCGGCGAGGGCGCCGAGCTCGCGCCAGAACCGGAGGTCGTAGCCGATGAGGATGTTCAGATCGCCGCTGCGGGCGGCGCGGGCGCACTCCTCGGCGCGGCGCCGGACGGAGACGAGGGCGGGGCCGTGGGCGGCGCCCAGCTCGGTGATCTTCCGGAAGATCCCGTTCACGACGAGGGACCGGGCCTCCACCATGCCCTTGTAGTCCTCCACGGAGAACTCATGGACGCGGAAGCCGCGGTGCTGGTCGGAGTCGAGCAGACCCTGCGCGGTGAGGTCGACGAGGGCCTCGCGGACGGGGGTGGCGCTCACCCCGTACTGCTCGGCGATCTGCTTGACGGTGAACTCCTCGCCGGGCTGCAGGCGCCCGGCCAGTATCTCGTCACGCAGCGCGTCGGCGATCTGCTGCCGCAGCGTACTGCGCGTCACGCCTCCACTCGCGGGCACGGCGCCCCTCCCCTCGTCGGTATCCCGCACACGATAGGCCAGGCCCGGCCGGGTCTCCCCCACCCCGCCCCTTCCCGAAGGCCCTGGGCGGGCGGCCGGGTGGGGGTCGGGGTGGGCTGCTGGGGGCTACGCCCCCAGACCCCGCTTCGGGGCTCCGCCCCGGGGCCCGTGTTTGTCTGCGGGTTCGGTGGGGGCTGGTCGCGCAGTTCCCCGCGCCCCTAAAGACCGGCACCTCCAGCCCCGGGCAAATTCAGCCCCTCCGGCGTTTGAGGAGCGGGGTCCGGGGCGGAGCCCCGAAGCGGGGCGCAGGGGCCGCAGGCCCCGCAAACGGGGGTCCGGGGGCGTAGCCCCCGGGACAACCACCTCCACCCCCACCCACCCCCGGAGGGTTTAGGGGAAGGGGCGGGGTGGGGGCTCAGACCGTGTGCTCGTCCGCTACGGACAGCGCCTCGTCCAGCACCGCGAGACCCTCCTTGGCCTCGGCCTCGGTGATGTTGCAGGGCGGCACGACATGCGTGCGGTTCATGTTGATGAAGGGCCAGAGCCCGTTCTTCTTGCACGCGGCACCGAACGCGACCATGGGCGCGGCATCGGCACCGGAGGCGTTGTAGGGAACGAGCGGTTCGCGCGTCTCCCGGCTCTTCACCAGCTCAAGGGCCCAGAAGACCCCGGTCCCGCGCACCTCGCCGATGGAGGGGTGGCGGGCGGCGAGCTCGCGCAGTCCCGGCTCCAGGACGGTGGAGCCGATGTGGGCGGCCTGGCCGACGATGCCCTCGTCCTCCATGACGTTGATGGTGGCGACGGCGGCGGCGCAGGCGAGCGGGTGCCCGGAGTAGGTGAGCCCACCGGGGAAGGGCCGCTTGTCGAAGGTGGCGGCGATCTCGGCGGAGATGGCGACGCCGCCGAGCGGGACGTAGCCGGAGTTGACGCCCTTGGCGAAGGTCATGAGGTCGGGGGTGACGCCGTACAGATCGGCGGCGAACCACGAGCCCGTGCGCCCGAACCCGGACATGACCTCGTCCAGGACGAGGACGATCCCGTACCGGTCGCAGATCTCGCGGACGCCGGCGAGGTAGCCGGGGGGCGGGGTCATGATGCCGGCGGTGCCGGGGACGGTCTCCAGGATGATGGCCGCGATGCCGGCGGGCCCCTCGAAGGCGATGGTGTCTTCGAGGTGGGTGAGGGCGCGGGCGCACTCCTCGGCCTCGGTGGTCGAGTAGAAGGCGGACCGGTAGAGGAACGGCGCCCAGAACCGGACGACGCCGGCGGAACCGGTGTCCGAGGCCCAGCGGCGGGGGTCCCCGGTGAGGTTGATCGCGGTGGAGGTGGCCCCGTGGTACGACCGGTACGCGCTCAGCACCTTGTGGCGGCCGGTGTGCAGGCGCGCCAGCCGGACGGCGTTCTCGACGGCCTCGGCGCCGCCGTTGGTGAAGAAGATCTTGTCCAGGTCGCCCGGGGTCCGCTCGGCGATGAGGCGTGCGGCCTCGGAGCGGGCCTCGACGGCGAAGGCGGGCGCGAAGGTGGCGAGCTTCCCGGCCTGCTCCTGGATCGCCGCGACGACCTTCGGGTGCTGGTACCCGATGTTGGTGAAGACGAGGCCGCTGGTGAAGTCGAGGTAGCGGTTTCCGTCGTAGTCCCAGAAGTACGAACCCTCCGCGCCGGCGACGGCGAGCGGGTCGATCAGGCCCTGGGCGGACCAGGAGTGGAACACGTGCGCACGGTCGGCGGCCTTCACGGCCGCGCCGGCCCGGGGGTCGGGTTCGACATGAGGGGTCATGGGGCCAGGGTAAGGAGTGGCAGGTGGGGGTGGGGATGGCCAGGTTGTATGGCGTGAGCCGTGTGGCTCGGCAGGGTGTCGCCCCCTCCCCGCCCCGTTCCCGCTGAGACATTTGCGGCTCCGCCGCGTGGCCTCCGGGGGTGGGTGGGGGGTGGAGGCTCGTTTCCCGGGGGCTACGCCCCCCGGACCCCGCTCCTTGCACGCCGGAGAGGCTGGAGGTGCCTATAGGGGCGCGGGGAACTGCGCGACCAGCCCCCACTGAACCCGCAGACAAACAGGGGCCGGGGCGTAGCCCGCAACGGGCGGGGAGGGGCCAGACGGGGGTAACCCCACCCGGCGCGCACTATCCTCACCCCGATGAGCCCGTTTCGAGGGGGCTCGTTCGATCGGGGGAGGGCGACGGCGCCATGGAGAAACTGGGGGCCGGGGATCCGCAGCGGATCGGCGCGTACAGGCTGCTCGCGCGGCTCGGCGCAGGCGGCATGGGCCAGGTGTACCTGGCCCGCTCCGACCGGGGCCGCACGGTCGCGGTCAAGCTCGTACGGCAGGAGCTCGCCGAGCGCGAGGAGTTCCGGGGACGGTTCCGCCAGGAGGTGCAGGCCGCCCGCCGCGTCGGCGGCCGATGGACCGCGCCCGTGCTCGACGCGGACACCGAGGCCGCCGTGCCCTGGGTCGCCACGGGGTACGTGGCCGGGCCCAGCCTCCAGGCCGTCGTCTCGGGCGACCACGGCCCGCTGCCCGAGCGTTCCGTACGCATCCTCGCGCGCGGCCTGACCCACGCGCTCCAGGACATCCACACCGCCGGGCTGATCCACCGCGATCTGAAGCCGTCCAATGTTCTCGTCACCATCGACGGGCCGCGCGTCATCGACTTCGGCATAGCCCGGGCCCTGGAGACCGTCGTCGACGGCGGGCTGACCCGCACCGGCGCACTGGTGGGCTCGCCCGGCTTCATGGCGCCCGAGCAGGTGCGCGGCGACCGGATCACGCCGGCGTGCGACGTCTTCTGCCTCGGGTCGGTGCTCGCGTACGCGGCGAGCGGGAAGCTGCCGTTCGGCGGGAGCGACAGCGGGGTGCACGCGCTGATGTTCCGCATCGCGCAGGAGCCGCCGGACCTTGACGGGGTGCCGGAGTCGCTGCGCGACCTCGTACGGGACTGTCTGCACAAGACCCCCGCGTCCCGGCCCGCGCTCGCCGCGATCCTGGAGCGCCTGGGCCCCGAGGACGCGACGACCGGCCCGTGGCTCCCGGGCCCCCTGGTGGCCGAACTCGGCAGCCACGCCGTGCAGTTGCTGGACGTGGAGAACCCGGAGGGCGGCACGGCCCAGACCCCGGCCCCGACGCCCGCGCTCCCGGCCCCACCGCCGATGCCCGCGCTCCCGCCGGGCCCTCCGGCGGCCGGCACCCCCGACGCCCACGCGACCCCGACCATGATCTCCCCGAACGGGGCGGGCGCGACGGACGCGCCGGCGCCCGGCCTGGCACGCCCCGGCTCGGCCGCCCCCTACGCCACACCCGCACCCCCTCCCCCGCCCTGGGCCAACGGCGGCCCCGCCCCCGCCCACAGCTACCCGCCCCAGCACCAGTCGCCGTACCAACCCCCGTACCCGCAGCCCGGATACGCCTACCCGCACCCGAACCCCACCTACGGATACGGCCCGCCCCCGCCCCCCGGGGAGGAGCCGCCGCGCCGCAGCGCCAAGTCGACGATCGCGCTGGTCGCGGTGGCGCTGGTGGTGGCGGTCGGTGCGGGTGGTGCGGTGTACGCGTACATGAACGACCCCCTGGAGAAGAAGAAGGACACGGCGACGAGCCCCTCGGCCTCCAAGTCGCCGTCCAGCACGCCGAGTTCGGACAGCAGCGAAACCCCGTCCGACTCGCCCTCCCCCAGCGCGAGCGCCCCCGGCGACATCCCGCAGAAGTATCTCGGCACCTGGTCGGGCTCCATCGACAACGCCGGCGGGTCCAACACCCGCCACCTCGTCCTGCAGCCCGGCAAGGTCGGCGACCAGGTCATGACCCTCACGGCGGACGGCCCGCTGGACGGCGGCGGCACCTACCACTGCGTGTTCCGCGCGCCCCTCACCACCACCCCGTCCAGCCCCGACGCCCCGCTCAGGCTCGGCCCCTCCACGGTCGAATCCGGCCCGACCACCTCCTGCTCCCCGGGCGCGGCCACCACCCTCACGGTCCTCCCGGACGGCCGCCTGCGCCGCCAGAACGACGACAACGGCGAACAAGTGGTCTACGACAGGCTGTCGGAGGCGCAGTAGGAAAGCGGCTCAGCTCCCGGAGGGCGAGGGGGAGGAACTGGTCGAGGCGCGGATGGCCCGTAAGGCACGGTTCGAGCCGGAGCCCGTCGCGCTCATCGCGGTGATTCTGGAAGAGTCGACGCTGCGGCGGACGATCGGCACGAGAGCCTGTCGATCTCCGACCCCGCAAAGGTGATTACGTACGCCCAGCGGTTGGCAGGAGGGTACGGATGAGCAGCACCCTGCGGTGGTTCAAGTCCAGCTACAGCAGCGCCAGCGGCGGCGAATGCGTGGAGGTCGCCGCCGGCCCCCAGGCCGTCCACGTCCGTGACTCCAAACTGCCCGAGGGCGGCCCCACCTTCGAGGTCGCCCCGGACGTCTGGGCTCAGTTCGTCGGCTGGGCCGCCTGAGCGGCGGTCATGGTCGGGGCGAGTTCGCGGAACGGGTCCGCCGACTCCGTACCCGACCTGCCGAACGGCGCGTCGAAGCTCCAGACCAGGAACAGCAGGAAGACGATCAGCCCGCTGAAGATCCCGGCGAGCAGCAACTCCCTTGCCGAGCGGCGGATCTGGAGCGTGAAGATCAGCCCGATCGTCACCACGGCCCCGGCGACGAGGCCGAACCAGACGACCCCCGGCAGCGTGGACCCGGCGCTGTCGATCCGTGTGTGCCGGGCGTCGTCGGCGGTGGCGATCTGGTCGAGCAGCGGCTGATAGGCCTGTGCCTGGAGGTCGTTGGCGGGCGCGCGGTGGGTGACGTCGGTGCGTACGGCCGCGAGCAGCGCGGCGCCCTGCGGCGACGGCTCCTGCCCCTGGACCAGCAGGGGCCATTCGGCCGACACGGTGTGGGCGGCGTACGCGTCGATCTCGCCCCGGATGCGGTCGCGCACGGCGGGCGGGTAGACGTCCACCCGCTGCCCGACCTCGTACAGGGCCTGGGCCTCGCGCCGTACGGAGTCCTCGGCCGCGCCGCGCGCCTCCCACACGCCCGCGATCGCGAGGCCGAGCACGATGGCGTACACGACGCCGACCATCATCACCATGTACTCGATGACGTCGGGCGTCTCGCTGGGGTCCTCGGCGTCGGCCACCCGGCGGTGACGCAGGACGGTGACGGTGAGGACGACGGCGCAGACGAGCACCAACGCGGCGACGAGTACTAGCCATTGCGACACGGGCGGGCTCCGGAACGGGATCGGGGACGGAGGATTGCGGCGGCCAGGACGGCGGGGGTGGTGACGACGAGCATCATCGTGACCGTGGAGAACCCGGCCGGGGCGGGGCGCGCCGGCGCGGTGGAGCGGTACGGGTGTACGGGCCGGAGGGCGCCCGGGTGTGCGCGGGCCTTCGCGGCGGGCCGCGGCACCGGCACCGTCGGCACCACCGGCGGCCGCACCTCTTCCGGCGGGCGCGGGCGGGACGTCGGTACGCCGATCTGTGGCGGGGGCGCGACCGACCCGGGGTTCTCACGGCGGACCCCCGGCGGCGCCACGTGGGGCGCGGCGGGCGCGGGCGCGGCGGCCCTCGGCGGGACGGGGCCCACCGGGCACTGCCCGGTGCCCGCGTACAGCTGCGCGGCGAGCGGGTTCAGTGCCACGGTCGCGCCGAGGCAGAGGAGCAGCTGACGGGTGATCACGCCTGGCGAACGATCACTTGGCCCCCGCGATACGGCCTGCGGCCCGCGAAGCGCCCGGCCGACGACCCCGCCCGATCACCTGCCGCACCCACCCCCGCTGTGCCACCATCCCGTCATGGACGACCTGGTTGCGGGGGATCCCTCACACATCGGCCCGTTCCGGCTGCTCGGCAGGCTCGGGGCCGGGGGGACGGGGCGGGTCTATCTGGCCCGGTCGGCGGGCGGGCGGGCGGTCGCGGTCAAGCTCGTACGGGAGGTGCACGCGCAGCGGGCCGCGTTCCGCTCGCGGTTCGCCCAGGAGGTGGCGGCCGCGCGGCAGGTGAACGGTGCGTGGACCGCGCACGTGCTCGACGCGGACGCGACGGCCGAGATCCCGTGGGTCGCGACGGCGTACGTGGCCGGGCCCAGCCTCCGGGACGTCGTGGACCGGGACTTCGGGCCCCTGCCGGAGCCGTCGCTGCTCGTGCTCGCCGACCGGCTCGCGCTGGCGCTGACGGACATCCACAGCGCCGGTCTTGTCCACCGCGATCTGAAGCCGTCCCACGTCCTGCTCGCCATGGACGGGCCGCGCGTCATCGACTTCGGGATCGCGGGTGCGGTGGCCGCGCTGTCGGAGAGCGATATGGCGGGCACCGGGGTGATCGTCGGGTCCCCCGGGTTCATGTCGCCCGAGCAGATCCAGGGCAAGCCGGTCACCCCGGCCGGGGACGTGTTCTGCCTGGGCGCGGTGCTTGCGTACGCGGCGACCGGGCGGATGGCCTTCGGCCTGCCCGACAGCGGCCTCGGGATGATGCTGTTCCGCGTCGTACACGAGGAGCCGGACCTGGTGGGCGTTCCGGCGTCCCTGCTGCCCGTCGTACGGGCGTGCCTGCACAAGGATCCGGAGCGGCGGCCGACGCCGGAGCAGCTCGCCGGGCACCTGGCGACGAACGGCGGCCCGGGCCACTCCTGGTTGCCGCCCGAGGTGCTGGCTCAAGTCGCCGGGCACGCGGCGGAGTTGCGGGAGTCCGGCATTCCTCGCGGTCACCGGCGCCAGTACCCGCTCCCCGTCCCCGAGGACGGATACCGACCCGATCCGCCGCCCCCGCCGCCCGCAGCCGCGAGCGAGGCCCGGATGAGGAGGTCCCCGGCGAGGAAGGCCGCCGGCTTCCCCCGAGGGCAGCAGCGCCGGAGTCTCAGCGGCGCCCTGATCGTCGCCCTGATTCTCCTCGCCCTCGTCGCCTGGTTCGTCGCCTGGTTCTTCGCCCGGTCCCTCACCTGACGACCACATGACGGCGGGGCCGCCGGGAGTACATCCCGACGGCCCCGCCCTCACAACCGAACTTCGCGCCTACAGGAACGAGTTGATCTCGATCGTCTCGGTCCGGCCGGGGCCGACGCCGATCGCGGAGATCGGCGCGCCCGACATCTCCTCCAGCGCCTTCACGTACGCCTGCGCGTTCTTCGGCAGGTCGGAGAAGGTCTGGGCCTTGGTGATGTCCTCGGACCAGCCCGGCAGCATCTCGTAGATCGGCTTCGCGTGGTGGAAGTCGGTCTGGGAGTACGGGAGCTCCTCGACGCGCTTGCCGTCGATCTCGTACGCCACGCAGACCGGGATCTGCTCCCAGCCCGTCAGGACGTCGAGCTTGGTGAGGAAGAAGTCCGTGAGGCCGTTGACCCGGGTCGCGTAGCGGGCGATCACCGCGTCGAACCAGCCGCAGCGGCGGTCGCGACCGGTGGTCACACCGCGCTCGCCGCCGATGCGGCGCAGGTCCTCGCCGTCCTTGTCGAAGAGCTCGGTCGGGAACGGGCCCGCGCCGACGCGCGTCGTGTACGCCTTGAGGATGCCGATCACGCGGCTGATCTTCGTGGGGCCCACGCCCGCACCCGTGCAGGCGCCGCCCGCGGTCGGGTTCGACGAGGTCACGAAGGGGTACGTGCCGTGGTCGACGTCGAGGAGCGTGCCCTGGCCGCCCTCGAAGAGGACGACCTTGCCCTCGTCGATCGCGTTGTTCAGGATCAGCGTCGTGTCGGCGACGAACGGCTTGATCTGCTCCGCGTACTGGAGCATCTCTTCGACGATCTTGCCGGACTCGATGGCGCGCCGGTTGAAGACCTTGGCGAGGAGCTGGTTCTTGCCCTCCAGCGCCGCCTCGACCTTCTGCTCAAGGATCGACTCGTCGTACAGGTCCTGGACCCGGATGCCCACGCGGTTGATCTTGTCCGCGTAGGTCGGGCCGATGCCGCGACCGGTGGTGCCGATCTTGCGGGAGCCGAGGAACCGTTCCGTCACCTTGTCGAGCGTGACGTTGTACGGCGTGATCAGGTGAGCGTTACCGCTGATGAGCAGCTTGGACGTGTCGACGCCGCGCTCGTTCAGCCCGCTCAGCTCGGAGAGCAGGACCGCCGGGTCGACGACGACTCCGTTGCCGATGACCGGGGTACACCCCGGCGAGAGGATCCCGGAAGGGAGAAGATGCAGCGCGTACTTCTGGTCGCCGACGACGACCGTGTGGCCGGCGTTGTTGCCGCCCTGGTAGCGCACTACATAGTCAACGGATCCACCGAGCAGGTCGGTGGCCTTTCCCTTGCCCTCGTCACCCCACTGAGCACCGAGCAGCACAAGTGCGGGCACAGGCGTACACCCCTTCCGGGCGGGGCATGTCCAAGGTCAGTGGGCCGAAGCCGCCAGACCGGTGTGCCCCGGAATAGACGAAGCCCCTGGCGCAATAGCGCAAGGGGCTCTTGCACAAAGATGCTACCCGAGGAAGGACCGATGTGTCGGCTGCCGACCAGCTACTGGTGGTCATCGACCCGGTCGCCCGCCGTATCGACGGCGAGTCCGTACGGATCGCGAAGGATGTGCTGTGCGCGGGTGCACAGGCGAAAATATGCTGGCCGGAGGGGGTGGAGGAGTTCTCGCGGGCCCTCGCTCGGCGGGGTGGGCGGCGGCCGGTGGTGGTGGGTGACGACCGGGCGCTGCTACGTACTGTGACGTTGTTGCAGCGGGAACGTGATGTCCTGGGCCCGGCCCTCGCGCTGGTGCCCGTGGGCACCGCCCCTCTGCTGGAACTTGCCAGGTCACTGGGGGTGCCGATGGGCGCGGTGGCGGCGGCGCGAGCCGTCCTCGACGGGTCCCCGCGCCGACTCGACCTGCTGGTCGACGACAGCGGGGACGTGGTCCTCGGCGGCCTCTGCATCCCGGCGGCTCCGTCGCCGGTGCGGCCTTCCGCCCCGACCGTCTGGGGTACGTGCCGCTCGCTCGTACGCACCCTGGTGCGGGCGCCCGTGCCCGCGCCCGTCGCGGCGGCCGTGGCGCACCGGCTGCGGGTGGAGGCGGACGGGGTGCTCCTGTCCGACCTGGACCGCCCGGTCGCGGGTGTGTCGCTCGCGTCCGGGGACGGGGTCGCCCATGTGGTGGTGCAGCCGCACGCGGGGGCGCTGGTGGTGCGGGCGCGGGCCCGGGCCGTGACGGTCTCCGTCCCGGGGGACGGGTTCCGGTACCGGGCGGGGCAGGTGGTGGCGGGGCCGGTCCGTAGCCGGACGTGGACGGCGGGGACGTGGACCCTGACGCTGCCTTCCCCCACCCCGCCCGTTACCTGAACCCTCCGGGGGGTCCCACGGGGGCTGCGCCCCGGACCCCGTTCGTCTGCGGGTTCGGTGGGGGCTGAGCGCGCAGTTCCCCGCGCCCCTTAGGTAACTCCAGCCCTCCGGCGTACAAGGAGCGCGCCCCTTCAGGGGCGCGGGGAACTGCGCGACCAGCCCCCACCGGCCCGCAGCCGACGACCAGGCGCCGGAGACGGCGAGAGGCCGGTTCCCCCTCCGGGGTACCGGCCTCCGCCACCCACACCCCACCCCACCCCTCACGCCACCAACTCCGCCTCCGCCTCACGCACCCCCTTCGGGTCCCGCATCACCAGGGCCGCCAGGACCGCCGCCGCCAGGACGCCGATCGCGCTGACCGCGAAAGTGGTCGACATCGACGTGGTGAAGGCCTCGTGGGCCGTCCGCACCAGGGTCGAGTCGCCGCCCGCAGTCGCCAGGGCGCCCGCGATCGAGTGCCGAGCGGACTCCGGCGCATCCGCCGGCATCTCCGCCGCGAACCCGCTCGACAGCATCGAGCCGAGGATCGCGATGCCCAGTGCCGTACCGGCCTGCTGGATCGTGTCGTTGAGGGCCGAGCCGACGCCCGCCTTGTCCGCCGGGATCGTGCCCATCAGGGCGCCGACCGCCGCCGGCATCGCCAGGCCCGCGCCGAGGCCGAGCAGGCCGAGGGCGATCGCCGGGACGGTGAAGCCCGAGGACGCGGTGACGGTGGTCAGCAGCGCGAAGGACGAGGCCATCGCCAGCATCCCGGCCACGATCAGCCAGCGGTTGCCGATCTTCGCGGCGAGCGACGCACCCGCCGTGTTGCCGGCCAGCGCCGCCACCGCCAGCGGCACGAACGCCAGGCCCGCCTTGACCGGCGAGTAGCCGAGGACGAACTGGAGGTACTGGGTGAGGACGAGCAGCAGCCCACCCGTACCGATCTGGACGAGCGCCAGCGACACCGAACCGCCGCTGAAGTTGCGGTGCTTGAACAGGACCAGCGGCACCATCGGCGCGACGGTGACGTTCTCCCAGACCACGAATCCGGTGAGGGCGACGACCGCGACCGCCAGGGTGACCAGCGAGCGACCGCCGAACGCGCCGTGCTGCGGGATCTCGATGATCCACCAGATCAGCGCGGTCATCCCGGCCGCCGAGAGCACCGCGCCGAGCGGGTCCGGCTGCTGCCACGGCGCCTTCGACTCGGGCATCAGGACCAGGCCCGCCAGGATGGCCAGCGCCACGACCGGGATGTTGATGAAGAAGATCGAGTGCCAGGAGAAGTGGTCGATCAGTACGCCGCCGAGCACCGGGCTGCCGACCAGGCCGAGCATCGACACCGAACCCCACGCCGCCATCGCCTTGCCGCGCTCCTCCTCGTCGAAGACGGTGATGAGGATCGACAGCGTCGAGGGCATGATCAGCGCCCCGCCGACGCCCATCGCGACCCGTACGGCGATGACTTCGCCGGGGTTGGTGCAGAACACCGCCGCCAGCGACGCCGCCCCGAAGAGCAGCAGGCCGATGATCATCACCTTCCGGCGGCCGAACCGGTCACCGAGGCTGCCGGAGGTGAGCAGCAGGCCCGCGAACACCAGGATGTAGGAGTCGAGGATCCACTGCGTGTCCTGGGCGCTCGCGCCGAGGTCCTCCGTCATCGACGGCACCGCCACGGTCAGCGCCATGCTGTCGATCACCAGCACCAGCGAGCTGAGGCACAGCACGATCAGGATCCACCAGCGGCGTGGATTGCGGGTCTCCATGGGGTTCTTCCTCTCGGCTGCGCACATCGTTCCGTCGATGCGCACACTGTACGCAGCTCCGCACAGTGTGCGCAACCATCAATCCTTGTACGCTAAATGCGAACGTCGTACGCACGTACCGCGAAGGAGTGTCATGGCCGCCAAGAACGCGAACCCGATCCCGTCCGTCTGGGCCCGCAAGCAGCGCGAACCCGACCAGCCCGCGCTCAGCCGGGCCGCGATCGTCCGCGAGGCGGTCGTGATGCTGGACGCCGACGGCATCGAGGCGCTCAGCATGCGCAAGCTCGGCGCCCGGCTGAACGCGGGCGCGACCTCCCTCTACCGGCACGTCGCCACCAAGGACGAGCTGATGGAGCTCGCGGTGGACGAGGTGTTCGGGGAGATCGCCGTACCGCCCGCCGACAGCCCCGACTGGCGGGCCGCCACCACCGAGGCCGCCCAGTCCTTCCGCGCGACGGCCCTGCGTCACCGCTGGCTGGCCTCGGTCCTCGGCCAGGCGGGCCTCGCCTATCTGGGCCCCAACCTGATGTCGTTCTCCGAGCGGCTCGCCGCCCTCTTCGCGGGCTCCGGGTTCCCCGAGCCGGAGCGCGCGATCGAGACCGTCCTGTCGTACGTGATCGGGATGAGCACCACGGAGGCGGCGTGGCTCACCACGGTCGCCCGCTCCGGCGAGTCCGAGGCGGACTTCATCGCCCGCCTCATGCCCGCCGCGCAGCAGGCCGCGGCCGACCACGAGCACCTGGCCGAGGCGTACGCGGCGGAGGTCGTGGACCCGGCCGGGCTGCGCGACGGCAAGTTCGCGTACGGGTTGGAGGTGGTCCTGGACGGCCTGGCGCTGAGGCGCCCGGAGGCGTCCTAGACCTCCACTTCGAGGGCGGTGAGGCCCCGGATCACGTACCCCGGCTTCCAGCGCGGCTCGGAGAGCAGCCGCATACGCGGAGCCTCGCGCAGCAACAGGCCGAACGACACGGCCAGTTCGAGGCGGGCGAGGGGGGCGCCGAGGCAGTAGTGGATGCCCGCGCCGAAGCTGACGTGCCGGTTGGCGGCGACGGGGCGGCGTACGTCGAAGGTGTCCGGGTCCGCGAAGACTGCCGGGTCCCGGTTGGCGGAGCCGAAGAGCAGCGCGACCTCGGACCCACGGGGGATTCTCGTCCCCCCGACCTCGATGTCGTCGAGCACCCACCGCTCGAAGAGCTGCAACGGGGTGTCGTAGCGCAGCAGTTCCTCGATGGCGCCGGGCAGCAGACCGGGCTCGGCGCGCAGCAGGGCCAGCTGCTCAGGGTGGCGGAAGAGCGTCCACCACCCGTTGGCCGTGGTGTTGACGGTGGCCTCATGGCCCGCGTTGAGGAGCAGGACGCAGGTGGAGATCATCTCCTGCTCGGTGAGGCGGGTGCCGTCGCCGTCGTGGACGGCGATGAGGGCGGAGATGAGGTCGGGGGCGGGGGCGGGAGCGCGGCGCCGGTCGCGGATCAACTCCCGTAGGTAGGAGGAGAATTCCCTGGACGCCCGGACCGCGCGGGCGGCGGTGTCCTCGGTGGGGCTCAGCTCGTACATCCCGCAGATGTCGGCCGACCAGGGCCGCAGCAGATGCCGGTCGGCTTCGGGGATGCCGAGCATCTCCGCGATCACGGCGACGGGGAGGGGCTCGGCGACTTCGGCGAGCAGGTCCCCGCCACCGGCCGCGACGAAGTCACCGACGAGGCGGTGGGCGATGCGCTCGACGACGGGCCCGAGCTCCTCGACGCGCCTCGGGGTGAACGCCTTGGCCACCAGCCGCCGGATCCGGGTGTGGTCGGGGCCCTCCAGATCGAGGATCCCCTGGTCGTTGAGGGTGTGGAAGGGCTCGTGCGCGGGGGGTGGGGGTGTACGGCCGAACTCCTCGTGGGTGAAGCGGTGCAGGTAGGTGCGGCCGAGGCGGCGGTCGCGGAGGAGGGCGGAGACGTCGGCGTGGTGGGGCACCAGCCACTGGTTGGTGCGGGGGTGGTGGTGGGTGCGGCCGGTGCGGCGGAGCTCCGCGTAGGCGGGGTAGGGGTTGGCGATGAAGGGGGTGGAGGTGGGCTGGAAGGGGGTGGAGGTGTCCATGGGGGTTCTTTCCCCACCCCACCCGTTCCCTCAAGCCCTCAGCCGGGCGGCTGGGTTCGTCGGCTGCGGGCCCGGTGGGGGCTGGTCGCGCAGTTCCCCGCGCCCCTGAGGGGCTGGAGGTGCCTTAAGGGGCGCGGGGAACTGCGCGACCAGCCAGCCACGGTCCGCGGACGAACGGGGGTACGTGGCAGAGCCCCAAAGCGGGGTGGGGGCTAGGACGGGGTTATCAGGCGGGATTCGTACGCGTACACCGCCGCCTGCGTACGGTCGCGCAGGCCCAGTTTCACCAGCACCCGGCTCACATGCGTCTTGATCGTCGACTCCGCCACCACCAACCGGTCCGCGATCTCCGCGTTGGAGAGGCCCTGGGCTATCAGGATCAGGACCTCCGTTTCGCGGTCGGTCAGCTCCTCGACCTCCACCACTCCCGACACCCCCCGCCGCACCGGCGTCGAACGGGCGAACTCGGTGATCAGGCGGCGCGTCACGGACGGGGCGAGGAGCGCGTCGCCGGAGGCCACCACCCGTACACCCTCCGCGAGTTGACGCGCGGACGCGTCCTTCAGGAGGAACCCCGACGCCCCGGCCCGCAGCGCCTGGTACACGTACTCGTCGAGGTCGAAGGTGGTCAGCACCAGCACCCTCGCCTCGGTGTCCGCCGCCACGATCTCCCGCGTCGCCTCGATGCCGTTCATCTCGGGCATGCGGATGTCCATCAGGACCACGTCGGGGCGGAGTTCGCGGACCTTGGCCACCGCCTCCCGGCCGTCGACCGCCTCGCCGATCACCTCGATGTCGCGCTGGGCGTTGAGCAGGACCGAGAAGCCCTCCCGGACCATCATCTGGTCGTCGACGATCAGTACGCGGATGCTCGCCTCGCTCATGCCTCGTCCGCCGTTGCCGCCGTTGCCGCCGTAACCGGGATGAAGACCGTCACCTCGTAACCGCCGCCGTCCGCCACCTCGCCCGCCGTCATCTCGCCGCCCAGCATCGCCACCCGCTCCCGCATCCCCGTGATCCCGTGGCCGCTGCCGGGCGACGCCGCCGCCGTGCCCGTCGGCGGGCCGTTGACCACGCGCAGGCCCACCCCGCCCAGCACATAGCCGACCTCCACCCGCGCGGCCGCGCCCGGCGCATGGCGCAGGGCGTTGCTGAGGGCCTCCTGGATGATGCGGTACGCCGACAGCTCGACGCCCTGCGGGAGTTCGCGCACCGCTCCCGTGACCGCCTTGGTCACGTCGAGCCCCGCGTCGCGTACGTTCGCAAGGAGCCGGTCGAGGTCGGCGAGGGTGGGCTGGGGGGCGTCCGGCGCCTCGTAGTCCTCCGCGCGTACGACACCGAGCACGCGGCGCAGCTCGGTGAGCGCGGCCACCGCGTTCTCGCGGATCGTCGCGAACGCCTGCGTCAGCTCCGGCGGCGGGTTCTCGACGCGGTACGGGGCCGCCTCGGCCTGGATGGCGACCACCGACATGTGGTGCGCGACCACGTCGTGCAGCTCGCGCGCGATGGTGGTGCGCTCTTCGAGCACGGTCCGCTTGTCGCGTTCCACGGCGGTGACCGACTGCTGGACGGTGATCTTCCGCTCCGCGTCCCTGCGGACGTTCACGACGACGGCGATCAGGAGCAGGATCGCGGACGTGACGGCCATCGGCCCGGCGTCCGAGCCGCCGTCCGGGTCGCCGGAGAACTGCATCACCATGCCGAGCAGCAGCGTGAGGACCCACATCCACGCGGCGGTACGGGGCCGGGTGCGCAGCGCCACCACCACCATCACCGCGAGCTGCGCGAGGAACGCGCCCGGCGCCCACGGCCAGCCGGAGAAGCCGTCGCCCCGGCCCAGGGCGCCCACGACCACCGTGGTCGCGCACACCGTCCACCAGGCGCCGACCGGCCGTATCAGGGTCATGGCGACGGGCACCCCGGTGAGCAGCCCCGACACCGCCCAGATGGGCAGCGCCAGCCCCCCGCCCTGGGACCTGCCGGTGTACGTGATCATCGCGGCGCAGAACGCGACGAAGAGCACGGCCGCGTGCGGGGTCCAGGCCGCGTACCGGCGCAGCCGGTCGGACAGATGGCGGGTGAGCGGGCCGTCCGTACGCATCGGCGGCAGCGGCCGGTAGGCGAAGGCGTCCCGGAACAGGTCCCGGCGGAGCCCGCCGAACGCGTCCATGGCGAGCAGGAATTCGGGGCTGCGCCCGCCGTTGCCCGGCGTGCTCCCCGGCGGCTTGGGGCTGAGGGTCTCGGTCACGTGCCCACGGTAGGCGGGGGCGGGTAGCCGGGGCGTCCCCTGCGCTACGGATCCGACGGGGTCCGCCTCAGGTACTACGGCTCCTACGTTCGGCCGTTCAGTACGCCAGTTGGGCGATCTCCTCCGCGACGACCGCGCAGGCGTCGGCGGCGGGGTCGATGAGGGGGAAGTGGCCGACGCCGTCGAGGAGGGTGAACCCGACGGTCTCCCCGGCCATGGCGGCGGCGTCGACGTACGCCTCGGCCACCGCCTGCGGCACGACGATGTCGTCCCGGCCCTGGACGAGGGTGGTGGCGACGCCGGTGGGGAGGAGGGCGGCGGGGTCGGAGTAGGGAGTACGGGCGCTCAACTTGCCTTCCCCTCCGAGGAGTTGTGTGACGGCCCCGTCGCAGACGTCCAGCGCCACCGCCGTGGTGAAATCGGCGATGGGGGCGAGGGCGACGACGCCGCGGAGGGTGGCGGCAGCGGGGGTGTACCAGGGGGAGTCCGGCGGCAGTACGTGACGGGCCGCGGCCCACAGCGCGAGGTGGCCGCCGGCGGAGTGCCCGGTGAGGACGGTACGGCGGAGGTCGGCGGCGGGCAGGTGCGTGCGGGCGAGGGCGGGGAGGGCGTCGAGGGCGGCGGCCACGTCGTCGAACGTGTCCGGCCAGCGTCCGGCGACGGGGCCGCCGCCACCGCCCTGCCGCGGCAGCAGGCCGCCCCGCCGGTACTCGACGTTGGCGACGGCGAACCCGCGGCGGGCGAGGAAGTCCACGAACGGGGTGAGATGCGCCCGGTCGTACCGCTCGCGCCAGGCGCCGCCGTGGAGGGCGACGACGAGGGGGGCGCCGTCGCCGTCGCCCCTGGGCGCGTAGAAGTCGACGACCTGGTCGGGGTGGGGGCCGTACGAGGCGGTGCTGTCGGGGGCAACGGGCAGATGCGAGAACGCCGAGGCGGCCTCGGCGGCGTCCCTGGCGGCGGGGTCGTGCATGGGTCACCTCTCATGGGGTCGCTGGCGGACGCTACCAGCGATGCCGGGGGGCGGGGCGGTGCCCCCGGACCCCGTTTCGCCTGCGGGTTGTCCGTGGCTGGTCGCGCCCACGCGGCGGAGCCGCACATGTCACAGCCCCGCGCCCCTGAAGGGGCTGGAGTTACCTAAGGGGCGCGGGGAACTGCGCGACCAGCCCCCACCGGGCCCGCAGACAAACACGGGGACCGGGGCGCAGCCCCGCAACAGGGTCTGGGGGCTAACCCAGCGCCGTCGACAGCGCCCGCGCCGCCCTCTCCGCATCCCCGAAGCTCACGTACAGCGGCGTGAAGCCGAAGCGGAGGACATCCGGGCGCCGGTAGTCGCCGACGACCCCCGCCGCGATGAGCGCCCGCATCACCGCCCCCGCGTCCTCGCACCGCAGCGCGACCTGACTCCCCCGCGAACCGTGCGCGGCCGGCGTCACCGACTCGACGAGCCCCGACGGCACGTACGCCGACACGCACTCCAGGAAGAAGTCCGTCAGCGCCAGCGACTTGGCCCGGACGGAGTCGATGGAGACGCCCGTCCAGACGTCGAGGGCGGACTCCAGGGCCAGCATGGACAGGATGTCCGGCGTGCCCACCCGGCCCCGCACCGCACCGGCCCCCGGCACGTACTCCGTACGCATCCCGAAGGGGTCCTCGTGCGAGTTCCAGCCGGGGAGGGGGGAGTCGAAGGACTGTTGGTGGTCGCCTCGTACGTACAGGTACGCGGGCGAACCCGGGCCGCCGTTCAGGTACTTGTAGGTGCAGCCCACCGCGAAGTCCACCCCGTGCGCGTCGAGGCCCACCGGCAGCGCGCCCGCGCTGTGGCACAGGTCCCAGACCGTCAGCGCCCCCGCCGCGTGCGCGGCCGCGGTGATGCCGGGCAGGTCGTGCAGCCGGCCCGTGCGGTAGTCGACGTGGTTGACCAGGATCGCCGCCGTGCGCGGGCCGACGGCCGCGGCCATCTCGCCGGGGGCGACCGGGCGCAGCCGGCGGCCCGTCATCCGCGCCGCGGACCCCGCCACGTACCCGTCCGTCGGGAACGTCGACTCGTCGACCAGGATCTCGTCCCGGTCGGAGGGCGCCAGGCGCACCGCCGCGACCAGGGCCTTGAAGACGTTCACACTCGTGGAGTCGCCCACCACGATCCGGCCGGGCGCGGCGCCGACGAGCGGCGCTATACGGTCGCCGATCCGCTCGGGCGCCGTCCACCAGCCGCTCTCGTCCCAGGATCGGATGCGCAGCTCGCCCCACTCGTGGGCGATGACCTCCTGCATGCGCGCCGCGACGTGGCGCGGCAGCGCGCCCAGCGAGTTGCCGTCGAGGTAGACGGTGTCGTCGTCGAGCGCGAACAGCTCGCGGTGCTTGGCGAGTTCGTCTGCGGCGTCCAGCGCCGCGGCCTTGCCGGCCAGTGCCTCAGACATGGCTGCGCGCCGTCCACAGCTCGGGGAACACGTTCTTCGCGGCGCGCTTCTCCAGCCAGGCCACGCCCGCCGAACCGCCCGTGCCGGTCTTCGCGCCCATCGCTCTCCTCGTCGCCACCAGATGGTCGTTGCGCCAGCGCCACACCAGCTCGCCCACATCGGTCAACGCCTCGCCCAGGCGTACGAGTTCCCCGTTCTGGTCCCCGGCGTAAAGATCCGCCCAGACCGCCTCGACCTGGGGCGAGGGCTCGTACCGCTGGGAGAGGTCGCGGTCGAGGACCGCGGCCGGGACGGCGTACCCGCGGCGCGCGAGCAGCGCGAGCACCTCGTCGTACAGGCTCGGCTCCTGGAGCGCCTTCTCCAGCTCGGCGTGCACGCGCGGCGAGCCCCGGTGCGGCACCAGCATGGACGCCGACTTGTCGCCGAGCAGGAACTCCATCCGGCGGTACATCGCGGACTGGAAGCCGGACCCCTCGCCGAGGGCCGCGCGGTAGGAGTTGAACTGCGCCGGGGTCAGCTGCGCGAGCGGCGTCCAGGACGCGTTGAGCGCCTCCAGCTCGCGTACGGAGCGCTTGAGCGCGTCGACGGCCACGGGCACCCGGTCCTCGCGCAACGCGCGCGTGGCGGTCTCCCACTCGTGGACGATCACCGTGAACCACAGCTCCATGACCTGGGTGGTGACCAGGAAGACCATCTCGCCGGGGTCGTCCGAGCGCAGGTGCTGGAGGTGGGTGAGGACGTCCGCCTGGACGTAGTCCTCGTACGGCGTCGTGCCCGCGAAGTCCAGATTGGGGGCGGCCTCGGCCTGCGCGGCGGCTTCTCTTTCGACCGGTTCGGACATCTTTGATGACATCGCTGTCTCCTCGACGTGTCCGGGTAGCGGTCCGCCCCTTCCTTCATCGGCATCGGAGCCCCGGTCCCCACCCGCATCATAAGCACGCCCGGCCCACCCTCGTCAGGGCCCGGAAGGAGGCCTACGGCACGGACGGGCCCTCCACGAGCGCGCCGCCCTCGGTGTACGGCCACGCGTTGGACTTGCAGCCCTTCAGGCCCTTGATCTGCTGCATCATCACCGGCGCCGCCTTGCCCTCTCCCGGGCAGGCCATGTGCCGGCGGAAGCCGATCATGTGGCCGATCTCGTGGTTGATGATCAGGTGCCGGTACTCGGCGGGCGGCCCGTCGTACTGCGGCGAGCCCCGCACCCACCGCTTGAGGTTGACCACGACACCGCCCTCGACCTCGCAGTTCAGCTCGCCGTGGGTGTCACCGTTGACCGCGCAGAGCCGGTCCGTGGTGGCCGGGGTGGCGATCTTTATCGTCACGTCGGCGTTGTCACCGCCGGAGACCAGCTGGAACCGGCCACGCCCGTGCGCGGCCCAGCTGCGGGGGTGGGCGAGTATCGCCTGGACCTCGGTGGCGGCCTGGCGCGGGGAGACGTCGACGCCGTCCTCGACGAGCACCTTGTAGCGGCGCAGCGGGCCACCGGTGCCGACGGGGGCGCCGGAGGAGCGGGCGGGGGTGAAGGTGCCGGGGCCGGAGGCGGGGACGTCGTCGCCCTTCTCCTTCCCCGAAGCGTCGCCCTCGTCCTTGCCCTCGCCCTTGTCCTTCTTGCCCTTGTCGTCCTTCGGGGGCTTCGGCGGCGAGTCGGCCGGGAGGGGGGCGCGGGAGCCGAGGGGGGTCTCGGCGGCGTACCCCGGCCCGGGGCCGCCGGCGTCCCTGCCGCGCCACTCGGAGAACGCGGCGCCGCAGATGAGGGCGAGGCCGAGAAGGCCGCCTACGAGGAGGAGGGCGCGCGGCTGGCGTCGGGCCGAGCGTCTGCCACGGCTACGGGGTCGGGTGCGGCCACGGCCACTACGGTCTCCGTTGCGGGCTGCTCGCTTGCCCAAGACAGACTTCTCCCCTTGTCACGGCTGGAGTTGGGGGGAGAGGTGTGGGGCCTCGTGCGCCAGCGCCGGATGCGATCCGTTCGGTTCTGCGGTTGTCCTGTATTCGATGGTGCGTGCGATCGTACCGTCCGTACGGGAGTTGTCCGGACGGTACGACTCCGCGCAGGTCAGCCCAGCGTGTCGGCCGCGAGCGGCGAGGAGTCCCGCAGGAACGTCGAGCAGCGCTCGAACTCGGCCTGCTCGCCGATGGCTTGGGCGGCGCGGGCGAGCGCGTGCAGGGCGCGCAGGAAGCCGCGGTTGGGCTCGTGCTCCCACGGCACCGGGCCGTGGCCCTTCCAGCCGGCGCGGCGCAGCGAGTCGAGGCCGCGGTGGTAGCCGGTGCGGGCGTACGCGTACGACTCGACCGTGCGGCCCGCGTCGAACGCGTCGTCCGCGAGCTGGGCCCAGGCGAGGGAGGACGTGGGGTACTTGGCGGCGACGTCGGCGGGGGCGGTGCCCTGCGCGAGCAGGTCGCGCGGTTCGGGGTCGTCGGGCAGGTGCGTCGGGGCGGGGCCACCGAGCAGGTTCTCGTGAATGGACATGGGTCCAGTCTGCCGCGTCCGCCTGCCGCCCGGGGCTTCCCCCCACCCCGCTGCGTTCGTCCGCGGACCGTGCTGGGTTGCTCGCGCAGTTCCCCGCGCCCCTTCAGGGGCGCGGGGAACTGCGCGACCAGCCACCCACCTGGCCGCAGACGAACCCGGCCGCCCGCCAGAGGGCTTTCGGGAAGGGGCGGGGCGGGGTCAAACCCCCCGGTCCCGCTCCAGCGGCGGCGTCACCCCGCACGACACCCGGCACTCCGGATGGCACACCCCCACCGGCGGACGCCGGACCGACAAGAACGCCAGCACCGACCCCAGCACCAGCACCCCCGCACACACCGGCATCGCCCGCCGGAACGTCGAGCCGAACTCCGCCGCCGAGCGGTACGCCGAGGGGGACATGCCCGCCACCAGCGGCAGCGCGGCCACCGCGATCAGCCCCGCCGCCCGCGCCGCCGCGTTGTTGATGCCGCTCGCCAGCCCCGCCCGCCCCGCGTCCACCGACCCGAGGACGGTCGCGGTGAGCGGTGCGACCAGGGTGACCATGCCCAGGCCGAGGACGGCGACCGCGGGGAGCACGTCACGTACGTACGACGCGCCCACACCCACCCGCAGCATCAGCAGCATCCCGGCCGCGCACAGCAGCGGCCCCACCGTCAGCGGCGCGCGCGGGCCGATGCGCTCGCCCAGCGCGCCCGAGCGGGCCGAGAGCAGGAGCATCAAGGCCGTGGTCGGGAGCAGGGCCGCCCCGGCGCCGAGGGCCGAGTACCCCGCGACCACCTGGAGCTGGAGCGCCGCCAGGAAGAAGAAGCCGCCGAACGCCGCGTACACGCACACCGTCACCAGGTTCACCGCAGTGAACTGGCGCGACGCGAAGATCTCCGGCGGCAGCATGGGGTCGGGCAGACGGCGTTCCAGGCGTACGAAGGCCACGCCCAGCAGAAACCCCGCCGCCGCCGCGCCGAGCACCAGCGGCGACGCCCCCTGCCCGGGCGCCTCGATCAGCGCGTATGTCACCAGCGCGAGCGCCAGTGCCCCGAGGATCGCCCCCGTCGCATCGAACCGGGCCGTGTGCACGCGATCGTCCTTGGACTCCGGTACGTGCCGCAGCGCCACGGGGACGCACAGCGCGGCGAGCGGGACGTTCAGCAGGAAGACCCAGCGCCAGCCGGGGCCGTCCACCAGCCAGCCGCCCAGGAACGGTCCGACGGCCGCCCCGACCCCGCCGAGCCCGGACCACACGCCCACGGCCGCGGCCCGGTCGTCGGGGTGGAAACTCGCCTGGATGAGGGCGAGCGAGCCGGGGGTGAGGAGCGCGCCGCCGATGCCCTGGAGGGCGCGGGCGACGATCAGGACGCCCGCGTCGGGCGCGATGCCGCACAGCAGCGAACCGACGGCGAACCAGACGACGCCGAAGACGAAGACCTTGCGGCGCCCGTAGCGGTCGCCCAGCGCCCCGCCGAGCAGGATCAGCCCGGCGAGCGTGAGCATGTAGGCATTGACGGTCCACTGGAGGACGGCCATGTCGGCGTCCAGGTCGGCCCCGATGCGCGGCAGGGCCACATTGACGACGGTCGAGTCGAGCATCGCCATCCCGGACCCGAGCACGGTCGTGAACAGCACCCACCGGCCTGCCGCCGTGCCCATCCGTACGCTCATGCGTTCCACTCTCGCCGAACGCACCGGGCCCGGCACCCCCTGGCAGGGGGTACCGGGCCCGTGGAGCGAAGGAAGGCGAAGGGCTACTTCAGCTTCGTGCCGGTCGAGCGCAGGTTCGCGCACGCCTCGGTGACGCGCTTGGCCATCGACGCCTCGCCGAGCTTGCCCCAGGTGCGCGGGTCGTACGTCGACTTCTTGCCGACCTCGCCGTCGACCTTCAGGACGCCGTCGTAGTTGCGGAACATGTGGTCCGCGACCGGACGCGTGAAGGCGTACTGGGTGTCGGTGTCCAGGTTCATCTTCACGACGCCGTTCTCCAGCGCGGTCGCGATCTCCTGCTCGGTGGAGCCGGAGCCGCCGTGGAAGACGAAGTCGAACGGGGAGGCGTTGCCGTACTTCGCGGCGACGCCCTCCTGGAGATCCTTGAGGAGCTCCGGACGCAGCACGACGTTGCCCGGCTTGTAGACGCCGTGGACGTTGCCGAAGGAGGCGGCCAGCAGGTAGCGGCCCTTCTCGCCCAGGCCCAGGGCCTCGGCGGTGCGCAGCGCGTCGTCGACGGTCGTGTACAGCTCGTCGTTGATCTCGTGGCTGACGCCGTCCTCCTCGCCGCCGGTCGGGGTGATCTCGACCTCAAGGATGATCTTGGCGGCGGCGGCCTTGGCGAGCAGCTCCTGGCCGATGGCCAGGTTGTCCGCGAGGGTCTCGGCGGAGCCGTCCCACATGTGCGACTGGAAGAGCGGGTTCAGGCCCTTGGCGACGCGCTCGGCCGAGACCTCCAGGAGCGGACGTACGTAGCCGTCCAGCTTGTCCTTGGGACAGTGGTCGGTGTGCAGCGCGACGGTGATGCCGTACTTGGCGGCGACGACGTGGGCGAACTCGGCCAGCGCGACCGCGCCGGTGACCATGTCCTTGTTGTACTGGCCACCCAGGAACTCGGCACCGCCGGTGGAGATCTGGATGATGCCGTCGCTCTCGGCCTCCGCGAAGCCGCGCAGGGCAGCGTGCAGGGTCTGGGTCGAGGTCACATTGATGGCCGGGTAGGCGAACTTGCCTGCCTTCGCCCGGTCGAGCATCTCGTTGTAGACCTCGGGGGTTGCGATGGGCATCTGTCCGCTCCTTGTGATGTGCGGGGTGTGCGATATGTGCTGGCCCTGACCTGGGGGCGACGTCATCGTCGCGGCCCATCTTTCCAGACTCTGCGCCCGGCTCCACCCTGCGGACGGACGAGGGGGCGGCTGTTTCACGTGAAACAGCCGCCCCCTCGGGGAAAGCACAGGTCAGAGCCGGTATACGAGGGCTCAGGGACCTTGGGCACCACTTTCGGAGTGCCCGTCAGGCGATCTTGCCGGGTCCCCCGGACCGGTTACGGCCGCGGTGACGGTCCGGGTATTTCGCCCGTTACGCCAGGCCCAGGTCTCCCAGCTGGTACCCCGTGAGGTACGCGAGGCCCGCCTCGGCGATGGCGTCGGCCGCGCCCCGGTCGACGATCGTGGCCACGGCGACGACCTCGCCGCCCGCCTCGCGCACCGCCTCGACGGCCGTCAGCGGCGAGCCTCCGGTGGTGGAGGTGTCCTCGACCACCAGGCAGCGACGGCCCTTGACGTCCGTGCCCTCGATGCGGCGCTGCATGCCGTGCGCCTTCTGCGCCTTGCGCACGACGAAGGCGTCCAGGCGCTGCCCGCGCGCGGCGGAGGCGTGCAGCATCGACGTCGCCACCGGGTCGGCGCCGAGGGTCAGGCCGCCCACGCAGTCGAAGTCCAGGTCGGCGGTGAGGTCGAGCATGACCTGGCCGACCAGCGGCGCGGCCTCGCCGTCCAGGGTGATCCGGCGCAGGTCGATGTAGTAGTCGGCTTCCCGACCCGACGAGAGGGTCACCTTGCCGTGCACCACGGCCTTGTCCTTGATCTGCTGGAGCAGGTCAGCGCGTACGTCAGTCATGTCCGCCAGCTTAGAGGCGACGCCAGCTCCAGGTCGTCGCCAGCTCCAACGGGTCCACCGGCGTCACCAGCCTCGGCAGCGTGTTGAGGCCGTTGGGCGGGCCGGACTGGGGCTCCACGCACACCGCCTCCTCCTGCTCGTCGTAGACGACCACCCACTCGCTGCGGCTAGCCACCTTCAGCTCCAGCTGCTCCGGCCAGGTGAGGGTGACGTCGACGCCGTCGGGCATGCCGAAGCAGTCGTCCCAGGGGCCGGGCAGGGGATCGATGCGGCGGCCGGTGGGCAGGTGGTCGTCGCCGCGCTCCTCCTGCCAGGCGGGGGCGAACCCGAGCCGTACGTCCTCGCCGCCGAGGCTGCGCCGGAACCAGGGGTGCCAGCCGACCTGCGCGGGGAAGGAGTCGCCGTACGTCTCGACGCCCATGGTGAGCGTCAGCGCGCTCTCGGACAGCTCGAAGATCTGGGTGACGCGGCCGGTGTACGGCCAGGGGTCGGCCAGGTCGTACGTGAAGTGGGCCTCGGCGTGGCCGGACTCGCCTCCGCCGGTGCGCACCCGCTTCCAGGCGGTGTCGCGGCCGGTGCCGTGGATGGCGTGCGGCGGGGAGTTCAGCGGCAGCTGGTGCTTGGTGCCGCCGTTGCGGAACTCGCCGTGCTCGATGCGGCCGCACCAGGGGACCATCGGGAACGAGCCGTAGTGCTCGCCCTGGCGCAGCACCTCCGTACCGCCGATACGGAGGCTTTCGATCCGGCATCCGATGTCCGGACGGACCGTCAACTCGACGTCGCCGGCCGCCAGCCGGACACTCTTCTCGCTACTCACGCCCCCGACACTACTTGCGTCACCGCACACGCCGGCGCGCGCGCCACCGTGTTGGCCGGAGTGGTGCGGTCAGCGGCGGCGGCGCAGCACGCGGCCGACCACCACGGCGGAGGCGAGCGCGAGCGCCGCGGCCGGGGCGACCCAGCGCAGGGTGGCCCCCGCGCCGACGCCCGCGGGGGCGGGCACGGGCGCGTACCGCCCGCGCGGCGGCGCGTGGTCGACCTCCTCGGCGCTGCGCCCGATCATGGTCCGCCGCGCGTGGGCGGCCTCTGCGGGTACGTAGTCCGCGTCCCCGGAAAGGTCGAACTCCTCCTCCGCGAGCGGATCGAGCGCGGGCGGCGGAACGACGGCGTCGAAGACGGAGTGGCCGGCGCCTTCCTCGGGCGTGCCCGACCCGGACCCGGAAGTGGTGGGCCCGGTCGGCCCCGCCTCGGGCGCCGTGGCGTCCGCCTCGGGCGCGTCCGCGGCTCCCTTGCCCGCGCCCCTGGTGTCCGTGGCGAGCGCCGCGCCGAAGCGGTCGAGCAGGCGGGAGGCCGAGGCCCTGGCCCCTTCCGGGGTCGCCGTGGACAAGCGGCCGTCCGCCGTCGCCGTGGCGGTGAAGGACAGGCGGGTGCCCTTGCGCTCGGGGGCCAGGCGGAGGGTGAGGGAGAACTTCGCCGCGCCCGTGCCGCGCACCTCCGTGCCCTGCGCCTCCACGCCGAACGTGTCCTCGTCGAGCTCGGTGATCCGCAGCGTGCCCCGGTAGGTGATCGTGTGTCCCTCGACGCGGAGCTTCAGCCGCCCGGCCACCGGCGGCTCGCCCGCGTCCTGCTGCAGGCCGGGGACGCAGCGGGCGACCCTCGCCGGGTCCCGCAGCGTCTGGCGGAGTGACTGGACCT